>CAWAQY010000004.1:0-134946 GCA_963784375.1 uncultured Chloroflexia bacterium | reverse complement strand
AGCAAGAAGATGTCGTTATTCCTGTAACCCCCGACAAGGTAGCCCAGTTTGCTGATGCGATCTGGGTTGTACCCGGTGTCATTCCTGCCGGCACTTATCGCAGTCAGGATAAAGATGTTCCTGCAGTCAGGATACCTTCCTCCTTTGATGCCCGTCCGGGTACCAACGAAGACGCTATCTATGCAACGGTAAAACTCTTCTACGATCACTGGGATGAGTTCGTCAAGATGGCTCCCTTAGCCAAAGATTATGTAATGAAAGACATTGTAGCCGGTCAATTTTTACCCTTTCATCCCGGAACCATCAAATACCTGAAGGAAAAAGGCGTCTGGAACGCTGATGCAGAGGCTAAACAGCAGAAGATATTAAATAAGCCGGTACCGGCTCCAGCCGCGAAATAACCAGGGGACAATAATTGAGCGAATCCAGCGGGCGGTCTGAACAAGTTTTAGAAGGGGTAAATAAGAAACCAGGAATACACTTTGGCTGGGGCACGTTTATTACGGCGCTCTCAGCCATCTATATGCTCTATTGCGTCATCTATGTACTGGACCTGTTGCCGATGATTTTCGGCAAAAGCCTTTCAGGTTCCCAGCATATAGGTGTTTTCCTGGGTATTATTCTGTTCCTGGCATTTTTGCTGTTGCCATTTAAAACAGGAGCCAGGACGAAAGGCATCCCATGGTACGATGTGGCGCTCGCAGTTTTGAGCCTGGTACCACCATTGTACTATGCCATCTTCTATGAATCCCTGCTTTTTGCCCTGGAATTTACTACACCTATAAACGCCATTCTGGGCTGGATGTTAATAATTCTGACATGGGAAGCTTCGAGGCGTTCCATGGGATGGCCGTTCGCCATAATAATCGTTCTTGCAATCGTGTATCTCATCTTTGGTGAATCCTTTCCTGGACCTTTTAAGTCAGATTCCTTTGCCCTGGAAAAGATCGGCCGGTTCATGTTCGTAGCCAGGGACGGGATCATCGGTATTCCTGTCGATATCGCCAGCAAAACGATTCTTACCTTTCTCCTGTTTGCTGAAGTACTGTTTCTTTCCGGGGCTGGAGAATGGTTCGTTAACATTGCTAACTCACTTGTTGGTCACGTGCGGGGAGGCCCTGCCAAAGCAGCAGTGATAGGGAGCGGCCTCCTGGGCATGGTCACAGCGAGTCCTCCAGCTAATGTTGCCAGCGTAGGAACCGTCACCATCCCTTTGATGATAAAGATGGGCTTTAAAAAGACCTTCGCTGCCGGAGTAGAAGCTGTAGCTTCTACCGGAGGGCAAGTTATGCCTCCCGTTATGGGCTCGGTGGTGTTTGTGTTATGCAATTATATCGGTATGCCTTACGGGCAACTGATTATCTACGCCTTTATCCCGGCACTTCTTTACTATTTTGCCCTGTTTGTCACCGTTGACCTTGAGGCTGCAAAGTTGAAAATAAAAGGTGTACCGCGCTCGGAACTGCCTTCCTTTTCCAGGACAATCAAAGATGGCTACTGGTACATAATCCCCATGGCCGTGCTATTAATATGTATGATTGCTCTTTCGCTTTCGCCTGAGAAATCGGCTATTTATGCTTTCCTCACCATAATCTTTATCTCGTTGTTCAGGAAACAGGGACGGATGGGTTTTAAAAAATTAGTTAACGGAGCAGAAGGTGCTCTGAAAGCACTGATGCCTGTTGCTGTTGCCTGTGCAGGATGCGGCATAATTATCGGGGCACTGACACTTTCCCTTGTCAGCTTTAAACTCACCTTCCAACTCACCGAGCTTATCGGACAAAACCTGTTTGTAGTGCTGGCAATGGCAGCATTGATTTCTTATATTATGGGCATGGGAGTAGGCCCACTTGTATCCTACCTGACCCTGGCCATGATGGTAGCACCGGCGGTGGAACAGATGGGAGTGCCCACATTAGCAGCTCATCTCTTTCTTTTCTACTGGGCTATAACCTGCTTCATCACTCCACCCTATGCGGTCGCATCCTTCGTCGCTGCCGGTATTGCCAAGTGCAGTATGTGGGGAGCAGGATTCAAAGCGATGCACCTTGGCATAGGCACCTACCTGGTACCTTTTATTTTTGTCTATCACCCTGCCCTTTTGCTGATTGGTTCCCCGGGGGAAATAGTCTTTGCCATTGGTCTGGCTATCATAGGTATCGCTGCCCTGATGACCGGGCTGGAAGGATACATGTTAGGCAATTTGAATGTCGTACAAAGAATATTGCTGGCAGTGGGTGGTATTGCATTTTCCATGTCCGATGGAACTGTATTGATTATCTCTGCTATTGCCATAGCAATAGCGGTTATTTGGCATGTTATTTCAGTAAAAACCGCTAAACCAGCCATGGCATAGTTTTTTACATACTCAATTCCAGTACCATTTTTGCATTCTCTTCAAATATTTTCTGTTTGTCTCCCTGAGCGATATCCATTCGTTCAATGGAATCTATCACCGCTTTATAGACCAAACGCCCTTTTTGCCTGCCATAAGGCATATCTGTACCGAAGAGCATATGGTCTGCGCCAAAAAAGTTGTATCCACACATCAAACCAGAAGTGCTTCCGCTGAGCGCAGTATCGGCGTAAAACTCCTTGAAATAGTCAAATGGCGGTTTATTAAACCCACGCGTATTTTCCTTCATAAGCGGAGTACTGCAGGCTTGTGATAATCGTTGATCAAAAAAGGGTATCATGCCCCCGCAGTGGTGGGTTATAAACTTAATATCAGAGTATTTCTCCAGTATGTGGCCGAATACTAAATGTACCATCGCTGCTGTAGTGTCGTAGGGCCACCCAAATGTATGAAAAATTCTATACTTGGAAATCGCCTCATCATGATAGTCGGCAACAGTTTCCGGCCTGTACGGGTGAATAAAAACTGCCGATTTATACCAGTTCAGTTTCTCATACAAAGGCGCAAATTCTGGTGAATCGAGTGGCCTACCGTTAATGTCCGTACACAGTTGAATCCCTTTAAGGTTCAGTTCTTTAATTATCCTGTCCAGTTCATCTAGAGCTGCATCAATATCGTTCATCGGCAAGCTACCGATAGCGGCAACAAATCTGTCAGGATGTTTTGAAACCAGCTCCGCGAGCTCATCATTGCCCAGCCTTGCAAGCTCAGCTGCCACTTTGGGTTCCGCGACGGTCTCCACAAATGGATGGGTAAGTGTGAGAACCTTGAGTGATCCCGTACTCATCCATAACCCTGAATCTTTCCTCCATATTGACCAAAGCAGGAAACGCATCGTATACCGAATCATGCTCTTGATAGTCTTTCGCCGAAAGCTTATTCGCCAATGCTTTCCGGTACTTCTGGGGGACGATATGGGTGAATATATCGATTTTCATGCTAGCAATCCTTTCAATTTGCTTAAGATATTATACTTTAAATTAATTCGGCGGCTACCTTATCGACAATATCATCCACAAAACCAAAGATGTCCAATGCCCCTATTCCATTTAGGCCTCTGTCATACTCAAAAAACGGGTAGGACTTAGTACTACAAACAATTTCAACCTAGGGCTGATTCCCTTATATGTCTTTAAAGTATACTATGTATAATACTTCGGACAACGATGTGACTTATTTCATACCATTCAATTCATTTTATAGCCGATAATAATCTTTTTACGAAGGAACTCAATCGAAAAATTAACTATTATCTGATTAAATTAACAAGGAGGGAAAATGAAGTTAAAGAACATTATTGCACCAGTCATCAGTGTCGCTCTCTTACTCACAGTACTCGCCTGTGCGGTACCCGCTCAGCCGAGTACTCCATGCTGCACCAGGAACTCCAGCCAAACCTGCTCAGCAGGCAGCGACCAAGGTATCCGTTGTCACAACGGCCAGTGGAACCGTTCCCCACAGCATGGCAGTCGCCTGGTCCACGTTGTTGACCAAATATGGAGCCGCTGTACAAATGTCTATAGATCCCCAGATCGGTGCACCGCAGGCAGTAGCTGCTTTTGTCCAGGGCCAGGGCGATATGACCTACAACCCGGCTAATATGAGCCGCCAGGAATTCCCCAAGATAATAGCGGGAAAAAAGCTGGCAATCGGTCCACTTCACCTGATGGCCAGTGCACAATCGATCGTTCACATTGTAACAAGGGTCGATACCGGCATCACCTCTATAGCCGATTTCAAAGGGAAGAAGCTACTGGGCAAAGTTCCCTCGGCACCTGCTAATGATGCAGTCAGGATAAAATTGCTTGAGGCCTACGGGATGACCGACAATGATATTGTCCTTCTTTCCGGAAATAACGGCGCACACCTGGCCCAGCAACTCAGGGAAGGTGTGGGTGACGCTGCCATGTGTTTCCTGGCCAGGGGTGATCCTTCTGTAGTGGAGCTATGCACGGTGAAAGATGTCCGCTTTATCCCGGTACCTCCGGATAAAATGGGTTTTTCTGAGGAACTATGGACAGCAGCAGGATTTTTACCAGCAAATACCTATCGGGGTCAGGATAAGGACATATCCTGTGTAATGTTACCCGTATCCTTCTCAGTAAAGAATAATATGGATGAGAATGTTGCTTATACCCTTCTGAAAACCGTGTACGATAACTGGAACGAATTTACAGGCATGGTGCCCCAGGCAAAGGAATTCGCCATAGAAGGGAACGCATCCTCAGCATTTCTTCCTTACCATCCCGGTGCCATCAAATACTTCAAGGAAAAAGGTGCCTGGACTCCGGCACTTGATGCCAAACAGAAAGTTCTCCTGGAAAAAATATGTCCACAACTTGTCACAACACCCGGTCCGAAATAAGAGAAAAGTTTAAAAAATGACCACACCTGCGAGAGAGATGGCTCAACCAGGCACGAGGCCTCGTTCCTGGTTGAGCTGGCGCAGCTTTATCACAGTACTAAGCGCGCTTTACATGCTGTACATAGTAATCTATGTGCTCGATCTTTTGCCTATGTTCTTCGGCGTCGGAGTCACCGGCCCCACTCACGAGGGTATGTTTGTCGGTATCGTGCTCTTTTTCGCATTCATTGTCCTTCCGGCAAAAAGCGGATCCGAGGACAGAACCAGGACTATAGCTCCACCATGGTACGATATAGTGTTTGCCATAGTAAGCCTTATTCCCACCGCGTACTATGCCTTCTTTTTTGAAAGCTCGCTTATTGAACTACAATATTCTGTACCCATAATCAATATCAGCCTCGGCTGGCTCTTAATAATCCTGGTCTGGGAAGCATCCCGGCGCTCACTGGGTTTGATTTTCGCCATCATCGTAGCCATAGCCCTTGCCTACCTCATTTTCGGCTCCTATCTGCCCGGTTTTTTCCAGACTGACCCCTACACACTGGGGAAAATCGGTAATTTCATGTACACGTCCCGGGATGGGATCATCGGCGTGCCCATATCAACTGCCTCCAAGATTATTATTACTTTTCTTCTTTTTGCCCAGATGCTCTACATCACGGGTGCCGGCGACTGGTTTGTCAATATCGCAAATTCTCTTACTGGCCATATGCGCGGAGGTCCGGCCAAAGCATCAGTAGTGGGGAGCGGACTGCTGGGCATGATTTCGGCAAGCCCGGCGGCCAATACTGCTACCATCGGCATGGTGACCATACCGATGATGAAAAAGACCGGATTTTCAGCCAGTTTTGCCGCTGGAGTTGAGGCTGTCTCTTCCACCGGCGGACAGATCATGCCCCCGGTAATGGGAGCAATTGCATTCATTATTTGCGAATATGTCAATATGCCTTATGGACAGGTAATAATCTATGCCTTTATCCCGGCAGTCCTTTACTACCTGGCTCTGTTTCATCCAGGTAGACCTCAATGCTAAAAAGAACGGCATCATGGGATTGTCAAGGGCAGAATTGCCCAAATTCTGGCCGACAGCAAAGCAAGGTTATATTTTCCTGATTCCACTAATAATGCTCCTATTCTGCATGATAGTCCTCACCTACTCTGCAGAAAAGTCAGCCATTTATGCCATCATCACCCTCATCATAGTATCCTGGTTCAGCAGGAAGAAAGAGCTGCGCGTAGATTTTGGAAGGCTGGTGCAAGGCGCCGATGGAGCAATGAGGGGACTCGTGTCAGTAGCAATTGCCTGCGCTGGATGCGGTATCATCATAGGCGCTCTATCCTTATCGCTCTTAAGCTATAAGCTCACTTTCCAGCTCATGTCCATGGTGGGGGGAACCCTGCTGCCGGTTCTCTGCCTGGCAGCAATAATATGCTACATAATGGGTATGGGGGTAAGCCCCCTGGTTTCTTACCTGACACTCGCCCTTGATGGTAGCACCCGCTGTAATAAAAATGGGTGTGCCACCTCTGGCAATACACCTCTTTATCATGTACTGGGCCATTACCGCCTTCATAACACCGCCTTTCGCAGTTGCCGCTTTTGTTGCTGCTGGTATTGCCAGGTGCAGCTTATGGCGTGCCGGGTGGCAGGCAATGCGCCTGGGTATCGCCGCTTATTTGGTGCCCTTCGTCTTTGTGTATAACCCGGGCCTGCTCCTCCTGGATAAACCTCTGGGGATAGTAATGGCCATCGTTACCGCAATCGTGGGTATTACCAGCCTTGCTATCGGGGTCGAGGGCCACCTGTTCCGTAATTTAAACTGGCCTCAGCGAATATTGCTGATCGGCGGCGGAATTACCCTTGCTGTATCCAGTAGTGTCGAGCAAATTTACGCTGTAATTGCTATGATAGTAGCCGTGGGATGGCACTGGTTATCGATACGAGCCACCAATAATAAACTTGCCTGAGCTCGATGCATCCAACGCCGCCATAATAGAAAGTAAATTTAAATAAACGTCAAGGGAAAGCCTACTTGTCACATACTAAATAACAAGATTAAATTTCAGTTGGAGGATTTATAATGGCCAATGAAGAAACGAGAGTAAAAAGCAGGATTTCGACCGCTGAACTTGAGCGGCGCTGGAAGGCAGTTCGCCAGGTAATGAAAGAGAAATCCCTGGATTTTCTGATCATGCAGAGCTTCGCTGATGTGCTCGGCGGTTATGTTAAATGGTTTACCGACATAAACGCACAGCATAGCTATCCCGTAATCGTTATTTTCCCGCGGGAAGACGATATGACCTCAATATGGCATGGGGCAAGACTCCCCGCCAAACCATCTCCCCCGGAGTGGGCAGTCCGGGGCACCAAGAAGCGAATCAACGTCCCCACCCTCCCCAGTCTTGATTACAGCAATGTTTTCATGGCAGAAGAGGTCGTAAAAGAGCTGGCCCCCTTTAAAAACTGCCGCATTGGCTTGCTTGGCATGGGATTTATGTCAGCAGCCCTCTATACTTATATAACAAAAAACCTCACCGGTGCCACCTTTATGGAAGCAACCGACCTGATCGATACTATTAAAGCGGTTAAAAGTGACGAGGAAATCAAATACATAAAAGAGAGTTGCGCCATACAGGATGCTGCTTTCGACCATGTCTTGAAGATTATCCAACCGGGTAAATCCGAACACGATATCTATACCGACATCGTCCATACCTGTGTGAGTATGGGAGCCGAAGGCGTAAATGTCCGTACCGGCTCTGCTCAGCCCGGCCAACCGGTTATCACATGGTCTCCTTATTTTCAGAATAAAATATTGGAAAAGGGCGACCAGTTTATGGTGTTGATTGAAACCAATGGCCCCAGCGGTTTCTGGGGCGAGATTAACAGGACAATTTGCCTGGGGAAAGTAACAGATGAGCTTCAAAAACAGCACGAGACTTGCCAGCAGGCTCTTAAAGTTACACTCAGCCTTATGAAGCCAGGTGCTAAACCCGGAGATATTTTTAAAGCTAATGATGAATTCATGGTAAGTAAAGGATACGCCAAAGAAAAGAGAATCTATGCTCATGGAATGGGATACGATATGGTAGAACGTCCCGCAATCAATATTGAGGACTCAATGAAGATACAGCCAGGGATGAATATCGCTGTGCACCCCTCTATAACAACAGAAAAGGCTTCAGCCGTTGTTTGTTCAAACTATATAGTCCAGGAAAAAGGTGAGGCTGTGTGCCTGCACAGGACACCCGAAAAAATATTTACGGTGTAAAATTGTTCGAAGTTACGCCTGAAGTGGGATCCTTGTGGAAAAGACAATAGAAAAGGCCGATGTTCTCTGTATTGGAGGTGGTCCGGCGGGTTTGATGGCAGCTATAAGAGCCAGCGAACTCGGGGCCAGGGTCATTGTTGCTGACAAAAGCAATACATTATATAGCGGCAGTGCGGGAGCCGGCAATGATCACTTTTGCTGTTACCTGCCTGAAT
This sequence comes from uncultured Chloroflexia bacterium, assembly GCA_963784375.1. Classification (GTDB taxonomy): domain Bacteria; phylum Chloroflexota; class Dehalococcoidia; order GIF9; family UBA5629; genus JBBIPA01. The sequence goes on along the minus strand of CAWAQY010000004.1, from coordinate 126,678 downwards.
TTCATGGCAAAGATCCCAAGCCGATCCTGGCCGAATACCTGCACCATCCACAGACAGGAATAAGGCCCGAGTTCGCTCCAATCTGGCTTGAGCATTCCGGGGAAATAGTGAAGATGTGGGACGGCTGGGGAATTCCTATGAAGTACAAAGGAAAATGGGAGTTTGCGGGGCACGCATTCCCGGGTCTTCCACTTACCCACCTCAAGTACAGCGGCGGTAACCAGAAACAGGTGCTCACCGAACAGGCAAAGAAAAGAGGATGCCAGATAAAAAACCGAATTACCGTTTTTGAGCTGCTTAAAGAGGGTGGACGAATTACCGGGGCTCTGGGTTTTGATACCTGGAACGACAGCCTGGTTGAATTTGAGGCAAAAGCGGTTGTACTCGGGACAGGAGCCTGCACCAGGCTCTACCCCAGTGCAACACCAGGCTGGCTGTGTAATACTCCGACATCGCCCTTCTGCACTGGAGATGGCCGGGCCATGGTATACCGTGCTGGCGGCGAATTACGCGATATGGAAAATATCGGCCAATGGGCCGGAATCAAATATTTTTGCCGCGCGGGCAAAGCTACCTGGATAGGAGTACTCAGAGATCCCTTCGATAAACCTATAGGCCCATTTATCACCAAACCCGACCGGGTCTACGGAGATATCACTGCCGATTGCTGGCCTACTGTTTTTGACGAATATAATCGCTCAGGCAAAGGACCCGTCTATATGGATTGCCGGGGAGCATCCGAAGAGGACATCGACTACATGAAGCACTGGCTACGAAACGAAGGAAATATCGGAGTCCTGGACTCGTTGAAGGAAGATGGGATAGACCTGCTTAAGAATGCAGTTGAGTTCTACACCTACGGGGTCAGCCTTAACGGGGGAGTCTCCTTCAACACCAGAGGCGAGACCTCAATTCCAGGATTGTATAGTGCCGGCCAGGAATATTCCGGAGACATGGCTTTTGCCACGATTGTGGGCAGCATCTGTGGAGAAAATGCAGCGAAGTACAGCAAACAGGCAGAGCATGCCGGCATCAAAATGAGTAACGAGATAGTGAAAGAAAAGGCTGCACTTCTCGAAACCGTGAAGAACCGCAAAACCGGTGCCACCTGGCAGGAGGCAAATATTGCATTGCAGCAGATAATGCTGGACTATGCCGGATTAACACGGTCTGAGACTTTGCTGGAACAGGGACTGCGAAATGTTCAGAGGCTCCGGGAAAAATCAATGAAAAGTATGTCTGCCAGGAATGGACATGAAGTAGGACGCTGGCTTGAAACAATCAATATGATGGATGTGGGAGAGGCCGCCATGCTGTGCGCGCAGGAAAGAAAAGAAACCCGTGCCAAACATCGCCGCACCGACTACCCTTTCACCAACCCTCTGCTGAATAAAACCCTGGTAATTCGCAAAAAAGATAACAAGCCCGAATTTGAATGGGGAGCAAAATGAGACTCAGGCGAACCAGGTATCAGGAACAAAATCAGATTTGTTTACCGGGAGGAATATATGCCACCGATCATAGATAACAAGATATGCATTAAATGCGGCCAATGTGTTGATGTATGCCCCGGGGATGTCTTCTACAATTCACAGGAGGGAGACTTCCCAAAAGTATCCTATCCCGATGAATGCTGGCATGAAGCAAGCTGCGTCCAGGTCTGTCCTGCCCCCGGCGCAGTAACATTAAGAACCCCACTCCCCATGATGATCAGCTACAAGTAACTAAAATCAGCCTTCGTTGCAGGCAATCTTGCGAGCAGTAACAACCATTGCATCTGGCAACAGCGATAACAAGAGTATTACTATCTATGTATCTCCTTCAACCCAGGCGTTAAAGCGCAAGCCGGAAGCCGGATCATATTCTCTCTGAAATGCCTCGGCGTATCGCTTCCTCCATTCTTCCATCTGTTTCATGCTGACATTTTCCACCTCTACGAGGTAACCACTCGTAGCCTGTCCGGTGCAATTTTTCGAGATCATGCCGGCCGGCGATATCAGGTTTATGGCACCCCCTCGGTCAAGCTCCCCCGGGATAATCCAATCACATCTTGCCCCATGGTCCATGTATACCACACCTGATCTTATCCTCTCTGTCACATGAGCGCCGCCGAGAACAGCACCTCTCTCATTGAATACCTTTAAAATGTCACCACTTTTTATACCCCTCTTAGCAGCTTCTGAAGGGTGGAGCCAGACGGGCTCGTACATGTAACCATCATAGCCCTTGACTTTACAAGTCGGTGCTTCTCTTGTCCATGAGACATCATCACATTGAGCATGTAATCTCCACCTCGGGTGGTTAGAGATCAACAGCAGTGGATACTTCTTAGCCCTCTCACTGGAGAGCCTTTCGTCGTGAGTTATGCCCTTTTCAATCCAGTGAGGTACTGGTGGTCTCTCTTTGTCGTTAGGAAAGTGCTCGGCCAGCCTTTCAGAATAGAATTCCAGCTTACCGGAAGGTGTTGTTAAAGGGTTGGCATCAGGGTCCTGATAAAACTTGAATAACCCAGCCGGGTCTTTCTCCCAATCCGGTGCAGTCGGCACAACGTAGTACCCCTTTTCATTAAGTTCCTTCCAACTGACCAAATTCTGAACGCCTGAATGCTGGTAGCCATATTTTATCCATTCTTCAACGGTCTTACCTTTTGTGTATTCCTCATACAGGCCCAGCTTCCTGGCTACTTCACAGACTACCTCGTAATCACTCTTGGACTCGCCTATGGGTTCAGTGCTTCTCCCTTCAAGGAAGATACTATAGAACTGTGAATTACGGTCAATTCCAAAGTCCTGTTCTTCCAATTTAGTGTTAACAGGCAATAGTATATCTGCAAGTAGAGCATCGTTCTCAAGCCACTGGTGCTGGACAACAACGCATTCTATCTTGGGGCTTTGAAATGCTTCGATAGTTTCATTGCCCCCATTCCAGCAGGTGGTGCGGCACGGAGTGTCGCTCCATACCATGTGTATTTCTGTGCCACCCTCTTTTTTGGGTATGGGATAGGTGTATTTTTTAAACTGGTCTTCAGTTGGGCACATTTGTGCTGAGCTGCCATACCAGCTGATAGGCTCATCGCTGAGAATAGCCTTCTGGATAAGGGTCTTCGGCAGCACCTGTGGCGGGGGAGGGAAAAACCATCCGTACATAGAGCCCTGCCTTGCTGGTTTCTCATCTGGCATCACCATAGCTCGTGGGAATCCCCTCCAGTCGCTCTGCTGGTGGACTCCAGGTTTCCCCAGCCCCTGCATCCCGAGCAATATTACCTCTAATCTGGCCGGCTCGGTTGAATACGGCCCCCGAATATAGGAACCACCATAAGAATGTATGATTGATGTAGTTTTGGCGGCGAATTCTCTGGCCAGTGCCTTAATCGTCCGTTCTGGAACGCCGCATTTCGGTGAAGCCCATTCAGGTGTCTTGGGTACTCCGTCTTCCTTGCCTATTACATAGTCCTTGAACTTATCAAAGCCCACGGTATGCGTTTTAACATATTCTTTATCGTAAGTTCCTTCTTTTATCCACATATAGGCTATTGCCAGTTGCATAGCGGCATCAGTATTCGGTAGTATCGGGATCCACTTATCAGCATGAACAGCGGCTCCGTAATTCAGATCGGGGCTGATGTATACCTGTTTTATCCCGAGTTCTGTCCAGAAATAGCTTAACTGGCTTGGTAGTCCAGCTAAATAAAAATAGGGGGTAGTTTCGGGGTCGCACCCCCAGAACAGCAGCATCTCAGCATTTTCTGCCATATCCTTGACCAGATTGTTTTGTTTATAATAGCCTTTCAAACCAACGCCATCATCCATCCCCCACACGTGTTTGGCTCCCCAGTACCACCCCTCCCAGCTATCCGGATTTCTTTGCTGAAATGTAGCGCCTCCTAGAAGTTTAAGGAGCTCATACTGGCACCCATGGGCGGCATGCACAATTTTTGACTCTCCGTGCCCGTCTGCCTGAGCCAGAATGCCGTATGGGCCGTATTTCGCCTTTATTCTTTTTATCTCGCTGGCGATTATGTCTGTAGCCTCATCCCATGAGATTCTCTTGAACTTGCTCTTGCCCCTGTTCTGCGGATTCCTCTCGCCATTGGGGTCCCAATCAACCCTCTTCAGGGGATATTTAATTCTGTTAGGGGAATAAACACGCTTTTTGTATGCCAGATTGAAAGCGGGCAACGCGATTTTCATTGACGGCTCGAAAACCTTCCCTCGTGCCTCAATCTTCCATGGATTGAATTTTTTCTTGTCATACTTCCAGTCTAGGTGCAATGGTCTGATTCTGACTATTCTGCCGCCTCTGCTGTCAATGGCTGCCGGCATTGCTCCATGACCACCAAGGGCGAGCCCTTTTATATAGGTTTCTTCTTGTTTTTCAACTACCTTGTTCACGGATGTCAATTTTCGATAAGCTTCCACTTTACCTTTTACACCTGACATTTTATTAACCTCCACCTATTTATAGTCAATAAGAAAAGTAACTTCAGGTAAAATTCTACCACTTAGAATCTAGTCAAACAATTTAAGGATATATAGATTGACTTCCAACTCGTTTTATTGCTACTCTGTATCCAATTGAATAGAGCTTTCAAGGCGCCCGAGGGTAACTGAGGGCTTAATCCAGGTGCAAGCCGGCGTAACTCCGGCACAGTCCCGCCTGCTGTAATAGTCAGAACACCAGCCTGGTGAGTTGCAACTGCCTCCGCGGATTAAGGGGGTGGGATTTATATTTTTTATAGAAAATCCCCCTGTTCCACCGAGCGGGGGGATTTTTACTTTTTAGGAGTAGTCACCCTCACCTTACTCCTCTCCCCTCAAGGGAGAGGAAATGAGTGGAATAGATTGAGAAAGTAAATAAATATCTCTCTCCCCTGGAGGGAAAGGGAAATAAGTGAAATAGACAGAGAAGGTGAATGAATATTCTCTCTCCCCTGGAGGGAGAGAGCTAGAGTGAGGGGGAAACTCTCAAATAAATGACGCAGGAAATAGTAAAAGACACAGCCATCCCAAAAATTAGCAGGTACTATTCCCTGCGATGGCACAGCCGTGCTTATGCCATCGTCGCTTTGCTTTTGTTTCTGATGGCAATAACCCTCACCGTCACTGCTATCGGGAGCACGGAAATTTCATTTACAACGATTTACCAGATATTGCTGGATAAATTGCCTTTTATCCACATCGACCCGACCTGGGCAGTAAGTGCTGATATAATCGTGATGAGTATAAGGTTACCACGCATTGTGCTGGCAGGTTTGGTAGGCGCTGCCCTGGCGGTTGCCGGAACTACCTATCAGGGACTTTTCCGTAATCCTCTGGCTGATCCCTACCTTATAGGTGTGGCCCAAGGTGCAGGATTGGGAGCCATTCTTGGCTTTTTATTGCCCCTTCCATTTCAAGCAGCCAGTATACCGGTCCTGGCTTTCGTAGGAGCAGTTGCAGCAGTAACCATAGTCTATTCCATAGCCCGGGTAGGTAAAACGCTGCCTATGACCACACTGATACTGGCTGGCGTAGCCCTGGGGGCATTCCTGACTGCAATTATTTCATACCTCATGATTGTTTCCGGCGATCAGCTCCATGCCATCATTACCTGGCTGCTGGGCACCTTTTCCATGACAGGCTGGTGGCAGGTGACTACGGCTTTGCCTTACATCATAGTTGGTATTATTGTGATCTGGCTCCATGCCAGGCCGCTCAATGTGATGCAGCTTGACGAAGAGCAGGCACAACAACTCGGCATCAATGTAGAGCAGGTCAAGCTTATTTTGCTGGCTGCGGCAACGCTGATAACCGCAGCAGCAGTCTGCTTCTGCGGTATCATCGGCTTTGTGGGCATCATTGTCCCTCACGCTGTCCGCATTCTCTGGGGACCTGATCATCGTTTTCTGCTTCCATTGGCTGCTCTCTCCGGAGCCATTTTTTTGATACTGGCTGATACTGCCGCCCGCACCGTGATGGCACCAACGGAAATACCGATCGGAGTGATAACCGCATTTATCGGAGCACCATTCTTCCTGTACCTGCTGAGAAAAAAGAAAAAGGTATTATTTTAAATGTTAGCTTTACGATTAGACCAGGTCAGCCTGGGATATGGCAAGCAAACTATTCTCAGGAATATAAACCTGGAAGCAATTCCCGGTGAACTCGTAGGCATAATCGGCCCAAACGGCTCAGGGAAATCCACCCTGCTCCGAAGTATTATTCGCATGTTGAAGCCCCAGACAGGGCATATCTATATCGATGGACACACAATCGAGCAGCTTAAACACAATGACCTGGCCCGGCTGGTAGCGATAGTTCCCCAGAATCCGGTACTCCCTGATCTGTTTACTGCACTGGAGCTAGTATTGATGGGACGAACACCTCATCTTGGGCTGCTGCGATATGAAAGCAACAAAGATCTGGCTATTGTTCAAAAAGCCATGGAGGCAACTCACACCGAACATCTGGCAGAAAGAAGGATTGCAGAGATTTCCGGCGGAGAAAAACAGCGGCTTGTTATCGCAAGAGCCCTGGCGCAGGAACCGAGAATACTCCTCCTCGATGAACCCACTGCACATCTCGATATTAACTACCAGGTTGAAACATTAGAACTGGTTCTCCGGCTTTGCCGCGAGCAAGACCTGATTGTGTTAATTGCACTGCACGATTTAAACCTGGCAGTTCAATATTGTAACCGCCTGGTAATACTTCACAACGGGATGATCTATAGCCAGGGAACACCTGAGGCCGTAGTGAACGCCAAGACCATTAAAGATGTCTACGGGGTCGATGTCTGCGTTTGTCCCCATCCGGTTAATAAGCTACCGGCTACTCTTGTAGTTCGAACTAATATTAATAGAGATAATTAAGGATTTATTCCAATAGTATGCCAGCCAAAGTAATCATGATTCAGGGGACTGCCTCATCGGTAGGCAAAAGCATTATGGTTGCCGCCCTGTGCCGCATTTTCCGGCAGGACGGCTACTCCGTTGCTCCTTTTAAAGCCCAGAATATGGCGCTCAATTCATTCGTTACTAATGAAGGCGGCGAAATCGGCCGTGCCCAGGCGGCTCAGGCTGAAGCAGCTCGCGTAGAGCCGTCAATCCACATGAACCCCATTCTACTCAAACCGGAAGAAGATGCCAGATCACAGGTAATTGTCCTGGGCAAGGTAGCCCAAAACCTGAGTGCCAGCGACTACTACCGCTATACGCCGCATCTTCTGGAAATAATCAGGGATTCCCTGAATAAACTGCGCTCACATTATGAGATCGTGGTGATCGAGGGAGCAGGTAGTCCTGCCGAGATAAACTTCAGAGACAGGGAAATAGTGAACATGAGGGTGGCCCTCATGGCAAAAGCCCCCGTGTTGCTGGTGGGTGATATCGACCGCGGCGGAGTGTTTGCCTCGATGGTGGGCACATTAAAGCTGCTGACCAGACAGGAGCGTGCCACGGTGAAAGGACTTATTATTAACAAGTTCCGCGGTGACATAGAGCTGCTGAATCCAGGGCTGAAAATGCTGGAGAAGCTCGCTCACAAACCGGTGCTGGGAGTTATCCCCTTTTATCGAGGCATTACTATAGCCCAAGAAGATTCCGTGTATTTCGACGACAGGGACGATTCTTCCGGCAAAGGGATGCTTCAGGTAGCAGTCATTTATTTGCCGCATATTGCTAACTTTGATGACTTCGACCCGCTCAAAGAACAGGGCTGTGCAGTTCATTATGTAAACCACTCTTCGCAACTCAATAATCCTGATCTGATCATTTTGCCCGGCACTAAAACCACCATCGCTGACTTAAACTACCTTCACAAATGCGGCTTGGCCCAAGCTGTCATTGATAAGGCTAAATCGGGGACTCCGGTAGTAGGTGTATGCGGCGGCTTTCAGATGATGGGCAAAAGTATAGCTGACCCACAGAATACTGAGAGCAAGGACGCATATGCGGAAGGTCTGGGATTGCTGGATAATGAAACTATATTCGCCAGTGTAAAAACCACCACCCAGGTAAAAGCGCAGGTGGTTGCCGATTCCGGCTTGCTTCAGGGTATGAATGGACTGGAGGTCACCGGATACGAAATACATATGGGACAGACCAGCAATCAGAGCCATCCTCCGGCTTTTAAAATTGTGGAAACACCTGCCGGAGAGGAAGAATATTGTGACGGTGCTATCAGCTCCAGCGGCCTGCTCCTGGGGACATATATTCACGGAGTGTTCCACAATGCCGATTTTACCAGGGCATTCCTGAGCCGGTTGAGACAGATTCGGGGGCTGCCTGCAAGCCTCGACCACTGCCCTGAATAAAGAAGAGCAGTATGATAAACTGGCTGACGTAGTCAGAAAAAACCTCGATATGCAAAAGATTTATGAAATAACATTGGGGAGAAAAAGCATGTAAATGAAATTACAACAGGCACTCGATTCAATACAACCTCTTGATAACAAATCAATGGAAGCTGCCCGCCGGCGTCAGGACAACCTGACCAAGCCTCATGGCAGCCTGGGCAGGCTGGAAGAATTATCCGTTCAAATTGCCGGCATCAAAGCTGATCCTTCACCCACACTGGAACAAAAGGCTATTATCACCATGGCGGCTGACCACGGCGTGGTTGCCGAAGGAGTAACGCTTTACCCGCAGGAAGTAACACGGCAGATGGTGCTCAATTTCCTAAACGGTGGTGCTGGTATCAATGTTCTTACCCGGCATATCGGCGCACGTGTCATCGTGGTTGACATGGGGGTGGTTGGGGGCTTCCCGCCAACGCCCGGGCTTATTTGCAAAATGATCGACTTCGGCACTAAAAACATGGCACAGGGGCCCGCAATGACAAGACAGCAGGCAATTGATTCGATAGAAACAGGTATAGAGCTGGTCGAGGCTGAGGTTAGCAAGGGGCTGGATATCCTGGGTACCGGTGATATGGGCATTGGCAATACTACTGCCAGCAGCGCTATTTTTGCCGCCTTCAGCGGTTATCCCGCAGCCAAGATAACCGGACGGGGCACCGGCATCGATGACAAACAGCTAGCTCACAAAGTGAGTGTAATTGAAAAAGCGCTGGCAGTGAACAAACCGGACCCCACCGATGCCCTTGACGTGCTGGCCAAAGTCGGCGGCTTTGAAATTGGCGGCCTGGCCGGTGTCATAGTAGCAGGGGCCGCGCACAGAATTCCTGTGGTCGTCGACGGTTTTATCTCCGGCGCCGCTGCGCTTATTGCCACCAGATTATGTCCCAGGATGAAAGAATATCTCATTGCAGCTCACCTTTCTGCAGAAGCCAGGGCATGAACTCCTCCTGGAATACCTTGGATTAAAACCGCTGCTTAAACTGAATATGCGCCTGGGAGAAGGCACCGGTGCCGCACTTGGTATTTCCCTTGCCGAAGCTTCGGTGAAAATACTGACCCAGATGGCAACCTTTGCTGATGCGGGGGTATCCGAAGCAGAATCATTGAAGAAACAGGGAGCTTAATACAGATGGGATTTCTCACTGCTTTCAAATTTCTCACCATATTCCCGCTGCCTCAGCGCTGGGGGAAAGGCAAAGAGGACTTCGGCCGCTCATTATCTTATTTCCCGCTGGTAGGGCTTGTGCTGGGAGTGACTGCTGCTTGTCCTCAACTATGGTTTATCTTTCATTTTGCCCCGGCCTGTGACCAGCGTCCTGCTCATAATTGCCCTGGCTGTCATGACCGGTGCTCATCACCTTGACGGGTTAATGGATACCTTCGACGGTACCGTCAGCGGCAAAACACGGGAAAGAAGATTGGAAATCATGGCAGATAGCCGCGTAGGTGCCTTTGGCATTATCGCCGCCATACTGCTTCTTCTTTTAAAATATGTTTCATTATCGTCACTTACCAGTATGGTTACTGGGGCCGGCACTGTTATTGATGCCCACGCTGAGTCGCTGGATAATCGTCACAGCCCTTACGACATTCCCTTATGCCAAGAGTTCAGGAATGGGGCTGGCATTCAAGCAGGGGGCAACGTGGAAGAGAATGACCGTAGCCACAGTTGTCGCACTAGTTGTTTCAGTAGCTTTGCTTGGTTGGTGGGGTTTAGCGCTTATGGCAGCGCTGTGGCTGATTACTCTTGGCATTGCCAGCTATTTTAACTCTCGACTGGGGGGGCTTACCGGCGATGTCTATGGAGCGCTCAATGAGATATCGGAGGTGCTGGTACTCATAATTCTGTTATTGTTCTGGAGATTATAAAAATGCCGGACAAGAGAAAAATCATACTATTACTGGGTGGTGCCCGCAGCGGCAAAAGTACCTTTGCCCAGAAACTCGCCGGCCAGCTGGGAAAGAAAGTCGTTTTCGTCGCCACCGGAGAACCCCTGGACGAAGAAATGAAGACCAGAATAGAAGAACATAAAAAGAACCGTCCTGAATCATGGCGGACGCTGGAAGCACCTCGCCAGGTGGGCAGAGCCCTGAAAGCCGCAAAAACTAACGACGCCCAGGTCGTGATCATCGATTGCATTACCCTGCTTATCTCAAATTTGCTGGAAAATGAAATCAGTGCGGTGAAGCCGAAATACGGGTTGCTGCCGAAATAAATGAACTGATCACTGCTATAACCGCCATGCCGGCACATTGCATCATCGTTTCTAACGAAGTGGGGCTGGGATTGGTACCTGATAATATGATCGGCCGTATTTATCGTGACCTTCTGGGAAAGGCTAACCAGGCTCTGGCACGTCATGCCAGCGAAGTCTATTTCCTGGCAGCGGGAATACCTTTAAAGATAAAAGGCGAATAAATGGATAGTACTATCCATTCTGACTTATAGCGCTTGGTTTATTCTGCAGACTGTTTTGCGGTAGCCATCAGCAGCAGTATCGCCATGAAAACCATCTCCCGCATACAGGTGCTGCGTGTATCGCTATCCTTCGGAATTTTCCAGACTGTGATGACAATCCTGGGTTGGTTGGCAGGCCGCACCATTGTTGATTTTATTTCAGGTTTTGACCACTGGCTGGCTTTCCTCCTGCTGGCCGGTATCGGCGGTAAAATGATCTGGGAGTCGTTTCATGAGATGATGATGATAACAAAAAGACGGATGTAACCAAAGGCTTGGTTCTGATTACATTATCTCTGGCTACCAGCATTGATGCTCTCGCTGTAGGATTATCCTTTGCGTTTCTGGATATAAATATTGCCCTTGCCAGCGGTAACAATCGGGATAGTTGCCTTAATCATCACAGCAATCGGATTCCTCATCGGCAGGAGAGCCGGTAAATTAGTTGGGGAAAGAGCAGAACTGGTAGGCGGAATAGTACTTATCGCTATCGGTCTGAGGATTTTGATAACCCACCTGCTATCTTAGTGCAATAGTGACTACTCTTACATCAGGAGGCAGTTTTAACTTTAGCTTAATCAATACCAAGTTGCATAAAAATACTCATATCTCCTCGCCCCTTGCGGGAGAGGAAGTGCAACCCTATTATTCATACGATATCAGGTAGTAAAGAATCGGAACGACTTTGTGCCGGGTTTCCATCCTGATCCTGGTTACCGTTCTTTGCTTCTGGACAGGCCTGACCTTCGTTTCGTTTCTTGTTTTCTGTATGTCTTGATATTGGGTTATGTCCTTATACTGCGTTACATCCATGTACTTTGTAACTTCACGATAGTAGACCTGTGGCTGTGGAGGGAGAGGCGGATGCGGGGGAGTGACGTTATTCGTAGTCGGAGGAGGTGGTACCGGCTGTGGATATACCACATAAGGCACCGTCACCGTGTAGGGCTGGCTCACAACATAGGCTTGAGTAGTTGTATAAGGTTGTTTTTCAGAATAAGAAACAGAGTCAACATATGGTTCTTGTTCGGTATAAGTTTCAACGGCCTGGTAGGGAACCGGTACCTGGTAGCTAATTTCTATCATCGGCACAGCACAAAAAATTAATAATAATACTATCAAAATGTACGGAAAAGTGTATCCTGGGAATAAAAGAGCTGCGTTTTTTATCGGAATTGCCGTCCAATACCCCACCATTGCCGGCGGCTGCTAATCTATCGTTTGATAGTTCTGTCGTCGATTCTCCAATTTCGTTTGCTACTTTGGTCGATTTTGTCCTGGACACCTTGAGAGCAACTGAATTTGCTTTAATGGCACGGCTGGTCTTTTTTCTGACAGGCGTCATTGTTTCCTGCTTGTTAGCCAGCTCCATTTTTCTTTCAGTTTTCCTTATGGCAAGCGCCTTAGTTCCCTCCTCAGAACCAGAACTTTTTGCCACCGCGTTCTACTTCCTTTTTATTTTTAGTGTCTTCGTGTATTTCTGTCTCCGTGCCACTTGTCTACTCCTTTAAGATTTAGTCTATAAATAAAAAAACTGGATACCTTGCTGATCAGGTCAATAATCAGACTATAGGTTCCGAGTATTTTCTGCTGAATAGAGATATATTTTTATTGTAGGATTAAAATATTAATTAAATGTTAAAAACTGCACGAATTGTACAAAAAAAAGATGGGAGCGAGACCAGCATTTATCCTTGATCGCCTACATAAACTGAAACTCGGGCGGGTTCTAAAATAAAATAGGTTCAAAAGCCCGCATATTTACCCTCGCGGTAAAGAGCATACTAGAAGAGACGGATTTAAGGTAAAAACATTAATCAGCACAGGGCGCAACGAGACAAATGGACTAAGCCAGAGCATATGTGAGAATTTACCTCGTTACTTGCACTTAAATACCAATGAAATAGCAATAAATAGTGCAACAATAACTATAAGAACTACAATAAAACCACCCATCATCAAAAATGTCATAAATTTTCCCCAGAACCCTTTTTTCTTTTTTATTTCTTCCCCAATCTTTATTTCAGGTTTCTTTTGTTCTGGTGCATTCTGTTGTGACATTTCCTGTTCTCCTTTCAATCTAAAAATAAATTATTCAATTGTTCTTTTCCGTTGAAGATTTGCCTCATTTGAATATTCCTGCCAATAGCCTTCGAAGAGTATCAGTTCGGGATGCTGGTCAAAAGTTTCCCATCCATCAATTGTTATTCCCTTCTCCTTTGTTTCTGATAAGCTGAAAACTCGGAGAAAACGCACCTTCCATTTACCTTCAAGGAGTCCTTCGCGCTCGACACAGCGTATATCATCTCGCGAGGATATCAACATCCATTTTATGTGTATATATTAAATGCCCCCAGGCTCCTCCTGGTATTTCTTTAATTATTTTCTTTTTAAAAATCCCCACTGTATATCCCCTTGATTCTTTTGTTAAAATGTCGCTATGTTAGCGCTAAAATACTACTAAATAAAATGAAATATATATTTAGAAAGTAAACGCTTACATATTAAACGACAATGATTACTTTGTCAATACCCCAGGCATAGCTACCCTAAAAAAAGTTGTGAAAATTAGTGTTATCGGGTGTCTTTTGTGATAGGATAAAGGGGTACAATAATTTGCAGGTATTCTGAATGGTTAAAAAACGTCTTAAATCAAATATAAGGCAAGACCAGATAATTGATGCTGCCCGAAAACTGGTGGTAAAACATGGGAGTGAACATGTGACTGTTGGCAAAATCGCCAAAGAAGTTGGTATATCTGAGGGAGCTATTTATCGACATTTTAAAAGTAAAGGTGAGGTCTTGTCCGGATTGGCTGACCAAATTGCAGATGACCTTCTGACAGATATCAACGACCATATTTATACAAACTTCACTTCGCTTAGAGTTTCTCGACACTGTGTTAAAGAACCATCTGTCAACAATACAGCAAAGGAAAGGTATATCTTTTCAGGTTATAGCCGAAATTATCAGTTTTGGCGATAAAAAACTAAACAAAAAGGTTTCTGAGGTCATAAATAACTATGTAATCAGCTTGAAACATCTATTATCTGAAGGGATAAAGACCGGAGAGGTCAAAGAGGATATAGATATTGAAGCAGCCGCACTTATTCTGTTTGGTATGATACAAGGACTGGTAAATATCTGGGCTTTAAGCAACTATGATTTTAACCTTGAAAAGAAATACGAAAGTCTTTGGAAAGTCTTTCGTACCTCAATCATCAGAACTTAGTTGCTAAAAAAAACAATAGTTTCTGATTAACTTACCGTTAAAGTCTAACCGTTTCCATCTCCATTGCCATCAAACCAGACTATATCCTCCGAATGAGCGGGCGTAGACCCTTGCTGCGCGATAAATGTTGGCGTCACGGCATTGGCAACAACCACGCCGACCTCTGTGGCAGACCATCGTGATGTTTATTACATTAACTATCCAACCTTGAAGTCGATAGGTTTGAAAGTATAATATGCTGATATGAACAGGACGATGGAGAAAAAACCAGTTGATTGGTTGCTGGAACCAGACGATATAGGCGTGAGATATCTTGCTTTACGTGACCTGATTGATGCCGATACAAAGGAATTGGCGACGGCCAAGAAGCAAGCGCATGAAAAAGGTCAGATTGCACAAGTTCTATCAAATATGAAGAAGAAGGGTACTGGGAAAAACCGGGAGCAGGATACTATCCCAAATACACTGGAACGGTGTGGTCGGTTATCTTATTAGCCCAACTTGGTGCATCCCTTGAAATAGACAATCGAATAACCTCTGCCTGCTCTTATGTACTGGATCATGCTCTGACGGAAAACGGGCAATTCACAGTGAACGGACTTCCTTCGGGGACAGTGGACTGTTTGCAAGGTAATCTTTGTGCCTCTCTTCTGGATTTGGGTTGTAAAGACTCTCGTTTAGATAAGACATTTGAGTGGATGGCAAGAAGCGTCACAGGTGAAGGTATAGCGCCAATGACAGATAAAGAGGCCCCGGTGCGCTACTATGCCGGGAAATGCGGACCAAACTTCGCCTGCGGTTCAAATAATAAACTGCCCTGTGCCTGGGGGGCAGTAAAAGTGATGCTTGCTTTCAGTAAATTGCCGAAGGAAAAAGGACGCCCTTGATCGACAATGCCATTCACACAGGAGTGGATTTTCTTTTCAGCACAGACCCGGCAAAGGCGGATTATCCCTGCGGCTATAGCAATAAACCCAGTGGGAATTGGTGGAAGTTCGGTTTTCCGGTCTTCTATGTGACGGACTTATTGCAGATTGTTGAAGCTCTAGTCGGTTTAGGTTATGGCAATGATCCACGGTTGGCAAAAGCGATGAAGATAATCAATGAGAAGCAAGATGCCCTGGGGCGTTGGTTGTTAGAATATGACTATACCGGTAAAACATGGGTTAATTTTGGTGCTAAGAAGCAACCCAATAAATGGGTAACATTGAGAGCATTACGTGTATTGAAATCCTCAGGATTATAAATAATCCGGGTATCGTGAATTGAGCTTGTGGGCAACCATTAAAGGTTGCCCGCTTTTTATTGAATAGAATCAGGAATTCCTATCTTACTTACCAACCGCTGGCGATTCGAGTACTCCCTGTATTTGTTTCATTAATAGTGCTTGCAGCTCCTGCGCTGTTTCTAAATCAATTTTCCCTTTCTCAAGAGCAATGGGTATAGTTTGTAACCCCAGTTGACTATAACTATTCAGTAGATGAGGCTTATCTGCTTCTAATGCCTCAAGGTGTTTTCTAATGGTGCCCAAGTCTCCTCTGGCAATGGGACCAGTCAGGCAACCAGGCAAACCGATGTTTTCAATGTTGCTCAAAGTACCCCGAAGCAGAGGCATGAGCGCTTTGATTGCCTGTTCTCTCGATACTCCAAAGTCCTGCCACAAATCAGTAGCAAGTTTAATAAGGGTGACCAGATAGTTGCAGGCAAAGACCGCTGCGGTGTGATAGAGTATTTTATCACTGGCTTTAAGAATTACCCAGTTTCCCCCTATTACCGTAGCCATTTCCTTAAGCATGGTTAAAAGTGGCTCTTCAGATTCGATGGCAAACGTAGACCCGGGTAGATTCTCAATAGCCTTTTCTATACCGGCAAAAGTCTGCAAAGGGTGGAAGCAGCCTGGTTTAGCTCCACATTGTGTTACCGATTCAATGATACTTGTAGAATGAACTCCGCTGCAATGCACTACGTTTTGCCCTTTGTGCCAGCGAACCCCGATAGCTACTTCGTTGATACTATCATCCGGTGTAGTGATGAAAATAAACTGAGCTTTATCGGCAACTTCTTGAGCTGAATTGCAGACCTGACAATTTCGTATCCTTTTAGCTAGTTCTTCTGCGGAGGAGAGAGTCCGGCTGGATACTGCAGTGATCCGATAGCCTTTTTGGTGAAGGCGTACAGCTAAAGATGTCCCTGTAATTCCGGCACCGATAAAACCTATCGTTTTCATGTGATTTAAGTCTGCATTTAAAATAAAAAACCTTCTCAGCATTGCCGAGAAGGCCTAAAATCAACCGCTCTATTCCACGTCTCGGTCATTACTGATCCAAGCGCTCTTTAGTATTCTATTTGCACAACGCTCACCGCCAATAGTCGATGGCATTATTAAGAATAAGGTATTACACTCTTTTTGTCAAAAAGGGGTAACAGATTGGGAGTGTACCCTGCGGTTTGCACCATGGTTGTAATATTTTGGGCGTAAACTTTTAATCATGCTACATCGTTTCTATAGTAGAGAACAGTTATGGATGAAGCAGTTCTCAAAAGAAAGAGTAGCAGTCATGTGGCAGACGGATTATTGTCCCAATTGTAGGGCACCGGTGTCCTATGGAGACAGGTTTTGTGGTAATTGTGGCATTAGCTTAAATTGGGTAGCGCAGCAAATACCTCCTTCGCTACCTTTCTTGCACGGTCATCAGAATAACGGGCAGCAACAAACATGGTACCAGCAACCAGGATGGCATGAACAGTCCGGACGGCCTCGGCCCACAGTTGATAGTCAGGAATCGGTGTCAACAAATCTGAACCAACGCCAACAGCAGCGACATATAAATGCTAATCATGGAACCGTTCCCCAGAGTAAAAGTTCATCACGACACGGCCCTGTGACTCCAATGAGTATTGAGATTCCCAAACTACTGGAAGGCTTTTTTAATAAGCATATCGAATGCAAAAAAGTGAAGTAAACATATATTTCAGTCGGAAGATAACTATCGGTAAGAATAAAATGCAAGAAAACTATATCTGCCCTGAATGCATGTATCCAGTTATCCCGGGTGATAAACTCTGCAGGAAGTGTGGAACTCTATTTTGGTGGCAACCTGAAGTAAACTCGCCTTCACAAAAGCAGAATATCATTGAGGGGCAAGGAAATGATGAGTAACTGTAGATGTCTAAATTGCGGCAACGCGTCGCTCTGGTTTAACCCTAACTGGGGATTATACGAATGCATTAATCCCTATTGTAAAATGAGATTTACTATTGGCCAACTAAATGATACCTATAAGCTAAAAACGCCGAACTTGTTTGGTAGGCCAAATGAAAACAATACTACTGAACGAGTAAATTTGGGGATTATCTCAAAAGCCTTGATACTTTGCACGGTACTGAGTGTAGTAGCATTGGCTTCGGTCTCTTTAATCATTTCAAATGATGATGTGGTAAATGATGTATTAAGTACTGGAGGGAAGATCACTGAAAATGTCGATCTGGTTGTAAATAGGGCAGATTTCGCTGTTGTTGATGCCAATAAGAATCAAAATGCAGCAAGTCTTCCTCCAACGATACAAAATATGCCCCAGGTTACTATAACCATATCTCAACAGGCGCAGACCACATACGAGTCCGCTCAAAATCCCACAAATAGTAATACTTTAAAACCAAATGAAGAATATGTTCGTGTAACCAGAGGTGTGGTAGCAGGTGCGGATGGGCATCTCATAATACTCAAGAATAATCCCGGTGCCTCCAATCCAACCTGGGAGCAACTAAAATCTTTCCTTTATAAAGATAATACCGATCAAATTCCTTACGTTTTGGGGAAATTTGTTTGCGCTGATTTTGCTGAAAGAGTTCATAACGATGCGGAGTCCGCGGGGATTAGAGCGGCGTATGTTTGTATTCAGGTGGGACCAAGCAAAAGTAATCCTACCGGCGGTGGGCACGCTCTCAATGCATTCCAAACTATTGACCATGGCTTGGTATATATTGACTGTACTGATTTCAGACCTGGTATTAATGCAGACAAAATCGTTGATGTGGTAACCGGGAAAGATTACATAGCCAGAAGCCTTTTCCCGCAGCCAGGGTTGCCTTCTATTTGGGCTAGCATGGGTATTGTTAAACAAATTGATACTATTGAGTGGTAGCAGCGTTTTATCAGTTAACACCGTTGTGCTACAAGCCAGTTTTATCACCAAAATCATTATTAAGTTTCCAAGGTTCCTAAATCCACTGGCCAGGCTTTGTTTCTAGCGAATTCCATATAAATTTCACAAAATCTTAATTATATTTCCATAGTCATGCCTTATGATAATAAGAAATGAGATTAAAAAATGGCATGATTAAGTCACCGTAACAGTTGTCAACAATACGACGAGATCATTGATATGAAACCATTACATACACTAACAGATACTTCGTCACCCGCTTTAGGACTTCGCATGGAGAAGCTCAAAATCAAAAAGAACGGACCAACAACAGATATCCACATCAAGAATCTGCCCATCCTCGCATGGAGAGTAGCGCGAGGTGCAGCCACCATTCTTGGGCTTCCGGTAGCAACCTGGGTTGCTCAGGCCATTTTCGAAAAGTGGGAAAGACAACAGAAGTCACCATTAAATTGAGGCACGGCGAGCGTCAAGATGATTATAGGGTCCTTTCGTTCTTTATCACACGCCGATAAAAGGTCGAATCAAGTTAGGTCAAATTAGAAACACGGATTCCTTCTCTTGTTTTAACCTCGAAGTGTGTCCAAAACGCTACCAATTATTTTAAGGTTTGCAAAGGGAGGTAACATTCCGATGGATTGTTTAAATTAGTAAACCCGTTTCTTATAATAATTTTATTATTTATTTTGGTTCTAGCGTCACGTAATAGGTATCGCCAAGATGATTAGGATCAAGAAACTCCCTGATTTTCCACTGGTATTCGTATGCTAAAGGCTTGCCGAAGCCGATGCCTTTTTCTCCTGCTCTTCTTTAGTCAATCCGTAGCCGTCATCCCGCCTGGATATTGCGTACATTCTCTCCATTGCGCCCAGTCCGTTTTCTTTGCCGAACTTGGATGTAGCTTCAAAAAATTCATGTGTTTCCTTCACCGATTTTGCATCGTGTGAGTCAAAATGAGTGAAGTTCTCCCAGGCGGTTATCCCTCCGCCTCCGATACCGCCCATACCGCCCATCATACAATCTCCTCCAGCCGCCACGAAAGCGTCGTGTTCCTGTTCCCATTTCCGTTTGAACTCACCTGCCATTTCAACTTTGGGGCAGGAATAATCCGGAACTCCGCCAATCCCAAAACAACCTTCATAGCCGCCGGCAAAAACAAAATTCAAATTCTTATGTCCCAACCTGAGCAAGAAGAGCAGGCTCCAGTCTTTAATACCGGCTTCTTCCATCAGAGATGCTTTCCAGCCCCCGGTCTCGGCCAGTATTTTGTCCAGGACTTTCTCCTGCCATTCGATATCCCTCTGCGTCATACCGGCCAGAATAATCTGAAAATCGCGTTTCATCTCCTCTGTTTTTCTGCGTAATTCCGGGTCCTTCATCAGCTCCTCGAGGTCGTTAAGTGTCTTGGTTGGGTCGGCCAGGATTTTGATCATGGCCCCTTTGAGGTCTCTGCCGAACATATTATATTGCCGGTGAGAATAATAACCGCTGATATCGCTATCCCAGATTCTGTAAAGACCGTTGGCATAAGCTTCCCAGGATGGCCAGGCCAATGTATGTCCCACGATATTAGGTGGCAGCATGGCTTTATAAGCCGGGATTATTCCGTCACTGGGAAATCCGGCAGGCCCCGGCCAGGGAAACAGCTTAATCGCGCATTTGGTAAATACGCCCATAGCTCCCATACTTCCCTGGGTCCCATCATTAGTCCTCTAATACCGAGGCCCGGCCCATCATCACAAAACCAGCCCAACCCTTCCCCAGAGACCCCGACCTCAGAATCTCGCCGTTCGGCATTACCCATTCAAAAGACAGTAGATTCTCGCGGGTAAGACCGCCATATAGGGCAAAGGGCGATGGACCGCCGTTGGAGCAGGCACTGGCCAGAGGAGAACAGCTGGAGCCGGCACCGATAATAGTAGTATTCAAACCAACCTTCATGGCCTCAGCCTGAAGCGTGGCGCCGATCACATAAGGCTCGATTACGGCATACTGGTTCTTCTCATTTATCTCCAGAATCCGGTCCATGCGTCTCATATCCAGCGTAATAGCATTGTCATCACAAATATTTGCGCGTGATGTCCAGAATGTGCTGGCGGCATGGAATTTTATCTTGTATTTGTTACAAACTTTGACTATCGTCTGGACTTCTTCTGTGCTTCCGGGCATCAAAATAGCCAATCCTCTGGGTGTAGTTACACCATAAACCGGCCCCATATGATGCTGAGCCTGCGCCATAGGAGTCACATATGTGTCCAGCACGGCGGGATCATCCGAAATGTTGTCCGGTCCTACGATGGCTTCGAATTCCTGATATATTTCTTTCGAATTAGCCATTTCTCCTTTCTCTTCTCACTTTAAGTTTTGATCCTATAACCTCGAAACTAAAACTTCAAATCTTTTGGATTGCTAACTATTCGTCGCCTGCTGACCAGTTCGATAATATCAAAGACCTTCATCTTCCCGCCATCCGCTTGACAGCATCGATGAAACTATGTTCGCACCAGGGACAGGCGGTTACAATAGCTTCAGCTCCGGTTGATTTTGCCTCCTCAATTCTTTCCCCGGCCGTCCAGTCGGAAAACTCAGGATAGGCATCAATACAACCGCCACCGGCACCGCAGCACCAGGCATACTCCCTGATTCTTTCCATCTCCACCAGCTTTAGACCGGGGATGCTCTTAAGCACTTCTCGGGGCGGGTCGTAAATTCCCCAGGCCCCATTATACCTGGGCTTCGGCGGGTCATATATCACCACCTGGTTGAAGATTTTCCTTTCCTTGCCGTTCCAGGGAACATATGGCTCTCCCTGTCTGCCCAGATGGCAGGGGTCATGATAGGTTACCGTCATTGGAACAGGCCGCTTGAACTTTAATTTACCTTGCTTGATGAGGCGTTCGACGAACTCCACGGTATGCAGCACTTCAACTTTAGAGCCCAGCTTGGGATAGAGACGCTTAAAGGTATAGTAGCCATCGGAGCAGGATGTGACAACAGTTTTTATTCCTGCTGTTTTCCAGGCTTCGATATTATTTTCGGCAAATTTTACGAATTCTCCCTGGTAGCCCATCTGGTAAGCTCGGCCGCCACAGCAGCTTTCATCACGCCCCATAATCCCGATATCAACCCCGGCTTTCTTAAACAGAGTTATCGCCGCCCGCGGCACTTTCCACAACTCCTGGTCATAACTGAACCGGCAGCCGGCAAAAAAGGCAATCTCAGCTTTCTCTTTAGTAAGATCCTTGACATCCAGACCATTTGCCCATTCACCGCGCTTCTCTTTAACCATACCCAGCATCATAGTGTCTTCTTTCTTGAGATTATCAATGATGGGGATATGCTGAGGCAGAAGTTGACCGTCCATGACAGCTCTGGCTTTTAGTTCCAGTATGTTTTGCAGCGGCTCCAGGTTATATCGGCACACCTTGTCGCTTACATCGCAGGAACCGCAGCTCAAATCTTTATAAATTATATCCAGCACTCTATCGGTATATTCAGCTTTTCCGTCCAGCAGTGAACGGGCAACAGCAAAACGTCCTCGTGCTGAATAAGAATTAAAATTGCTGTAGGCAATGCTGGGGCAGCCTTTAGCAAACCTCCAGCTCTTGATCTTATCCTGTGGAATCCATTTGCAGTAAGAACAGAGACTGCATCTTTCCTTATCAGCCCGGTAATCTTCTAGTGCCATTTTATTCCTCCTTTTTGATTTTAACTTTCGGAACGTACATTGTTAGGAAGACCTAAAAACACAACTTTCCCGGATTCATTATTCCGTTAGGGTCGAAGGTTTCCTTTATTTTCTTTAGTAAATGGGTGTTCTGGTCATTTCGTTTGAAGGCCATTTCAGCCCAGATACCGTAAGGCCGGGTAAAAAATGCATCCTGATCCAACAGCGCCTGGCTGGCTTTAATGAAGAGAGCCTTAATCGAGGATGCGTCGCGTTCGTCGGGAACGTAAGGTAAGTTGAACTCACAATGACAATTTGCACCCTGATGCCGAGGTTGTATGTACACGCCAATATCTGAAGTCGGGTAACTTGAAGTTTCTGCTACCGAGTACATTGTCTTTAAGAAATCGGGCGTTTTATCAAGGGTGGTGATGAAAAAGATATCCTGGCATCCTCCCTTATATCCCTGTTTCCAATAAGGTTCGCGAGGCTGACCTATTAACGAGTCCAACACCTTTGAGCTTTCAACTCCCGGTATCTTTTGTACAAATTCTTGGCCGAATTGTTTAGCGATTTCAGCGATGTCTTTTTCGAGGAACTCGACTCGTTCAACTGGCAGCTCAGTCCGGCCAGCTAACCCGACTATGGCAATCCACGGTGGAAATTGCTTCTTAAGTGTCTGGATTTGGTCAGGGGTATTCCCAAGCATATATGCCAGGTTCACTCCGTTCACTATAAAAAGCTCATCAGCATATCGGAACCTGAGCAGTTTGTAAGTGAAATCAATCAGATCAGCGAGCTTTTTACCAGGTACAAAGAATAGTCTTGTGAATTTCGGGTAAAACCTCGCATTTCACTGATGCCCAGGTGGCAATTCCGATGCTCCCCTGGGCCGCTGTAAGGAACCTGTAGAAATCAGTTTGTGCGGGACCTGATGGGTCTACCTGCCATTTCTCCTGCTTAAACTGTTCTTCGAAATTTGTATCACCTTCTTTATCTACCGATAGATAGCTGCCCACTCCACCTGAATAGAACTTGTTTCCATCACCCCATACAATTTCAAGACAGCGCAAGGGATCAAGTGAAGACCACTGGTAACGGCAGTTTAACCTTGGTTCGCGCTCCAATAAACTGGCTATAACGGACTTTTTAGCCCGTGGAAGTAATGGCATAGAAAGCCGCATATTTTCCTTCGCCAATACTGGCTGTAGCTCGCCATAAGTTACACCGGGCTCAATTATTGCTAACCTGTTTCGGCGGTTAACTTTAATAATCTTTTTCATTCCACTGAGGTCGATGACGACACTCCCGGAAACGCCGGGGACCGTGCCGCCATGAAAGTGTGGTGGCCCCGAGCTTACTGGAATCAGAGGTGTCCTGGTTTTTTTAGCCCAATTGACAATTTTCTGAATGGTATCCCCATTGATCGGTTTTACCACAAACTCCGGCAACATTGCAGCGGCAAAGCTATTGTCCCTGGAATAACGTTCCAACATTTCCCGATCATCGAAAACATTTTTTTTGCCAACTAACATCTCCAGTTCCGATTTCCTGTCATCCATTATACGTGCTCCTTTTTTGATATTCGGCAATTGCCAAATATCCTGGATTTATTGTGTCTACCGATATCGATTTTCATGCCGTCTGGAGTTTGTCCAAAGATATAACCACTTGCCTCCGTACCTGCAGACTATTATCATCAAGAACTTTATTAAGTGGTTCGATTGCCTGTCTATCGCCAAGATAACCTAAAGAGGAAACCACAACTGTCCTTACCGTCTCAGCCTCATCGCTTAAGGTTTCTATTAATGGCTCGACGGCTCGTTTATCTCCTATCAAACCTAACGAAGAGGCGGCAACTGCCCGCAGACACGTATCATCATCCTTCAATAGCTTCAGCAAAGGAATAACAGCATCCCTGATTCGAAGCTCACCGAGTGCCCAGGCAGCATTACATCTGACCTGGCTGTTGGCACTTTCCAAAGCCTGAATTAATAGTGAAGTAACTTCCGGACCGCCGATATTCCCCAATACTTTTATGGTCAGGGCATGAAGGTCTATCTTAAGGACATTTTCAAGAATCTCTTTGAGGGGTTGTATCGCTCGCTCGTTTTTCGTGTCACCCAAAGCCACAATTGCACACCTGCATACCATCGGGCTGTCTTCTCGCAGGGCATGTAATAACGGAGGCACTACTTCATCACCGGATATTCTTCCCAGGGCGATGGCTGCGCACGCTCTTATCCATTCAACCTCGTCCTTGTCCTCAAGAATGGTGGTTAATGGTCTTACGGCTTCTCGCTGCCTCGTTTTGCCTAATTCGATAATAGCGGAAGCGCGGATTCTTATATCTTCATCTTTTGAGTCTGTCAAAGCAAGGCCCTTTTCCGCTCTTTAGCTCCGCTCAAAGAAATTGTGGTACAGATGATTTAGCCAGGGTAGTTATAACAACTAACATTATATCTTTACTCTTATGCATTTACAATCTGCAATTTATAAAGACTTGTTTTAAAAAGCTTTGAGCTCATAACTTTTGACATGTTCCATTGCAGATAGAAACATCATGAATAAAAACTTTCATTTATTCCATACCTCCTTCAACCCAGGCGTTAAAGCGTAGTCCGGAAGCCGGGTGATATTCTCTATTCAAGGTTTCCGGATATCGATTCTTCCATTCTTCCATCTGGGCCAGGGTTACCTTTTCAACCTCAACCAGGAAGCCGCTGGTGGCCTGTCCGTTACAATTCTTCGAGGTTACAGCATTTGGAGCTATGAGGTTAATAGCACCACCTCTATCAAGCTCTCCGTATATTATCCAGTCACACCTTGCCCCATGGTCCACAGATACTACCCCAGGCATTATTCTCTCACTCACATAGGCGCCGCAAAGGACACCTCCCCTCTCGTTATAAGCATTGACGATGTCTCCATTCTTAATACCTCTCTTCGCAGCAGTTGAGGGGTGTATCCAGAGAGGCTCATACATATAACCATCCGGACCCTTCACCTTACAGGTTGGGGCTTCCCTCGTCCAACTTATATCATCGCACTGAGCATGCATTCTCCACCTTGGGTGGTTGGACATCATGAGCAGTGGATACTTCTTAGCCCTTTCACCGGAGATTCTTTCATCATGAGTCTCCCCTCTTTCAATCCATTTCGGTATGGGCTGCCTCTCCTTATCATCAGGAAAGTGCCTGGCTAATCTCTCGGAGTAGAACTCCAGTTTACCTGACGGCGTCGGTAAGGGATTGGCTTCGGGGTCCTTGTAGAACTTTATTAAGCCAGCCGGGTCCTTTTCCCAATCCGGGGCGGTAGGAAAGGGATAGTAACTCTTCTTTTCGAATTCTTCCCAGCTGAGATGCTCTGATAAATTAAAACGTACATCAAAAATGTACCTAATCCATTCTTCTTCGGACTTACCCCCCGAAACCTCCTCATAAAGTCCCAGCTTTTTGGCTATTTCCAGCACAATCTCATAGTCGCTCAAGGACTCGCCGACATGCCCAATGGCTTGCCTTTGAAGTCCCGCACTCTGGATATCCTCACCCCACCTGGTGTTGGTCGTGATATCATTTACCTCTAACGTGGTACTAACCGGCAGGATTATATCGGCAATCAGGCAATCGTTCTCAAGCCACTGGTGCTGGGCGACAATGCATTCAATCTTGGGGCTTTCCATTGCTTCCAATGTCTTGTTACCACAATTCCAGCAGGTAGTCCTGCATGGGGTATCGGTCCATATCATGTGTATTTCTGTGCCGCCTTCTTCTTTGGGTATCGGATAGTTATATTTCACGAACTGGCCTTCAGTTGCATCCATAATTGCTCCGGTACCCCAATAGCTGATAGGCGGATTAAGTATCGCCTCCTGGATGAGAGTCTTTGGGAATATGCTGTTTCGTGAAGCACTGGAGAGTAACCCGCGAAAGCATGGGGAGATTTATTGGTTCGCTAGTACTCGGCCCAACCGTAGCTGTAATACCATACCTCTGGAAAAGAAGATCTTGCTCTTGGGTCATCCTTCTTCCCAACCGCACCCTGAACTTGCGATATGGTAAACGAGCAGATATGAGGCACATCAGCTCTGGGCTTTCCCTGAGTTGTTCGGAACTGGTGAACTCCTGGCTTTCCCAGCCCCTGCATCCCCAGTAGAATGCATTCCAACCTGCAGGGTTCATGCGAGTATGGCCCCCTTATCATGCCACCTCCAGCAGCATGGGCGTTGAGGTAGTTTTGGCAGCCGAACTCTCTCGCCAGGGCTTTGATTGTCCATTCCGGGACACCGCATTTGGGAGATGCCCATTCAGGTGTTTTGGGAATTCCATCTTCATTACCCATAACATATGCTTGAACTTTGTCGAAACCCACGGAATGTGTTTCCACGTATTCCTTATCGTAGGTCCCTTCTTTTATCCAGATATATATAATTGCCAGTTGCAGAGCAGCATCCGTATTAGGCAGTATAGGGATCCATTTATCGGCATGGATCGCGGCTCCGTAGTTCAGATCAGGGCAAATATACACCTGTTTTATACCAATTTCTGACCAGAAATAGCATGTACGACTCACAGTCTGCCCGGTCATCCCCCATTGTGTTGTTTCCGGATCGCCTCCCCACCACAGTACCATGTCGCTATTCTGCGATATATCATTTATCATATTGTCCGCCGGGTCCATCATACCCACACTTCCCTCCCCCCAGACATGTTTTGCTCCCCAGTACCAGCCTTCCCAGCTATCCGGCTGTCTTACCTGCTGGGTGAAACCTCCCATCTTACTAAGGAGCAATGCCGGACAGCCATGAGGAAAATGCAATAACTTACTTTCCCCATGTCCGTCTATTTGTGCCATAACAGCATATGGCCCGTATTTTTTTTGCACTCTCTTTAGCTCACTGGCGACGATATCGGTGGCTTCATCCCACGAAATTCGGACGTATTTACTCTTGCCACGGTTTTGGGTATTTCTCTCGCCGTTAGGGTCCCAGTCAACCCTCTTCAAGGGATATTTAATTCTGTTGGGAGAAAAAGCTCGTTTCTTGTAGGCCATGGAGAAAGGGGATGGTTGTGATTTTAAAATCGCGTTAAGAACTTTACCCCGCGCCTTAATCTGCCAGGGATTGAAATCTTTCTTGTCATATTTCCAGTCAAAATGGAACGGTCTAATCCTGACTATTTTTCCATCTTTAACATCAACCGCGCAGGGAGCCCCTCCACCAACCACACCACCAAGGCCGAGTGCTTTTATGAATGTCTTCTCCGCCCCCTCTGATTCTGATCCTTTAGCAGGTATAGCCTCAGGTCGAGCCTTTAACTCATTTTTTCTGTCTGACATTTTAGTTCACTCCTCTTAGAGACTATGTTTTGGTAATAAACACTTGTTAATTAGTTCAACTATAATGAGTCGAACAAGCACTTTATGATATTGCCTGTGATAAGTTCCATAACATATTCCATGGAACTATAATATGCACAATATTACCTTATCTCACATTCCTTGTCAATAGTTTTGTAAATACCTAGCTTTTTATTTTCAACACGTGCTAAAATATTACTGAGTAAAGAAATAGCAGTTACTCAAACTTTGCATATAAGATTTATGTGCAGGGGAGAATAACTTATAGGTATCAACGATATTGAATGTTTAGGGTTAAGATGAGAGATTATTTTTCAAAAGATAAGTATTTTAAAACCTGGTGGTTACTTCACCAGGCGAGAGACACAGTATTCAGAGTGAGGAGTAGAGAACTCAGTCAATATGGTATTACAACTGAGCAGGCTGCGGTCCTATTTATTGTTAAGGTTCTTAGTAAACTAAAAAGAAAATCTACACCTGGTGAAATATCGAAGTGGATATTAAGAGAACCGCATTCGGTTTCCAAAATTTTGACCAGGATGGAAAAACAAGGTTACGTGAGTAAGACTAATGGCTTAGGCAAAAAAAAGAATGAGGTACACATTGCATTAACAAAAAAAGGAGAGCAAGCCTATAAACACTCAATGAGAAGAGAGTCAATCCGAGAACTAATGTCTTGCCTCTCCGAAAAAGAGCGCCAGCAGCTAAGTTCATTATTAGAAAAGATACGGGGCAAGGCGTTACAAGCCCTCACCAAGAGAAACACAGTGTTTTTCCCGTAGCATAGGCCACACAATAACTGCCTGGAATAGAGCATTCCAAACTTTTCGTCATTTTGTGTTTTTTAAACTACTGAACACAGTTTTGGAACCTCTTCCGAAGTCAAAAGGGTCTTGTTGTCGGAAACAAAGGTGGCATCGTACCGGGACAACATAGTAAATCATTTAAAAGTTTTAGCGATTTTACATGATTGACTGACTATATAACACAGGAATACAATGTAACACGAAAATTCTGCACGATAAGACACTAACTCCATTCTCCAAAGAATCACGACGTAGTCTTTGCAAAACATTGCAAGGTTGTTAAGAGGACAATTGTCTTTAGCTGAAACTGGTAATCCCCCACAGATTAGATGGTATGTACTTATCCTGCAGCGTGCACTTTTGGATTTGCCGTAAACATGCCGATGAGGTGCATGCCTGTTTTATTTAAGGAGATATCCGGGGAGTTGGGATTGGACCTGGTACAGGTAGGAATGGTCTGGGGAATGATTTCATTTGGCAGCATATTCATTATGCCGATAGGCGGGTTACTCTGCGATCGGCTGGGTGTCAAACGCACCCTGGTTCTCTTTTGTTTTTTGGCAGGACTAACGGGTGCTCTCAGGGGATTATCAGACAACTTTGTAAGTCTGATGGTAACTACTTTTTTATGGGGCGTCCTGAGTTCTGCAAGCATACCTGCTATAACTGTGGTTGCCGGCTTGTCAGTATCATGGCGACAGCAGGGACTTGCCCAGGGGTTGATGGGAGCAGGTGGTGGACTTGGATTCGCACTTGGTCCGCTCATTAGTGCCACTATCCTCTCACCGTGGCTCGGCGGCTGGGAAAATGTGCTGTTTCTGTACGGAGGTGTGAGCATTATATTTAGCTTGCTCTGGCTGCTCACTGTAAAGGAACCAGTTCAAGTTAAGTCTGCTGATGTTGTCAAACCATTTCCTTTCCGTCAGGCGTTTTCACATCTTTTACGCATCAAAGCTGTCTGGCTGCTTGGACTTTGTCTATTAGCTTATTATGGCTGCGTCCAGGGGATGGCCGGGTTCCTACCTCTTTATCTACGTGGGAATGGGTGGGATGCCGCGGCGGCTGACGGGACGCTGGCTATTTACAGCGGTATGAGTGCTTTAGTGGTTATCCCGCTTACATTTTTATCCGATAGGATTGGCTCGAGAAAATTTTGTCTTTTTGGGGCATTTGCTGTGGGTGGTATCGGCGTTGGTCTGCTGTCCATCACACATAATGAACTGGTATGGGTCATTGTTATTATATTGAGTGTTTTTGGTATAGGTCCCCCATTAATCACTACCTTGTGCCTGGAGAACAAGGAAATAGGGGTGAAATATTCCGCAACAGCTATAGGATTGGTGATTGCCATCTGTCAAATAGGTGGGTTTGGAGCACCCCCGCTCGGCAACAGCTTAGCCAACATCAGCTATGGGTTACCCTTTGTCTTTTGGGCATCGTTAGCATTATTGGGCATTGTCGCTGTTGTTTTTATAAAGGAGACAGGATGGCGAGCCATAAGTGTTTCCGAGGAGCGAAGTGTCCGTGATTGATGACCATAATTATAGCTCGTGGTAAAAACATTGCCGAATTTTTTAATTTATGGTGGAGATAGGGGGATTCGAACACCCGATTCATAGTTCATGCGGGATGCCGTATAAAATCGGCACCTCCGACCTCTGCGATGCGAACGCGATGCTCTCTCAATTGAGCTATATTCCGAGGGTTTTGATCATATATTTGGGATTCTTCCAGGATTTAATCTGACGTTCTCTTTGTCTTGCTTCACTCAGCGAGTTAAAAGGTTCGGTATAAACCACTTTCCACGGGCGGTGTGCTTTTGTTGAAGGGGTCCTACCAGCGTTGTGTTCTTTTATTCGCGTAGTTACATCCTGAGTTGAGCCAATATAGTATTGTCTGGTCAATTCACTTTGAAGAATATATGCGTAAAACATTACGAAATATATTAAAACACATTGGTGGAGATAGGGGGATTCGAACCCCCGACCTCTGCGATGCGAACGCAGCGCTCTCCCAATTGAGCTATATCCCCTCTTCAACAAGTGGGAGATCATGACCTTCCCGATCAAATCGGGACGCTCTCCCAATTGAGCTATATCCCCTCTTCAACAAGTGGGAGATCATGACCTTCCCGATCAAATCGGGACGCTCTCCCAATTGAGCTATATCCCCTGAAGAAGCCGATTCTAGCAAATACTATCCACTGACGTCAATTTTGGCGTGACGCAAGATTTAGCCTGGATACCTCGGTTGGTTTAGCTTCTGCTATTGTGCTAGAATATCCGCTCTATATTATCACCCGGATTTATCAGGAGGCACACCATGCCCAGCAAAAACAAGCAAGAGTGGAAAGGTTCCACTTTCGCTTCTGCACTCTCTAAAAAACCTGAGCGGCAAAAGAGTTTTGAAACCGGAGACGGTATAACTCTGGAACCCGTGTATTCCCCCGAAGACATGGGAAGCTTTGATTATGCAGGCTTCCCTGGGTTATCCCGGTGAACATCCCTTTACCAGAGGAATCCAGCCAACCATGTATCGAGGCAGATTCTGGACCATGCGCCAGTATGCCGGCTTTGCCACTGCTGAAGAATCCAACCGCCGCTATCGTTATCTCCTGGATCAGGGACAAACCGGCCTCAGCGTCGCATTTGATCTGCCTACACAGATAGGTTATGACTCGGACCATCCCATCTCCCGAGGTGAAGTCGGCAAGGTGGGAGTTGCCATTGATACACTGGCAGATATGGAGGTTCTGTTCAAAGAAATCCCACTGGATAAAGTCAGTACCTCGATGACCATAAATGCTACTGCACCGGTTTTGCTTGGTATGTATATTGCCCTGGCTAAAAAGCAGGGCGTGAGCCCAGATAAACTAAACGGCACAACCCAGAACGATGTCCTTAAGGAATACATAGCCAGAGGTACCTATATTTTCCCGCCGCGCCATTCCATGCGCCTGACTACGGATATATTTGCTTATTGCAGCAAGAACGTGCCGAACTGGAATACTATCAGCATCAGCGGCTACCATATCCGCGAAGCCGGTGCCACTGCAGCCCAGGAAATAGCTTTTACCCTGGCAAACGGCATTGCTTATGTCCAGGCAGCCCTCGATGCCGGCCTTAGCGTAGACCAATTTGCCGGCAGGCTTTCATTCTTCTTTGACAGTCATAATAATCTATTTGAAGAAGTTGCCAAGTTCAGAGCTGCCCGCCGACTCTGGGCCAAGATAATGAGCCAGAGATTTAAGGCGCAGAACCAGCGTTCGCTGATGCTCCGCTTCCATACTCAAACTGCCGGCTGCACACTCACTGCGCAGCAGCCTTATAATAATGTGGTGCGTGTGGCAATTCAGGCCCTGGCAGCGATTCTTGGTGGAACTCAGTCGCTTCATACCAACTCTTTTGATGAAGCCTATGCAGTACCTACCGAAGACGCGGTAACGATTGCCCTCCGCACCCAGCAATTGCTGGCCTTTGAGAATGGAGTAGGTGATGTGATCGACCCCCTTGGCGGATCTTACCTCGTAGAATCGCTTACCGATTCCCTGGAAAAGGAAGCAGAGAAATATATTGCTAAAATCGACCGTCTGAACGGTGCGGTGTCAGCTATTGAAGAAGGGTTCCAGCAGAGAGAAATACAGGAAAGCTCATATCGCCAGCAAAAGAATATCGAAGAGGGCAAATCCATAGTAGTTGGCGTGAATAAATTCGTGTCACCCTACCCCAGGATACCTCTCCTCAAGTTTAATCCGGAAAAGGAGGAAAAACAGGTAGAGCAGCTCGCCAAAGTGAAAAAGACAAGGGACAATAGCCGGGTTCAAAAGAGCTTGAAAAATCTGGAACACGCAGCACAAAGCCAGGAAAATACCATGCCGGCATTTTTGGAATGCGCAGAGGCTTACGCCAGCATTGGTGAAATGTGCGATGTTCTTCGTCAGGTATTCGGAACACAGAAGGAATATCTGGTATTTTAATAAAAGTGAAGAATAATTCCAGACAAGTTCCACGATAGCTCACAACGCACAAGAGGAAAATATATGATCAAAAAAGTTCACCATATAGCGATTGCCGTTAAAAATATTGATGAAGCGGTTAAGCTTTACGAAAACCTCTTTGGTGTTAAACCCAGCAAAATTGAAACCATTCCTGAGCAGGGTGTAAAAGCCGCCCTGATACCCATCGGTGATGGAAGCGAAATCGAATTGCTGGAACCGATTGATCCAGACGGCGGGGTTGCCAAATTCGTTGAGAATAAGGGAGAAGGGATACATCACATCTGCTTCGAAGTTGATGATATCGACTCTACTTTAAAGACAATAGCTGAAAAGGGCTATCAACTTATCGATAAAAAAAGCCGCAAAGGCCTGGTTGGGAAAATCGGGTTCGTGCACCCTAAATCAACCCGGGGTGTGCTCATTGAGCTGGCAGAGATAACAGAAGGATGTCATTAATCAGTCCCGAATTTACGTCAGGAAAATAATAAACGTGTTAAGCATGGAAGGAGAAATCCGATGGTAGAAGAGAGAAGAATCAGGGTTCTGGTAGCCAAGCCGGGACTCGACGGACATGACCGTGGAGCCAAAGTAGTTGCCAGGGCACTCAGGGATGCTGGCATGGAAGTTATTTATACAGGCATTCGTCAGACGCCTGAAATGATAATTGAGACTGCTATCCAGGAAGATGTGGATGTCGTTGGACTCAGTATCCTTTCCGGTGCTCACCTGGAACTATTTCCCCAAATTGTAGAAGGCCTCCGGAAAAAAGGACTCGACCAATGCCATGGTCATTGCCGGCGGCATCATACCTGATGAGGATGTCGATACTCTGAAGAAAATAGGAGTAAAAGCTGTCTTCGGCCCTGGCACCCCGACAAATAAAATCGCCGACTTTATAAAAAAGAAAGTTGTCTTTGCCACGTAACAGGAGAGCAGGATATTATTCGCTGGCGATTCCCACGATATCTTTAAGCTTTTTTATTTTCCTGGTTTCAAGATACTGCACAATTCCCTTGAGCACTTTCAAGAATAGCGCCGGATCCGCCATGCCCGCCGTTCCAATTTGTATTGCACTGGCACCGGCCATAATGAATTGCAGTGCATCTTCAGCGCAGGCAATTCCGCCGCATCCGATCACCGGCACCTTGACTGCACGGGCAACCCTGTACACCATGTAGAGGGCAACAGGTTTGATTGCAGGTCCTGAAAGCCCGCCGATTATGTTGCCCAGGGAAGGTTTCCCCCTGTCGGTATTAATCATCATCCCGCGCAACGTATTAATCAGAGTTATAGCATCTGCTCCTGCTTCGACTACTGCCAGAGCTATCTCAGTAATATCGGTTACATTAGGGCTGAGTTTTACCATAACCGGCAAATCCGTTGCAGATTTGACGGCGCTGGTAACCCTGGCAGAGGCCTCAGGGTCAATCCCGAATTCCATTCCGCCGCAACTGACATTGGGACAGCTTATATTAACTTCGATGCCGCTGATACCGGGGACACCATTGAGTCTTGCAGCCACTCTTGCAGTATTCATCGATGCTTTCCCCGGCGATATTGACAATAACCGGAACCCGCCACTGCTTCCAGACAGGAGCCTTTTCTTTTATTACAGCTTCAACCCCGATATTCTGCAAGCCGATCGAATTAAGCAGACCTGAAGATGTCTCTATCAAACGCGGTTGAGGATTGCCGTCTCTCGGCTTGAGGGTTGTGCCTTTGCAGACGACAGCTCCAAGCTGTTGAACATCTAACAGCTCATCCCATTCGGTGCCATAGCCAGAAGTGCCCGCGGCTGTCATTATCGGGTTGGCTAACAACAACCCCTTTTTATTCAACGGGGCTAATTGAACGCTGATGTCGCGGCATTTTAATTCTTCTTACCTGTCCGGGTATTCGGCCGCCACTTTAACACGGATTCGATTTTACTATCCATGGTTATTTTCTTATCTCTACGATCATCAATTTTTAGAGTGGTGAGCACGCGGAAAGCTCCTTTGTTAAATGGTGCTTCGTGTAATAGCCCGGCCACTTCGAGTACTGTTATCCAGGGAACCTTCTATGATAGTACCCATTGGCGTCAACTGGTATGAGACATCTTTAATACCATCGAGTATCTCAGTGCATCCTGCAACAAAATGGCTGAGACTGGTTCCCTGCAGTACCCAGAGGAACCACCGAAATCTCGGCAACGACATGCTCTTTCATGGGCAACCTCCACAAAGTTAGGTAAACTGTAGTAATAGTATACCCAAGCCCATGATAAAATAATAGAGTTATAGTCAGTCAGCAAACGCAACAAATACAGTAAACTAGAAAATTTGGAGAGGAAAAATAATCAGCGATAAAACTCACCATGTCCTTTTGAAATGTGCTACAATTTTCCTGGTATTGTCAAATGGCTACGATAAAACAAAATCTTGATTATTTAATCCGTTTTATGGAGGAAAGGGATATCACGCAGGCCCTGGAACTTGACCGTGAGGCATTTCCCTCGCAATGGCCGCATCCCACATATTCCTCGCTTAAACAAGAGTTACAGTAATAGCCTCGCCCATTACATTGTTGCACATAAATGTAATGAGTTTACCATGAAATCGGGATTAGAAACTTGATAAGAAGGAGAATATCTGGGATAGGTTCAAAAGAGGTTTCAATACGGGATAATACCACACCGGTAGTGCAGGGATCGTTGACCGAATGTGTCATCGGAATGGCTGGCTGCTGGTTAATGGCCGGGGAGGAACATATTACCACTGTTGCAGTAAGAAGCACCTACCAGAGACAGGGAGTGGGAGAAGGGTTGTTTATTTCGCTCATTGATCTTGCTTTTCAGCTTAAAGCCCAGGTAGTTACACTCGAAGTACGTGTTTCGAATGATCTGGCAAGGTCACTTTATCAGAAATATGGGTTTAATACTGCGGGCATTCGCCGCCATTACTATACAGATAACGGTGAAGATGCTTATATCATGACCACCGATACTATAACTTCTCCATCGTTTCAATCACTTTTTAATGGACTGAAACAGGCATATCGAAAAAGGTGGGGCATATCTGATATCTCTTAAAATTAAAACTGGAGGACTGCAATGGGAGAAATGAAAAGCGCCTGGGAAAAAGCAATGGAAAAAGCCGAGCTGCTTGGGAAACCGACTCAGGATGAACTAAAGCAGCTTGAGTTTATTCCGCTGGGAAGTTCTATGGCTGCTAAATATACACAGGATGATAAGTATGATCTGGATGCGGAATTAAACAAATATAAAGGCAATGAAGGCAGGAAATACATTGTCCAGGGGGCTCACGAAATATTCATGAGGAACATAAGCCTTCCTCATAATGAAACTGACAAGAAAGTCACCAGCAGGGCGATGGCGGGAATAAGATTACTCAAAGAAAATAAGAAACAGCTTGATACGATCTTTGAGCTTATTAACAACCTGCTGTCGTATTACGATCAGGCACGCCAGCAAACATTTGCAACGTTTAAGAAAAATTTCGAGGAGAAAATCCAGGAAACCGCCAAGGCATTGCAGCAACGCCCGGGCGGTGCCGCTAATCTGGAAGTTCAGATTCAGCAGCAATTCCAGGATGAATGGCGTAGAGCCAGCAATGAGCTCGATGCGCAGTACACAAAAGCATTGGAAGAACATAAGCAGCAGATTCTCAAATTGACATAGCATGTCCAGTTAATTGTATTTCCATGCTTTCTGTAAATCGGGTAAAATGAAGGGCAAATTCGAGAGGAGATAAGTCTCATGTATGATTGGGCAATTATAATTGGAATGGTCATAGTCTTGCTGGCAGCTATGATCTTTCTACCCCAGCTCATGGTAGCTATGGCTTGCCCTAAAGTAATCAAGATTTTCCGCAAGCATGGGGCACTAAGTCCCGGTAATGCTAAGTTTGTGGACGAACTTGGCTTGAAACCGCCGAGTTTTATTGACAGGATGATGAAACTAAGAGATTATAAGCCCAAGGCTCTGCAGTTGTTGATGCATATCAAAGTAGTGGAAACGACCGAGGACGGCAGGCTCTATCTTGTCGAACAGGAACTGCTAAAAACCAGGTGGAGCAACCTTTAGTACACTTCGACGATGGGTCATACCTAGATATAGTTAAAATCCAAGCATCTTTCCCCAGAATTTACTTGCCCCAGCGCTTTCATTCCATCACTGATGTATTATTTATATTTCTGAGACAGAAGTCACATACCCGAAGC
Source organism: uncultured Chloroflexia bacterium (assembly GCA_963784375.1). GTDB lineage: Bacteria > Chloroflexota > Dehalococcoidia > GIF9 > UBA5629 > JBBIPA01. The sequence continues at coordinate 90,436 of CAWAQY010000004.1, read as the reverse complement.
CTTTTTAACGATAAAATATAATCACGTTAGAAGGTTTATGTTGAAAAGAGAGATTGAATATGATGAAAAATATAGTGATACTGATTTTGGTTTTTGCCAGTTTGTTAGTGCCTTCTGCATTAGGGGCTTGTGCGAACAAAGCTGAACAGGAGACCGGCATGACATTGGCTACGTCTGAAATTCCATTGGTTGATACTTTAACTCCAGCTAAAATTGAAACTGCGACTTTTTCATTAGGCTGATTCTGGGGATCGGACTCCCAGTTCGGGAGTCTTAACGGTGTAATACGTACCAGGGTCGGCTATGCAGGCGGTAGTTCCAACAATCCTACATACTATAAAATCGGTGACTATAGCGAAACTGTCCAGGTTGATTACGACCCCGCTGTTATCTCCTACCAGGGATTGCTCACCGTGTTCTGGCAAAGCCACTTCCCGGTTTATGAGTCCGATTCGACTCAGTACAAGTCAATAATCTTTTATGCTAACGAAGAACAAAAAAGGTTAGCTCTGGAATCGATGCAACAGGAAGAAACCAGGCTGGGACAGAAGGTATATACCGAGCTCAAACCATATACTAACATTCTATCTAGCTGAGGATTATCACCAGAAATACTATCTGAAAATGTATCCCTGGCTTCTCAGAGAATTCCAGATGAAATACCCGGATGATAACGATCTGACAAATTCTACGGCAGCGACGCGAGTAAACGGTTATCTGGGTGGGTTCGGCAAATTTGAAGACATGGAAAGACTTATACCCGATCTTGGATTGTCTTCAACCGCCGAAAAGCAGTTACTTGAAATCGGCAGAAACAGACTGGATAGTACCGGCGCGCTTTGTCCAAATCCCCCTTAACCATTAGAAATTGAGTATAATAACTCAAAAATGGTAAGGGGTAAGATCAGGTGCGCTCTCTCCCCAACGAGATTTTTAAACCGTTGAACGCTAAGCTTGTTAATTCAGTCCTCCTTATACTTTTCGCGTCTACTTTAGCTTTTGCTTCCTGCTCTGAAAAAGCGGAAACGTTTGTTGAACGAGGAGATGCCTATTCAGCCGGGCAGCAATGGCAGGAAGCCATTTCCCAATACTCTAAAGCTATCGAAAAGAATACCCAGTTCGTTGATGCCTACTACAAGAGAGGCATTGCTTATCGCTGCCAACCATCTTTATTCTACTTGCCGCTGCAGACCTGAGCAGGGCAATTGAGCTTTCTCCACGTTTCGCTGAGGCATATTTTGCCCGTGCTCTTACCTATAGTTTGCTGAATTCAATGCAGATGGCAATGGCGGACATGGACAACGCTCTTAATATTGACCAGATGCTGGCAAAAGACATAGAACCCGACATGGGGCTGGCATATTATCGCCTCGGTGTAGCTTACAGGCAGCAGGGGCGGCTCATCCAGGCAGCTTGCGTTTGTGAGTAAGACTATTGATGTTGAACCGCAGATGTCCGAAGCATATATCGAAAGAGCCAGAATATATGCATCCAAAGGGTGGACAACCATGGAAATAGCAGACCTGAACAAAGCGATTAGCAGAGCTCCCGATTCAGCCATTGCGTACAGCATGAGAGGAGCTGCCTACCTGGCTGACGATCAACTCGACAAAGCCCTTAATGACCTTAACCGGGCCATCGCTCTTGATGCTTCCCTCGCTGAAGCATATGCCAACCGAGGTTGGATATATTATAATTTGAAAAACAACGAAGCGGCGGCCAATGACTTAAATGTTGCCATTAAGCTTGATCCCGATTCGGGGTTAACGTACTACCGCAGAGCTTTGCTTTATCAGGCACAGGGCAAAAATACCCTGGCAAAAGCTGATCTGTTAAGTGCTATGAAATTGGCGACCGATCCGGTGTTTATAAATCAAATTGAAAAAACAAAGGAAGAATTAACCAGATAAGTTGAGGAATATGAACATATGATATCTCACAAACTATTGGGTGTCCTTACGGTTCTACTGGTGTTTGTTTTATCGATTATCAGTTGTACCGGCGCTGTCACTTTTAATTCAAATTCCCTTAAAGAGATAGCGTTATCCGCCGAACTTGATAAACAGCTCAACCCGGTTAACCCCACCGTCAAATTTACTACTGACCCCTCCCAGATATATTGTTCTTTCCTGCCTCTCAAAGGTTCCCTCGGCGTGAGCGTATCGGCCCAGTGGATATACGTTAAGGGAGAGGTAACGGAAGTAAATAATTATGTTATCGATAATTGGACTGAACTTGTGAAAACAGAAGGCCGCATGGCGATGTTTATGAGACGTTTTGCCAACGGCTGGCCTCGCGGGACTTACAAAGTAATTCTTTCGGTAAACGATGTTGAAGAAATAGCGATCCCATTCCAGATGAATTGATTTCTTCCTGCTTTACCTCGCGGCGACACTTGAGCACCGGTACTTAAGTTCCCCACAAAACAGTACCTTATTGCCATGTGGCACAATGAACTCTGATTATCTAGGAGATATTGAAATGGAACGTATTAAGGAACCTCAGGTAACGGCCGTTGCAGCCAGGAAGCTCGAGCGAATCGGTGAATGGTGGCGGAAAATTGCTGCAGGTGCTCTGATCGCTTTCGGTACCGCAGCTATTGTATTCGCCTGCTATTTGATGATCAATGGAAAAATAGAACTTGATGGAATGATTGCAATACTTATCGTAACCGTGTTTACTCTCATCTTCAGCCTGTCTTTAATGGAAAGATTAAACGTTTAACCTGCTTAGAGATGGCGATCTCAAAAGCAACTGAAGTTACTATTGACAAATTAAATTTCAATTGCGGCCGGTTGATTCTTTGTTTTTCCCCTGGAAAGAGAAGCAAAAATCCCTACGAAACAAAGCACTGCAAAAATTGAAAATCCAAGTTTCATTATAATCAAAAAAAGCGGGTAATATTCGGGAGTTATCTGCGCTTTGCCGATGTAGATTGAGAACAACATCATAATCGTGCCCATGCCGATAATTACCCCTAGCTGCCGCATCATTGAGATGATAGCCGAGGAAATTCCGTAGAACTTCTTGTCTACTGAGTTCAGGATTGCATTATTGTTCGGAGCGCCAAAAAAGGCGAATCCTATCCCTACCAGCACCAGAGTGCTGATGAAGATAGACTATGCTTGTCCCTGCATCCAGAAAAGAGAACATAATAAGACCGATTGTGGTGAGAGCCATAGCTGCTGAGGCAACGATTCGTGGTTGAATCCTGTCGGATATTCTTCCAGCGAGAGGAGCACAAAGTACCTGGATTACAGGCTGGGTTATCAGTACGAAACCTGCTATCTGCGGATCGAAACCTTTGATGTATTGCAGATAGAGGCTCAACAGTAAAGCCACCGGCCAGGTTGCTCCGAAATTAATCAGTGCTGCCATGCTGGAGAAAGCGAAAACCCTGTTTTTCCTGAACAGGTCTATATTCAGGATGGGGCTTTTTACCTTTAATTCACAGAAAACAAATGCCACCAGGCCTGCAACACCAATTCCAACAAGGAATAATCCTGAAGTGTCCGGAAGAGATGACAGTCCGTATATCGTGGCAAATAGGCCGAAACCAAGTATGACTGGTCCCGAGTATATCAAACTTTTCGCCTTTGGATTCAACCCAATCTCCTTTTAATTTCCAGAAAATAAGAGCGACTGTTAACAAACTTATCAGTACTCCTACCAGGAAAATACTCCTCCAGCCGAAATAGTGGGTAAGCAAACCCCCTGCAAATGGACCTGCAGATTGACCGGCATAAGCTGCGGCGGAAAGAAAACCCAGGGCTTTGCCTCTTTGCCCTGCCGGAAAGACCGAAATCAGGATCGTCATGGAAGTGGTAAAGCTCATTATTCCTCCGATTCCCTGGAGTACCCGGAATAGAATAAGCTCGGTAGCTGAATTAACAAACATCAGCATAAGGCAGGTAGCCGTGGAAAGGAACACCCCGGCAAGTAAAATATTTTTCCTGCTGTAAATATCTTGCAGCCTGCCGATAGGCAATACCAGAATTACTGAGGCAAGCTGATATCCGGTCACCACCCACCCCAATAAGAAAGCATTCATTGATAGTTCCGTGCTTATCGATGGCAATGCCACGTTCATTGCCGTAGACATGAAAGGGAACAGGAAATTCGGCAGAGCAGCAATAACCAGTACAAAACGCTTATCTAATGAATTATCCATTTTATAAAGGCAGTATCCAGTTCCAATTTACAAGAAGGCAAACAGCGTACATTGTAGCGGAATTTACTTTATTTTTACCAAATATTGATGGTAATTTATCATTTGTTTACCGGTATTTTTACTTTTTGAGATTAGAATGTAACTGATGTAATGAATATTTGCTTCGGCGGTGCACTGGAGCTTTCTTCATATCAACCCCCTTAGGAGAAGTCAACCGATTTAAATCGGTTGACTTCTCATTTTCAGAGCTATTTTCCCAAATTTAAAACCTCCGGGTAGGAGATATTGTTGTCGATTATTTTACTTTGTACCTATTTACGTGTATATAATCTAATGACACTGGAAATCATCTCTTTAAAACAATGAGACAATCATGAACAGGATTATTAAGCTATTTATTATATTTGTAATAATAATCGCAGGCACTCTGGCCTGTGATGAGCCTTTACCTGTTAAAGTTACCAGCGTTCAATCTCCTCAGGTTCCCCAAACCCAAAATAAGGTTGAACCACCCACCATCATTAAGCAGCAGACGCCTGCCCCGGCACAGCCCCCTACAGCTCCCGTGCAAAGTCAACAACCGTCAACACCATCAGCCCAGACAACCCAACCCTCAATCAACAAGTCTTTAAATGTACCGGCTTATTTATTCATTGAAGGGCAACAAAGCCAGAATAATAGCAACAATACTCTCAATCAGACGCAGGACCCATCCATGGAGGGACAAGTCCTTGTTTTGATAAATAAAGCGAGGGCAGCAAACGGGTTAGGGGTGGTGGTCAGGGATGGCGTTCTGGATTCACTGGCTCTTCAGCACAGCCTGGATATGGTAAAAACTAATGTAATGAGCCACGAAGGTTTTGATGCCAGGGCGACCACGAGTATCCAGACATGTGGAGCACATTGTGTAGGGGAAAATGTTGCCATGGGTTATCAACACTGCTGCATCCCTGGTTCAGGGATGGCTCGATTCTCCCGGCCACCGGCAAAATATTATGAATCCTGTTTTCCGCAAGATGGGCGTAGGAATCGCCGGCAACTTTGCGACTCAGATGTTTTCCGATTAAACACAAAGTTTCTTTAAAAGTTTGTAAACGGGGTTAAAACCTGGGGACGGAACCAAGATCAAATCAATGTATTTGGAATTTAGGTTTTCGTAGAAACACAATTGTTGATACGCCCTGCCATAGACTAGATACATATTGATACCAGTTATAAAGCCAGGTTCAAGAAGTATCGAGTAAGTTCAACCTAAGCGGGGGGCGGAACCCCAATTGAATATTCATGATAATATGCTTCGTTCCCATGAAGCTTTGAAAAGGGAAAATAGTAGTAAGTTGGCAATTTCAAATTTACCTTGATTATAGCTTATAAACTTTTTTTACAGCGAAAGCTGTATTAAGAACAACGCTTAAAGAACCTATAAGTGTGTAGTGCTCACGAGAATTCAAGAGTTGCAGAATTGCATTTTCAGGATTGCTGAGACCCTCGCATTCGGCCATCTTGTCTATTATTTTTTCTAAATATGTTCGAAGATTTGTCCGAACGTGGGAAACTGCAAGAACCATATTCGTATAATCAGCTTCGAAAATTTCTGCGGTTTCTTTCATCCAATGACCTTCTATCTCTTGAACTTGTAACACTTCTCTCAATTCCATCAGACTCGTTTGGGTAAGCTTTCTAGATATCAATATTAGTTTCCAAATTTCCTTAGTCCATTTTACTATTTCATCCAATGAACGCCTCTTAAAATCTAAATCTCTATCTTCAGCCCGCTGTTTGGAGAATAGATTATTCCTTTCCCTAGTGAGAAGGTTATTTTCTAGGATTGTAAGAATAGCTACCAAGGCAAACATTATTGCTGCCCAAGGATTTAATATATTAGCTAAATATTGATAATTGTAAAGAGTAAAGAACACCAATGCAGCTAGAGGAAATAATGTGAAATAAAAAGCCCTGTATTGCCTAGCTACGATTCCATAGAAGATTATAACTAAAGTAATTAAAGCCGATAATCCCATAACGGCATAAATCCAATAATTATCAGGAAATAAATGTTCGAGATAAAAAGCAATTGGAACTAGAATTAATAAAAATAATGCTATCCAGCCAAATAGCTTCCACAACTTGCCGATTAACTTTTTTGGGATATTGCTTTTCTTGAGGTTATTCTTAATCGTATGTTCCACGCCCTTCCTCCTAATTTAACAATGAGAGCCTTGATAATAGCTACCACATTTTCATATTTATTTCATCTCTTTGGACAATTGTATCACTTCCATCGTGTGAGTAGAATTTTTATCAGATTCTTATCTCATTCGATGCCAACTCATTAAGCTAACTTGAACCTAATCACATCTTTCAATTTCATCCCATTCGATTTTAACTTATTGAAGATATAACCTCTGCATCCCAGTTTTTCCGCTGTTGCCTCCACACCACGATATGCCTTTAAAGCGTCATAAATATTTTCTATTGGGATATTTAAGGGTTTACACCCCAATCCCTGAATGACTACTTTTCCGCCACATTTTGGCATTGTGTAATCATTATACGTTCCTCACTTCGAATATGGGAAAGTCGTAAGCACAAATTAAAATCGCAAAAATGGACAAAAAGTAAGAGTTTATACTACGAGTGGGTTAGATTTGAATAATTGTGGTGACCCCAACGGAATTCGAATCTGTATCACGAGCTTGAAAGGCACGTGCCCCAGGCCTACAATGGGGGCTCCCCTATTTTAGTCTGGTCATTCACCTATTTATAAGCATTCGAGGATTATCCGAATTAACTCCATCGATATTTAATGATAAAATACCTTCGACAACGACTGCCACAGACTGCTCCATTAAATTTGAAGTGTAAAAATGGCTAAAAATCCAACTGTCAGTGTTATTATTCCAACGCATAACAGAGCACAGATTATTTCGAGGGCAATCCGAAGCGTTCTGAATCAAACATACCAGGACTTTGAATTAATTATTGTGGACGATGCTTCAATTGATAATACGGAGGATACTATCAAGCTATTTGCAGACGAACGTATTAGATATATCCGCGCTGACCAAAATAAAGGGGTGTCTGCCTCACGAAATATGGGAATTATGGCTGCCAGGGGGAAATATGTAGCATTCCTTGATGACGACGATGAATATCTACCTGAAAAACTTGAGAAATATGTAGGTGCTTTAGAAAATTGTTCAAAAGAGGTGGGGATGATCTATGGGCCCAGGTGGGATGTAAAAGGAAAGCAGAGAATGTATGTATCGTGCCGGGAAATTTCCAGTCAAAGTGAGAATATCTATAAATTGGGAAACGGCCTGAGAATGGGAGCCACTTTAATACGCCGGGAATGTTTCGATAATGCAGGAATCTTTGATGAATGTCTTTCTCATTCAGAAGATACGGACTTATTCATCAGGCTGGCAAAATATTACCGGTTCAACTACATTAAGGAGCCCATGTTAATAATGCACTATCACCCGGATAGTCCTTCGAAATTCAATGTGGCCGGGCTTTCTCATGCTAAAATTGATATTGCTCATGCCCTGGAGTATTGTTTGAATAAACATAAGCAGGATATAGAAAAACATAAAAGCATTTTAGCAAATTATTGGTATTTCATCGGCTGGCTTTATGTCTATGGAGGAGAGATTTTGAAGGGGAGAGGTTATATAGTAAAAGCTGTTAAAACGGACTGCAGGATCGGATATGCCGGAGCCGCGTTATTGTCATTTCTGGGACAGTCGATATTTTGTACGTTTTACAATATCTATTTTAAACTTATCGATCTATCCCGTGTTAAATACTGATTGACCGAGAGTGATAAAATTTGAGCGAAAATCGTCGTGAATTAATCCTGTGGAGATGGCATCCTTGGTAGTTGATTTGGAAAGACTGGAATATCTGGAAGTTACCACAAAAATCGGGTGTCCTGTGGGTTGTTTGCGATATTGCCCGCAAGAAATAACAGTAAATAACTATGGAAATGAGAACAAAACGTTATCTGTAGATGATTTTACTGTTGTATTAGAGCATTTGCCCCCTAAACTACCAATCGCCTTCTCAGGTTTTTGCGAGCCTTTTGCGAACAAAGATTCAATAAAATTCATCCGCCTTGCTCATGAGAAGCAACATCCTTTAATGCTATTCACTACGCTTTGTGGAATCAGTCACGAGGATTTGACAGAATTAATGACCTACCCGTTTTTAATATTTTGCCTTCATTTACCGGATGGGCATAACTATGAAAATACCAATAACTGAAGAAAATAAAAACAATATCTTCACTGCATTACAAACTGTACCAAACATTTCTTTGAAAATAATGAATGACAATTTCCGAACGGATAATAGAGAAAACGTCACCAGGGGGATTTCTACTTAAAGAGAAAAGGGGCGGGCATTGCTACAATTGGGACAATCCCGATTTTACCATGCTACCGAATGGAGATGTATATCTCTGCTGCAGGGATTTTGGTTTACAACATAAATTAGGCAACCTGTTCACTGACAGCTACCAGGAGATAAAACAAAATTATCATCCTGGCTATGAATTGTGTAATAAGTGCAGCGTTAAACGTTCACATCTTAGATTTATTGGTGGTAGAATCTTGAGATCACTTCACCTGAAGTAAGATATTTACCCCGGAACTAATTGGTGCCCCCAACGGAATTCGAATCCGTGTCGCGAGCTTGAAAGGCTCGTGTCCTAGGCCTCTAGACGATGGGGGCTTCTTACTAGGGATAAACGGGAAGTGCTTCCAGCCCTGCTTTCTCGGAAAAGCCAACCATTATATTCATATTTTGAATGGCTTGTCCAGCAGCACCCTTTACCAGGTTATCAATGACAACTGATTATCACAGCAGTGCCTGTTCTGTGATCAAAAGCAGGGTGAATAAGGCAGAAGTTGCTGCCCAGGGTCTGCTTGGTTCCCGGAGGCTGATCAACTACCCTTACGAAAGGTTCTTTTTTATAGAATTCCCGGTAAATGGATAGTAAATCAGCTTTTACTTTAGCCAGCTTATCACGCTTTGATTTTGACATAACAGGTGCTCAAGATACCCCTGGTCATGGGTATCAAATGCGGTACGAAAAGAACTGACGGAGATAGTCCTGGGTTCAGAACCTTTAATTCCTGGGTTATTTCCGGCAGATGGCGATGTCCTTTCAACGAATAAGCGCTGACATTATCCGCTGCCTCGCAAAAGTGCGTGGTCATACTCAAAGTCCTGCCCGAGCCGGAAACACCGACTTGCTGTCAACGATAATATCCGGCTGATAAGATCCTTCTTTCATCAATGGTGCTAATGCCAGCAAAGCCGAAGTGGGATAGCACCCGGGATTTGCTACCAGTCTGGCTTTGGCAATTGCGGAACGATGTAACTCGGGCAATCCGTATACTGCTTCTCGCAGGAGATCGGGAGCGGGATGAGCAAATTCATACCAGGCAGGATATTCTGACGCATCTTTAAGCCTGAAGTCAGCGCTGATGTCGATGACCTTGACTCCCTTTTTAATCAGAGGCACTATTACCTCAGCGCTGGCTTTATGCGGCATGGCAGAAAAAGCAATATCCACTTCTTCCAGTTCAGAAGTTATCGGTTAAATCGATATCAGCCAGATGAGGAAAAACATCGGCAAGCTTCTGACCGGCAGCACTCCTGCCGGTAACCGAGGTCAGTTCTACCTCCGGATGATTATAAAGCAAACGTGCCAGTTCGGAGCCGGCATAGCCGGTAACATTGATAATGCCCACTTTTCTCTTCAAATCAACCTCCTGCCGCTCAGAAAATTATGCGCCTGATGACACTATGATTTACCTGGAATACTTTAACATTGTAGCACCGGCATATCAATGATCTTTACCTTATATCTTTCAAATGGCAGGTATCATTGATTATGCGGGCATAGGGGAGTCCATCTTTAACCTCGAACATATTGATGGCGGATACATCCTGCGACATCTGCCAGAAACGGGAGTTATCCAACTTTAATAAATGCAGTAATAAAACCTGAATTACTGTCTTGTGCGTTAAGACGGCAACGGTTCCCTCTGGATTTCGTTGTATCACCTCGTCGACCGCTTTTCCTGCCCGCTGGCGGAGGTCATCCAAGGCTTTCGCCTCCGGGGAATTTTGCCAGATGAGGGCTCTCAAACCACTGCGTATAGAGCGAAGCCGTTTTTTGCTTTTGCTTCTTCCGGAGTAAGCCCCTGCCATTCACCATAGTCAAAGTCCATGATGCCCGGCAAAGGCTGTGATTTAAGATTAAGCCGTCCGGCAATAATACCTGCAGCAGTCTCGGTACGTTTCAACGGGCTATAGTAGAGCATTGAAACAGGCCATTCCGTAATTCGCCGGGCAGTTAGCCTCGGCCTGTTTTTTGCCGACCTCGTCAAGGTCAATATTCGCCCGGCCCCGAAACCTTTCCACCCGGTTCCACTCCGTTTGCCCGTGCCTGATAATAATTAGCTGGGTCAAAAATGCTCCCTTATCTTTCCACGATCATGGCCATACCCTGGCCGCCGCCGATGCACATGGTTACCAGGCCTCTCTTGTGATTGTTCCGCTTCATCTCATGCAGAAGAGTAACCATGAGCCTGGCACCGGTAGCGCCTATGGGATGTCCCAGCGAAATGCCGCTGCCGCAGCATATTAGTATTGTCCTTGCTCATGCCCAGTTCTCTCATACAGGCTACTGCCTGGGAGGCAAAAGCTTCGTTAAGCTCGATGACATCCATATCTCTTAACGCTTAACCCGGCTTTTTCCAAAGCTTTCTTTACAGCCGGAATAGGGCCTACGCCCATGTAAGCAGGATCAATTGCACCCGACGCAAACGATTTGATGGTTGCCATAGGTTCCAGTTTCAGCTCACGTGCTTTTTCTTTGCTCATAAGCACTACTGCAGCCGCGGCATCGTTTACACCGGAAGCATTGCCTGCGGTGACCGTGCCGTCTTTTTTGAATATGGTGGGCAATTTCGCCATCTTTTCCAGCGATGTGTCCATGGGCCGCTCGTCGGTATCGAAAACGATGGGATCGCCTTTCTTTTGCGGTATGACTACAGGCACTATTTCCTGCTTGAAAATACCCTGTGTAATCGCAGCCCTGGCCCGTCTGATGGCTGAGCAGCCCTATTTCATCCTGGTCTAGCCTGGTAATACCATATTTCGCCGCTACATTCTCAGCGGTCATACCCATATGATAACCGTAAAATATTTCGTAAAGTCCATCCCAGACCATCAGGTCAAGGACATCGCCTACACCATTCAGGTCCATCCTGTACCCCCATCTTGCCCTGGGCATTGCATAAGGAACAGCGCTCATATTTTCCATGCCGCCCGCCACGATAATCTCGGCATCGCCGGTCATTATGGCTTGAGCGCCAAGGGCTATTGCTTTCAAACCGGATGCGCAGAGTTTATTCACTGTAAAACTGTTGGTTTCTTTAGGCAATCCTGCCTGGATTGTTGCCTGCCTGCCGGGATTCTGCCCCTGGCCTGCCGAAAGAACGTTTCCCATGATTACTTCGTCCACCTGCACCTCTTTGAGCGAGCTGTCCCAATCTTGATATTTTTTCTCCAGGTCTACTATTCCTGCATCCTTTAACGGTTGCGGTGCATAGCCTAATAACTTACTACCGGTTTTCGGTCTCAATCCGGCTCTTTTTAAAGCTTCCTTGATAACCAGTGCTCCCAGCTTTACTACCGGAACGTCTTTCAAAGAACCACCAAAACTACCTATAGCCGTCCTGACTCCACTGACAATTACAATTTCTGACATTTGCTTTCTCCTCTTTGTTTATTTTGGAATCCGGGTTATTTTCCCAGAAGTTCGGATGCGATATCTTTAAAAAATTGCTTGTTATGGCCGTTCAAATTAGCCGGATCGGGGAAAGAGCTGATCGAAATCCGGTTTTGCTCCAAAGCCCATACGTCTGTGCCTGCTTCCACGCTCCATTCAGGCACGCCGCGGGTGATCCAGTAATAATTCCGCTTGCCGTCATGTCCCGTGTTAATCTTATCGGTAAAGCTGCGGTCACCCAGTTTGGTAATCTCGATGCCTCCGATTTTTTCCGCCGGCAGATTGGGTACATTTACATTGAGCAGAAGTCTTTTAGGCAATAGTTTTTTTTGAAATCCTTCAGCTAACAATCTCGCCATTGCAGCGGCTACTTTAAAATTAAGCGATTCAAATGCAGCTACCGAAATAGCGATTGACGGTATGCCATAGAAATACCCCTGCAGCGCTGCACCTATGGTTCCGGAAATGAAAACGTCATTTCCCAGGTTCGGGCCTTCATTGATACCGGAGACTACCAGGTCTACACTTTCCTTAACCACATGCTGAAGTGCCAGGATCACACTATCGCCGGGGGTGCCCTCAACGGAATAGGCTTTCACGCCGCTTAGCGGAGCCTTTATCTCTTTAAACCGTAAAGGCTGCCGCAGGGATACAGCAGTGCCGACCCCGCTCTGGTCCCTATCCGGGGCAGAAACAGTTACTTTCCCGATATCCTTAAGCTCTTTGACCAGTGCCCAAAGGCCATCGGAATAGACTCCATCATCGTTGGTGACTAATATTTGCAGAGTTTGTCTCCTGAAAAGGCTCTATGATTTTATCACAATCGGCTTCCCAGCATAAACTTTGAGTGTAAAAATGATACAATTGGGCACGGTTAACGGGAATAGTTCTTTAAGCAATTGACCCGCCTTTCATTACAAATCGAGAGGCGGTAAACCCAAAGCTTTATGTCAGAAAATCGAGATAAACACTACATCCTGGTTATTTCCATAATAACATCATTGACAGGTCCAGTTATTGTGACCGGTGTTAATGTTGCCTTGCCGGCGATGGGCATTGAGCTATCCATGAATGCCGTAGAGCTGGGCTGGGTATCTCAGGCATTCGGGCTATCTTCAGCCATTTTCTTACTCCCTCTGGGACGGCTGGCTGATGTCTGGGGGATAAAGAGGTTATTTATCGCAGGCCTGGTCGTTTCCACGGCATCAGCACTTTTATCGGCTTTATCAACGTCATTTTGGATGTTGATTATAGCCAGGGTACTGCAGGGAGTAGGTCTTGCCGTAGCCTACAGCAATGCTATCGCTATGCTCACATCGGGATACCCTGCTGCTGAGAGGGGAAAGGTGCTGGGAATTAATGCCGCCATGGTGTCCCTGGGTTTTTCAATCGGGCCTACTGTGGCAGGAGTACTCACCCAGAACCTGGGATGGAGAAGCGTTTTCCTGTTTTACTTTATTTTTCAATTGCCGTCCCTGATTATGATATTTTCCAGGGTGAAAGGGAGATGGGCGGAGGCTAAAGGCGAGCATTTCGATATTGTCGGCGCAGGGCTCTTTTGCATTACATTATTTTGCATCATGTACGGGTTTTCTTCACTTCTCTCAGCCTGGGGGCCCTGGATTATTGCGCTGGGTATCATGGTATTAGCGGTATTTGTGAGTCTGGGAATTGAAAACTGAGAGCCCGATTCTCAATATCCATTTATTGACCGGGAGCAGGTTGTTTGCATTTTCTAACTTAACCCAATTGATTTACTATTGCTCGGTCTATGCCATCCCGTTGTTGCTGAGCCTCTATTTGCAGTATATCAAGGGATTCAACCCCCAGGATGCCGGATTTGTCCTGGTAGCGCAGCCCATTTCCCAGGCGATCCTCTCTCCATTTGCAGGCAGACTTTCCGACCGGGTTCAGCCCAGGGTAATCGTATCAATCGGCATTGGCATAGTGCTGGTGGGGTTGCTGCTCCTGGTTGCGGGGATTACAGACGCTGCTCTGCCCGTGATCATAGTCAGCACGATGTTGATCGGTGCCGGTCACGGATTGTTTACTGCCCCGAATACCAATGCCGTGATGAGCTCGGTGGAAAGGAAATATTTTGGCGTCGTTGCTTCCATGGACGTGACCACCAGGAACATAGGAATGACATTGAGTATGGGTATTGTCCTGCTGCTGTTTTCCCTTTACATGGGCACGGCGCAGGTGACACCGGAATACTATTCTGCCTTCGTGGAAAGTATAAAAATGGCATTTATACTATTTTCAGGGCTCTGCCTCTGCTGCGTCTGTATATCTGCCGCCAGGGGTAAATTAGTTAAAAGCTAGTAATCCCAGCAAACAATCTTGAGCGCAATTCCATCCTAGGCGTTATCTGTCTTCTTCTTGCTGAAGGCAAATATATAGATGATCTCAAGAATTGCCAGCGTATTCACCAGAAACAGAACGATAAACCACACCAGCTGTCTGTTGCGGGCTGCCTTCCACAAAGCCACGGCTTTCCAGGGTAAAGTCCATGCCAGAAAGATGGGAATAATTATTGCCATCCAAGGATAAATCGAATTTAACAGGTCCATTTGTCACCTCTTTTTGTTCTAGTATATCAGGAATTATTAATCTTCATAACTATTTCATATTTCCCCCACATCGTTCACACAAACTCTTGCTACACTAATAACTAGCGATCAGGATACCAGAAACATTATTACTTAAACCTCCCTCCATTAAAGAGAAGGCTGGATGATAATCATCCAGCCTTCTCTTTTTATGTAGATATTTGCTTAAATATCAAACATTCGCTCCCAGAAAGACTGAGGCTATTCTGCCGATGCCATAGGTTATGGCTGCAGACACAACTCCCGTTACAATCATCTCTACTACCTTCTTCCCCGGCGGCACGTAGGCAATGACGGATACAAAAAATCCTGTGATTGCCAGAGACATAATGGCCAGGAAAAGCGAAACTATTACTGCTCTGGTGATATCCGGTATGAAAAAATAAGGAGCCAGAGGTATAAGCCCAGCTATTAAGTTAGAAAATCCACCATAAAGTGCGGCCTTTGTTGGGTCGCCTAGATTCTCTTCTTTGAGACCGTATTCTTGCTCAGCAACGGTACTGGAAAGAAGGCGGGTATTCTGCGCTGTCTCTTCCGCCATTTCTTTAGATAATTTATTGCTATAACCCATTTTAACAAGATAATCCAGCACCCTTTGTTTAAAAACGTTTCCCACAAATTTTGAAGCGGAGACCAGTCTTTTTAAAGTTCCTTCATGGACCTGTCTTTGAGAACGGGTGCTGGCAAAAGTGCTGATTCCCATCGATACACCGCCGGCAACTGCTACCACCAGGCCGCTTATAGCTACTGCCAAAGGCGATCCGGTGGCACCGGCTAATCCCGTTGTCACCGAGAGTATTTCCACGAGGCCATCACTGACGCCAAGGACAGCATCCTTGATATACGCAGTCAAACTCCCCAAGTTCGTTTGTTCGTCTATTAATATGTCTTCATGGACAAGTTCATCGGCAATGACACCGGTCAATTTTTTCCTTTCTTCATCGCTGAGTCCATGCTCTTCAAGTATTGAACTATAAAGGTCTACGGCTTGATTTTCCCCATTTTCCATGATGCGCAAGGTGAGCGACTTGCCGATAATTCTCAATAGAAGCTTATTGAGAATAAAATTTATAGAACTATATCCGATTGACGAGGTATCAATGCCTCTTTTTTGCAAAAAATCCGACCAGAAAGAAATATGTCTTCGCTCCATTTCGGATACTTCGCTGAAAGCCTTGCCGGTTGCTGTATTTTTATATTTTTCCGCCAGGTATGAGTAGATGGCGGCAGCAAACTTTTCAGTTACCAGAGCTTGCCGGGCTATTGAAATGAAGTCCATGTTGTCACCTCACCATCAAAAACAAGATTTTTCAGAAAGAATCGAACCTGTGTCTCCGCACTGTAGATCAAAAGAATCAGATATTGTGATAAAACCCCCGGATTCCTAAAATAATTATAACGCCTAAATAGATGACATATGCAACTGAATATGGCTTCGACAAGCTCAGCCAACGGATTTATTTCGACTTGGTGCATCTTCCGCAGCATTATGGTACAATTATCAGCCATGGATCCATCTCGGATTATGCTGGATATCGGGGACGCGTTTGTCAAAGCATATTCTGCAGCATTAGGGAAACCCTATGCAAAGGTCAGAGTTCAGCTTGTCCCTCAGCCGATCAAATCTGATCCGGAAAGTAAGCAATTGCTTGCGTTCACGATTGTCAATGAAAGCAGCCCTACCATTAACGTGCAGAAAGCCTGGTTCTTAACAAATTACAATAGACGGGTCTTTTCCGAATTCATAAGTTCACGGCTGCCAGTAATAGTGCCGGGGAGAAAACGATCTACTTATTTCTTTCCGTTTGAAGAATTAAAATCAACTTTGAGCGCAGGCAAAGAAACAATAACTCAGGCCTTCATTTACGACAAAGCGCAGAATCAATACTCGGGAAGAGTTGATGAAGCGGTAGAAATTGCGCTTGCAAAATAAACTCACACTCGATAAATAAATTTTTGTTCCTTCGCGATTTCTCTTATCTCCCGAAAAGTTGAAGGCCCATTTTCTCGACTTCTGCCTTTCTGAATTCATCTTCCAGCTATAATTTATCTTACGACATATTCCTTATTCGCTAAGAAGTTTGACCGAGGTTGAATAACACAATATATGCTCCGATAAAGAGAATCAAAAGCAAAATGGCATCTACACCAATCCAGATTCGTCGGAACGGTTGATTAGGACGAAAGATCAGAGTAATAATCACTATACAGCTCATCATAACGGCAACAAACGCGGTAAAAATATGCTCTGTGCTTACAGCTGAAAGTAAAGGTCCTTTGGTGTAGAACAGGTCGTCGACAAAGATTACAACACCCATATTGAACAAACTGCTGCCAACCAGATTGCCGACTGCCAGGTCAGGGAACCCGAGCCGAATAGCCGAGATAGATACCGTCAATTCAGGTGCGGTAGTGGCAAGAGCTAGAAACAGAGTGCCCACTACGCTGTACCTGATCCCGGTTACACCGGCTATCTCCTCACCGATAAATGCCAACCATGTGCCGCTGGCAATCACTGCCACTGCCGCAAGTGCAAAATAAACATAAACTTTTCGTGAATTAAATTGGTTGCCCACTGATGGCTGCGCGCTTTTTTCGAGTGGTTGCTTTCTCGCAAAACGAAATAGAATGTATTGCATTGCAAGATAAAGCAACAAAAGGACCGGAGAGTAAATCCCGATATAATTGAACAAGCTGAATTGCATATTGTTATGAGCCAGATACAGAAACGCAGCCGACATAGCGATGATAAAAATCCCACCTGCGGTGCTAAGTATAATGCTGGTGCCTACATATCGCAGTACAGGCCCGCTGCGATAGACAATATCTATAATTGCTATCGCTGCCAGATTGAACATGTTGGCACCGAACAAGTCACCTACAGTGAGATTTGGTCTGTCTACAATAGCTACGGAACTTACTCCAGTAGCCAGTTCAGGAAGGGACGTAACCGCTGCCAGAAGAACCATCCCTACCCAGGCGCGACCTAATCCGGTTTTGTCTGAGAGGATATCGCCGTATTTCGCAAGTTTGCTCCCGGCAACTATTATCACACTCAGGCAAATGATGAATTTCAGCCAGACCAACCAAAACTCCTTTTGTTAGTGAACAATCCCTGTCGCATTAAGTATATGACTGAACTCAAAAATAATAATAAAAAGCCCAGCTAAAATCTAAAATAACTATAACAAGATGACCAATAGTAGTCTGCTTTGAATCAAAGGGATAAGGCTCCCCATATCACGTGCCATACAATATCTGTCCAGAAGTGGATTCCTGCCGCTGCCAGAAACCCGTATTTCCTCATGTAGTAGGCGGCAAAAATCGAAATTAACCCGTTAAGAAGCACGATTTCAGCGAGGAGGGCCGGGGTTATCTGATCGAAAGATGTGTAATTATAAAGCACCATCAAAGCCGGGATATGCCCAATGGCGAAGGCCAGAGCAGAAATGATGGTGATAATCCAGAAAACCTGATTACGTCCTTTCCCCCTCAGGATCACGCTGGATATCAGCCAGACCCAAAAGGAAATGAAAAAGAGACGGAACAAAATCTCTTCGCCAATCCCTGCGCTCAATGATGCAAAGATTGATGATGGAAAGGCCGGATGCTGTAATCTGCCGACTCCATTGAACCCACTGAATATGACGTCCGATACAATTATAAACAACCCCAGCACTACCCCAATGGCGCCCGGAGCTAAAAACCTCTGCCGGTTACTTACTGCGGGACTCCAGATGGAACTGAATCCCAGCCTCCGTGCCAATGTAAGCCCGATGAAGCCAAGAGCTCCGTATGGGACAAAAGCTATTGACAGCGGTCACCAATGCCATAACCGGTATAGGATACAGGAAGCGATGCAGCCGGCACAAGGCTCGGGTTGGAAGGCAAAAGGACTTGTACCGCATTCGAAATTGCCAGAACTACAACAAGTGCTACATAGATTTTTGTGGATTTTGATACCCTACTCAAATGGTTTCACTCACTTTTCTTATCTCCTAAACCTTGGTAAAGGACGCAACTTTTATCGCAAGCAGAATTCAACTGACATCAGCAAAAATTAAAGAAATATCTCCTGGCAGCAAAAGGCATTTTCGATGAGCGATTAGAAAAACCATCACACTAACGCTGATCTGCTTCATCTTTAATGAGGTAAGCGATTATCTTTTTATCGCCAGTCATCCTGACTATGATTTGATTGTTGGTACTTGAAACATCACCACCCCATTTATCGAAGCGCCAGCCAAAGTAAGGTTGAACATCAATAACGACTTCGGTATCCATATCATAATCGCCGCTCCCCGCAGAAAGTAATCCGGCCCCTTTAGGATCGGTAGTCACCGATAGTGAATAGGTTTTTACGAAATATGCGGTGATGGTCTTGTCCTTGTCCATCAACACGGAGACTTTGTTGCCAGATTCTTTTTCGACTGCGCCACTCCAGTGACTGAACCGCCAACCTGGTAAGGGTTGGGCAGTTGCGCGTGACATGCGTACCCGAATTATATTCGGGTACGGTGGGCGACAAAATTATATTTCCTCCCCGGTCAGGGGTCGGCGCTATAGACAAACTATATTTAGCTGCACATCCAGTTATCAACGGCAATCCGCTACATAAAAGGAATAGTAAACCAAAATAGAACCTCGGTTTCATTTGTCTCCCTTTCGAAATCCTGTTCGGCAGGAAAAAATTATCTCTATGTCCCTTGCATAATAGTAACAATTTAGCCGGGTAGTCAAGCACGTAACTAGATTATTTCAATTCAGCCCGGTTGTGTGACATCTTTCAGGAAAAGGAAATGTGGATTTCAGGTGAAGTACAACACATAATTCATCGAAAAGGCTATAATAGGAAAGATTGCTTCAATTTCAATCGGACTAGGTAAATTGAAAAGAGCATTTTTTAATAATCACTACATTTTTTAAAGGATATTGTTGATGCTAATCATCATGGGAGCTTTAAAAGAGGAGATAAAAGACCTCCGGAATCATATGGTTCTCGATAAAACATCCAGCTGGAATGACTGTCATTTCTACCAAGGTAGTTATAAAAACAAAGATGTTGTGCTGGTACAAACCGGAATAGGCAAAAATCAGGCAGAAGAGGCAACGAGATTCGCTCTGGACCACTATCCGGTAACTGCCCTGATATCCCTTGGTTTTGCCGGAGCTTTAACCGAACACTTAAAGATTGGCGATATCGTAATCTGTGTAACGCTTTGTTGCGCTGGAGAGCATGAGGCAATACCAACACCGTCAAAAAGTAAGTACTATAATTCAGACGATTCTCTCATTGCTCTGGCCAAACAAACCATTCAAAGCCAAACCACCAGGTTTTACCAGGGAAGCAGTGTAACCGTGGCTAAACCTGCCTCAACCCAGGAGGAGAAACAGGCTCTATTCAACGCTTTCAGTGCAGATGTCGTGGAAATGGAAAACTATTGGATCGCCCAAATTGCATTCGCCAGGCAGATTCCATTTATCGCTATCAGGGCGATTTCCGACACTCTCCGGGATAGTTTGCCCATCGATTTTATAGACTCCCATGGCGCCATACAGTGGAAACTGGCAATTCCCCGTTTGGCTACACATCCTCAGAATCTTATTAAATTATTCAACCTCTCTAGAAACGCCGGGCAGGCGAGGAAAAATATGACGATTTTTATTGATCGTTTTGTAGATAATCTATGAAGTGATGGTCTAGTGCTTGAAATGTACGAAAATCCTGCCAAAATTCTTATCGTCTTTCTCCACACGATGATAAAGTATTTTGATCTCCGGCTGGGACAGGAAGCGTAAAACTCGTTTTTTTAATTGGCCTGATCCCTTGCCGGGAATAATCTCCACTAAATCTATCTTCCTCTCCACAGCTTCCGTTATAGCCCGGTGAAGTTCTGCATCAATTTTAATGCCTCTATTAAAAATGTCATGCAAATCTAATTTAATCTTTGCCATTGAGCCTCGGTTCCAAGGTCGAAATCAGACTAAATTACTTAGTAATTCCACCGGTTAAAAAGGAGAAGCAAGATTCGCTTGCGATAACCTACTCCCATTTTTCGGCCAGGATCTTCCCAAGACGCTTATAGCCGGCCGACGCTACCCATTTTTTTACCCAATCTTGAACAGCCTTAACACCATCTGGATTTGCTTCGATCAGTTTTTCAAACTCCAGCGATGCATCATTGGCTGCATTATCCATTTTTGTCGAGTCAAATTCTGCCATTTTCAGCTCCTTTGTTATTTTGCACTCTGTCATGTCATTATATACCAAAATGATGTGCCTGCAGATTTTGTCGTTTTTTCGGTCGCGATATGTGAACTGAGAAGAGCAATCCTATGTTAAGTGCGGTTAGAAAGTGCGACCGGTAGACCAGGCTACTGAAATGAATGTTGGAGTGACTACTTCCCATTCCGGATGGCCTGGATGATCCCGTCGAGGCTTCGCAGGAAGCGGGAATGGTCCCTCTTGGTGAAGGGAGCCGGGCCTCCGGTCATTATTCCAATATCACGCAAATGAGACATTAGATCCCGATTAGCCAGCGTATTGCCGATGGAACTCCTCGTGAAAACGTGACCCTTTGGTCCTACAACCCGGGCTCCCTTTTTGAGGCATCGCGAAGCGAGCGGGATATCCCCGGAGACTACAATATCATCACGTGCAATATGCTCTACTATCCAATCATCAGCCGCATCGAAACGTTCACTCACCACAACCATTTCGAGCCAATCTTCGCCGGGTACATTGACCTGCGCGTTAGCTACCATAGTCACTTTTAATCCATACCGTTTGGCTACTCGATAGATTTCCTGTTTAACCGGGCAGCAATCAGCATCGACAAATATCGCAGACAATCAACGTGCCTTTCTCTATATGAATGGTTTTAAATTATTATCTGTTTCACCCGGCCGATTTGTCCGCTTTCCAGGCGGACTTTGATACCATAGGGGTGATCGGAAGAATGAGTCAGAATATCTTTAACTATCCCTTCAGTTAATTTTCCTGCGCGCTGGTCTTCCTTCAAAACTATTGAGACCTTCAAACCCGCTTTAATATTGAAACGATTTGTACCTTTCATATTGTTGATTTACCATACCAAATTAGTGACAAGAACATTGTAGGTCAACTGAAAATGGAGCTGCTAAGGCTCAGAGAACAATGAAATCGGGGAACAGGTAGACCAGTTAGTTGTTTGGCGAATCCGGGGTGGATTTATTCTTATTTCCGGCCGCTTTGGTTCTATTTCGACCAGACTGGGTGTAGATCTAACCTTCTTTGGGGGTAATGAGGGATGTAATGTATCAACTACCTCATCGCCAAATCCTGCACAATCACCGCTCTTGTCCCTGAGAATTCCCTCTTCATACCATCCGCAATGATTCCCTTTATAATCATAAACACTGCCCGAATCCAGGAAGCCAATGCTTCTACCCCTGAAATCCATTAGTCGTCCGTCAGGAAATATCATTAACCTGGCTTGCCCTCCCTGGTCGTATATCATGCCCATTTCATCGCTCATAGTAACTTCCTATCAGTACGTTGATTCTAGCATCATTGCACATGATAATCAATCATAGCCTGAATACGCGCCCTGCCAGAATTAGATATATACTATTGGAAAATGAGAATCAAGAAAGATCCATTTGCATATTGGCATTTGCCTTTGTATTTTTACCTGGCCCGGACTTATTTCAAATTTCAAAGAACTGGCCAATGCCTGGATTTTCCTTTAAGATTACAGATTCAAACACTAACCGGATGCAATGGCCAGTGTTCAATTTGCCCTTATCATAGCATAAGCAAAAACCTGGTCCATGGGACAATGACCCGGGATCTTCACAGTAAAATTGTTGATGAAGCAATACCGGAACAGCTCCTGTGTGGAATTGTGTATGAACTGCACAATGAGCCACTCCTCGATAAAAGGACTTTTGAGTTCATCAAATACTTTAAATCAAAAAGCCCCGGCAAGGAAGCCACACTGGTTACTAACGGAGAATTACTGGATCGATTCACTTTGACTGATATATTACTCTCAAATCTTGATTGTTTGATTGTCAGCCTCAATGCATATTCCAAAGAAATGTTCGAGCGCATCAACTGCGGGCTGGACTATGAGAAGGTTATGCGAAACATAAGCTTCCTTTTATCAAACAAAGAAATGAGAAAAAAAGTAATACTGTCCTTTATATTCACTGAGCAAAATCAGAACGAGGTATACCAGGCAGTGCGATTTTGGAATAAAATGGGGGTCGCCACCAGGGTTCTGGAACTAACCAACAGAGCAGGGACCCTCCCCAATTACGATAGCCTCAGGTCTAATCAGGGTTACTATGCGAAAGGATATTTTTCCAGGCTTCGTAGATCTTTAGTATTACCTCTTCAACGCAGGGCAGGGTGTCAAATGCCTTTCTACCAGATGAACGTCCTTTTCAATGGAGATGTGATTATTTGCTGCAACGACTGGAATAGAAGTACAGTTGTTGGCAATGCAAAAGAATCTTCTTTGAGGGAAATATGGAATTCAGATAAATTCAACAGAATAAGACGATTGATAGTAAACAAGAATTATAAAGCAATAGAATCGTGTAGTAATTGTTCATTCGCTGCTCTATAAGAAAGTCTATATATTTTAAAAAGAAGCAATTGTCTGAAGGGGATTATACTGGTTAAGATGGTCATCGTGTAAAAGTATGAAAGAAATAACCAGGGCAGCTGAAGCAGAATACTGGAACCTTTGCGCGGAGAAAGTAGCCGGGGAAAGCGGTTTCGACTCTCTGCTCGCTGAACAATACCGAAACATACATTCCGAACTGATATCCAGATGGATTGGTAACAATCAAATCACCAGGATTCTCAAGACCGATCTTTTTGCCGAAGCTACTGACCCTTCTCGATCATTTCTTTGGAACGTAATGCTAACAAACGCCACTATCACAGGAATAGATATTTCAACCAAAGTGACATATCTGGCCAAGTCAGCAACTGCACATCACGCTCCGGAGGCAAAGGCTAATTATATGACATGTGATGTCCGGCAGCTGCCATTTGTTGATGAATCCTTCGACCTGATAATTTCCGATTCAACATTAGATCATTTCCATCACAAGAAAGAAATCCTGGAAGCATTATCCGAATTAGGCAGAGTTCTCAAACCCGGTGGCTGTCTTATTATTACAATGGACAATAAGGGTAATATAACCGAGCCTTTTTTCAGGATCTGGATAGCTTTGCGGCTCTATCATTTTTTTATCGGTGAAACCTGTAGTATAAGAGAGCTTAAAAAGGGGCTGGTAACAGTGGGTTTGAAAGTCGTTGATTGCACGGCAATTATTCATAATCCACGCTTCTTTGTCAGAGCATTTTTACTATTGGTACGCCGGCTCAAATCTACCCGACTTATTATTTTTGCCAGAAAAATACTGGGTTTATTGGATGGGCTTGAAAACAAGCCTACCAGATATCTTACCGGACAATTCATCGCCGCTAAAGCAATAAAACCCGTCAGGTAATATTAACAGGATTGCCTATGACAATTTTTGAAACAAGTACCAAAATGCGGGTATTCCGCCCTCCTCACCCTGGCGAGTCCAGATAGCATGAAAACTGTTACCCAGAGCTGCTTTCAATTCTTCAGGTTTAAGCCCGACCGGGCGTCCCTGTAATTCATGCGGCCACCAGGCATAGAGAAGGTAGAACCCTCCACTAGCCAAAACTCGCAGCAACATTGAGGTATAAGACTGGAGGTGCATTGTTCCCATGGAATGCAGGCATCCGATATCCAGGGCAAAATCAACGGGAGCGCTAAGAACGGGGTATTCGGGCAATCCCAGCTTGAGAATGTCTCCGGTTGAAAACTTCACCGGCAGTCCCAACCGCCATGCCTTATACCTTGCCTGAATAATCGCCAGAAAAGCGACATCGACCCCTACAGCTTGAAAACCATGCTTCGCCAGGTAAATTGTATTGGTACCGGTGCCACACCCGATATCCAGAGCGCGACCAGGAGGAATTTGCCCTCCTTCAATAACTTCCACAAGCTCGGGAGGAGTGATTCCTGTATTCCAGCGTGTTCTGCCCGTAAGGTAGAGAAGGTTCCACTGCGGTTTAGACATCGATTAAAGTAATTGAATCACCAGAGTATTATGCTGGCAATTAAATTGCATTCTGTGTAGTTTGACCGCTTATGCAATGTCCCGCAACCTTCATTTTTGCTTATCGCTATCATTATTCTTTTTATCCGACTGGAAATAATCGGCCATGCTTTTCCCGAATTCCTTGGCTGCTTCACCCGCCTCGCTGAATTTCTTTTTTACATCTTCATCCTTGAATCTGCTGGCAAATGTCTCCGCGGATTTGGATATGCTTTCTCCCATTTCCTTTGCCTTTTCTTTCAGTTCGGGATCATTAAATACTTCGCTCATGGCTTTCCCAAAAGCTTCAAACATAGTGCGAAAATCCTTTCCTGGATTTCTTCTATCGGAATTTTCTTTTTCCAAGGTAACCTCCTTAGCAGGTCAAACAAACTGCCTGCCCGACTATTACAAGACCGTCGAACGTTGCTGGTCAATTATGCCGCGGGCTATATCGCTTCTCTGCAAAGCCAACCTTGTAGATATCTCCCCGGCATTTATGGCATCTGCCGCCCTATTGAACTGCCAGAATCCGATGTTTCCATTGAAAGGGGTAATCGCGATATCAGCCTGCTTCAGATTTTCCATGGCTATTCGATATTCGATTATCGAAAGTGTTTGGCTTACCACGTCATGCAACCTGGGCTCCTTGGCAAACAGGGAACTGATTTCGTTATCAAATAAGGTGCTGCTTTCATTTTCAGAAAGAGCGGAATGCATCTGGTAGCTTTTATACTTCTCAAAAGCTTCCTGCATGGATACTTTCTCCCTCGGTCCCGGAATAACATTTACTCCGATTACAAAATCGGCACCCATATCATGGCACACACTGACCGGAACCACGTTGACAAGACCTCCATCAATAAGGTATCGTCCTTTCAAGTTTACCGGCGTGAAAATAGCCGGTATTGAACAACTGGCTCTGACGGCTTCAATCAGCGAACCTTCGTTTAAGACTACCTGTTCGCCAGTATTGAGGTCTGTCGCCACACAGGCAAAGTTTTTCTTCAATTGAGCAAATGTCCTGGCTTTCACTATGGACTTAAGGAGAGAAGTAACTCTTCCACCCCGGATCAAGCCACTAAGGGGGACGATTATATCTGCCAGGGTTATGAGCTTCCTCCAATCCATACCCACTGCCATTTCTTTTATTTCTCCGGCACTGAGGCCGCTGGAATAGAGGGCCCCGATTATTGATCCCATGCTGGTGCCCGCTATTATGTGAGGATGGATATCATATTCTTCCAGTACACTGAGAACTCCAATATGGAAATATCCGCGAGCACCACCACCACCCAAAGCAATGCCTATCTTTTTATCTTTTAAGACCTGCATGTTTTATACCTTTGAAATAACTATTGTTTTACTAATTCTAGCACCTCGTATGCCTGTTGAGAAATATCTTCGAAAATTAAAAGATGCGCAGAACTAATGAAAATAAACGGAGAATAAGGAATAGAATTATAGAGGTATAGTAGTAAGAACAAACTTATGGGAAAGGTACCCTGAACCGCGAAGTATAGTCTATGGCGATGTCGCGCAACCGGGCTAAAAGAGAGCTTAACTGCTCGATCTCATCTGCATTTAATTTTGATATTATATCCTTGAGGGACTGGATTTTTTCGGAATTGATATACGCTTCCTCTCCCGCTTTGGTCAGGGAGATATTAACGCTATTATTCTTGCCCTTACTTTTCATTTTTTTTACAAGACCTTGCTTCTCCATCCTGGATAATGATAGCAGAAACCGTGTGAGGTTCTTTCAAGAGCCACCTGGATATTTCGCCAGGGGTTACTTCACTATCAATCATCTTCGAAATAAACATGACAGCAGCCTGACTGCTGGAAATACCGTACTGCATCAACTCTTTTTCCCGTGCCTTGTGCACCGAATCCCTGGCCTGATTTAAAAGCACCCACAAACCATAGTCCTTGTCCAGAGATGTACGGTGTTTAAATGCCTCTTTATTCACAATCTTGTTTTTATCGCTCTTTGGCATTTTTGTGTCCTCAATATCCTCAATTAGCGTTTCTATTATATGTTCATTTGTTACATATTTCTACATTGTATGCCTTAAATGGCAACGAAAAATTTATTAGTTTTATCCCCGAAAAACCCTTGACAAACGGTTTATTTTTCCTATAAAATGACCAACATATCTCAAGCGATATCGCGTAAGATAGGTTCACTGTAATTTCTATACTAATAAATCCGCTGGTTATTTGTCAATATACAAAACAGATATTTGTACATTCTTCCAAATATCAAACGATTAATCAATAGAGGAGTCCAGAAGACAATGGCTTACAAAATTAACAGTGACTGTTTAGCGTGCGGTGTGTGCCAGGTAGAGTGCCTCAACAAAGCAATCAGTGAAGGCGAAAACGCGTATGTCATCGACCCTGAAAAATGCACCGAATGTGTCGGGTTTCGAGATTCGGCCAGGTGCGCCGAGATTTGCCCGGTAGGAGCCCCTGTTCCGGACCCGGATTTCAAAGAGAGTCGCAAACAATTGCTGGAAAAATGGAAAAGGCTTCATTCCAAAAGTAAATAAAAATAATAAGAGGAGGAAAAATCAGTGTCAGCATCAGAAATGCCAAAAAAATGGGACCACGTATCCGATGTCATTATCATTGGAGGAGGAACCGCAGGGCTGCCGGCTTCGATAAAGGTTGCCGAGGCAGGATTGAACGCGACTGTACTTGAAGTAAGGAAGATGTGCGGTGGAAGCTTAAGGATGGTATGGGGCAGTTTCAATACTGCAGGCAGTGACGAGCAAAAAGCAAAAGGGATTAAAGATTCACCCGAAATTCTTTACAAGGATATGGTAGAAGTAAGCGGAGCTGAACCGGAAATAGCCAGAGCTTATGCCGACAACCAGCTTGAAGTTTACAAAATGATCCGGGATGAGGGTGTAAAATTCCCAGGGGTAATTCATCTACCAGGCCACAGCGTCCCCAGAGGCCTGGGCTCCTTATCAATAGGTAACATGGGTTTGAAAATAGTCAAGGCTCTGGAAGATAGGGCGAGAAGAAAAGGTGTGGAGATACTCAACGAACACAGGGCTACCCGCCTTGATCATGGACCCCAAAACGGGGAAAGTGGCTGGAGTCATAGTTACCGCGGGCGGCAAGACTAAATATTTTAAAGCCAGGAAAGCCGTAATTATAACCAGCGGCGGATTTGGCAGAAATGCTGAAATGGTAGCTGAGTTCGCCCCTGACATGGTGGATTGCGTACCGGTGATGCCTCCAAGCCATATGGGCGACGGGCTAAAGATGGGGCTGGCTGTAGGTGCTGCCACAAAGGATATAGGAAAGGCTGTTGCACCGGCCTGGCCGGTTGATGCCGTAACCCATTCCAATGCCCTGAGAGCACTTAATTTCGGTGGGATCATGGTAAACGCTAAAGGGCAAAGGTTTGCCGATGAGTCGTATCCTGACTCTTTCTATGGGCCCATGACCGGAGCCGGTATGCAACAATCGGGCGGTTACTTTATTATCTGGAGCGATAAAACCAGGAAAGATATTTTGGCGGCTGGCGAAGCTTATGCCAAAGGTGGAGGCAAAGATTTCATGCTTGCCCTGGAACGTTGCAAGCAAATGAAAGCAACCACTCTGGAAAAATTGGCCGACATTGCCGGTATCGATGCCAAAGGTCTGAGCAAAACGATAGAAAAATATAATTCGGATATAGATAAAAAGGGTTACGATACCGTCTTTGGCAGAAGGGTACAGAAAGGCGGGATTCCAACACCGATTTTCAAATTAGATAAAGGACCTTATTACGCTGTGAGATGCGTTACTTCAACCACCTCTATGAAAGGCGGCTTAAAGATAAACGGAAAGGGCCAGGTATTAAACCAATATGCCGAACCTATTCCGGGACTCTATGCTGCCGGGGAAGTAACTGGCGGCCTGTGCACAAAAACGTACTTACTGGGGGTAATGACCTCTGCTTCCGCTTCCCAGGGGCTTGCCGCTGGCAAGAACGCGGCAAAAGAGCCATCGCTGAAATGAATTGGTGAAATTTAGTTCCTCCATGGGTTTCTAATCGATCATCAGCAATTAAAAATATAATGGAGTAATTGAGATTAATGGCGTATAAAGATTTGCGGGAATTCCTGGCTAAACTTGAGAGCGAGGGAGAGCTGCTGCGGATAAAAGAAGAAGTACATTGGGAAGAGGAGATAGGGGCAATTTCAAAAAGATTGATTGATAGGGAGACCGGAGGAATTAATGCTCCGGCAGTCATTTTTGAAAACATAACCGGATATCCCGGCGGCAGATTCTTCACTAACACCATAGCCAGCTATCGAAGATACGCTCTGGCACTGGGCCTTCCAATAAATACGCCGGCTCGGGAAATCATCGAGACCTGGCGCCAGCGTGCCAAGCATCCGGTCAAGCCTGTGATTGTCAAAAGCGGACCCTGCAAAGAAAACATCCTGAAGGGAAAAGATGTTGACCTTTTTAAACTACCTACACCGAAATGGCACGCCAAAGACGGCCACAGGTATATCGGTACTTTCCATACGGTTATCATGAAAGACCCGGATAGCGGTTGGGTCAACTGGGGCATGTATAGAATGGGAATTCATGACAAAAATACGACAGGGTTGTGGGTCATTCCGGGACAACATAGCTGGATCCTCTATGAGAAATACAAAGCTCTGGGCAAACCGATGCCGCTGGCGGTGGTGATCGGGCAAGACCCCACCCACCCGATTGTATCAGCTTCGCCATTTGATGAAGGTGTTTCTGAAGTTGAGATGGCTGGAGCATTGAGGCAAGCGCCCGTTGAGTTGATCAAAGCTGAGACAAATGATCTCCCGGTTCCCGCAAATGCCGAAATAATTCTCGAAGGGGAAGTCCCTACAGACGAATTAAAGATGGAGGGTCCCTTTGGTGAAGCCGCCGGCTATTACGGAGGTGCTGAGTTCCCGAAACCGGTATTCCACGTAAAATGTATCACCCACAGGAATAATCCCATACACACCGGTTCGATGGAATCAACACCGATGACCGATGACAGCATAAACTGGAGCACCTGTCGGTACCGCCCTGCTGAAAAACCATGTGATCGATACTTTGAAAATCCCCGGTGTAAAGGATTTATTTTTCCACCCGCACGCTTTCGGCGTCGGGCTATGCATTGTATCTGCCAAAAGAGTAATGTCCGGGCTACCTCAAATAATCGCCAGTGCCATCTGGAGCCATAAGCATTGCCTTATCGCCGCTGCAGCATCCTGGATTATCGTCGTTGATGATGATGTCGACCCCACCAATATTAACCAGGTTATCTGGGCGTTGACAACCAGGAGCGACCCGGAGCGGAGCATCCAGATTATCAAAGACAGGGGTGGAGCTTTGGCTCTCGTGCCCAGGAACTCATGGGAGGACAGAGTGACAAAACAAAAAGGCGGATCATCGGTGGTAATCGATGCCGGATTCCCATTCGAGTGGCATCTGACTGATCCTAATAATATTCCAGATATTCTGAACTTTGAAAGCTGGTCCCAGGAATCCAGACAAAAGGCATTGAAAATACTGAAGGAAAAATAGTTACGTTTATATTGAACAAAGACGGCACTAAACCCTCCTTATTAGGAGTCTGGGGATTTAATCCCAGACTCCTTTTTGTTATAGAGGTATCAGGCTTTTCAAAGTACCAAATCAAATCTTCATAATTAATCAACTACCCCTCAAATTGAAAACCAGCTTTGTGTTTACCGTAAATGGAATTCGAACTAGTCGTATTGAATCAAATTAAATTGCACCGAAGACTTTTGTAGTGAAAATTGCTCCTGTGCTATAATGCAACTCGGATAATACACCTGCCGACGGCTTTGTTCCAAAAGTTATTCCGAGGAACGTATTGACGAAGAATTCATTCTTAAGGGATAAACACGGATTTTTCATTGCGCTCCGAATGATTATAAGCTATTATTGTTGGAACAGAGCCCCCCGAACGAACAGAGGAGAGCATAATTGGCTGCGTCAAAAACAGAGCTGATTAAGAAGTCCGAGCTTTTCTGGAACCTGACTGACCAGCAGATAGACAAGCTTGCCACTCTGGCTACCGAACAGACCTTCGCCGCCGGTCAGCGGCTCTTCACAGAAGGCACGCTTCTACCTAACTTTTACATCGTAACCAACGGAAAAGTATCGCTTGAGATAGAGATAAGAATAGGCCTCAGAACGAGACGACAGGCCATGATTGATGTCGTTGGCAACAATGGTTTTATCGGCTGGACTATTTTTCTCAATCTGCCTGCTCCTGCGTCCGGCACCGCTCTGGAAACGAGCCAGGTGCTCGTCTTTGATGCCGAATCCGTCCGCAAACTATGCGATGAAGACAAGGAGTTCGGCTACGAAGTCTTCCGGGAGGTCATCCGTGTGGTCTCCAGCCGACTTTCCCGCACAGTCAACACTCTCGGACATGTTCTCTCTGTCACATCACATGATCTCCGCGCCCCGCTCGCAACTGCGCAGAGTACCATTGAAGTTGTCGCCGGGGGATTTGCCGGGGAAGTCAACCTAGAGCAAAAGGAGCTCCTCCTGGCCGGCAAGGAGCGGATTGCCGACCTGCTCAACATGATCGATAATATCCTCGATATCTCATATGCCGAGATTAAAGCGACAGATTTGCAGAAGGTCAACCTTTACCAGGTGATCGAGGACTCGGTGGGTGATGTCGTTGGTCTGGCACGGCCCAAGGGGGTCTCCCTCGTGAATAACGCATCGAAACAGCTAACTCCAGTGCTCGGTGCACAGAAACGGCTTCAGCAGGTGCTCACCAACCTTCTCAGCAACGGGGTCAAGTTCACACCAAATGGCGGCTCGGTGACTATCACCTCGAAGGAGACAACGGACAGGGTACAGATAGACGTAGCAGACACCGGCATCGGCATTCCCGAGGAGGACAAGCCAAAACTCTTCAACGATTTCTTCCGCGGGATCAGGGTAGAGACCGAAGGCGCTGGCCTGGGTTTGTCCATCGCCAAGAAGCTTATCGAGTCCCACGGGGGCTCCATCTGGGTACAGAGCCCCGATCCTGACACCGGCAAAGGCAGCCGCTTCAGCTTCAATCTGCCAAAAGTGCTGGAGACCGAAACGGCGAACGGCGAACCGGACCAGCATACCTTTGTCGGGGCCGATATCCTGCTCACGGACGACGACCCAGAGATACGTCGTATCACTTCAGTCTTACTGGAGTCGCAAGGCTACAAAGTACGCACGGCACAAAATGGCGAAGAGGCGTTGGAGAAAATTAAGGAGAAAGAGCCCGACATCCTTCTACTCGACCTACTGATGCCCCAGATGGACGGGTTTGAGGTGTGCAAACGGTCTGAAGAACTAAAAGAGCGGAAATTTCCGATCATTATTCTCAGCGCCATCAGAGAGGAGAGCAGCCGGCGCCGTTACGAGTTGGAGACTCAATCTGACCTGAAAGTTGATGATTATGTAAACAAGCCTATTTCGCCGACAGTACTCCTTCAAAGAGTTGAAAAAGCTCTGCGAAGACACAGGATTGTAAATTCTACCAGCCCGACAATTACAAAAAATACGGCATATGGAGGTAATTAATGGCAGAACCAGCGAAAATCCTTCTCGTTGATGACGATCCGGTCTTTGTTAAAGCCACGAAGAAGGTACTTGAGAGCAAGTACAGGGTCGTTACAGCCCTTGACGGCGACACAGGCATGGAAAAAGCCCGGCAGGAAAAACCCGACCTCATTCTACTGGACATTATCATGCCCACCAAGGACGGATTCCAAGTCTGCAAACAGCTGAAACAGGACCCGAAACTGGCTAAGATCCCGGTCATAATCCTGACCAGCTTTGCGCAGCACCATGGCGAAACAAACATCCCAGTCAGCGCCGGATTTGAGCTTGATGCAGAAGGGTACATTGATAAGCCGGTAAGCCCGGACGCGCTACTCAAACAGGTTAGTGCCATGTTGGAGAAGAAATAGCGGCGGCTTCCCCTGCAGGACACCTGCAACCTTCTTCAATTCCTCGATAATTAAGGTTGTTCAGCGCATCACAGAGGTTATTTAGGCAAATAAACCCAATGACTAAAAGCCCAATACCCAGCAACAGCCACAAAGAAGAAATTACCATTACTATTGCCAAAATCACGGCGGCTAGGAAGAGTTTCTCTTTCAAACGGAACGCAGTCATTCCTCCCTTGCTCACAGAGGCATTATCGTCTTTTGCGTATCCCCATATAGCTTGAAATATCCAATACAAGTTAAAAAAGGGGATATTATCCGTAAATGAGTCTGGAACTAAGAAATATATTACTCCTGCCTAAAGGCAGACTGTATTTGCAACCAGATCTTCCGGCAATAACCTAATACAAATGTATTGTCCTATTGAAGAGCCTGGCGTTCCCAGGCGCTTTTTCAAAACTATAACAGATACGTTAGTCCCTCGATGATTCGTAGCCTTCCATAAATGTTTATTTTCATTTAAACTTGTTCAAGAATGTATGCGCAAATGGAACACGAAACGGAAAATACAAATAAAAATTTTACGCTGCTGATAGTCTGTTTAGTTAATTTCACCACTGCCCTGTTGAACCCGTGCGTGAATATTGCTTTACCTTCAATAGGAAGAGATCTCGGCATCCCGGCAGCAACATTAGGGTGGATTAACAATGCATGGGTATTGGCGATTGCTGCATTCTTGGTTCCAGCCGGGAGTTTAGCAGATATCTATGGCAGGAGAAAGCTATTTTTCTTGGGGATGTTACTCTTTGCCATTTCTTCTTTTTTCTGTGCTCTGGCACATTCCAGTACTATAATTATCTCATTTCGAATCATTCAGGGAATCGGCTGCAGTATGACAATCGGCTCATCAGTATCAATTTTAAGCTCTGCTTTCCCTGCTGAGGAAAGGGGGAGAGTTCTGGGCATATATGTAGCAGCAGTGTATTTAGGGCTTTCCATCGGGCCATTTTTAGGCGGCATTTTTACACAGAACTTTGGTTGGGAGAGTATTTTCTTTCTAAATGCCGGGCTTGGGCTACTGGTAATTTTTCTAATGTTCTGGAAATTGAAATGGGAACAGACTGAGTGCAGGGCGGGAAAATTCGACCTTTTAGGTTCAATTGCTTACATTCTTTTCCTTCTGCTAATATTGTATGGTTTCACAGTTTTACCATCTATTATTGGAGTAGTCCCTATCGTGATAGGAATTCCTATTGCATTGTGGTTTGTTTGGTGGGAATCCAAACAACGTAGTCCTCTTCTTGATTTAAATCTTTTAAGAAAGAACTCAGTTTTTGTTTTCTCAAATCTGGCTACTTTAATTAACTATTGTGCTACTACTGCTATAATATT
This sequence comes from uncultured Chloroflexia bacterium, assembly GCA_963784375.1. Lineage (GTDB taxonomy): Bacteria > Chloroflexota > Dehalococcoidia > GIF9 > UBA5629 > JBBIPA01. Next base: position 56,365 of record CAWAQY010000004.1, on the reverse strand, counting down.
TCTCCTGAGTTTTTATCTGCAATATATTAAGGGATTCTCACCTCAGGAGGCTGGATTGATTTTACTAATTGAGCCAGTGGTCATGACCCTGTTTTCTCCATTTGTGGGAAGGTTTTCCGACCGAGTAAAACCACAACTCTTAGCTTCAATCGGGATGTCCCTGAACCTGGTATCATTAGTACTACTCGCCTTCTTAAGTAAAGATACCAGCCTGGAATTTATTGGGGCCAGTTTAGCCATCTTCGGAATGGGTATGGGGTTTTTTGTCTCTCCTAACACCAGTGCCGTTGTTGGTTCTGTGGACAGGAAGGTTTTAGGAGTTGCGTCAGGCATGCAGGCCACATCCAGATACATTGGTATGGCCTTGAGTATGGCAATAGTGATAATTTCTTTCTCTATTAACTTTGGCAACTCACAAATTAGTCCTGAAAATTATCCATCTTTTCTGATAAGTTTGCCAATCATGTTTTCAATCTTTGCGGCTCTTTGCTTATGTGGCATATTTGCCCAACTAAATGGTGCCAAGACAACGCGAAAATAAAATGATAGCCAGCAGGTGATGTTTTCTCATGATGGATTATAAGTATTCAATGCGTGCGGATAATATATATGCGATCGATACCAAAATGTTCGGTTTTGATCGTTACAGCTCAGCATTCTTAGTGGAGGGCAAGGAACTCGCACTGGTAGACACAGGTTTGCCAAATCAGTTGGAGTCGGTACGAGAAGGCATAAAATCTCACGGATTTTCTATTAGCGACATCTCGTACATCTTTGTTACTCATTGTGAGCACCCGGATCATAGTGGGAATGCAGGTGCATTGTTAAGAGAAGCCCCGAGGGCAAGGGTTTTCATCAATCCAGCAGGTTTAGAATTTTTAACTAATCCAGCAATTGAGGATTCCAAGAGAAGGAAAGAGCTTCCTAAAAAGATGGCCGACAGATTTGGTGATATGGAGCCCGTACCTTTATCCAGGATAGAGCTCATGAAAGATGGAGATATCTTCGACTTAGGTGGTGGTGAAAGATTAAAGATTATCTTTTCTCCAGGGCATCAACCAAGTGGGTTAGTAATAATCGAAGAGAAAAATAGAGGCCTTTTCATTAATGACTTTGTGGGGAACTATTTTGCCGATGCTGACTACCTAACAGTCCTAAATCCTTTCAGGTCTGATATCAAGGAAGCTTTTCAGTTATTAAAGAAAATGATGGAGGTACCTATCCGTAGGCTTTATTTAGGTCATTTTGGAATTCATGATAATCCTGAGAAAATCATGCAACTTGCCCTGGGTAAGATGGTACAACTAATGGACATTGGCGATGAATGTATTGGGAGGGGTAAACCCGAAGAAATTGAATCGCGCGTACTAGCTATTAAGCTTAAAGAAGCGGATAAGCTGAAGAGCAACAAGAGGGGATTTAGTGTATGAACATGAAACGGAAGAGTTAGCAACTTCGCAATCAAAATATTTTGCTGAATATTATCGAAAAATTCATGTGGTTTGAACTATTAATTTTCTACCAAAAATTCAAAATTATCTCTTTTGAGTCTTTTTTTACGCATAAGAGTTTTTTTTTAAACAAGTAAAAATTTATATTTCAGGTCAGTTAAATACAAAATTAGAAAGGATATAAAACATATGACAATAATGTCCAGTGGCGAGGTACTTATACATCTCCTTCATAGTGAAGGTGTGGAATACATATTCGGACTTCCCGGCCTCACTGAAGTCAGGTTTATTGATGTCCTCGAAGATCACCCGGAGATTAAATATGTCATGGGGCTCCACGAAAACGTATGCATTGGAATGGCGGAGGGTTATGCAAGAGCCTCAGGTAAAATAGGGGTATTGAATCTGCACACAATTAACGGCCTGGCTTCGGCGATGGGCTTATTGAGCAATGCTTATACAGGAGGAGTACCTTTACTAATAACAGCCGGCCAGCAAGATACACGCATATTTGCTCAGGAACCTCGCCTGTGGGGAGACCAGGTAAGGATGGCAAGTCAATTTACGAAGTGGAGCGCTGAAATAACATCTGCGGAAGATATTCCCAGAATTATTCAGCGTGCTTTCAAAACCGCTCTTCAACCACCCACAGGTCCGGTATTCGTATCTTTACCCCAGAACCTTTTTGAGCAGGATATCAATTACGACTTTACTCCAAACACTCCTCCATTTCAGAAATTACGTCCTGATTTAAATGCAGTAACCATTGCGTGCGAACTTATTACCGGTGCTCAAAACCCGGCTATCATAGTTGGATCTGGAGTTGCAAAATATAATGCACATTCCAGAGGTGGTGAGACTGGCAGAATTGATTGGCGCTCCAGTCTTTGAAGGCTGGATGTCTGATGTGAATTTCCCGGTTCAGCACCCGCAATACTTTGGAGATTTATTGGTGCAGCCCAAGCTCAACAAAATAGTAAAGTCCGCTGACGTTCTCATTGCCATCGGATGCCCGCCTCACACTGCCGCTTTTTATTCGCCGGAGCCACCTTTTCCAAAAACAACCAGGATTATTCAAATTGACGATAACCCCGGTGAAATAGGAAAGCATATTCCCGCGGCCTCGGGCATACAGGGCGACATTAAATTGTCTACAGCTGAACTGATTAGCTTAATAAAAGAAAATATGTCCGATCAGGACCATCAAAAATCAAGAAGCCGGGCAGAAAAAGTGCGTGAGCAAAAAGCATTCTTTGACAAACCCTTCTCTCAAAAATGGGAACAGGAGCGAGAGAATGTACCAATTTCTGTTTCCCGATTAATGCGAGAATTGCGCGATGCTCTTAAACCTGGAACTATCATTGTAGATGATTGCTGGAGTTCATCAGCTACATTAAAGCGCATATTGAACCTTTCAGAGCCAGGAAGTTATTTCCGAGCTCGCGATGGAGGCAGTATTGGATGGGGTATCTCTGGCGGGCTTGGAGTTAAGCTGGCTGAACCAGATCGCCGGGTGGTTGCGTTGTCAGGAGACGGCAGTGCCTTCTGGAATATCCAGAGCCTGTGGACTGCGGCTCATTACAATATTCCGACAGTGAATGTGATTTGCTGTAATGCGTGCTACGGTCAAGTAAAACTGAGCAAAGCAATGATACTTGGTGATAAGGCAAAAGGTAAATCCCTGGGTGAAAATCTGGATAATCCCAGGATCGATTTCTGTCAACTTGCCAAAGCGGTAGGCATTGAAGGAAAGAAGGTAGTACGCCCGGAAGAGCTTGGTAAAGTGCTTTCATCAGCCATCGAATCTAACAAGCCGGAGTTAGTCGAAGTATACATAGAAGGGCCTATCCCTCAGGTAGTTTCTTAAAATTCCTGCCACTCTGCTTTCTATCCAGAATTATAAGCAAGAGAGAGTAAATTACACCATTGACAAATGAAAGAGATGCCTGTAAACTCTGGCTGCATAATTTGTTAATATCACAAATGTTAACATATTGTCTTATTCCCTGAGAAATCTTGCTAGCAGTATATAGAATTTGTAATTCATTTTTGATTCATAACTTTAATTAAATTTCTGATCAAATAATAAATTATAAAGGAGGATTCTAAAATGATAGTCGATGTGAATTTACACTGGTACCCCGAGGATTTCTATTCGGACAAAGCTTTTCTAAGAGAATGTTTGAGAACGATTCCCCGTGCCTATGGAGAACATGTAGAGGTCATAGATTTACCTGGAACGGACAAAAAACAGATCAACCTGTCGAGGCCAAAAGGTTGCTATAACCTTAATTTTCCAATTGAATCTACAGACATAAACGTTCACCTGGAGGCCATGGATAAAGTAGGAGTTGATAAGGCTATTTTGCGCTGGTGCATTTGGCCGGAATGGGCAACATTAGAGATATGCCGAAGGGTCAACGATGCGATGGCTAAAACAGTAAAACAACATCGTGATCAGGTTCCTCAGCCTTGCTATCGTCCCACCCTGGGGTGATGAAGACTGTCTTGCCGAGCTTGATCGATGTATTAATGAACTTGGCTGCGTTGGAGTTGAGGTCGAAGCACACTATGGAACCCTCTACCTGGATTCGGAAGAGTTCAGACCTTTCTTCAAGAAAATCAACCAGTTTAACGTGCCTATCATCGTTCATCACACTGCTCTGCCGGTGGATTATCAACATGTTTCCGATTACACCAATTTGCGCCGCATGTTCGGAAGGTGTATTGATCAAATGACCAGCGTAGGACGGATAATGTTCAGCGGGATGCTCGACGAATTACCCAATCTCAAATTTATCCACACGATGATGGCTGGAGGGCTTTTTGCATATACAACATTGATCACACCCATGAAATCGAAAGTATCCAAAGATATGGAACGCTGGGATCCTTCAGCGTCAGAAAAAATGAGAGGTTATCTGAAAAACAACATTTATTGTGATCTCACTCACCCACCCACATGGTCTACAGCACAGATAGAATGTTCGGTCAAAGAACTGGGAGCGGACCATATTCTATTTGGTAGCTCTTTCCCCCTCAGGCATGAATGGTTATTAAATGGCGTAGATCACATACAAAGTTTGGATATAAGCGAGAAAGATAAGGCTCTCATTCTTGGAGAAAACGCAATGAGGCTTTTTAACATAAAGAAATAAGCTTAAATCAGAAGACAGGCCATTTTGGCCTGTCTTTTTTAAAAATAGAATTTTTCAGACTTCAACTTGGGTTTCTTCCTGGTTAGGTCGAGCAAATGATTCTCCAATTTTTCTAAAAGACGTTGAAGTGTCTCTAGCTCTTCCTTATTTAAACAACTGGTAGGCTTAATAAACAGATTACGCCTGATCGGTAACATCCGCTTTATAACTTCCAGGCCCTTTTCTGTCAGCGTTACCCGTCTTAATCTACGATCAGTTTTTGATGTTGAACTTTTTGTTAAGCCTAATTTATCCAGGCTATCTAAAGAACTACCTATAGCATTATTAGTCCGGAATACTTTGTTTTGTAATTCCGTAGGCGTCATCACGCCGCCATTTGCCAACATGAAACTCAAAAGGATGGCCTGGTTTTGTTTCATCCCAAGTTTACGATAACCTTTATTAAGAAAGTTATTTAACATGGCAGCCGTGCGCAATAAATCATAAGAGTTATCCACTCTTAGATCTTTATGCTGGTTTCTAAGATCATCTGCCATAGATTTAAGTTCTTTAGAATTCTTTGTCACACAATTATCCTTTTACCAGCTTACATTAACAAAAATAGTCATAAATCATACCGCTAGATTTTAACATATACATACTATGAAATAAACGACAGGACATTTGTTAACTTCACAAATGTTAATGCTCTGATGTTGGGGTTCAAGCCTTCCAACCAGGCTGCCCTCGCTCCGTAGTAATCTCCGAGCTAAGATTTTTAACTAATTTTCCTGTATAATTCCATAAATCCGGGTTCGTTTATTATTTTTACTAAGCCTGAGTTCCCAAATCGAAAATGGAATATCTGCCAGAGGAGTTAATTGTGAAGGAAAAAACCAGTGCATTAAATAGAATCAAAGGTGAAAAAACACATTTAAAAGCGTTAAGTTTACTTTCCGAGACTGGCGGCGGCGGCAATACAGCGGCAATTGACGTTCGCGAAGGGAAAATCATCAGGATCAGGCCATTTAGGTACGGCTCCACAGCCCACGCCGAAAAATTAATTCCTTTGAGAATTGAATCCCACGGTAAGGTTGTCGAATCAGGCATGAAAACGTTACTGCCGCCTCACAGCCTGGCCTATAAGAAGCGTGTCTATTCACCGAACAGGATTCTTTATCCACTGAAGAGAGTGGACTGGAACCCGAACGGAGAAAGAAACCCACAGAATAGAGGCAAAAGCGGTTATCAAAGGATTTCCTGGGATGAAGCGCTCGAGTTGATTTCAGCAGAGATTAGACGTGTAACAGCAAAATATGGCTCGGAAGCAATACTGGCACAGGCTGACGGGCACGGTGAAACATCGATTGTGCATCCTTCCCATGCATGCAATACATTGCTGCTTAAACACCTGGGGGGTTATACACTGCAAACCAGAAATCCGGATAGCTGGGAAGGGTGGTACTGGGGAACGAAGCACGTCTGGGGAATGGAACCGCTTGGACAGGAACACCCGTTGAATGTTATTTTCGACACAGCGGAGAATTGCGAGCTCATATTGTACTGGGGATGCGATCCGGAAACGACAACCTGGGGCTTCGGAGGGCAAATGCCATCCCGATTAAGCTACTGGTATAAGGAAATCGGGATTAAGTCCATCTACGTTTGTCCTGACCTGAACTACGGAGCCGCGATACATGCCGATAAATGGATCCCAATCAAACCAAATACCGATGCCGCCATGCACCTTGCTATAGCGTATACCTGGATTGTAGAAGGAACCTATGACAAGGATTATGTGTCGACACACACATATGGTTTCGATAAATTTGAAGCATATGTTCTGGGAAAAGATGATGGAATTCCCAAAACACCCAAATGGGCTTCCGAAAAAACCGAGGTACCAGCCAGAATAATTAAAGCCCTGGCACGAATGTGGGCAGCAAAGCGTACCTCGACTGCTCACGGCAACGGAGGTCCCTATATAAGGGGATCATATTCAACAGAACCTGCCCGGCTGGAGACGTTGCTCCTGGCGATGCAGGGCCTGGGAAAACCTGGAAACCACCACATCGTTGTGGGACAAATAATGTTTGGACCCGGCAGGTCTGCTTTTGTCAATCCCATGTGCGCCTATCGCGGTTTTTATGCTGCTCTTCAGGCAGCGGAATACCATGGTAAGAGTGTTAAAGATGTTATAGATTCGTGGCATCCGGCAGGCCGGGGAATATTACCCGTTGAGAAACCCACCAATAAAACGACCTGTTCCGTCACCATAAAGCAGATTATTCCCAAGAACCTTATCCATGATGCCATTTTGAATCCGCCAATAAGCTGGTATGGCACCACTTTGTGGTCTGAACCTTCTGAAGACCAATTCGTAAAGTATACCTATCCTGCAAAAGGTTGTTCCGAAATACATATGATCTGGACCGATACGCCCTGCTGGATAACGTGCTGGAATGATAGTAACAGGTATATAGAAGCACTGCAAAGTCCCAAGATAGAGTTTATCCTGGCTCAGCACCCCTGGATGGAGAACGACTGCATAATGGCGGACATCATCCTTCCGGTGAACACTAAATTCGAAGAAAGAGATATATGTTTGGAAAGAGAACATTTCAGCGGTGTAATTCTGGAAGAAAAATGTATTGAACCCCTTGGCGAATCATATAGTGACTATGAAGTAGTCTGTTTGATTGCTGAGAAAATGGGATTACTCGATAAGGTGACCGAAGGGAAAGTCGGTTAACGAATGGATAAGATACGGCTATGAAAATTCCGGTGCAGCAGCCCATGCAAGCTATGAGGAATTTGAAAAGGATGAATGTGTTATGATGCCCACAAACCCTGACTGGAAGCCATCATCACATACCCAGCTGCTGGATTTCTATCACGATCCGGAAAAACATCCTCTAAAGACCCCGTCCGGCAAATTAGAATTTTATTCCCAGAGTCTTTCCAAACACTTCCCGAATGATAAAGAGAGGCCGCCGGTCCCGCACTGGATTCCCTACGGCGAGACGCATCAGGAGAGCCTGCTGCATCCGAGAGCAAATACGTATCCCTCTGATCGTGATTTCAAATCACGGAAGATGGCGAGTGCATGCAAACCTCGATGATGTTTCCTGGTTCCATGAGATTGAAACATGCAAGGTGAGGGGAACTGATGAATACCTCTATGAGCCTGTCTGGATACATCCCAAAACAGCCGAAGAAAGGAACATCAAGAACGGTGACGTGGTTACTATATTCAACGAGAGAGGTGGTGTCCTGTGCGGCGCTTATGTTACCGAGAGGATAATGCCGGGCGTCATATATGTCGACCATGGTTCACGATTTGATCCCATAGTTCTGGGCAAGCTTGATAGAGGCGGTGCCATAAATACCATCACGCCGCACAATTTAACATCGAAAAACTGCTGCCGGTATGGTAGTGAGCGGTTTCCTGGTAGAAGCAAAAAAAGCTGATATGAACGAATTGAGAAGAAAGTACCCGGAAGCATTTAACAGGCCATATAATCATGCCTCGGGCCAGAAATTAGAAAGGATACTGGCTACTGACAAATAGATAGTACTCATCTACAAATGTCATTAAAAACATCGCTTGACCGCATCCCCCGTGAGCTTAAATTATTTATCATCGCCTCTTTTGTCATGGGCATGGCTTTTGCCATGTTCGATTCCACATTCAACAATTTCCTCAATGAACGTTATGCTCTGGACGGATTCCAGCGCTCATTTCTGGAGTTTCCCCGTGAACTCCCCGGCTTTGCCGTAGTTTTTGTTTCCGCTCTGTTTGGATCCATGAGCAGTCGCAGGTTAGGAGTACTGTCCCTGGTTCTGGCACTCTTCGGTTCGATTTTGATCGGCTTTGCTGCCCCCACGTATATGATCATGATATTCTGGATGTTTATTTACAGCCTGGGTCAGCACCTCTTCATGCCTATCTCTTATTCCATCGGGATGGAACTTGCTGAAAAAGGCAAAATAGGGAGACGTCTAGGCCAACTGCAAGCCATCCGTAACCTGGCAATTATCTGCGGAGGATTTTTAGTATTTCTGGGATTTAAATTCTTTGGATTCACCTTTGAATTTAACTTTGCTCTTATTGCTTTGGGCTTAGGTATCGCCGCAATTCTCATGTTTTCCATGAAAGCGGAAGGAAGCGGTCAACCGAAGACATTTTTAAAATTGCATAAAGAATACAAACTCTATTATTTCCTCATGCTTCTCGCCGGTTCTCGCAAACAAATATTTCTTACTTTTGCTCCCTGGGTTATCGTCACAATCTTTAACCAGCCCACCCAAACCATCGCCACATTGATGACCATCGGAGGGCATTATAGGAATTCTATTCCAACCGTTCCTGGGATAGAATGATCGATCGGCTCGGTGAACGCATAATACTTGCCACCGAGGCGCTACTGCTAGTTGTAGTCTGTATCGGATACGGATTTTCGAAATTCTGGTTACCGGAAAATATCGCCTTTCTATGCGGTATGTGTTTTTTTCCTTCTGGATCAAATGCTGAACTCGGTTGGAATGGCCCGCTCGATGTATATGAAAAGGATTGCCCTACAACCTGCAGACGTTCAACCGGCCTTAACCGCAGGCGTTGCCATCGATCACATATTCTCAATCACGGTGGCTATGATCGGCGGAATAGTATGGGATACTTTTGGATTCCAGTATGTGTTCTTATTCGGGGCATTTATAGCAATCGTTAATTTCTTCACTGCCCTGCAAATCCGCACTCCAAAACAAGTAATTTAACGATATGGCAATAATAAGTTGTCAGACTTTCATGGACCGTTCAAGACAATCGATACAATCTGGCATTTGATAGGATTTCTCGACTGCTGCCACACAAAACTGACAATTGTTGGACCATTTCTTGGCTCTGTTAAGCTTCCGTGCACTCTGAACTAAGGCAACTCATTCCAAATTGCAAACTATTAACACATTGTTTCTCAAACTACCGAAGTGAAGTGCTATTTACTCCGGGGATAAGAAGAAGACACATAGGGGCATTGACAACCGCATAGTTAGGATATATTCTTGTGATTACGTACAATAATGACCGATAATCACTTAGTCGCGAAGTAAAATGAGAAATCCCTTTTAACAAGAGTAAGGAGAAAACAGAATGATTATAGACTGGCAACACCATTTTGCAAGTGAAGATCTTTTTAAGAAGTGGGGTGGTAAAGCCGGACAACCGGTTATAAGAGATGGGAAAGTAGGTCTTCATTTAAATAAGGAGTTCTACCAGATTGACAAACATCTGGAGTTCATGGATGAGGTGGGGATTGATATGGCAATGCTTTCCAACACCCTTGAATCCTTAGATGAATGCGTGAGCAGCGATGACCTTTTCAGCAAAATTATGAACCAATATCCCAAACGTTTTGTAGGTTTTGCTGTGTGCATACCTACTCGAGGTAAAGAAGCTCTAATCGAACTTGATAGAGCTATAAATGTACTCGGACTTAAAGGTGTAGTCATCAGCCCTCAAAATGATGGAGAACCTCTAGACTCACATAAATTGTGGCCATTTTATGAAAAAGTATCCAAACTGAATATTCCGATTTTTGTACATATAACAAATATACCTGTAGGCTACAACGCACTTGATGCCCCCTATAATACAAATGTCATTATGACCAGAGAGTTCGATGTTGCCGCTAACACTATCAGGCTGGTTATGGGAGGAGTATTGGTAGAATTCCCTGATCTTAAGATTGTCATGCCCCATATGGGTGGAGGCATCTCAGCCATCCTTGAACGCATCGAACGATATCTTAATTTCTGGGAAGATAGATTATGGACAGAGCAAGGAGGTACACCTCCTTTTGGTAAACCTTACAAGCAGAACTTCAGAAACTACTTCGACAAGATATATTTCGATATGGCAGGATATGAAGGAGGTATGAACGCAGTTAAATGTGCACTAACAACTATTAATCCGAAGCAGTTACTATTTGGGACAGATTATCCTTTTAATTTCAGCACTGACCCGGAAGCTTGCAAACGCTATATTCAGAACATTGCAAACCTGGGATTACCCTCAGCAGAGGTTGAGGGTATATTAGGTTTCACTGCGGCTAAACTACTCAATATAGGATAAATAGGGGGAGAGGAGGTATTATCAATACCAAAAACCATGGATTTTTGTATTTCGGTTAGATTTGTTCTCCTATTGCATATTACGTACATTATCAAAAAGGATTGATAAAAAAAGCCCCAGATTATTTAGTTAATTAGGTCTTGACAACTCGATAAAAGATGTATAGTATTCTTACAATTCAATTGTACCCTAGGTAAAGATATATTCATTAAAATAAGCAAATCCATCAGCATAGCAGGAGAAAGAAATTCGATTGATATAAAACTAGACAAAAGTTAACGTGTTAGGAGGATAAGGAAATGAGGAAGTTATTATTAATGGTGGTCTATCTGGTTACAATTACCTTCCTGGTTATTAGCTGTTCTTCGTCGGTTTCTACGCCCCAATCCCCTTCTTCGGCAACACCATCACCTGCGGGAACTACCCCCGTGAAGTCAGTTCTGTTCAAATTCGGCTATACAATGCCCAAATCAGTAAGTACAGCGAAAGGTTTCGATTGGTTTGGACCTGAGTTGAGAAGCGAACAGGAGGGCGTTATAAAGTCGAAATTTACCCGAGTACGACTTTGATAACTTCGAAGAATGCTCTAGATTCAGTTAAAAATGGTGTAGTTGATATAGCCATGAGTTCTACGGGGAACTTTCCGAAGGATTTCCCACTGAGTCTCGTTGCAACTCTGCCAACATTAGGATTCCCTGGTGGAGTTCTTAAATCTTATACTGAAGCGAGTGCCGCTTTCTGGGAATTCTACAATAAGGTGCCAGAGATACAAGCCGAATTTAGTGATGTGAAATTGCTTCTACCTCACATCGAGGATCCCTACTTGTTGATATCAAAGAATAAAGAAGTGCATTATCCGGCAGACTTTAAAGCCATGAGGATTGGGGGTAGCGGTCCAAAAATGGACCTAGTATCCGCTAATGGAGGTGCCAAGGTACAGCAAGCCCCACCTGACACATACATGAATCTAGATAAAGGGATAACGGATGGTGCTTTTGTTACTCCCGGCCAAGTTTATGATTATAAATTACAAGAAATCGCCAACTATTTTTATGCTCAGGATTTTGGTTGTGCGACAGTAATAGTATTGATGAACAAAAGTAGTTGGAATGCGATGTCACCACAGGACCAGCAAATTATGATGGAAACTTGGCCTGCAGCAAACATAGAAAGTGCACAGGCTAACGTTGTGGATACTCAGGCGGGAAGAAAAATTATTTCGGATGCGGGTAAAAAGATCACAAGTCCTACCCCTCAAGAGACAAGCGCTTGGGCACAGTCTGCTAATGAGGTGGCAGTTTCAGCATGGCAAAATGATGCTAAAGGCTTAAATATACCTGCTGATGTAATTACGAAGGTTATTTCCGCATGGCGAGAAATAAGGAGTAAACACTTACCATAGGTAACCTAAAACCGGCATAAGATTAATCGATAGATACAGATACTATAAAACAGCTGCGTAAAAGTATTAAGGAAGATTAAATTTTCTAATCGGGGAGGGTGCATGATAATCGATTGGCAACACCACTGCGATCCGGAGGAAATCTATAATAAGCGCGGTGGCAAAGGCGGACAGGCGGTTATAAAAGATGGCAAGGTCGGGATGCACTTATTTCCTGAGGCATACCAAATTGAGAAGCATTTAGAGTTCATGGATGAAGCTGGGATTGATTTGGCAGTACTATCAACATCTCTGGATACAGTGGAGGAATGTCAAATAACCGCGGATCATTACCTTAGTCTGATGAAACAATATCCGAAACGTTTTATTGGCTTAGCACCTTGTATTCCTACCCGAGGAAAATCTGCATTGGTAGAATTAGAACGGGGATTAAAGTTAGGACTTAAAGGCGTAGTCATAAGCCCGCAAAATGACAGTGAAGCTTTAGATTCTCGTAAGATTTGGCCTTTTTACGAAACAGTTGCGCGCTTTAACGTACCTATATTTGTTCATATTACCAACATTCCGATAGGTTATCCGGCGATGGATGCTCCCTACAATCTTAATGTTACAATGACGAGGGAATTTGATATTGCAGCTAATGTTGCTCGCCTTATATTAGGTGGTGTTTTAGTGGATTTCCCTAATCTTAAGGTGGTGGTGGGGCATATGGGAGGTGGTATTGCAGCAATAGTGAAACGTGTCGAACGTTTTATGGGTCTATATCGCGAAGCATTCTGGACTGAACTTGGAGGCAAACCACCTTTCGGTGAGCCTTATATAGAAAATTTTCAAAAATATTTTAATAAATTATATTTTGATCTCGCTGGCTACGAGGCTGGTGTAAGTACTATGGGTGTAGTCAAATGTGCCCTGACTGCAATACGTCCAGAACAGTTGCTTCTTGGCACTGATTACCCGTACGAATTTCGATATACTCCCGATATGGTCAAACAATACATGGCGAACATTAGAAAAATGGGTTTTACTCCCCGGGTGGCGGATGGAATTCTTGGCGGTACCGCGGCTAAATTGTTGGGGATTCAAGCCTAAGTCAAAAACAACTTCAAACTGTTACAAACATACTTAATGTAATCATCTGTTTGGAAATACTTATATTCGCCACAGCGGAGGTTACTTTGAACGAGCAAAATCAAACCCAGACGTCAAAATTCCAGAACTATTTATTGAAAATAAGCAGGTGGATGGCAGCTATAGGAGCTGTCACTTTTGGAGCTATGATGTTTCTCACCGTCATTGACGTAACGGGGCGATACTTTTTCCTCCGCCCTTTTGAAGGAGCAGTCGAAATAGTAGCAATACTTTTTGTTATTGGGGGATCTTGGGGGATGGGATATGCTCAGCTTCGCCAAACGCATATCAGAATTACTTTCTTTAGTAACAAAGCACCTAAAAAGTTTCAACTCGGTTTAAGCATTTTAACTCCCTTTATAAGTGCAGTAGCATCGGGTTTAGTGGCATGGCAATCATTTCTGAAAACGTTCGATTATATAACTGCTACTCGAGGTCAACTAACAGATGTTTTAGGTATGCCTTATTGGCCGTTTACACTTATGATGGCCATCGGTTTTGCCTGGGCATGTATTATATTTTTGATAAGCTTCTTCCGTTCGATGCCAGGAGTATTTAAACAATGAGCAACATTGAAATAGGTCTAGTTTTTGTTGCAGTTCTTATTGGTCTTTTGTTAATGGGGACACAGGTTGGTTTTACTTTGATTATTGTTGCCTTTGTAGGCTTTGCTATCGTAGGTGGTCTTGGTGGCGCTATTGCGAATCTCTTTATCATACCGTTTAGCACTTTGAATAACTATAATTTCGCTGTAATTCCATTATACCTGCTCATGAGTGAGTTGGTAAGTCAAAGTGGGATTGGTAGAGAAACATACATGGCGGCTAGAGCTTGGTTAGGACAGTTTAAGGGTGGGCTAGCTATGGCTACAATAGGCGCTTGTGGTCTTTTCGCATGTGTTAGTGGGTCCAGTTTAGCAGGCACGTTAGTAATGGGCAAGGTAGCATATCCAGAAATGAAAAACTTTGGATATAATGATCTATTATCAACCGCAGTCACCACAGCAGGGGGTACTTTAGGCATTTTGATACCACCTAGCATTGGGTTTATTATAATCGGGATACTTGCTAATATGTCTATAGGTAAATTATTTATGTCTGGAATATTGCCAGGCATATCTGTAATTGTTTTCTATTGGATAACAATAGCCATTCTGTGCAAGGTGAACCCAAGTCTAGCTCCAGGACTTACTAAAACAACCTACAAAGAAAAACTAGTATCAATAAAACTAACATGGCCAATAGTTCTCTTATTTCTATTGATGATGGGAGGTCTTTATGGAGGTGTTTTCACTGCTACTGAAGCAGCCGGTATCGGAGCTTTCGGGGCTTTTATTATTGCCTTGGCTAAAAAACAAATGAGCACTAAAACCTTTTGGAGTTGTTTGATGGAGACCTCAAAAATGGCAGGTACCATGATCATCCTAGTCGTAGGAAGTTTTATGTTTAATTCTTTTCTGGCGATAACCCAGATTCCAAATTCACTTGGTATGTATTTAGCTGGTTTAGCTATATCGAAATATGCTTTTTTAGCGATAATTATTATTTTTTACTTGGTTTGTGGTATGTTCTTTGATTCTATGTCTATCTTAATTTTAACAATTCCGATCTTCTTTCCAGCAGTTCAAGTTCTGGGATTTGACTTAATTTGGTACAGTGTGATTATGGTTAGGTGTGTAGAAGTAGGTTTTATCTCCCCACCCTTTGGCATGAATATGTTTGCCCTGGCAGGCATTATTAATGTTCCATTGGCAACTATTTACCGGGGAATAATACCCTTCTGTATCTCGGATATATGTAACATTATTTTTCTGGTTATATTTCCTTCAATAAGCACTTTCATTCCCAGTCAGATGTAGAAGGATTAATGATTCCTCATTGAGGGGTTGGCCCCTTAGATATCTCTACCAAACTATTTTGAAGAACTTATCAGACAACATTACTGCAGGACTATTCTCTACTCTTAAGCTCATAAATAACTTATCAAGCATGCTCACGAAGCTTGTCCCTTTAATTGCATAATTGGGTGGATTGCTCAATGAACAAAAGTCCATTTTGTTATCTTGTGACACCTAGAACTACTGACGTTTCCACCTGGCGTTGTGGAATATTCCAATACGTGTTTAAAAGCTTGTCCTTATCAGGCAATAACTTAAATCCCTGCTTTTCATAGAAGTTTATTGCCCAGGTAGCATTTGCCCAGGTTCCTACTAGTAAGTGCCTAGTCTTACTCATTTGCCTAATATGGTTAAGAAGCCTGGTACCAATACCGGTCCTCTGATGGTATGGTAACACATAGGTGTGCCTGATAAGAGTTACATCTTTAATAGGTTGGTAACCTATTACACTTACTAAATTACCTTCGTCCTCCCAGCCAAAGAAGGTCATATTCTTCATCTCGTGGCGAAGCTCTTTCTCCGGCATATATGGCTCATGGTAACAGTCTACCGGAATGACACCCTTATAAGCGCCAGCAGCTTGGTTTACGATGTAGTAAATGGCAGAAGCATCTTTATTCGAAAGCTTTCTGATCACAGCAGAGGAATAATACCATTTTGAGTTAAGAAGGCTCAATTGCCATAGTCGGGATTCTCAGATAAATCGTGACATAAGAAGACTTAAGTAACAGAAGCCTGATTTGTGTGATTAAGAAAGAACTATTACTTTTTCGAATATCGTGACTGGATTCTCCACGGGCAGGATTGGTAAAAATCTCTCAATCTATTTATAATCTATTTCCGGTTACTATTGTGAGGCACATACCACCAACTCTAATTCCCCTGTCAAGCAATGACAAATTCCGGGAACTATTAATAAACCACTTTCAGGAGGCAACTGACCGATGGCTAGCAACGAATTCGAGCAATTCAAAGGCTCACCCGAATATATCATTTCTAAAGCCTTGCAAAATGCTGTCAATGTGAGCATTGCGCTGGGAAAACCCCTGTTGATCAGAGGAGAGCCCGGCACTGGAAAAACAAAACTCGCCCACAGCATTGCTAAAGGACTGGAAAAGAAGCTGATTACCTGGAATATCAAATCAACCACCAAAGCCCAGGAAGGGCTCTTTGTCTATGACACCGTGCAAAGGCTTAATGACAGCCGTTTTGGCGATAAAGATGTTTCCGATATCAAGCATTATATAAAGCTGGGTAAGCTGGGACGGGCTTTTACTTCTCCTGAGCAAGTGGTGCTGCTCATCGATGAGATAGATAAGGCTGACCTTGAATTCCCCAACGATTTATTGAATGAACTGGATGAGATGTCTTTTTATATCCCTGAAATCGATGAGACTGTCACCGCCATTCATCGCCCCATAACAATTATCACCAGCAATGCCGAGAAAGAGCTCCCTGATGCCTTTTTGCGCCGTTGTATATTCCATTACATCGAGTTTCCAGATAAGGAACTGATGGAGGAAATTGTCAAAGTACATTATCCCGATATTAAAAATAACCTTATGCATAAAGCCATAGCCGCTTTCTACAAGCTCAGAGATATTGATGGCTTCAGGAAAAAACCGTCCACCAGCGAGCTGCTGGACTGGATTCAGGCACTTATTGCCGGTGGAGTTTCACCCGATGGAATCCAAAATGAGCTGCCTTTCATTGGCACTTTGTTGAAAAAAGAAACAGACTACGATCATTTTATGACTCGAATCGCCCGCTAAAAAAGGCAAGTATCATGTTCACCGGTTTTTTTTATACTCTCAAAGAAAAAAAGGTTCCCGTTTCCATCACCGAGTGGATGACGTTCATGGATGCCCTTTCGCGTGGATTTATCAACAACCTTGATGAGTTCTACTACCTGGCGCGAGCACTACTGATAAAGAGCGAAGCCCACTTCGACCATTATGATAATGCCTTCCAGCAGTACTTCACGGGAATAGAAACTCCCGCAGAAATTACCGAACAGGTAATGGAATGGCTTAAAAATCCGGTTAACCGCATGACACTTTCTGAGAAAGAGAAAGCTCTATTCAATAGCATGGACTTCGATGAGCTGATCAAGCAACTCGAAGAAAGGCTCAAGGAGCAGAAAGAGCAGCATAATGGAGGCAACAGGTGGATCGGCACAGGGGGAACGTCTCCCTTCGGCCATTCCGGATATCATCCGGCTGGTATCAGAATTGGTGGCGAATCCAGAAACCGTAGCGCTGTGCAAATCGCTCAGGAAAGAAGATTCAAGAACTACCGAAGCGACCTGACTCTGGATATCCGCCAGATGAAAGTAGTGCTGAAGGCATTGCGGGAGCTGAATCGTATTGGCCCCGAAGATGAACTTGACCTGAAAAAAACCATCGATGCTACTTCTAAAAACGCCGGTGACCTGGAATTCATCTGGACCAGAAGCAGAAAAAATGCGGTTAAGGTGCTTTTACTCATGGATGTCGGCGGCTCCATGGAGCCCTTTTCATTGCTGTGCAGCCAGTTTTTCTCGGCGGCACATTCCAGTTCTCATTTCAAAGATTTCCAGTATTTATTTTTCCACAATTGCATCTATGATAATCTTTACAGGGATGTTGAGCGAAGGGAAGCCGTAAGCACCGAGCAACTGCTGCACACGCTGGGACCCGAGTATAAAATACTACTGGTGGGAGATGCCAGGATGGCTCACTGGGAACTGATGCATCAATATGGAGCAATCTCTTATTACGAGCGCAATGATATTCCCGGTATAGTCTGGCTCAAGCGCATTGCGGACCACTTTACCCACTGCGTCTGGCTAAATCCGGAAACACCACAGTACTGGAATCACCCGACTGTCATCATGATAAACAAACTTTTTCCCATGTTTGAATTTACCCTCGACGGTCTCCGGGCAGCAGTAAAAAAGCTGGTTGCCAACAGATAACCACTCCACACCCTGTATAGTTAGTTGATACAAGTCTTGTCAATATCTAGTGAAGGCTAAATATCCAATACAATTAATTACGAGAACAAACTTTTGATAAAACGGATTGTCCCATCCCAATTGTTTAATCCTTTTCTCAAAGTGGTTAACGGGTTCTTTAAATAGCCCAGCAGTAATAATTTTTTATAAATCTTAAGAGTTTCTAAGCCTAATTTTTTAATCTGCCCTGGCGTAAAGTCTTCAGTTATAATGAGACCAGTCCCATAAAAATCTGAACCTTCAAGAAGTGTGCTCGGTGTTAATTCCCGATAAAAATAGCCTTTCTCACTGCAGATTTTATAGAGCTTAGTCCCATACAAGGGTATTGCAATACTAAGGTGAATGTACACATTAAATTTCCTTTTTAGCTCCAACGCAAAATCAATAGTACGCTTTATATTTTCTATTTTTTCACCGGGAAATCCGATAACGTAAAATCCGATTAGTGGAATATCAAGGTCTGAACACATTTCCGCTGTCTTAATAACATCATCAAGGCATAAATGTTTGTTAATAATAGTGTCTAAAATAGATTGGTCTCCAGATTCGATGCCGATTGATAATTGCACACAACCTGTTTCTTTCATTTTTGTAAGTAAACTGAAGGTTAATTTATCTGCTCTCACTCCGTTTGGAACATCCCAGGTAAATTTGATTCCTTTTTCGATTATGCCGTCAAGTATAGTATTAAATCTTTTTAAATCCAGCGTGAGATTATCATCTTCAAAATGAATACGTTTAATAGAATAATTATCAATTACATGTTTTATATGTTTAATGGTATATTCTGCCGAATGAATCCTGCATACGTTTCCCATGTGCAGGTGAATCGAGCAAAAAACACAATTGTAGGGACATCCCCTGCTCGTCACCATAGGAATTGCCCTCAAACCTTTTGTACCCCGATACCGAACTTTAGGGTTAAGATATGCTTCCATATCAACCAAATGATATGCGGGCAAAGGAAGTTCGTCTAAGTTTTCTATAAATGTTCTTAACGGGTTTAAAACTATTGACCCCTTGTTTCTATAGGCAATTCCTTGAATTTCACTTATTTCTTTTGTCCCCTCATAATATTTCATAATATCAAGCATTGTTAGTTCACCTTCGCCAATCACCGCAATGTCTACATCTTTTGCAACCTCTAAAAGCTGAGATGCCATCGCTGAACTATGAGGTCCCCCAACTATTGTTAGTATTCTTGAATCTATAGTTTTAGCTATTTCGGCCACTTTGATTGCATTATTTACTTGAGTAGAAAAAGGGCAGGTTATGCCTATAATGTCGGGTCTGCGATTCTCTATTTCCTCTTTTATCTTTTCCCAGGGCATACCATATTGTTTTGTACCACCTTTTTTACCAGCTTGAAAATTTGTAATAAGTGTATCCAGGATTTCTAC
The DNA here is from genome assembly GCA_963784375.1 of uncultured Chloroflexia bacterium. GTDB lineage: Bacteria > Chloroflexota > Dehalococcoidia > GIF9 > UBA5629 > JBBIPA01. The sequence continues at coordinate 36,822 of CAWAQY010000004.1, read as the reverse complement.
TTTATAGTTTTCTTTCTCCAGTACTGCAGCTATGTACATTATGCCCAATGGAAGACCTATTTGTATTTGCTTCGAACCAGGAAAGAATGTTTGAGGCGGATTAATTAAAAGTACCTTTCCCTTTCTCAGGGATTTTGTGGATATTTTATGGCCTTCAGAAAGATCCTTTTTTGAATTTTCTAATTCTTCATGTGGCATGGATCCTAAAATCCTTATGTCTTGATACAAGTCTCTCAGATGTCATGAACCCCCAACTTATTACTTAAAGAAAGTATTCTCCGGCATTTACAGCCAGGATATGCCCGGTAACCTGATCAGCATCAGCAGAGGCGAGAAAAACTGCCGCACCGGCGATATGCTCGGGCCTGGTAATTCGCTTGATAGCCTGCGAGTCGAATACCCGCTTGAACATGTCGGAAGACGTCACATTTTGAGAAGATTCCGTTACAGTCAACCCCGGTGCGATGGCATTCACATTAATATTGAATTCCCCCAGGCTTCGGGCCAAAGCTCTGGTCATTGAAACCACTCCCCCCTTGGAGGTAGTATACTGTAAAAATACCGGTGAACCGGCAAATGCTACCGTCGAGGCGATGTTTATGATTTTCCCCTGGCCCTGCTTCTTCATATAGTTAACCACAGCTTTGCAGCACAGAAATACTCCCCTCACATTGACCGACATTATCCTGTCCCAATCCTCCACAGTTATTTGATCTAACGGCTTGATAAATTTCTCCCCTTCGCTGCCGGCGAATATAGCGGCGTTGTTGACCAGGATATCGATTCTTCCATAATGCTCAACAGCCTTCCTGGCTAACTCCAGCGTATCGGCTTCTTTAGAGACATCAATTTTGATAGCGAGTAGCATCTCCTCCGTTCGCTTTTATCTCTTTTGCGGTCGATGCGCAATCAAGAACATCGCAGACAACTACTTTAGCCCCCTCCTTTCCATAACGTAGGGCAATTTCCTTGCCGATCCCACGGGCGCTTCCAGTAACGATAGCCACTTTACCTTTAAGTTGCATCGCATTCTCTCCTTTTCCCTTTATTCCCAGAGCTATGATGGGCGAAAACCAATTCCATTTTGGCCAGGTTTGGGTTAACCAGGAGGATTATATCAAAAAGAAGCTTACATTGAATTGGTATTTCCCGGCACCCGATGATACAATAGCTGCTTAATCTTCGAATACTTACTATGCAGAAAATACCAACCCTCTGGAAAGCAAATTCTATTGTCTTTCTTGCCAGCTTTTGCGTGATGGTGATAGAGTTGGTAGCGGCCAGAGTCCTGGCTCCTGCCATTGGCGTTTCCCTCTATACCTGGACCAGCATTATCGGAGTCATACTGGCAGGCATTGCCCTGGGAAATTACCTGGGGGGCAAAATAGCCGATAAGTATGCTTCTCCCACTCTTCTGGCAACGATAATCTTTGCCGGCACGCTGGCAACGCTGGCCATCCTGCCGTTATCAAAATCGGTAACCTCTATTGAATTGTTCGGCAAACTTCACCTGATGCTTAACTCTACCCTGACTGTCGCCTGCATCTTTTTCATCCCGGCGATTTTCCTCAGCATGGTTTCACCGCTGGTAATCAAACTGACTCTGGCTGACCTGGGGCAGACGGGCGGTGTAGTGGGAACGATCTATGCCTGTTCCACTGCGGGGTCTATCCTGGGAACCTTTATGACCGGTTTTTTCTTTGTTCTCTGGTTCGGCACCAGGACCACCATATGGCTGGTTGTCGGTGTGCTGTTTCTGGTAGGCATACTGGCCTGGCTCGCCTGGAAAATACCAGAGAGATGGGCTGGCACCACAAAGAACGTCGTCATGTGGGTTCTGGCTCTGCTGGTTATTCTGGGCAGCCTTGGCCTTCTGATTTTCCGTACATCCTGGCAGCAGGACTACGCCAAAGAGTCAAACTACTACACTATCCAGATAGTAGAATATGAAAATACCGATGTTTCACAGGACAACACCCCTAAGCCGATGAAAGCCTTGATTTTGGACCACCTTATCCACGGCTATTCCGTAGCCGATGCTCCGGATTACCTTCTTTATGAATATCTCAAAGTGTTCTCGGGGTTGGCTCAGTACTGGCTGCAGGATAATCCAAAACCGGCAGTCCTGCACATGGGCGGCGGTTCCTACTCGTTTCCCAGATATATCGAGGCAATTTATCCCAATAGTTTGAACGATGTTATTGAAATAGACCCTGCAGTAACCCAGATCGCATATGATGAGATGGGGCTGAAGAAAGAGGCGCGCATTACAACCTATAACGAAGATGCCCGCATTTACTTTTCCACTGAATCGGTAAAGGGTAAGTACGACATTGTGACCGGGGATTGTTTTAATGACCTATCCACTCCCTACCACCTGACCACCGTTGAGTTCGACAGGAAAGTAAAAACCAGCTTAAAACCGGGCGGTGTCTACCTGGTGAATATTATTGATGATTACTACGGCGGCCTTTATTTGCCCACAATCCTTAATACCTTAAAGCATGTTTTCAACAACGTGTATGTCTTTTTTGGCTGGGAAAACTATGAAGCTATTGGTGGCAGTACATTCGTGATAGCGGCGACAGACCGCCACCTGGATTTGGATGATTTCAAGACGTATAATGCAAAAAACGGAAAATACGGGAATTTGATTCACTTCCGCGAGGAAAAAATACTGGAGGAGTATTTAGCCGAGCGAAATCCAATTTTACTCACCGATGATTATGCTCCCACGGATTTGCTGTTAGCCCGCCTCTCCCGCCTCAGGATGGAACGCAGGTAGTCAAGAATGCCAATCCTCTGGAAAGCGAATGCCATCGTCTTTAGTGCCAGCTTTTGTGTGATGGTAATTGAGCTGGTAGCAGCCAGAATACTGGCTCCTGCAATCGGTGTCTCCCTTTATACCTGGACCAGCATCATTGGAGTTATCCTGGCGGGAATCGCTCTGGGCAATTATGTCTGGCGGTAAAATAGCTGATAAGTATGCTTCTCCCACTCTTCTGGCAACAGTAATTTTTGCCGGCACATTGGCAACACTGGCTATTCTGCCCCTTTCCAAATCCGTTACAACTATCCAGTGGTTCAGCAGTCTGCACCTGATGTTAAATTCAACTTTAAATGTTCTTTGCATCTTTTTCCTGCCTGCCCTAATTCTGAGCATGATTTCTCCGCTGGTAATTAAATTATCCCTGGCCGACCTGGGACAGACAGGCGGCGTGGTAGGGACTATCTACGCCTGCTCCACCGCAGGGTCTATCCTGGGCACCTTTATGACCGGCTTCTTCTTTATCCTCTGGTTCGGCACCAGGACTACGGTATGGCTGGTAGTCGCCGTTTTGTTTCTGCTTGGGTATAGGAGTCTGGGTTTCCTGGACGATCCGTCAAAGATGGGCTCGCTCTATAAAGAACACTAGTCATGTGGATTCTGGCATTACTGGTTATCGTGGGTAGCTTTGCCATGTTAATATTCCGCGATTCCTGGGAGCAGCACTATACCAGGGAATCAAACTACTATACCATAAGTGTTTTCTCTATCGATGGGGTGGGTGACGCTACTACCAAAAGCGTTGTCATGAAAGTACTGGCACTGGACCACCTGATTCACAGCTACGTCGTGCTCGATGATCCTACACTTTTTTCACTATGACTACCTGAAGATTTTCCAGCAATTGGTACAATACCTTACAACCGAAAACCGGGAGCCGAAGGTTCTCCATTTGGGGGGAGGCGGTTATTCATTCCCTAAATACCTCGAGTTCGCTTATCCCGGCAGCATTAACGACGTCATCGAAATAGACCCGGCGGTGACCCAAACAGCCTACGAAGAGCTCGGATTATCCAGGAACACACATATTGTCACCTATAACGAGGATGCGCGCCTGTTCCTCTCACACCAGGCTAAAAAGAGCGGATATGATTTCGTGATCGGGGACGTATTTAACGATCTGACCACACCCTATCATCTGACTACCCTGGAATTCGACAGGTTGGTTAAGGCCAGCATGACGGAAAACGGTATTTACCTGGTCAATATTATCGACGATTATACCAGCGGCCAGTATATGCCGGCATTGATCAACACCCTCAAGCATGTTTTTAACCACGTGTACCTTTTTTCCAGTTTCAAGGACTTCAAATCGGCTGGGGGAAGCACCTTCGTCATCGGTGCCACTGACCGGGCTCTAGACCCTGACAAGATTATGGAATTTGTCTCCCGCAATGGTGAACACAGGGGAATAATCTCGGTTCAGGATGAAAAAACGCTGCAGGATTACCTTGCTGCCAGAAACCCGATTTTACTCACCGACGATTATGCACCAACCGACATCCTCGTCGCTCCCCTCTTCCGCATCAGAGCAGAACGCAAGTAACTGCACGTTGCAGCCAACTGCATGAGAATATCTGCTCATAGAAGTCCACCAAATCCCGGACAATCCTTCAAGACATAAGTACTTACTTTACATCGCTTCAATGATAGTGATACAATCCCGCCGATTCAACTATGTCTATCTGGATCTGGGTCTTAGCTGCAATAATCCTTTTGATACTTGTGTTGCTTATTATCGGTTTACAGCGCCGCCATATTACCCGTAAAGTGAGTTTTGTTGGCATAGAAGACGATGAGGCAGTCCGTGCCTATGACAGAATCAGCCGCTGGCCGCAGTTCAGAGCATTAAGACAACTGGTTATCAGCGAGCTGAAGAAGTACCGGCCCCGGGGAGTTATAACCGATATCGGCTGTGGACCGGGTTATCTGGTGTCCAGGCTGGCCGCAACTTTTACTGACATAACAATCATCGGCGTGGACATCTCCGAAGAGATGATACAGAAAGCGACACAAAACCTTTCCGCACTGGGCTTTTCCGATCGGGTAAGTTTCCGCCGTGGAGATATCCAGCAACTTCCCTTTGATTACAATTTGCTTGATTTTGCAGTCAGCACACTCTCACTGCATCACTGGTCTGACGCTAAACAGGCCATGAAAGAGATACATAGAGTACTGAAACCGGGAGGGCAGTTCCTGATTTTTGACGTGAGAAGAGATTGTTGGCGGCTGGTATACTGGTTGATCAGATATTTACAATTATTTGTCCTCCCGCCAGCTATGAAACACATCAATGAACCTACCAGTTCTCTTCTTGCTGGATATACACCTTCCGAAATGGAAGCACTTCTCGGTCAAACGCCGTTCAAACAATACAGGGTCAAGGCAGGGATCGGCTGGTTATTTATCTGGGGACGGAAAAACTAAGATATTTCCCTGTGACTCTGACTCTCTCCGACTTCGCTCAAATAACTTCTGTTTATATTTCAATTCAGTTCATCTTTGTTTTTCTTAACATCATGTTTATTATTTTGGTGTTATAATCCGTTAAAGTGACAAAGAAGAGAGCTACTATAAATACGATAAGAAATTCAATGTTTAAAAGAACGGTGCCTGTTTTATCCGTTATCTGCTTTCTCCTGTTCTCAATGTTTTTCTTATCCTGCGGACAACCAGCTGATTTGGAACCCGTTAATCGACCAGTTATTTTGCAGCCTGCTCCAGATACGACAGGGAATCCTGAACCGACTGACAAAGTGCAGCAAGTAAGTGATTTCAGTGTAATTACCCTGGGTACTGGAGGTCCTATCTTTAATCCAAAACGTTCAGGCCCCAGCACGCTGGTTCGCTATAAAGAAAACTACTTTCTTGTTGATATGGGAAATGGTACTCAAGCCAGGTTGAGCGAAGCCGGCATCACAATCGGGCAATTAGGTACGCTAATGTTCACGCACCACCATATCGACCATAACGAAGAGTTCATTCCACTATTCATCCAGTCCTGGCTGAGGAGGGGAAATGATGTAACTATTATCGGCCCGGCCGGGACAAAAGAATTGTACGATTTCGCTGCAAAATTCTATAAAGATGATATAGCCTACAGGTCTTCCCGGTCAGGACGCGAGCCTGAAGCGAATATAACCATGAAGGTCCGCGAGTTGACCGGCGACAACAGCCTGGAGCTGAACGGTGTTTCTATTCGCACGGCCCAGGTTGTACACACAATCCTGACCATAGCATACCGGTTTGATGCAGGAAGAAGATCAATAGTTATCTCCGGAGACACAGCCTACTCGGAAAACCTGGTGGAGCTGGCTAAAGGGGCAGACATACTGGTGATGGATTCCGGTGGCGTGATAATGAAAGGAAACCCGCAATCAAATCAGCGGACTCCTCTGCAACCCAGGCCAGCACAGATAAACAAGGAAAACCCCATCCGAGCCCATTCTACATTACAGGAAATTGCCGCCATGGCAGAAAAAGCGCAGGTCAAACGTTTGGTCCTTACCCATTTTGGCCCGGGAGAGGTGGACAAGGATGCCACTTCAACAGCAATGAAGACACTATATGGTGGAACGATAATCTTTGCTGAAGATCTGATGGAAATCGACTGTCCCTGAAAAAGAAGTAGCTGATCCTAACATCAGGTTACAGAGACAATGACAGGAATGAATTTAAGACTGGCTATAAGTGGCCTCCTTTGTCTCATGGTGAGTACGCTTACTTGCGCTTGTACAAAGCAGCCGCCCCCAATTACATCAGATTTATTGCCAGCATCTCAACCTAATTTGGCATCCACGTTGTCATACCCGATCGTGGACACAGGCCAGGTCAAGTGCTATGACAATGCAAAGGAGATGGCGTGCCCAAAACCGGGCGAGCCTTTCTATGGCCAGGATTCCCAAATTCAGGGTAACAAACCCGCTTATAAGGATAATAAAGACGGCACGGTTACTGACCTTACTACCGGGCTGATGTGGCAGAAGACACCGGGCAGCAAAATTACCTTTACTCAGGCTGTCACGGGGGCTAAGAGCTTTAATCTTGCCGGCTACTCAGATTGGCGACTCCCCACCATCAAGGAACTGTACTCCCTGATACTTTTCACAGGCACCGACCCCAGCGGACCGGAGAGCGGTAGTAATGCTGTCCCCTTTATCGATACCAACTACTTTGATTTCAAATACGGGGATACAGGCACTGGCGAACGCACCATTGACGCCCAATACTGGTCCAGCACTGAATACGTATCTACCACCATGAATGGTGCCCCAACGGTTTTCGGGGTTAATTTCGCCGACGGCAGGATCAAAGGCTATCCCAGGCAAATACCCCATGGAGAATTTGTGCGCTATGTGCGGGGTGTTTCGGGTTATGGTATCAATAATTTTGTCGACAACGGTGATGGAACAATTACCGATACCGCCACGGGCCTGATGTGGTCCAAAACTGATAGCGGCAGGGGAATGGACTGGGAAGATGCCCTGGCATGGGTTCAGCAAAAGAACAGGGAAAAATATCTCGGTTATAGTGACTGGCACCTGCCCAATGCCAAAGAACTGCAGAGTATCGTTGATTACACCAGGGCACCCGATGTCACAAACTCGGCGGCAATCGCCCCGGTTTTTACCATTTCTTCAATCACCAGCCAAAACGGAAAAACCGACTATCCTTTCTTCTGGACGAGCACTACTCACGTGAGCGTGTCCCCCATCATGCAGGGGCAAGCAGCAGTATATATAGCTTTCGGACGTGCCATGGGCTATATGCAACTGCCTCCAGGCGGTGGACAGCAATACCAGGGTCCTGGCAACTACCAGTTCATTGATGTCCACGGCGCCGGCGCTCAGAGAAGCGATCCCAAGGAAGGCAACCCGGCGGAATATCCGCATGGCCGAGGCCCCCAGGGGGATGAAATCAGAATTAACAACTACGTTCGCTGTGTAAGGGATGTTAAATAACGACGAAGTTCATTGATTGTAATTTCTCACCAAGCTGGTACAATAGGGTCACTATTTTTATAGGACAATGAGCCGAGATTATGACACAATTTTCTTTTCTGGCCATACCCATCGGGTACTTGCTCGGATCCATTCCTTCGGGCTATATCCTGGGGAGGATTATGGGCAAAATAGACCTTCGTACCGAAGGTGACGGACGCATCAGTGCTGCCGCAATAAAAAAGAGGATGGGCGTCATTCCATTCCTCATTGTCGTAGTCATGGATATTTGCAAGGCATTTATTGCAGTTATTATTGCCAAAGTACTGGTTAATTCCGCCACCGTTGATGACCTGCCCTTAATTCCACTTTTAATCGTACTGGCACAGGATTTGTTACGGTGGTAGCTCATTGCTGGTCGCCATTTTTGAAATTCCAGGGCGGACTGGGAGCCACGGTGATCTACGGGGCGCTGGCCGGTGCATTCCTCTGGCCACAGGAGCTTATAGCAGTGGCAATTGGAGGTATCACCATTCTGGTAACACGTAAATCAGGCCTCAGCACTGGTGTCATAATCGCAGCGCTGGTAATTATCCTTATGATACAAAAACTGCTCTGGTCGCCAGATATGTCTTTGATCATAGTAGTTTATCCTTTGATTCTTATCATGATCATGATCGCCAAGCGCTTCCAGCTGCGCAAAAAGGGCGATACCAAATCAACGGGATTACTTGAGAACTGGAAGGAAAAAACCTGAAGCCACTTGAACTACTTTACATATGGTGTATAATAGTAGGCAGTGGTTTAGATCAGGTTATCGCACTCAATTGAATTTTCAATTCACTTGCACTTCGATTGACCGCAACTCTAACCAACTAATTTAAGAGAGGAGGTCATTCGATGGCTTATCAGGACAAATCGATCCAGTGCGCAGATTGTGGATCAACATTCACGTTTAGCGCAGACGAGCAGGAGCAGTTCGCAAGCAGAGGATATACCAATGAACCGAAGCGCTGTTCTAACTGCCGTCAGGCCAGGAAAGAGCGCATGGGGAATAGCGGTGGCGGCGTTATGGTTCATCCAGCGCCCGCCGTGAAATGTTCCCGGCTACCTGTGCCCAGTGTGGAAAAGACACCAAAGTTCCGTTCCAACCACGCCAGGACAGACCGGTTTATTGCAGCGATTGCTACAATAAAGTCAGACAGACTAGATAACACTAGTACGGTATAATCAACACATAGGCCAGTTAGTGCTGGCCTATGTGTGTTTCTGCCCGATTTTATAACAAGGAAAAATAGCTTTGACTCAGAGTTATCGCAACGATATAAGAAATATTGCCATTATCGCCCATGTAGACCATGGCAAGACCAGCCTGGTTGATGTCCTTTTGAAGCAAAGCAAAGTCTTCCGGGATAATCAGCAGATGGGAGACCTCATACTGGACAGGAATGCCCTGGAACGGGAAAAGGGTATTACCATCCTGGCTAAGAATACCGCAGTTGTCTACCGCGGGGTGAAAATAAATATCATAGATACCCCGGGACATGCCGATTTCAGCGGTGAGGTGGAACGGGTCATTAACATGGCTGACGGCTGCCTTTTGGTGGTTGATTCGGTGGAAGGGCCAATGCCTCAGACCAGGTTTGTATTACAACAGGCGCTGAGCAAGGGACTGAAGCCTATCGTAGTGATCAATAAAATCGACAGGGAGAATTCACGTATCAACGAGGTAGTTAACTTAACTCAAGACCTGTTCCTGGAACTGGTCACCAATTCCGACCAGCTCGACTTTCCCATTATCTATGCCAGCGCCAGATTTGGCACCGCTACAACTGACCCAAAGGTGGAAGGAAAAGACCTGATCCCGTTATTTGAATGTATACTGCAGAAAGTCCCCCCTCCCGTTATTGAGGAAGGGCACTTTCAGATGCTGGTTTCCAACCTCGATTACAGCAGCTACAAGGGCAAACTTGCCATCGGCAGGATTTACCGGGGGAAAATCAAGGCGCATGACATGGTTGTCGTCATCGGCAGGGATGGTACCCCCAAACAATATGAAATAAGTGAGGTATTCACTTTCATGGGACTGGAACGCCTCGAGGTACCGGAAGCTGCTGCCGGTGAAATCGTGGCGATTACCGGTATCGAAGTGGTCAGCATTGGGGATACCGTGGCCAGTTCGGACCAGCCTGATGTCCTGCCGCGTATAGAAGTAGGTGAGCCAACGGTCAAGATGACCTTCGGCGTAAATGCTTCGCCATTTGCGGGCAGAGAAGGGAAATATTGCACCTCGCGACAATTACGCGAAAGGCTTTACCGCGAGCTTGAAACCAATATCAGTCTGAAGGTAGAGGATACGGACGCGCCCGATGTCTTCCTGGTTTCGGGCAGGGGAGAATTGCATCTGGCTATATTGATTGAAACGATGCGCCGCCAGGACTATGAATTTGAAGTCTCCAAGCCGGAAGCTATTATTAAAGAAATCGACGGAAAGCGTATGGAACCGGTAGAAGCCCTGACGATAGACACCAGGGATAACTACATAGGCGTACTGTCCGAACTGTTGAGCAAGCGGCTGGCAAAATTAACCAATATGTATAATGATGGGCAGGGAAACGTACGGATTGAATACCACATTCCTACCAGGGGGCTGATTGGCTTCCGAAGCGTATTCCTGACGGCAACGCGCGGCGAAGGTATCATGAGCACCATGTTCCTGGGATATGAGCCCTGGGTTGGAGAAATAGTCTCCTCGCGAACCGGGATGCTGGTGGCCTCCGAAGAAGGCACAGCTATTACTTATGGTCTGAATAATGCCCAGGAGCGGGGCGTTACCTTTATCGAGCCCGGTACCCACGTTTACGAGGGTATGATTGTAGGCATGCATGCCCGGGGTAAAGACCTGGCGGTCAACGTATGCAAAGAAAAGAAAAAGACCAATGTCCGCTCCTCTACTTCAGACATTGCCATAAAACTCACCCCGGCCTTTAAAGTGAGCCTCGAAGAAGCAATGAGCCTGATCAATGACGATGAGCTTCTTGAGGTAACCCCAAAAAACATCAGGATGCGTAAGAAATTACTCACTCAGGACCAGCGCGTCCGGGCAATTCATACCGCTTCCCGCAAAGCACAGGAAGAAGCAGAATAGGTAAACTTCACCCTCACCTTAGTCCTCTCCCCTCAAGGGAGAGGTATTGTTAATTCTCTATGCACCAGGAATAGAACATTCAAAGCTCCCTCTGTCCCGCAAATAATGAGTCTTTTTCTTTACCTCTCCATAAAGGTGGAGCAATTTGTCTACTCTCTCTCCTCAAGGGAGAGGTAGGATTAATTATTCTCTATGTCCCTAAGAAGCAGCATTCTAGCTTTCCTCTCTTTACAATTGATGATTCAATTTGCGTTTTTCTCGCTCATTTTAAGGGAGAGGAAATTTGATGTTATCCTCTCTCCACAAAGGTGGAGCAATTTGCCTATTCCTTTCTCAGTCAAGAGAGAAGTAATATTAATTATTTTCTATGTGCCAGGGAAAGAGCATTGTAAGCTTTCATCTCTTTGCAATTGATGATTAAATTGCGCTTTTCTCTCTCATTTTAAGGGAGAGGTAATTTGATGTCATCCTCTCCGTAAAAGAAGGGGGCATTTGCTTCTCTCTCCCCTGGAGGGAGAGAGTTAGAGTGAGGGGGCAGCTTCTTTAACCTGATCCGGGAAATCTGTGATTATACCGTCGATATCCAGCTTCATAACCTTCTGAGCGGCTTTCACATTGGAACAATCCCAAACAAAGAGCGAAAGGTTACCTGCACGCGCTTGTTCCACCAGCTTCAGACTAACAAAGGGACACCTTACCACAACACCTTTCCCCTGCGCTTCCATGGCAAGCTTCACCGGATCGGGAAATGGGAGCGATGTAATAAGGGCAGTCTCAACCTCAGGAGCCAGAAAGGAGATACCGGAGACCAGTTCTTTTTGGAATGAGACTAATGTAATATCTTTTAGCTCAACCTCTTTTTTCAAAATTACCAGGAGCCTTACCAGGGACCGTACCTTCTTCAAATCAACCAGCAGCTTAACCCTCTTACGGCATAAATCAAGGGCTTGCTCCAGGGTAGGAATTTCATACATAGAGTGCAGCTTAACGTTTTTTATATCAGACAGCGATAGTTTGTTAATAGCCACCCCGCGAAGTTTATCGTCATGAAAAACGACGAACGAATTATCTGCTGTTTCCTGTACATCAAGCTCGATACCATCGACCCCGAGTTTGATAGCTGCCTCAAACGCTTCCAGGGTATTATCCGGATAGTTCGCGTGGAATCCGCGATGCGCTATATTAAGGACGCTTCTCATAACGAATCTCCACTTTGAAATACTACAATCCAAACCAGGGTAAAATCAAGCTGCCCCTGATTCGCCGTTGCTACCGCGGAACATTACTGCCAAATTAATTCAATGAGATGCCTCCTGGTTGTGGCAATGTTATAATTGTTAAATACCTCCACTACACGAATAGAGATGATATGAACGATTGCCTTAAAGCAGGAGGCGGATTATGAGAATAAAGAGGTTTATTTATGTAGCTGTCACAGCCCTGGTAGTGATCGGGATCTTTGTTGCTGGCTTCTACTGGGGAAAAGAGTCAGGATATAGTCCCGCTTTTACACTCGGGGAAGAAAGCGGATATAGCAGGGGTTATCAGTCGGGGACTGCCAGAGGATACGAGGATGGTCTTAACTCCGGATACGAAAAAGGTTCCAGGGAGGGATATACCAGGGGATATGACGAGGCTCGCAGCAAACTGTACGATGAAGTCTACAAAATAGCTTATAGCCAAGGTTACGAAGATGCCTGGGCAGAAGGCAGACAAGTTGGCTTCGTTTATCCCGCAGGAAAATCAAAATAAGCAGGATCACGCGTTTGTAAACATTACCTATTTTTAAGTGTGTTTCGGATCTTGCTTTTAATTTCGATTATCGTTTAAACGTTACCTGTATTTAACAATCAATCTTGATTTGCCTTTTTCAAATTCCAGGTAGTTCTCACCCTGGTGATAAATAAAATAATCAAATTTTGCAAATTGGGCTCGGGCCTGGAAACGGGTCTTTCCTTGGTCAACTTGTTTTTGCAAAGCTGTCAACAGGGCTGCACTGGCAAAAGGCTCGGTTGGAGGCTTATCTAACAAAACAAGCCCGTCCAGGGTAAAAGCAACTGCAAAATCTTCACTTCGCAAGGAACCATACTGATCTTCAAAAACACCAAATTGGCCCAGAGTAACAGAGGGATAACCATACATTGTGTAGTCAGAGAGATCAATGTATGCTGATGTGATCCTGGCACCTGCAGGTATAGAGGATATGTCAAAACTGAAAAATGCCTGAAATGGTACTCCGCTTCCGGTAATTCCTGCTGTCGGGATATTGCCTACATCTCCAAATCGAGAAACAAAACCTTCCTCTTCAGGAATGGAAAATAATTCTACTATCTTTGATTCTTTTGGACCTACGATTAAGTCTACTGTCTGATTCACCGAGCCTGATATATTAGTTGCAGTCAGAGTATATTCTTTAGTATAAAAGGGAGAAATTATCCTGGTACCGATTGGAGGTACGTTACCGATATCGGGCAGGATGCTCACCGTGAAAGCTCCTGAAACATTCCATTCTAACTTCGCATAGTCGCCCAGTTCAATGAGAATTGGATCTGCCTTAAAAAAATATATATTCGGTTTGGCGGTTCGCACAGGGAAAACGTTTAATTGGACAACGGCTTCCCTTGACCACTCGCCCTGATTATTTTGAACTTTGAAAAATATGGAGTGATATCCGGTTGAAAGTCTCGAGGTGTTAAAACTAGCCGAAGCATTTAATATGCCATCAATACTGGATTGCCATAAATAAGCTACTATTGTACCGCCTAAATCGCTGCCATGGCCGCTGAAAGAAACGGTCTGGCTTTCGTAAACATTGCTCGCTGATACCGAATCGATATAAGCAACCGGACCTCTTGGGGAGAGAAATGTCGAAGGTTGTGCTTCGAGGCAACCTGGTATTAATATCAAAAACAACAAAAGAAGTTTCCCAAATAATCTTCTACGAATTAGATACGGCATACAATTCCTTCTACTTCACCTTAAAGTAGTATATCATATATGATTTATTAATTTGGCGCTCAGACGATAATTCTAATTACCATGACTTCCATAGCCAATGCTATCATGATTCAAATTGCAAAGTTATGAAATTAAGCTGGGAAAAGTTACAAATTTATCAAATATTTATATTACGTGGCAATCATGGAACAAACACACAGAAAATAATCGAGCTGAGTTTTGCTAAAGCGAATGGTACTATGAATCCTGGCTTATTCCAGGGGCATACCCTTCATGCCCTGGGAATTTTTAACCGGGCCGTGAGGCAAAAACAAGGAAGGAATTATACCGGCAAATATGACCAGCGCACTGAGAAGATAATCAGTGTTGAACGCCATGATAAATGATTTCAGGTATACCACCTGATAGAGAGCATTTACTCCAAGCTGCCGGGCTGCATCAAGCAACATTCCTGATTTTACTGCTACTATCTGTACTGTAGACAGTACCCGCAAGGCTTCGATGGAGTCGGGAGTCACCGTCTGAGACAGTATCCCCAGATATCTTTTCTGAAAATCATTGAGGAGCGTCGCAAAAACAGCAGTGCCCAGAGCAGCAAATACCGTCCTGGTTACTGTGGTCAGCGAGGATGCCTGGGCAGTCATCGATGTGGGAATTACCGATAGTCCATAGGTCATCACCGGCATCATGGAAAATCCCAACCCCATTCCCCTGATAAAAAGCATAAGGCGAATCATAGTATCAGGAGTTGTTATGTCAAGTTCCTGCAGCCACAAGGTAGTGAAACCGGTAATAACCAGGCCGATTATCACAGGTACCCTTGGCCCTATTTTGTCGTACATGCGCCCGCTTATTGGCATGGTCAGCATGGGGCCTAGTGCTCCTGGCACCATGAGGAGGCCGGTGTCAAATGCCGAGAGACCCCGTAAATTCTGCATAAATACCGGCAGCAAGAAAAGTGCCGAGTACATCCCTATCGTGGTTACCAGACTTACACCGGTAGCGAGAGAATAGCCAACGTACTTGAATATTCTGAGGTCAAGTAACGGAGCACTGGTGCGTAGCTCAAATATCCACCAGGTAATCAGGCTCACCACCCCCACTGTGAACAGGACTATGATACGTATATCTCCCCAGCCCCAGGTGGGAGCGTAGCTGAGCCCATAAAGCATTGAACTGAACCCCACCGCAGCCAGGATGAAACCTTTGAAGATCAAAGGATGCCGGAAATTTTAAGGTATCCTTTATCCAGGAATAACCGATGTACACGGCAAATATGACTATGGGCACGTTGACATAGAAGCACCAGCGCCAATCTACAGAGTCTACAAGGTAACCGCCCAGAGTAGGGCCGATGGCCGGACCAAGCATTATAGGTATGCCAAAAATTGACATAGCCATACCGCGTTGCTCTGTGGGTACGTTGGCAAACAACATTGTCATCGCCAGGGGCATCAGCAGACCGCCGCTTAATCCCTGCAAAACACGAAAGGTGATCAGACTATTTATATCCCAGGCCATTCCGCATAGAACGGAGCCGGCCAGAAAGCCCACCTGGCCCAGCAGGTAAACGCGTTTGATGCCAAAGCGCTTACTTAAAAAAGCTGCCGCTGGAGTAGTAATAGCATTTGCCATGAGATAGGCGGATACCACGAGCTGAGCTTTATCAGCAGTTTCATGAAATACGGCCATGATATGAGGAAGGGCAATATTGACTATGGTCTGGTCCAGAATGACCATAAAGGTACCGGCAATGGTTACAATTACTATTTTCCACTGTTGAGACATCTATACCTCGCCCTGGAGTTCATTGCTGGGTATCGATTTTTACCTCAACGGAAGTGCCCGGGATAAGCAATACCGACCGTGTATTTATCACCGATATCTTTACCGGTACTACCTGAACAACCTTGATGAAGTTTGCAGAAGTGTTTTGTTGCGGTAGTAATGAAAAAGTAGCAGCAGCGGCCGGTGCTATCCCCTCTACAGTGCCTTTTAATATCGTACCGCCCAGGCTATCCACCTTGATTTCAACGGGCTGGCCTGGTTTTACCATGCTTAACTTGGTCTCATCGATATTAGCCGAAACCCATACATTGGAAGAATCGTAAATGGTGATAATCGATTGTCCCGCGCTAATCATTGCGCCGGAATAGGTCCATACCGCGGCCACAAAGCCGGAAACAGGAGCCTCTACGCTGGCAATGCCGGATGGGGTAGCTTTTGAGCCCTGGCGATTTGAGGTGTCGAAGGAACGCGGTTGTCCCACCTCTGCCACCGACTGTCCCTGTTTCACATAGCTGCCGATATCGACGTTGAGGCTCACAATCTGGCAAGAGCTCTGCGTGGTCACGTTAATAAGCGGAGCAGCAATCCGGGCATTGTCAGTAATCACGTAGCGTGCGCCCTGGTAACCAAGATAGGCGACAACGCCGACGATAATTATTATTAAAACGACGGCTATCGTCAGTACACGTTTACCTCGTTTAGAAGACATTATTCCACTCAGTCCAGGCATATCGTGATTACCTCCATACTGTTTCTCATGCCATTCCGGGATGTTTCGAATTCCTTACTTACCATACGTTACCCTTACTTGCGGAATGCGGGAGTAATTACCACCTCACCATCACTGATACCATCGGTAATTTCCGAAAATGCATCATTTTGCAGGCCCACTTTTACGTACCTCCGTTCGATTTCTCCTGACCCTGCATCTTTAACTACATCAACCCAGTATTTCCCCGGGGTTCCACAAATCGCATTACCGGGAACCAACAAAACGTTATCATGTCTATCAACCGGGATAGTTACCGTAGCTGGTAAGCCTTTCTGTAATCCTTTAACTGAGGGTTGCAGGTTTATTTTTACAGGATAATATGCAGTTCCGCTCTGCACCGTACCGTATGGGGAGATAAAAGTTATAGTGCCGGACATTTTTTGTCCTGGAGCAGCGTCGATCAAGATATCATTTACCACCTTGCCTTCGCTGCCGGTAAGTTTACGCACGTCGACTTCATCAACCGTCCCATTGAGTTCTATAGTTGAAGAAGTGTTTATCATTAACACGATAATCCTCGAAGCATAATCCACAGCCGAAACCTGGTCGTTTTCTCTTGCCGTGACGTCAACAACGGTACCATCGAATGGAGCCAGAATCTCTGTTTTCATAAGCTCGACCTTTGCACTCTCCAGAGAAGTCTCAGCCTTCTCCAGGTTAAGATTATTCAACCTCAATTGTTTCAGGTTAAGGCCATGCTTGAAGGTAAGGTCATTTTTCTCCAGTATTGTATTGCTAATGTCTACGTAGTGCTGTGCCAGGCGCAACGTTTTGGCAACTTCCGCGGCATTATAGTTATCCTGATCCAGGGATTTCAGTGCGTCCTGGAGTGAATCAGTAACCTGGCGAAGTGTGTCAACCGCGGTAGCAGTATCGGGATAAGATTGAGAGAAGCTTCTGACTATGCCCACAATATGATTGACGATCGAGTGAGTATATTCCACTTTCTGGTCAGCAACAGCCAGCATAATGGCTGCGCTCTGATAGTAACCTTTCTCCAGCAGGCTCTGTACGCCTTGCGGCGCCTCTTCCTGCTCCAGCAGGCGAATATCTTCTTCCAGCAACAAAATCGCCCTCATGATATCGGGATAATCCTGGAGATTGACTATAAGGGGCGGTTGTAGTAAATCGCGGCAGGCTTTCAAGTCCTGAAGAGCCAGACGCAATGAGCTCATGGCGCCCGTATAGTTGGCAATGCTCATTGAATTTTTAACCTGATCAATTTCATTCTGAGCCTGTTCCAACCTCAGAATCGAGCTTACCGGCGGATAGACTTCAGGATAACCAAGTATCGTAGAGTATATCCTCTCGGCCAGTTCATTCAAAGCAATTTCTACATTATATTGCGCCTGGGTTACTGCCAGTTTCTGAGAAGTATCGTCCAGCTTGGCAAGGAGTTTCCCCGCCTTAACCTGAGTGCCGGGGATTACAAATATTTTTCTTATCATTCCTGGGGTCCCGAAGGTCAATCTGGCTTCGGCCTCACGCGGTATTTCTAATTTGCCTCGAATGCTCACCTCAGATGTAATACTGCCGCGCTTTACTCTGGCTACAGTGCTTCCTAAATCCATCGATGAACCTGAATTACAGGATAGAACAGGCGTCAAGAAAAGAATTGCGGCAAATGCCATCATAAGTATCATTTTTCGCTCAATTGTTTTTTTATTCACAGCAGCATTACCTCCCTGTGATATTCAACGCTCTAATTTAATCCTGCCCTGCACCTGCGCCACCATGGGGTGATAAGAAAGCTCCCTCATTTTACTTACCGCCAGTCGATTCCGAAAAAGAATGAGTCTTACGCAGAGGAACCTCTTTAATAAACAAGTTTACTATAAAGCCCACCATTAAAATGATAAATCCAATAAAAAAAACCTGGGAAAGTGAAGAACTCAACGCCTGACGAAGCGATTGAACCACCTGCTCAAAAATAGCTGCTCCCTGAGGCCCGGCTGCACCAAACATGGATTTAAATTGAGCCTGTGCGTCAGGACTCACCAGAGCCTGAAGATTGTGCACCATAAACTCCAGGCGTTCGGGGGGAACAATTGTTTTGACCGCCCCTGGTAGGTTTTTCATAAAATTAGCTGCAAACTGATTGTTAAGCACAGAACCATAGAGAGCCAGCCCGAAGGAACCACCGATTGCCCGGAAAAAGGGGACTGATGAAGTGGCAATACCCATCACCTGATAAGGAACAGCGTTCTGGACTGCTATGGTGTAGAGAGGCATGGTGATCCCCATGCCCAGACCTGTAATGATGGTATAAATCATCACGGTTACGTAGCTGCTCCCGGGAGTAATCAGGGAAAGTAAAAACATACCGGCAGCCATGATAGCAAGGCCAAAGATGCCGTGTATTCGATAATGCCCCCCGGTGCGGGATAGCATTTGTCCGGAACCAAAAGCTCCCACAACCATTCCCAGGGACATAGGTATGATAAAGCTGCCGCTGGTAGTTGCGGATGCCCCCAACACCCCCTGGAAGAACAACGGTATAAAAATAATAGAGCCAAACATCCCTATCCCGGTAATGAACGTAACCGTCAACGCTATGGACACAATTCGGTTTTGAAACAACGAGAGTGGAATAATTGGCGATTCACTCCGTTTTTCGATAAGTACGAACACTACTGCCATTACCGCAGCAAAAATGAACATTCCGATAATAGTGGCAGAAAGCCAGTCATAATCTACGCCACCCCAGGATAAAGCCAGCATCGCTGTTACCACAGCAAGTGTAAGTGTCACGACGCCGGCATAATCAACCTTGCGGTTGACATTCTCGGGGAGCAGGTGGGGAAAGAATACAATAAAAAGCCCGATGATCACCAGCCCCAGAGGGACATTTATAAAAAATACCCAATGCCAGGATATGCTATCGGTAAGAAAACCGCCCAGCATGGGGCCGATGACCGCTGAGACCCCGTACACAGCTGTTACCATGCCCTGGTATTTTCCTCTTTCTGCGGGGGGATACATATCCCCTATGACAGTAAAAGCATTGGCTATCATGATCCCCGCACCGATACCCTGAAGTCCCCGAAATATGATTATCGAGGTCATGGCCTGGCTTAGTCCGCAGCATAGGGAAAACACTACAAAAATAGTCAGGCCGATGAGGTAAAGCGGTTTCCGTCCGTAGATATCTATCAGCTTACCCGCAATGGGTACAGCCACGGTAGAGGCAATCATATAAGCTGTGGTTATCCATGTATAATGAGTAAATCCACCAAGGTCAGCAATGATTCGGGGCATAGCAGTACCCACAATTGTTTGATCAAGGGATCCCAGAAAAATAGCCAGCAGGACCCCCGCCGTAGTGATAACGACCTGCCGGTGCGACATCGAACGTACGCTCCCTTCAACAGGAGGTATGATTGCAGTCATTAACTGTTTCCCTTATTCCAATTTTTCGCTGATTTCTTTTATGGCAGTCAAGGAGTCAGAAAATATTTTTAGTTCTCCCCGGCTAAGTGACGCTAATTTTCCTCTTATGGTATCCCTAATTAAATTTTTATTTCGTTCCAGCTTTGATTTACCCTTACGAGTCAATTTTATATTAGTGATTCTTCTATCCGTTTTGTCCGGCATCCGGTCTACAATCCCCAGGTTAATCAGCCTGTCGATAATGTAGGTCATCTGAGGCTTTGAGATGAGAAGTCTTTTACCAATCTCGGAGATAGGCAGCGTTCCCGATTGGCTGATCATTCCCATGATGGCCAGATCCTGCCGGGAGACACCTTTCGAAGCTTTATCCGATTCGCTTCGCTGGAATTTTTTCATTACCAGGGGAAATATCTGGAACAAATCCTCGATAATAGCGTCGATAGCGTTATTATTCATAACTCACAGCACATTCGGAATTAGTTCATATAATGAATAGTTAATACTATGAACTATTATAAACAAACAAAGAACCTCCGGTCAATAGTTTGGGTGATTGCCGCCATTAATCGAGAGGCATGTCGATAATATGCGAATGCCAGGGCTTAAGGTCCACGTACAGACCTTGCTCATTGATCTCGGCTGTGCTGCCTTGATATTCCCTATCAACAAGGTCATCCCTATAGGTAACCCGACTCTTTATCTTTCAAAATAACCGGCAACTTAATTCTGCCCTGCGATTGATACGTCGAATAATTGATGACCACGATTTTTAACTTGTTGCCTGAAGCCCAGCACCATGCAAGCAGGTTGCGGAAACTCTCATTATCTTGCCATGATCTCACGGTTTCCACGAACTTCCAGTTTTGGCTATGAAAAACAGGAGCATTGATTATTTCGAGTAATTTGTGGTAGAACTGCTCCACTTCCTGGTCGACATCCTCAATCGGTTCCCTCATAAGTTGTACCGGTATTTGAACCTGCTTCCCTTCAAATTGACCATCATAAAAGAAACGAATCCCGGGAATAGTGGCGATTACAACTGCAGCAGCCAACGAACGTTGCCTGCCAAAATACACCGGAGCCCTGGGCTCATCATGATTCTCGACAAAATGGACCCCATGTTCGATAGGCATATCCGGTCTGGCAATGTATCCGACGATTTCGGCAGGAGTTGAAAATTTGAGGCGGTCATACAATGTCTTATCGTACACATAGTCAAAACCAAGCTTCAGCATCTTCAGTCCCAATCCCCAGTATGCCTCTGCAATAAACAAAAAGTCCGGGTATTTTCTTTTTACTGCGGTTATGGCATCAACCCAGAACTCGGTTGCAAGCCTGGGTTGATCTTTGATAGCTTCTGCCCACACATGACGGAAAATATCATTAAGAGCCAGCATGGCCATATCACAGCGTACGCCATCAGCCACACCGGCAATTTTGAGCAACTCACCTATCAAAGCCTGCCTCATCTCAGTGGAGAAAAAATTGACCTGCACAGTATCGCCCCAGGGTGGAAAATAGGGGTCTCTACCGTGGGCAAAATTGGTCTTTCCATCAGGTGAAAAGAAACGTTCGGGGTTATTGTATACACAGGTTTTATCGCCCTGTACAAACCAATCTGGATGAGATGTAACCCAGGGATTATCGCGCGCCAGGTGATTCGGGATGAAATCCAGGATAAGACCTATCCCCTGGTTTTTAAGCTTTGCTCTCACCTGCGTTAAGTCAGCTTTCTCTCCGAGTTGATCATCAAGTTCATAGGCGCTAATGGCAAACGTTGAGCCATTAACATCGGTATCACTGCACTCCGGTACTATAATATTAAGATGCTTTCGCAGGTCGACGTTGTTTTGTGCCAGTTCGCGCGCTTTATCGCTGCGCTGCCACACTCCCATAAGCCAAACGAAGTCCAGTCCCTCATCTGCTATGGCCTTCCATTCGTTATCGGGAATAGTTGCCAGAGTGAAATTGTTGCCATATTTCGCCGAAATACGCTTGAGAAATATGTTGGCGTTGATTTCATAAAGATGAGGATTTCTACGCATGTTTTTAACCCAAAAGAATTAGCTAATTGTAGCAAATATCCAACCTGTTAGCCATTTCAGGGCACCAATGAATTTTAGCTAACGAAGGGGCATACCTGCTTTTAGGTCCTCTCAACTCGGACTTTTTATCATAATTCGTTTATAATTGACTTCTATTTATTGTCTTGATATATTGTTCATTCTCTCGGTATACATTCTCTACATTTGAAAAAAGAAATATAAATAAACAGGCCTAGTTTTCACAAAGAGTATAAAGGGACACCAGAATTGAAAATTGTTCGTTTTAGTTCCAAGGGAAAAATAAAGTACGGAGTCTGGGAAGGAAATGCGGTCCGGGGTTATAAGGGCAGTCCGTTTAGTAAACCGGAAAAATTCTCTTCTGATGGCACACTCTATGATTTGTGCGACATCAGGCTACTTGCCCCCTGCGAGCCTTCCAAAATCGTTTGCCTCGGCTTGAACTATCGGTCCCACATCGAGGAAACAGGATTTAAGGAACCCGACGAGCCACTCATGTTCTTAAAACCGTCCACATCCGTGATCGGACCTGAAGACTATATAGTTCTCCCTAAATTTTCAGTCAAATCTCGAATAGATTACGAGGGAGAGGTTGGTGTGGTGATAGGGAAAGTAGCTAAAGATGTCGCTGAAAAGAACGCCTTAGAGTATATCCTGGGGTATACCTGTGTGAATGATGTATCTGCCAGGTACTATCAGAAGAAAGATGTCCAATGGACCCGTGCCAAAGGCTTTGATACCTTCTGCCCCATAGGCCCATGTATCGCAAATCTGGAAAATCCTGAAAAGATTGGACTGCAAACGGTTGTTAACGGACAGACACGTCAATCCAGCGATACCGGTTACCTTATCTTTACCATTCGCAAACTGGTGTCTTTCATATCCAGTGTAATGACACTTCTTCCAGGCGATGTTATTTCTACGGGTACGCCTGAAGGAATAGGACCAATAGAGCAAGGCGACATCGTAGAAATAAAGGTAGAAGGTGTTGGAACTTTAAAGAACTATGTAAAAGATAAAGTGTAACCGGCAAGCCACACTATTCGCTCATGGTATTTATATACTGCTGGCTGTCCAGAGGATCGCTTCCCGAACCATAGTAACAACTCTTAAAAAATTCTAATAATAAGTTATGTAAATAATATTATTGGAAGGAGAATAGAATGGATGTGTCAGAAAAAGTGCCGAAGGAACTACCAAATGACTACGCAAGTTTAATGGTCGAAAAAATAGATGAATTTGTGCGAACCAGTCCAGCCAATCGATTGTCATTCATGGGCGACTATACAATCTTCGATCAACCGTTGATAAAATTTGCCGATGGAGACGACTCCATTTTCCTTGAATATAAATCGATCATCTCACCCAACCATCTCACTCCAAAGGAAGCTCTCTCTGCGTCATATTCCAAGATCAAGTACATCCCCGCCAGGGCATCGGTGATTAGCTGGATTTTACCTATTACCGAAAAAACCCGGATTTCAAATCGTAAAAACCCATCGATCCCCAGCCGTCTCTGGTCTCACACCCGCTGGTACGGCGAAAAATTCAATAATGCGCTGAGGACCTACGTTGTCGACCTGCTTGTGAGCATGGGTTACAGGGCAACAGCGCCCATGCTGCAGCAGTACTTTAAAATAGAATCTAATGACAGGGGAGCATATTCCAACTGGTCGGAGCGGCATATAGCCTATGCTGCAGGTCAGGGCACTTTCAGTCTTTCCGACGGTTTCATCACTGAAGCGGGAATCGCCCATCGTTGCGGGAGTGTGGTTACGGACCTGGTTCTGCCGGCGAGCCCCAGAACAACCCAGAATCATCTCTCCAATTGTCTCTACCATCTGGGAGTCAATTGTAGAAGTTGCATTAAACGCTGCCCGGCCGGCGCTATTACTGAGAAAGGGCACAACAAAAACAAATGCCAGGAATACATGCGAAATTTGGGATATGCGCCGACACAACTAAATAATTATGACAACGATAAGACGATAGTTGGCTGCGGCTTATGCCAGACTAAAGTTCCCTGCGAATTTCAAAATCCGGGGAATCATTTGGAAGAATCCAGGGCACAGGTTAACTAAGATTCTGTTATCACATGTCCTCTATTTCCCCTAGTAATTCCATAATTATGCCCTAGGTAATTGTATAATATATCCTGGTTGTCATCATATGAATGCCTTATAAATCCTTTTGCATGTGACCTTATTATTGTGCTAACATTAGTGGAATTTCTCAAGGAGGGAAAAATGCACAAAGTATTATATGTTTTTATTGCGGTTGTGCTTGCAGCCGGCTTGATACTCGGTTGTACACAGCCTCCAGCCCCGGCACCATCTCCTAAACCAACCACACCAGCACCTGCAGCAGGTCCAGTCAAAGGTGGAATATTAAACATCAGCTTCACCAGGCCGCCGGTCAACTTTGGTTATCCGCCAAAAATTGTCGGCCCGGACCAGAATTTTTCCAGACCAGGTTTTGAGAAACTGATATTACTGGACAATTCATATGAATACCAACCGGAACTGGCTACAAGCTGGGAAGTAGCGCCGGACGGGAAATCTATCACATTCAAACTGCGCCAGGGAGTCAAATTCCATGACGGAACCGACTTCAATGCCGACGCAGTCAAGTTCAACTACGATCCCTTGCTACCGCCTACGGGCTTTCTTGCCGGAGTAACCTCAATAGACAAAATCGATCCTTACACCGTGAAATTTAATCTGTCGGCTTACAGCAACTTAATATTTTTCATGCTGGGAGCGGATGCCAGAATGAGCATAGCATCGCCAACCGCCATCCAGAAAAACGGCCCTGATTGGGCATTAACCAATCTAGTTGGCACGGGCCCGTTCAAATTGAAAGGTTTCGAGCGAAATACCTCCATAACCTATGAAAGGTTCCCCGATTACTGGGACAAAAATGTGACTTACCTCGACGGGATAAAATTTATCGCCATCGCTGACCCAATGACAGCATTGGCAGCCTTCAAGGCTGGCGATACCAACATAATGTATGACGCCAGAATCGAAGTCGCTTCCCAGTTGGCTAAAGAAGGGTATAAATTGTATAGCTTCCCGGGTACTATGCAGGCATACTCGTTCGATACGGATCACCCCGATTCAGTATGGGCCAATCAGAAAGTCCGTTTGGCTTTAGAATATGCCGTAGATAAAGAAGCCATCTGCAATGGTCCGCTTCTCGGCTTATATAAGCCAGGATATCAGATCGCGGCGACAGGTACACCTGACTTTAATCCCAATGCCCCACCGCGCAAATACGATCCGGTTAAAGCTAAACAGCTCCTCACCGAGGCAGGTTATCCCAACGGATTCTCATTCAAATATTTCATTAATGAAACTGAAACACAGGATCCACCAACGGCAGTTCAAAATTACCTGTCCAAGGTCGGGGTAACTATGGAAATTGTCAAATTAGCACCTGCTGCTTTTGAAAACACAGTTAGACTCGGCGGACAACTGGAAAAGAATGGCGCAGCACACATGGTGATAGATTATCGTGCAGATCTCCTGTTCACAATGAACACTTATCTGAGATCCAACACTCTTTACTACAAGAACACAGTAAAACCGGCAGGACTCGATAAACTGCTCGATGATGCTATTGCGGCAAAAGACAAAGCGACCAAGACTAAATTAATCCAGGACATAAACAAAGTAATATACGATAATGCAACAATTATACCCATGCAGCTTCAACCCAGAATAGCAATTTTAGACAACAAGGTTCAAGACCCCGGCATGTGCCAGGCAGGCGATTGCAACAATCCCAGATGGGGTTATAAGACCTGGTTAAAACCATAATAAACTAATTAATCTAAGTCTAAAATAATAAAAATGAAAAGGGTTGGCAAGTTAATTGCCAACCCTTTTCATTTTCAAATCATTCTATCTCATGTAAAAAGTTTAGAACGGCTTACTGATCGTAGTCGGAACCCGCGGAATTAAATGCTTCAATTTAGATTATAGTGGACTGTGCATTCATTTCGACTCTGTCCAGTAAAGGCTCACCGCTATACTCTGATACAGGCAACTTCATGGCTTTCGCCAATATCTCTCAATGGAGGCACCGCCTGGCTGCATTCAGGAATAGCAATGGAACAACGAGGATGAAAGCTGCATCCCGGGGGAGGATTCAACGGACTGGGAACTTCTCCCTTCAATAAAATACGCTCGCGTTTTTCTTCAACGAAGGGATCCGCAATGGGCACAGCAGATAATAATGCCTTGGTGTAGGGATGTAAAGGATTATAATAAAGAGCGTCCGCATCGGTAATTTCAACAATACGCCCCAGATACATTACCGCTACCCTATTGCTGATATGTCTCACCACGGAAAGGTCGTGGGCAATAAAGAGATAGGCCAAGCCTTTCAATCCTTCCTGTAACTGCTGCAACAGGTTGATTATCTGCGCCTGTATGGAAACATCCAAAGCAGAAATCGGTTCATCGCAGACAATCAAAGATGGTTTACAGGCAAGAGCGCGTGCAATCCCAATACGTTGCCTCTGCCCGCCGCTGAATTCATGCGGAACCCGTTCGGTCAGGCAGGGATCAAGACCGACAATTCGGAATAATTCCTCAACCCTATCGCGATATTCGTTCTTGGTTTTAACCATATGATGTACCAGCAGAGGCTCCCCCACAATGCCCCCTGCACTCTGGCGGGGATCAAGAGAACCATAGGGATCCTGAAAAATAAGGGACATCTTACGGCGCATCTGGGTCACTTTACCCGACGATAGCTTCGAAATGTCCTGCCCCTCAAAAAGCACTTCTCCAGCCGTCGGTGTGCAAAGCCTCAGGACACACCGGCCCGTAGTCGTCTTGCCGCAGCCGCTTTCTCCAACCAGTCCCAAAGTTTCTCCACAGTGCACCTTAAAGCTGACATCGTCAACCGCTTTTACTTCGGCCACCTTTTTACGCATCAAACCCCGGGTAACCGGAAAATACATCTTCAGATGATTAACATCTAAAATTAAATTATCTTGATTGGAGCTCACGGATTTTTTCCTCCATGTTTACATAGCAGGAGACCCAGTGCTTTTCATGAATAGCGGTGAGTGGCGGCCAAGGTTCATTATGGCATTTATCAATATGATGCGGGCACCGAGGTAAAAAAGCGCAGGTAGAAGGCAAATCCACCAGGTTGGGAGGTAAACCCTCAATAGGCACCAGCTTTCTGCCCCTGGCTTCATCAAGGCGCGGTATGCAGCTTAATAGCCCTATTGTATAGGGATGGCTGGGATGGGCAAATATATCCTTGGTGCTGCCGGCCTCGACTACCCGTCCTGCGTACATGACATATATCCTCGTTGCATAACGGGCTACAACTCCCAAATTATGAGTGACGATAATCAATGCCGTATTAAAACGGTCAACCATATCTTTCATTAGTTCAAGCAAAACTGCCTGGGTGGTTACATCAAGCGCCGTTGTCGGCTCATCTGCAATCAGTAGTTTAGGATTACAGGATAAGCCCATGGCAATCATCACTCTCTGCCGCATACCCCCGCTGAACTGGTGCGGATAATCATCAACACGCCCTTCGGCAGCCGGTATCCCCACTAATTTAAGCAACTCTATTGACCGCTGGCGTGCTTCAGACGAGCTCATACCAAGATGCAATTGCATCGTCTCGCCAACCTGCTGGTTGATAGTTAAAACAGGATTAAGGGAAGTCATCGGTTCCTGAAATACCATAGCTATTTTGGCTCCTCGGATAGACCTCATCTTTGCCCCATTAGCCTCGCATTTGAGTAAATCCTCACCTTCAAAGATTACTTCACCTTCCGCTATCCTACCGGGAGGAGTAGGTATAAGCTGCATTACAGACAACTGGCTCACCGATTTGCCACACCCACTCTCCCCGACCAGACCCACTATCTCGCGTTCATTGATATAAAAAGAAACACCGTCCACTGCCTTCACCAGGCCGGATTCAGTATTAAACTGTGTCTTCAGATTCTTTACTTCGAGTAGTGCAGTCATCAAATTTCCTACAACCTGCGAAATATCTCCAAACCTCCATAGAGGTCTCTGCTTTTTATAGCTACGATGGTTTTAAATCTTATGCTATTATTCTACAAAGTACCTCGTAACCTGGGATCAAGTGCATCCCTCAAACCATCACCTGCCATATTAAAGGCAAATACCACCAGCATAATAGCAACCCCCGGCGCAATAGAGAGTGTGGGATTCTGCAACAAGTATACGTACCCTTCGCTTACCATGGAACCCCAGGCGGCTTCAGGAGCTTTGATACCTATGCCCAGGAAGCTGAGGCTGGCTTCCGAGAGGATCGCCATACCTATCTGCATAGTCATCAGTACAATCAACGGAGGAAAACAGTTGGGAAGAACATGGCGTAACATAATGCGCACATTACTGGCCCCGATAGCATGGGATGCAGTGATATAGTCATTTTGCTTTACCGTAAGAACCTGGCCGCACATTAACCTGGCATAAGCGGGTATCAAAGCAACACCGAGGGCAATGATTACGTTGGTAAAGCCTCCACCCAGGAGAGCGGAGATAGTAACAGCCAGCAAGATCATGGGCACAGACATTAGTGCGTCCATCAATCTCATAATGATCATATTGGTGAGACGGCCAAAGTATCCCGCAAGCAATCCCAGCGTCATACCAATAGTAGCCGCCACCAACACTGCAATGAGACCAACCATGAGAGAAATCCGCGAGCCATAGATAATCCGGGCCATTGTATCCCGGCCGAGGGTATCGGTTCCCAATATATGGGAGGTACCAGGTTGAGCTAACAACGTTTTCATATCAGGTTCATATGGATCATACCGTACCAGGAAGGGGGCAAAAAGAGATGTAAATATGAGCAAGCCGATAACCACAAAGCCGAAGATCACTACTTTTCTGCCGAAAAATACCCTGATGAACCGCTTCATACTGCTGGGACGGCGGGGTATTTCCCTGCATTCAGGACCTATTGCCTGTTGTCCGCTCACCATTTTCACAGACTCCCTTAATCGTATCTTATCCGCGGGTCTATCCAGCCATAAGAAAGATCTACCAGCAAGTTAGCAAATACCACAACCAGTGCAATAACCAGGATGACACCCTGGACAATTGCATAATCCTGGCTGAAAAGGGCATCTACCGACAATCTGCCCATGCCGGGAATATTAAATACCTTTTCCACAAGCACCTGGCCGCCAAATATCTGACGGATGTTCAGGCCAATCAGGGTAACCACCGGGATGATGCCATTCCTGGCAGCATGTTTAATAATGACCATTCGTTCAGTCAAACCCTTTGCCCACGCAGTCCGGATATAATCCTGTCTTATTACCTCCAGCATAGCGGAACGTGTCTGCCGCGCTATTGTGGCCATAGGATAAAGCGTTAAACAGCACACAGGCATTACTATAGATGAAAGGCTTTTCCACAGATTATCTCCCGGCCAGACAAAACCCTGTATCGGAAACCATCGTAGATAAAGCCCAAATATCAATACCATGAGAATACCTACCCAGAAAACGGGGGCGGTCACCCCGAGGTTAGCCAGCAACGTTGATAAAGTATCCACCCATTTACCCCGCCTTATCGCTGCAATAACACCTAAGGGAATTCCTAATACAATACTCAAAACAAAAGCTATAGACCCCATATAGAGTGTCTTAGGTAACGCACTGGCTATTTCTTCATTAACGCTGGAACGCAGGATAATAGAGCGGCCCAGGTTCCCCCTCACCACATCCCCAAGCCAGTTCACATACTGCACAATAATTGGTTGATCCAGGCCAAACTCATGCCTGATAGCTTCAATTTGTGCCGGGGTTGATGCAGTTAACGTATCACCGCTCACATATACCAGTACTGGATCGCCAGGTAGGAAACGCATGATAAAAAATATGATGATGGTGACCAGGAGGATAACGAGAATAGCCTGGATTACCCTTCGAACTACAAAAGCCCACATAAAACGTATTCCTTAAGCAATCGTATTATGAATAATTCACAGATTTTACATTTTTTTTGAGAGCATAGCAAATGCAAAATAACGATAGACCTGAGATTATCAGATGCATTACTTAACTCCCCGGTATTATTTGGCGCGCTATCTGGTATGTCGCTGTGGCAAACGCGAAAGAAAGTAATAATTGATAGACTATGGTAAAAATCGGCCAGCGCCAGCTCTTAGTCTCCTGCCTGATTGCTGCCATCGTGGCCACGCAAGGTATGAAAAGGACTTGAACGACTAAAAAGGCCAATGCGGCAGCGGGGGTAAGAACAGTATTCAATTGCTGAGTGAGCCCGGTTCCCTGTCCCCCCAGCAATACACCAAGAGTAGCTATGGTATTTTCTTTAGCGATGAAGCTTGATAAAAGAGCAACCATCATCTGCCAGTTGAGTCCCATCAATTTCCCCACCGGCTCAAGCCATCGGCCAAGTTGTGCCAGAAAACTACCATCAACATTGCCGTTGGGGAGTACTGACAATAGCCATACGACAAGGGAAACAATCAATATGACAGTTCCAGCCCGCTTGATAAACGCTTTTAAATTCAGCCAGGTAACCATCGACAGTAGACGCAGGTCAGGTGCATGGTAGAGCGGTAATTCCATTATCAAGGCAGTTCTTTCACCTCTCACTATAAATCGGTTTAATAGTAAACCGACAAGCACTAATATGATCAAGCTGAATAAAACAAGCCCTATGGAAACGAATACTGCCTGGTTGCCAAAAAAAGCAGCAGCAATTATAGCCACTACTGCCATTCTGCCGGAGCAGGGGATCAAAGGGGTTAACAATATCGTCAACAGGCGTGCCTTTTCTGAATCTATAATTCGCGCTCCCAGTACAGCCGGCACATTGCAACCAAAACCCAGTACCAGTGGTAAACAGGATTTGCCATGAAGACCCAGTAGATGCATGAATCTATCCATCACAAAAGCAGCCCTGGTGGTATATCCGACATCTTCCATCAATGCCCAGGCTACAAAAAAGAAAAAGAGTATCGGAATGAACGTGAGAATTATTCCTACTCCACTCATTATTCCATTCCCAAGGAAGCTTTGAAACCAGTATGGCAGGGAAGTGAGATTTGCATAGAGCAATTGCCTGCCCTTCTCAATTAAATTTGCCTCGAGAAACTTCTGCAACGGAATGCCCAGACTATAGACAAATAAGAAAATAAGACTCAGAATCGCGACTAATATAAACATACCGATTATGGGATGAGTAGCAGCACGATCAATCTTTTCAGTTAAAGAAACTCGCCCCAGGTGTGGTTTCTCCTGGGCAATCGCAACTATTCTTTGCTACCCATTCAAAACGGAGAGTAGCGATGCTCACGGCCATAGACTCATTTTCCTTGAGAAAAGAATCTAGTGATTGTCTGGATTCGGATGAAATGCGCTCTTTAATCAGCCTGTTAATTTTTTCATCACCCTCAAGCAGCTTCATTGCTGTCCAGTGTTTAGGGTACGGCTCGGTGGCTACATTACTCAGGAGACTTTCCACGTGATCGATTATTCCCTTTACTTCACTGCCATATTCAACGTGTTGTTTTTGTCCGGATCGTACAGGTTGCCTGATTACATGCTCAATTGTCTTCACCAGTTCATCAAGCCCCCGATTCTTGGTGGCAATAATCGGGACAACCGGGATGTCCAGAGTCGATGCCAGGGCTTTAGAATCAATTTTCATTCCCTGCTGCTGAGCAACGTCTATCATATTCAAACCGATAACCAAACGGGGAGACAGCTCGATGAGTTCAGCTAAAAGATATAAGCTGCGTTCCAAACTGGCTGCATTGAAGATAGCGACAACAACATCAGGACTTTCTTTCACCAGATAATCCCTGGCTATCTGCTCTTCAACTGAATTTGCAGTGAGACTGTAGGTACCTGGCAAATCAATAATATTCATAGTGAAGACTGCCGTGCACCAGGGTACCGGTTTTCTGCTCGATGGTCTTGCCCGGCCAGTTACCTACATGCTGGGAAAGGCCAGTTAACAGGTTAAAAACTGTACTCTTACCTACATTCGGTGCTCCGGCAAGAGCCACGGTGAAATTTTTCTTTGAGTTATTTAGCATGCTGTTTTATTCATGTTGATCAATATTTTTTCAGCAATCTGCCGTCCCAGGGCTACTTCGCTATCACGAACTTTAACCAGCAATGGTCCTTGTTTATAATTCCTGATCATTTTAACTGCACTTCCGGGGGTAAAACCGAGAGAAAGACAACGCCCCAACATTCCACGCCCACCAGTACATGATCCGATAATCCCTGTTCGCCCACTGGTTAATTCGCTAAGAGGAATTTCCTCGGTAGCCCAGGTTGCTTCCGTATCAGTAATAGGTTTTACCAATAGAGAAGAAGCCAACTCGCTTTTTAGCTGAATCTTCTTCTTATTTACCTCGACTTCAAGCAAACCACCTTTGATCTTTTTTCACTACCGCCAACACAACCCCTGGCCTTAAGCCCAATTTTTCCATACTTCTCAGCAGCTCTGAATCTTCCCTGGCAACAGCCGCCAGATAGGCCTTCTGCTTCGGTTCTAATTTCGACAACGGCAATGTTTTCTCGTCCTTCACATTTCCATCTTTATCGGGGATAGAATGCCCATGAGGACAGGTATCCACATCTCCTAAGTAAATTCACCAAGCCCATCCTCAATCCCTGGAGAGGCGATGTGCTCCAATTTACACGCTTCTTCGTGGACCTTATCCCATTTCATACCCAGATATATCTGTAAGAAACCTTTCCCATAAACGATGCCGTCTTACAATGCCAAGCGCTTTTTCCGAACCGAGGGCAGTGAGAGTAGCCCCCTTGTTTGGTTTATAAGCAATAAATCCCTGCTTATCCAGATGGTGCAGCATATCCGATACTGCAGGAGGAGATACTTTCAAGTCCTCGGCCAGTGAAGAGGTGGTAACAGGCAATTTCTTGCTCTGTCTCTTGTAAATTGCTTCCAGATATTCTTCGGTTCTTTCATTTTTCATTTTAAATTACTCCAATTAAGGTTGCTTAATTTAAGCTAGCTTAATTTTAACACAAGAAACTTCAGGGGGCAAATCAAGAGAGGAACCTAACGGGCGGGAGAAACAAGGCATTGTTGCTACGTATGCAGGGAATGGGCTATCTATAGAGCTCTATACTAGTCTTCTGGGGCGAATATCAATTTTAACTTTTCAATCTTAAAAGCATGTATGCATAGTTTAGTCACGTGTTTTCGTACCCGCAGTCCAGTCGATAACCGTGTTTGGGCATTTGCCTGCCATCTACATACACTAATCTCTCAGCTATCTCAACACGCCCTTTTGCAATAAGCTCATGCACTCCGAAAGGATAAACTTTCCAGTCACCGGCAACCTTGAGCATATCCTGCAATTTCCTGCAAACAAATTCGAGCATATGCAACTGAGTTTCGTCTGCTTTAGCTCTAAAGTCCTCAAAACTTTTTATGCCGCAGGTTCCCGCATACTCAACCACCGTGTTGAAGCCTTCAACCAGTTCATTTTCACCTTTCGATTTCAGTTCAGTTATCGCTTGTTTTATGTAAAGAGGGGCAGACTGTGCCAGAATAGGCCCTGTATCCTCACCTTTGTCGGCAAAAAAGAGAGTAGACCTCAGCACATCATCCCCGGCTAACAATGCTTTGGCTGACGGTATCCAGTGAAGACCATCGTAACCTTTTGTGGTATCTCCAGGATGTACATTGAGAATTCGGGGGTAATATTTTCCCACCATCCAATCGCTGAGCCATTGATCATAACCGGCCAGACATAAGAGGTCAGGATCCTTACCCAGGTGGCTCTGCAGTAACCTAGCGATTTCCTTCTCATAGGTGACCCTTTCCGGGCAATTCCTGGGAACATTCCCCGCACCATATTTATTTACTGCAACCTTCAGGAAAGGGATATGACTCAATTCGATTACATCATGATTGTTTCGCCTGGCAATCTCCATACCGCTGCATCCAGGCCTGTTGGTAAATACAACGTACGTATGATTACGGTTCCCCGCCACTATTTCCCTGTAGTTGGTACCGGAGCCGGACACAAAACAGACAATTGTCATTTGTTGCCCGGATATATCAGGATCGTAGACCAGTTGTCCCATATGTATTAATAAAGAATTTGGCTCGCAATATTCCGACTAAGCCTGACAATCAGACTATTCGTTTCCCATTATTGAACTGAAGCGATATCGTTCATCAACTTTGCGACCAGTTTATTGCTGTTTTCTACAATTTCCTTTTTTTCAGCTTCAGTAATATTGTCCAGGTGAATTCCAGCAATAACGCAAACTGCTTTCCTGGTCTGCTTACACAACTGATGAGCAGCATTATGAGCTACAATATCCTCTTTGTGCCCAAGCCTGGTGATTACCGAGACCGAAGCCCTGCCTTCTTTATGATCATAATCTGCAACAGCTACAGCCCCGATATGAGCTTTTTCATTATAAAAGAGTACTACCAGGTCTTCGCCCGTGAAACGAGCTGAAACTGTGACCCTGGTCCTGCCTTCACCCTCATTCAGCTCCGCGATACTCTTGAATGTCATACTCAGTAACCACTACTCGGAAGGTAAACCAGACCACCTTGGAAATAGATTATGCTGGATATCGAAAAGGTCTAAAGCTTTACCGACAGTGTGATCCACAATATCCTGGATTGTACGCGGTTTATGATAGAAAGCAGGAACCGGCGGCATTATGATAGCCCCCATCTCTGTCAAACTGGTCATATTTCTCAAATGGCCGATGTGAAGAGGTGTTTCCCTTACCAGCAACAGAAGTTTCCTTCTTTCTTTCAGGGTGACATCTGCGGCACGGGTTAAAAGCGTATCGGTATAAGAATGAGCCAGTGCAGACAGCGTTTTCATAGTACAAGGTGCAATGATCATCCCACTATGTTTAAAAGAACCACTGGAAAGGCAAGCACCGATATCATCTATATCATAAGTGAAATTTGCCATCGCTTTTATATCATGGATCTTTATTCCATTTTCGTATTCGATATTTTTTTCTCCGGCTCGAGATACAACCAGATGGGTCTCGATTCCTTCTATGCCAGCAAGTACCTGCAGCAAGCGTATGCCATAGATGGCGCCCGTTGCCCCTGTAATCCCTATTATAAGTATCATACGTCGCTCCTCTGCGTCGAAAAATTAACAGTGCGCTAGCATAGCCCTGCTTGCTTATCTCAGGTTATTGTACCATACTTCCCTATTTTAGCTTCTGCAAAATTGGCTACAACGTGATGTGCCTGGGCAATTATCGGTGTCCCATGGCCAAAGCAAATTGTATTAAAATCTAAGCTCGCCAGTTTGCCAATGGATTCAATTTCACTTTTAAGATCAACCGTAAAATCCTTTGCCGGTAATCTCAATGCAGAGCCGTGAGACAGTAAATCACCTACAATCACCACGCCTTCTTTTGGCAACAGGAAGGATAAGCATCCCGGCGTATGTCCCGGGAGTATGTACCACCTTTATTCCTCCCATGATTGGAAGCTCATCGCCATCGTTAACTGGAATATCTACATCCAGTGGAGAAGTCGCCCACAGTTTCAGTGCCAATGCCAGGATTTTGCTGGTAACACTCCGCCTGATGGGTCCGGGATGAGGTAACTCACCATTGATATAAGGAATGTCAGCCGGGTGGGCAAGTACCGCAGCACCGGTAGTTCGCTTGAGAGCAGCCAGGCTTCCGACATGGTCAATATGGTGATGAGTAACAAGAATACGTGTAATGTCTGAGGGAACATAACCCATCTTTTTAATTTCCGACAGTATGCCCCCCGCCCTGCCTTTAAAGCCGGTATCAATCAAAGTCAGGTTATTATTATCTACAAGCAGAAATACGTTTGCCCCCCAGATCCCTGCCCCAAATGAGCTATTTAACTGGTAGATATTCGGCCTTATTTTAATTTTCATTATTGACTACCACACTTTAAGAAACCCATTACTTCTTGTCAAGCCAAGAATCCGAGCACAGTAACCGCTCATGATTGTTAAAACTTCTTTTATCAGATAAAATATGGTCAGATAATTCGGGGAATCAAAAACAGCCTTGAAAAATTCAGAAAACAAGCAAGCGAATTTAAAAACAATTACCTGGAAAGGCCTGACATGGGTCGACATCGTACAGCCAACGACAGAATCGACAAAATATCTCGCAGACAATTACCATTTTAACACTCTCGATCTTGAAGATGCTTTAAGCCCCAGACAACTCCCCAAAATAGAAGAGTACCCGCAGTATCTTTTTGTTATCGTCCATATGTCTGTATTCGACAAAGTCAAGCGAGTAAGTTTAAGGAAACAATGGGCAGCATTCGTCGGTCAGAATTTTCTCATCACGCTACGTCCATCTGAATTCAAGGTCGTTGACGAATTGTTCCGGGAGTGTGAACTTAATGAGGGCGCTCGTGAGCAGTATTTAAGTCACGGCTCCGGCTTCCTGCTGTATCAGATATTTGACAGGGCGATAGACCGTTATTTTAGAGTTCTTGAGAAAATTCTCAACCTGATAGAAGATATTGAAGATAACGTTTTCAAGGAAGGAATCGAAGTCGGTAGGGAAGTAGGTATTCTGCTGCGGGATATTATTACTCAAAAACGGATTATGTTCCCCACCAGCACATTAATTGCCGACCTCGAAAAAAAGCTAAAAAACTACACTAAGATCGATCTGAATCTTTTATTCAGCGACCTTATGGACCATATGAACAAGATTTGTGAGACCCTGGATGAATATACAGAAACAATCGAAGTCTTTAAAGATGCGGATTATGCGTTAAGCGGTTATCGCGCCAATCGTACTGTCCGAATCCTGGCAGTTTTGTTTGCCATAGGATTACCCT
This sequence comes from uncultured Chloroflexia bacterium, assembly GCA_963784375.1. Lineage (GTDB taxonomy): Bacteria > Chloroflexota > Dehalococcoidia > GIF9 > UBA5629 > JBBIPA01. Next base: position 66 of record CAWAQY010000004.1, on the reverse strand, counting down.
TTTTGGTTGCAGCCGGTGTGTATCTGATGCTACCTGGGAGCGTTGATAAAAATAGCCTTCAGACTT
>CAWAQY010000003.1:0-112630 GCA_963784375.1 uncultured Chloroflexia bacterium | reverse complement strand
TATTTACGTGCTATCATCATGTTGACAGGAATGCGTAATGTAATTGCTCCCTCAACAGGACAATCATGAACGCAAGAGTCGCAATACATGCACATCTCAGGATAAGTTACTGAAGGATATTCACCTTCCTTTGAGCCGAAAAAAACATCTTCGGCACATACGTCGACACAGGTACCGCACTGGGAACATTTTTCTTTATTAATAACGGGTGGCATAGTCCCTCCTTAATCTTTCAAATTTCGCCATTCGGTTACAGGCTTTCCGTTTGCCTGCTTGACATAAAGTAACATCTTGTCCAGCGCTGCATTGGCAAATGGATGGTCGGCTCTGAAATGGCGTCCGCGCGTTTCTTTGCGTTCATTAGCGGCAATTATGGTAATCTCGCTCAAATCAATCAGGTTCAATACCTCCAGACACCGTGTCAAGTGCCACTGGTCACGGGCAACCATGGAAGAATAGGCTTTCTGTTTAATTCGCTGCAGATGTTTGAGTCCGGCTTCAAGTAAAGTAGCGGAACGGACATATCCGCAATAGTCGTCCATAGTCTCCTGCAGAGCAAAATTGAACTCTTTCCAATCTCCGCCGGTTTCTCTGTTCCTTAATTCGTCGGCCAGGTCATTCATGTGTTTTATTGTCTTATCTTGCTTTTTCAGATCGCAGAATTCCACTGTTTTGGAGTAGTTGACTGCATTTTCTCCGGAAATCCAGCCGTAGATAGCGGCATTGGAGATACCGCCGAATATTTCATCGCCAGCCGCGTACAAGCCAGGCAGCGTCGTCTCGCCTTTCTCGTTGTAGTAAACCCCACCCAACGGTTTCAATTCATAACGCATGAATTCTACCGGTGTCTTCCGGGGATCAATCCCTTCCCTTGCCATATAATCTACGAGTGCTCCATTCCCCTCATGCCTCAAGAAATTTTGCATATACTGGTAGTCATTATCCGATAATCCCGCACAATCCATGTAGACAGGCCCCCGGCCGGACTTATAGTAGTCCTCCAGTATAGTTGGATAACTTGTGGCTGTCTGGTCTCCGTAGCGCTTATCAGGTTTGGTAACATACGGTCCGATTATGTTGCCGCTGGCATCTTTAACTACCCCTACCCACGTCCCCTGTCCGCTCATGGAGAAATACTTGGGGCCGATATGCGGATAGGGCATCTCTACATCTACCAGGTCAGCCCCTGCCCGGTAAGCCATAGCTCTTCCGTCTCCTGTAGTGGTATAAGGTTCATGGGTAGATGCTATGAGCCCGTTAACAGCTGACCGGTACATACGATGGACACCACCGGTGCTGAAAATAACGGTTTTAGCCTGGAAAACGATAATCTTGTCTTCTCTGGTGTTGATACCAATGGCGCCTACGACAGTACCATCCTGGCAGAGCAGATCCTGAATCATGACCCTGTTCATTATTGTGGCGCCTCTCTTGATGGCTTCGCGGGTCATGATGGGTTTTTGCTCAAGTCCGCTATATTTCAAGGCCATTCGCACACTGCCGGGGTAACCAAAACCGGCAAACTCATATTTGCCGTTGATTTTCATAGGGATGCCCCAGCTATCCCAGAGCTTAATTATGTCGAAGGATTTTTGTAGACGGGTGCGAATGATGGAACTTTCACGGGGTATATTTCTGGCAGCGTTCAGCCATATTTTGACCTTGGACTCGATATCAGGCCCATGAAATTCCGGAATATAGCACCAGAAATGGTCGTTGCCGGTACGGCCTGCCCCGCTGCGGCGCGTATTGCCTTTTTCGGCCACAACGACTTTGGCGCCGAGCTCTGCAGCCCTGATGGCTGCCATCATTCCGGCTGTACCTCCACCGACGCAGAGAACATCCGCTTTTACAATTTGTTGTTCCATATAATTACCTTCTTCGCTTTGTATTCAGGATTGCCTGGATTCGGAAGCGTTTAAAACTTAATACGACCCGTCTAATTATAGCCATCAAATGTTTTTTGTCAATTTGCCCGTTTCAAATACTATGCTCAATTGGATGGGACTCTCATGCGGGCTTATCCGAGTACTGTATATAGGAGGTGTTCCTCAAGGTATACATCCAATTCCCCATATACCAGATATTACATTATATCGGCTATTGAAAGTCCAACAAAGGTTGGAATCATGACCTGGACAATTACTGTCTGACCACAATGCAGAGATTCTATCCCTTCCGGTTTGCAGATCAGACAACTTGAATCCGCCATGGACTTTAAGCGGCTTGTCTCAAAATACGGTGTTACTAAATAGTTCCCTTCTGCATTACGGGTGAGTTTGGCTTTTTTGAATTCTGTCCATGCCCGGTTTCTACTTTCTATATCCTGAGTCAATTCTGCTGAAATAGTTTGAAGCGGACTCCCGTTAAGGCCTGCCATGTGCAAAATTCCCGGGAGTGTCAGTTGTAAGAATGCCATCTCATTGCTGGGAGGCCCGCCCGGCAAACAGAATACCGGCTTGTTTTTCCAGATTCCAAAAGCTATACCCTTGCCGGGTCCCATCCGTACGTGATGGAACAACCTCTTCCAGCCCAGGCTATCAAGAACTTTTACGATAAGGTCCCGTTCGCTTCCCCAGGCACCCCCGCTGGTAACAATAACGTCGGTTCCCGGGAATGATTTCAATAAATTGCCCTTGATAGAATCGAAAACGTCAACAGTTATGGTTGTTGAAAATGGGATACTAAAACAGGACAGCCACGCTCCGATGTTAACGAGGTTACTGGCATAAAGCTGACCCTCTTTGATTTTTTGACCTGGAGCGATTACCTCATCACCAATTGCAATGAGAGCAGCCTTGGGTTTCTGATAAACCCTGAGTTTATTTATTCCTGCAGCTGCAATAAGCCCTAGGCGAGCGGGGAGGAGTACTTTCCCTTTTTCAACTACTATAGAGCCGGTTCTAACGTCTTCGCCAGCGTAAAATATATTCCTTCCTACCTCCGCACCAGCCTTGATATAAACTTCCGAAGCTAGCTCCTGGCAAAACTCGGCAGAAACTATAGCTTCGGTTTCTGCTGGTACCGGTGAGCCGGAGCAGATCTTCACCGCTTGCCCATCAGAAAGCTTGCCATCAAATCTTCCCCCGGCAAATACCGACCCGACTATTCTTAATTTGACCGGTTGTCGAAGAGAAGCATGTGCCACATCATGCACCTTTACCGCAAAACCATCTTTGAGAGATATATTTTTATTTGGACTATCGACAACTGCGGTTACATTTTCAGCACAGACATATCCTGTACAGGAAGCGAGGATTAAACTCTCCTCCTTTATGGGTTTAGTATGAGTGAGTACAAGAGCCAGGGCATCGTTATAGCCAACATACTCTGTTCCTTCATCTATTTCTATGTTTCGCAATGCTTACGCCTTCTCAAATTAGCCCAAAAGTTTTCTAGCTAAGAGATAGAATAAATTCGGATCGAGCTTCTGGATTGGGTTGCGTTATGTTAGCATTGTTGGCTCCTGTTATCAATCAATTGGAAGTGAATGAATGGGGACTCAAGTAATAGAATGTGATTTGTAATTTGCAATCTAATGTACCACAATTGATGATAAGCATAGAAGAAGGAGTAGAAGCTATGAAATGTCCTAAGTGCGGAAGCGATGATGTAAAGGTCTTCACCATATCGAATACTCTCTATTGCCAGTGCGGTAAGTGTGGCTATTCCTGGAAAATTGATTTATAAAGGCGATTTTAAATCTGTTCTGTGATTCGGGAGAAAGGAGTAAGAATCATGGCAGGAAAAGGTAATAAGAAAAAAGCCGGTTCTATAAATTGTGCCAAATGTCCCCGTCCGGTGTGCAACAGTCCTGCCTGGCGGGAAGGGCCAGAAAACTGCCCGGGAAAAATCAAGCCAGAAGTCATGAGAAAGGCAACGGAAAAGTGTTTCAGCCCGGAGGTTCGTGAGTTTGCACGTCAGGCTTCCAAGCAAGAAGGCTCTGGCTATATGAGGCTGCCTCATGCACCCCAACGCATGAGCCCGGTGAAAAGCAGGCTGGAAGACACCATGGAGTTTGCCGCACGAATGAATTATAAGAGACTTGGCGTTGCATTCTGCGGAGGGCTCCACCATGAAGCTACCTTGCTTGTATCGATTCTGGAGAATAGAGGTTTTGAGGTAGTTTCACTATGCTGTAAATGTGGTTCGGTGCCCAAAGAAGAATTAGGCCTGGAGGCCTGGGAGAAGGTTGACCCTGAAGCATTCGAAGCCATGTGTCACCCAATCGCCCAGGCCGAGCTGTTAAATGAAGCAAAAACTGATTTCAATATTCTTGTAGGCCTCTGCGTGGGACACGACTCACTATTTCTTAAGAACAGCCAGGCACTTTGCACCGTTCTTATCGCAAAGGACAGGCTCTTTGGTCACGCTCCTTTAATGGCACTATACCAATCAAAATCCTATCACCGCAGAGTTCTGGCTAAAGAGGTACAACCCGATGCCATTAAGGAAGCAGCCAGAAAAACTACGTCAAGAAAGTGACAAACCTGAGGAACTTATCCTTGGATGAAAATAGGAAAAACTATCTGATAAAATTAAAACCAAACATACGAAAATTATATCCAATTAAGGAGAATGTATGTCAGAAAAACGAACAATAAAGCCAAAAAAATATGCGAGAGCAGTAGTAGCAATAGCCTTGATTATTGTATGGGTTCTATCAGCGTTCTCAGGTCTAATCCTTTGGCTTGCTCCTGAAGTACGCCAATCGGGGCGTCAATTGCTTTTATTCGACATCACAAAGGAAAACTGGGGACAAATACATTTTTGGATTTGTGTTGCTGTCGTGATTGTGACTATTGTACACATAATCATTGATTGGAAGGCTTTACGTGGAGTACTTCGCTATTTAACAAGTGTACAGCGAGATGCAACTCGAATTTAATGAGTATCATTTGAAGACTCCCTCTTGGGAAACTACTTCCACCTGATCATCCTGTTTTAGCACTCTCTGTTCAGCGTTGATCGGATTTATCTTCACAATAGGATCCTGATAAATCCTTCCTGCGGTGGGCCACTTAACGAATTTTGTATACGATTAATCGAGAATTCGACAGATTAACGTGCAGGGAAAATGTGAGCCTCGAGAAACTTAATTTGCTCCGGCGATAACTTTACCTTTTGCTTAAGCACTTTAATTGCGGTTTCGGGCAAATATGCGGCATCAGAGTAAAAATATTTAAAATTCGTGTACATGGCTACAAAAATCCGCACTGATTCAGTTTCAACCGTGATGTCTTTTTCCAAATTTACATACTGGGTTTTCAAATCTCTGGCTTTCATATCTGCAAATTTATCTGTCAAATTGGGCCCGAACGCAGACTTAAGATCATCAAGAGGGACATTGTACATCTGGCTGATCTCAGCAAATGAATTTGAGCCCTTGACGTAAGCCGGGTCAGTTTCCGCAGCCTGGTTTTCAGCACTTACCCCTGGCTTGCTTTCCCAGACATTTAGGGCCATTGCCGACCCAATTCCCCCGAAAAAGATTACCAGTATGACAACAAACATTGCTTTATTATTCAGTCTCATTAGTTTTTCCTTCTATATTTTTGTCGCTGACAGCGCAACAGTATTTGAAACAGGGCAGGAAAATTCCGATGTACACTTTAAACAGCTTATACATTGATGATCTCTTATCAATTTACCCGCTGAAACCTCAATGTTCATCGGGCAAACCCGGTCACATGATTTGCAGTCAATGCAGTTAGCTTCACTGCGCCGGACCTGGAATACCCGGAAAAAATTGAACAGTCCGAGCAGTGCCCCGTAGGGGCAGGCGTATTTACAAAATGGCCTTTCAATGAAAAGAGCCAACACTATAACAACTCCCAGAACTATTAAGGAAGCCGGTGCAACCTCGCTGGACCAGAATTTGAACAGGGCATGATATGGGTCATAATCGGCAAAGACCAGCTTAGCACTCACCGCTGTAGCATAAACTACCAGAATAAGCACGATATAACGCAAGAACCGGAGGTAATGATCAATCCGTTGAGGGATAAAATTATTAAATTTTTTGCCAAATAATTTTCTACCCAAGTCGCCAGCCATTCCTGGAAACTGCCCATAGGGCATATCCAGCCGCAGAATGCCGGCCCGGCAATAATAGCAAGGGCAAAGGCAATATACATCAGGATAAAGGCAGATTGATCTATTTTTTGAACAAAGCCTCCCGCTGTTACGAGCTGGTAAATAGAAACTACACCGCCGAAAGGGCAAATAGCATGAAAACATGCAGTGGATAGCCAGCTCACTCCCGTTCCCTGCGCTTCCAGCCACTGCCCTAGAGATACCGATCCAACTATGCCGAAAAACAATATCTGAAGGCCAAGCCGCCAGCCATTATTTTTATTTATACGGCTTCTCCTGACTCCACCGTCCTTTGATACATCATTTTGTAATTTATCGCTATTTGTCTTCATAAGACCTCTCTTTATTATTTCGTAAACAGTTTAATGTTGTATAGTGCGCCAGTATAATTTTAAAACTGTAAATGCTGCATCAGCGATTTTCAAACCGTTGGAATAGTGAAAGAAAAAGTGCTTCCTTTTCCTAACTCACTCTCCACCCACACCTTACCGCCGTGCACTTCGATAAGCTGCTTGACTATAGCCAGGCCAATGCCGGAACCGCCATAGCCCCGGTGGCGCGACCTGTCAGCTTTATAAAAGTGATTGAAGACATGAGGTAAATCTTCGGGGGCTATTCCGCTTCCGGTATCCGAGATGCTTACGGTTACCCAGCCGGTTGCACCCGGGCTTGCATTGATTTTGATTGTTCCCCCGGCAGGAGTGTAGCGAAGCGCATTATCCAGCAGATTATGCAGAACCTGCCGGAGACGATCTCTGTCCACATATATTTGCGGTAAACCTGGAGATAGCTCAGAATTAACCGCCACCTGCCTTTCCGTGGCATACACCTCGATACCAAAAATTTCGGTACTGAGAATATCATCAAGCACTACCGCCGATTTTGATAATTTCAACTGCCCTGCTTCTGCCAGCGACAGGTCTTTTAAATCGGCAATCAGCCTGGCCAGGAGTATGACCTCGTCATTCACTCTGGCTATGTGCTCCTGAGTGGGAGCAATAATCCCGTCAAGCCAGGCTTCCAAATTCCCCTGTATGATGCTTAATGGGGTTCGCAGTTCGTGTGCAATATCAGCCAGAAACTGTCGCCGGTACTGCTCCTTCTTATCCAGTTGCTCGGCCATCCTGTTAAAAGTTTGCGACAATTCCCCGATTTCATCCCTGCTTCTTTGCTGAACTCTTTTTGAAAGATCTCCATCAGCAATGCTCTCTGCTGAAATCTGTAATTGTTTAACAGGGGAAGTAATCACCCTGCTGAATAACAGCGCTAACCCTACAGCTACCAGAAGAGCCACCAGGGCAGCCAGTAAAAGCGAATCCTTGAAGGCGTTAAGAAAGGATTGCTCAAGTATTCCCATCATCCTTACCGGGCCCATCCCTCCGCCCTGCCCGGTACGGGGAACCTGCTGGTAGTAAGACGCGAACTCGCTCTGGACGGCAAAATTTACCCAGAGGCCCACTACACCCAGGACTACCAGTGCTATAACTATAAATAACAATGTCAATTTAACCCACAGGCGGCGCATATTCCTTCTCCAGTTTATACCCTACGCCGCGTACCGTGATCAACGGGTCGGGGTGTACCGGCGCCAGGTTCGACATTTTCTGTCGGATATTCTTGATATGTGCATCTATAGTACGCTCATAACCTTCATAAGCGTCGCCAAAAGCAATATCCATCAGTTGAAGCCTGCTGTAAACCCGCCCCGGGTTGCGGGCCAATACCAGAAGTAGTTTGAACTCGGCCGCAGTAAGCAGTAAAGGTTTCCCGGTATAGCTGGCCTCGTGCTGGGTAATATCCAGAACAAGGTCTCCTGCAGCGATAGTTTCAACAGGATCAAATCCTTGATTACTCCTGCGTAGTACCGCTTTGACCCTGGCTGCAACCTCGCGGGGGCTGAATGGCTTGGTAATATAGTCATCGGCTCCTAATTCAAGCCCTATTATTTTATCAGGCTGCTCATCCCTTGCTGTCAGCATGATAATCGGCACTTTTGATTGCTCGCGGATCAATTTGCAGACCTCTAAACCATTGATTTCCCGGCAGGTTAAGATCGAGCAGGATGATATCCGGCTTTTTTTGTTGCACTTCGGCGAGGGCATTTTTGCCATCAAAGGCAACGATCACTTCGTAACCGTCATTTTCCAGGTAAGCTTCAAGCAATTCGCTTACCCCTTTCTCGTCATCCACTATTAATATCTTTTTTCGTGTCATGCTTTTCCATTTTAAAACTATTAATTTAGAGCCTGCAAACCCGAGGGAAATTCGATTGTGTGGGAGGAGTCTTTTCCCCGCTCCCACACAATCATCTGCTTACTTTGTCGGGGAAACCTGGGGGCACGATGGACAGCCGTTGGCAGCGTACCCCGGGGGCCAAAACCGGCTCCACACCCGGCACCGGACCCGCCCAGCCCGCAGGCACCCTGCTGAATTCTGCTGAGCATCTGGTCTTTCTGGGCTGGGGTGATCTTACCCTCAGCCGCTAACTGGTTGATGGTATCGGTTCGAGCTCCGATTACAGCAGCCTTGACCTGGTCAACTTTAAGATTCAGCTTGGCTGCGAGCTTGCCCAGGAATACGTCACACCGTGATGTGACCGTAGTGGTGGGGGGAGCATTTGGCGGATTATCGGCAAAGGCAACTCCACTCATTCCCACGATTGATCCCACAATTGCTAACCCCACTATCACAGCCAGAATCCTGGTCGATTTACGCATTGTGTTCACCTCCTTTCTTTTTACTTTTCTACCTTATATCTTAAAGTTGTTATTTGAAGTTATGAAGAATGTAATGTAAGGATTCCGTGAATTTTTATAAGTTTCAAATTATTTAACTTTTTACTTAAAAGGTAGGGAAACAGATAAAAGGAACGAAGTGCTTGACCTGGTAAAAATGGCTCTATTCTGGTAAACGATTATGGGGACTTTATTCAAAGCTTATTGGGGGCTGGTAGCGAACCACAACACGTTGAGACAAGTCTTTCAGATGTCATATCAGGATTGGAAGGCTTTACGAGGAGTACTTCGCTACTTAACAAGTGTACAGCGAGATGCAACGCAAATTTAATGTGTATCTTATGACTTCGAAATCACACTATCTCATGATAAATCTGTGATTCTTGCTTCTTATTGCTTGTCAGGTTTCCGATCTTCTATTGACTCCCTTACCACACTGGTCAGATAGGCTGACCAGGCAATCGCCAGCAGTGCACACAAAATCACGAGGATGGTTATAGCCGTTTTGATTAATCCTGCCCATGCTTTATCAGGTACCAGTCCCCAGAACAAAACCACTATAACAACAGGGGTAACGGTGATTCTCACTGTGGTGAGGACTGGAATCAGGATGCGTAATGTTTTCATATGATAATCCTTTTTATTACTTTATAGAGAGAATTTAAATAGATTGCATTGTCTCGAGGTTGAAACGTAAAGGGGGCTGGAGTTTTTTTGAATCCAGCCCCCTTTACTGATTATTGGATTTAGTCAACTTCTTCATTTCACCTCATTTTTTACATTCCTACGGTAACTTTGGCTTCCTTTGCAACCTTTGCTTTCCGTTCCTTCAAAGCATGCATCAAGCCACCAATGTTGAGATACCAAATGAAAGCTGCCGGGAACAGAATAACCGGGATTGCGATGACCAGAGCGATTACAAATCCGATTTCCATTTCTATTTCACCTCCTTTTTAACTACTCGATGTTATTTGTTTACTTCCTGTGTGATTGGTAATAGCACCCGGTTCATTCTTGCTTTTCTTTCTCTAACATCTTTCATTACTTTCCATAGACCACTAACGTTCAAATACCAAATAAATGCAGCTGGGAAGAGAATAACCGGGATTGCTATGACTATCGCTATGATAAAACCAATATTTTCCATTTCTTTTCACCTCTTTTATTACTTTCTGGTTTTATTATATTCTCCTCATTTGAGCATTATAATGGCTAAAATACCTTTTTTCGATGAGTAGTTATACTGTTAATTTTTGACTTTTAATTTGTTTTGTTATTATAATTATGGGCATTTGCCCATAATTATCTAATATGAGAATGATATAAACCATGTCCAGACCAATGAAGTGCCGCAGGGTATTCTTTATGCCGGGTGTGACTTATTTCAAGCCCGCGGGTATTCCCTGCAAGCTGCTCGAAGAGAATAGGCTTTCCATGGAAGAGATAGAGTCGGTGCGGCTCAGGGACCTGGAGCACATGGAACAGATGGAATGCGCCCAAAAAATGAATATATCCAGGCAGACATTCCAGCGCATCCTGGCCTCGGCACGTAAAAAGATAGCTGATAGCCTTCTTGCCGGTAAAGCGCTGAGGATTGAAGGAGGCAATTACGAGATCTCTGCAAATCGTCATAGTTGCAGTGCAGGCCATGAGTGGGACGAACATGCAAATCTGGAAAGGAAACCGGGATGCTGTCCTGTTTGCAACCTGTCAAATTCGATGCCTTTGGCATCCATGAAAAAGAAGGGAGTAGCAGTTAAGTCGCCAATTAAGTCAATAGCAAATAAATAATTATAAAAGGAGAAAAATATGAATGAAAATTGCAGCCGTTTCAGATGATGGGAAAACGATCAGTCAGCATTTCGGAAGAGCTACGCAGTACGTCGTAGTTACCACCGAAGGTAACAAGGTGATCAGCAAAGAAATTCGGCAAAAGGCAGGCCATGCCCAATTTGCTTCTCAAGAACACCATGAAGAGGGATGTGGCTGTCATGAGGTTCATGGCCACCAGGAGGGATCTCAGGAAAGGCATGGTGCCATGGCGCAGAGCATATTGGATGCTAAAGTATTGCTGGCAGGGGGCATGGGTTGGGGTGCATATGAAAGCCTGAAAGGCTATAATATCGAACCTGTTATTACAGATGTTAAAGACATAGAACAGGCGGTAAAACTTTATCTCGATGGTAAACTGCCCAACCTTATGCAAAAATCTGCACTAACTCCACTATAAAGATATGAGGAGAATGCACTAATGCCAACTCGAGAACAAATACTTGAACACCTGGATTCTATTGTGGTTCCAGGTATGACACGCAGCATGGTCAGAATGAATTTGGTGAGGAATATCGACATTGCTGATGGCAAGGTTAACCTGTCCCTTGCTTCCACCGCTCTCTCACCTGGAATGCAGGACTGGCTGAAAAACAGAATCCAAAAGACTGTCAAGACATTTACCGATGGCAGCGAGATTACGGTAAGCTATACAGACATAAAACCGCAGGAAATCAATAGCATAGATAATGTAATTGCTGTTATGAGCGGAAAAGGCGGTGTGGGTAAATCATTGGTTACCGGTTTATTAGCCATAGCTTTACGACGGCGCGGAGATGAGGTAGGGATTCTGGATGCTGATATTACCGGTCCCAGTATTCCTAAAATGTTTGGAATTTCGGGCAAACCCATGGGCAGCGAGAGCGGTCTTTTGCCTATTCCGTCCAAATTGGGTATTGATGTCATGTCAATTAATCTGCTTTTGCCCAGTGAAGACGATGCTGTTATCTGGCGCGGCCCCCTGATCGGACGGGCAATTACACAATTCTGGGAACAGGTATTTTGGGGTAAGCTGGATTACCTGATCGTAGACCTTCCTCCGGGCACAGCAGACGCTCCTCTTACCGTCCTCCAGACTTTGCCAGTATCGGGTATAGTGATTGTATTTACCCCCCAGGATTTAACCGCCATGGTAGTCCGCAAGGCGGTGAACATGGCTAAGCAGATGGGCAAACCCATACTCGGTGTTGTGGAAAATATGAGCTACATGCATATTGCTGAACTTAATAAAAAGATTGAGGTTTTCGGAAAGAGCAGGGGTGAGGAAATGGCACGGACGGTCGGTGCGCCACTTCTGGCGCAGATTCCGATTGATCCTCAGATTGCCCGGCTCTGTGATGAAGGTTCGATTGAACTCTATGAGTCGGAAATAGTTACCAATTTGGGTGAATCATTTTCCAAAGCGGTAGCAGAAAAGGTATCCTCCGTTAAGAAGAAGTAAAAATGGATGTATTCTTTTCTGGAATGGGTTTCCAACGCTCTCTCTCCCTACGAAGGGTTCCCTGAGGGAGTCGAAGGGAGAGATTTAGAGCGAGGGGACTAAACACGTGGAACTTCGTTTCTTATGCAAACATTGCCGGCATGTCTTCGACCTGGTGATTGTCGAGGGCATTACTCCACTAAATGGGAACTATTGCCCGAAGTGCAGTAGTTCTGAAATCATAAAAACTCCTCCCTGGGCGCCGCTCGGTTCCGGTGAGAATTTGTTTGAAGGAACAATGTGGGAATATGAGTGTCTGCAATGTCAGCATATCTTCAAGTTGCCCATTCCTAAAAGTCCCACAGAAGATGAGAGCAGGAGATGTCCGTCATGCGGCAACGCACATCTTAAAAAGCTGTCTGTCTTTGAGGCATTGCCGTTGCACTGTGGCTGATAACAAACTAAATAGGCCGTGTGCCTCAATAAAACGATGAAAGGAAGATCACTATGATTGAAATTAGTGACAGGTCACTCTCTCCGGAAAGGGTAGTGAATGAAACTAAGACCGATGGCAGCGGCTGCATTGTGACCTATGTAGGGCAAATACGAGATACCTCGGAGGGAAAACCGGTTCTTTCCGTAGAGTATCAAGATATTCAGGGCAATGCTGTTGATACTTTGAAACAAATAGCTGAAGAAGCCAGAGGAAAATGGCACCATAGAAAACATATCGATTTGTCACCGGACGGGTAAACTAAAGGTTGGAGATTTTAATCTTGTGGTAGCTATAGCTGCGGCACACCGCGGCGAAGGTTTCGCTGCCTGCCAGTATGTTATCGACCAGTTTAAAAAGAGACTACCTACAAGCAAGACGGAAACGTATCGATAGCTCTGCTACAAATGGATTGGCGAAATGGAAGTTCGAATTACTACGTTAAGTGAGAATACGGCTACCTTTGGATTTCTTGCCGAATGGGGGTTAAGCATTCTGGTGGAGGTCGAGGATAAGAAAATATTAATGGATTGCGGCATGAGTATTTCCGCTGTGAATAATGCGCAGCTTCTGGGGGTAGATTTATCTTCTATTAACTGCATAGTACTGAGCCATGGTCATCCGGATCATACCGGGGGACTTGGTGAGGTATTGAAAAGAACTGGCGAAATTGATGTCATTGCACATCCGGATATTTGGACTGAGAAATATGTGAAACCTGGTCCAGATGAAATAAGGTATGCTGGCGTGCCCCTCGTGCGGGCAGAGCTGGAGGGACTGGGTGCCAGATTTAATCTGAACAGAGAATCGGTACGTATTACCGATAAAATCATGACCACCGGGGAAATTCCCATGCTGACACCGTATGAGCGTATTGACGATAATATTCTGGTTAAAGAAAATGGCATTCTTTGTCCCGATCCTATGGCTGATGATAATGCTTTGATTATTAATACTGATTTCGGGCTGGTAGTAATTTTAGGCTGTGCTCACAGGGGCATAATCAATACATTACACCATGCCCGGAAGCCTTACAGGTAAGAAACCGATATATGCTGCGATAGGTGGCACACACCTTTTCAAAGCTTCCGGTGAGCGGATCGACCGAACTGTCGCCGACCTAAAAGAAATGGGAATTCAAAAACTTGGTGTATCCCACTGCACCGGTTTCTTCGCTCTATCGCGGCTGGCAAATGAATTCAAAGATATATTTTTTCTGAATAATGCGGGAATGCAGTTTACCTTGCCGTAAATATTCAGCGTTAAGAGAATAATCTTTGATATAGAAAATCAAGGGAGGATAAGAAATGTCTGAAACAAAGACTATGAGCACAGGAACAGAAGTTATTACTAACGGCATTTGTTATATGTGTACCGCAAGTTGCGATACCCGTGTTCACGTTACAAATGGGAGGGCAACCCAGGTGGATATTGTTGATCCTGCTACGGCAGCTCTTTGCCCCAGAGGGAAAGCGCAGCTCGAGTTAATATATCATCCGGACCGATTGCTGCAGCCTTTAAAACGTGAGGGAAAGGGACGAAATGGAGCTCTTGTTCCTACCTCCTGGGATGACGCGCTGGATATAGTGGCCAAGGCGCTTTTGAAAGTAAAAAAAGACTACGGTCCCGAATCAGTTGTATTCTGGATTGCTTATACCAAAGAGCCTCGTCCTTTCTATCATCGGCTTGCCCATGCATTCGGCTCCCCAAACTATTGCACCGAAAGCAGTAACTGTTTCACTTCTCAGCGTACCGCCACGGCGATTACCTACGGACAAGACTACGCGCTGTGGATGAATCAAAGCCACTCGATTGATCCCTCCACCAAATGTAAAATAATCTGGGGTTGTGGAATAAAAGAGGGTGCTCCTTATACCTGGCAATCGTATGTGGAAGCTAAGAAGAACGGGCTCAAGCTCATTGTAATTGACCCCGTGCGTACGCAAATCGCTTCTATGGCAGATATCCACCTGCAACTACGCCCTGGTACCGACGGTGCACTTGCGCTGGGAATGATCAATATCATCATCAGTGAGAAGCTTTACGATAAAGAGTTCATGGAGAAGTGGACGGTAGGTTTTGACGATTTGAAAAAGCTGGTAAAAGAATATCCCATAAAAAAAGTGGAACAAATCACCGGTGTGCCTGCTTCAAAAATAAAACAAGCTGCCCAGTTATATGCTAAAAGTAAACCTGCCCAGATTTATTTTAGTGGAGATTCTACTACGCACCATTCCAATGGATTGCAAAACCACAGAGCTATTATTGTGTTGCCAGCCCTTACCGGGAATATTGAAATCAAGGGTGGCAACTGTGCTCCGCCGGAATGTATCCCCACTAATGACATAACTCTTCACGATCGGATTAGCAGTATGCCTCCGGGGCTTGGCTCTGATAAGTTCCCTATCTGGACTGAAATCATAAAGGAGATGCAATCAAACGTAATTTCCGAAAGGATTGAAAATGCTAAGCCTTATCCGATCAAGGCATTGGTTGGTGCCGGTTTGCATCCCGAATATTTTGCTAATTCCAACCGTTTCGCACAGGCCGTTAAAACGTTGGATTTTGTGGTAGTTACCGATTATTTCCAGACTGCGGGCACTCAGCTGGCTGACGTAGTGCTGCCGATTTCGTCCTGGCTGGAACGACACATTCTTCTCACCTGGTCGGGTGGAGCTAAGCTTATCCAGCCGGCGATTGAACCGGTGGGACAGACCTGGCCTGAATGGAAAATTTACTTTGAGCTGGCAAAGAGGCTTGGCCTGGGTAAAGAGTTCTGGGATGGAGATCTCATGGCGTGTTTCAATTACATGCTGGAACCCTCCGGGATAACAGTTAATGACCTTAAACAGCAACCTGATGGTACCGTGAAGAAGCCCGTTGTTAAAAGGCCTGAGAAATACTACGAGCAAAAAGGTTTTAAAACTCCGTCGGGAAAAGTGGAGATAGTCTCTTCGATCCTGGCTCACCATGGTTATGATCCACTGCCTGTATACAAAGAGCCTGTGGATAGCCCGCTTAGCAAACCCGAATTGAAGGACACTTACCCGCTGGTTTTGACAACAGGAGCCCGCAGGTTGGCCTATACACATTCACAATTCAGGAATATTTCTCCACTACGACAATTAATACCTGATCCTGTCGTCGATATTCATCCCTCAGATGCTAAAGAGCGCAAAATCGAAACTGGAGATTTTGTCATGATTCTATCGCCGGGTGGAAGTGCCTCCATGAAGGCTAATGTGACTGATACTGTTAAACGGGGTGTGGTGAGTGCCCCGCACCACTGGCCCCGTGAAGCGAATATAAATGCTATCATCAGCGATAAAAATTTTGATCCGGTCTCAGGTTTTGCGCCGCTTAAATCATCGCTGTGCAATGTGATGAGGGTGTAGTGATTGGATAGCCTCTTATCCCCTGGCCCCTTCTCTCCTTGGGAATTTTGAAAGAAGAGAAGGGGTAATCGTTTATTGGAAAGGGGCTATCGCCCCTTTCGATCCCCTGTGACCAGATGCTAGAGATGAGAAAGGAATCACTTCGACTACGCTCAGTGAACGGGTAGCTTTTCGATGTTTTTATTTGTCTAACCCCAGGACTTTGTATAAAATAGTTTGATTGGTTTGATATATTGATTGAAGAATTTTGAATAAGTAACATGAAAAAAATAACCGTCACATTATTCATAGTTGTCATGTTTATCATGGCTGTTGTCTCTTTGAGTTGTGCACAGCGGGATGAAGTGCGCAACGAGGCATATGTTGCCTTTACCGAAATGAATAATGTCGGAGTGAACAGTTTTAACGCTGAAATCGCCCGGATTGACAGGCAGCTTCGTGATACTCAGGACAATCTGGTAAAATTGGATCAGGTATTAGCCCCTGCGCTGAAGTGGGTGGAAGATAAAAAGACCACGACCGACATCAATACTATACCCTGCGGCTGATCGCACGAATTACTTATTGATCCAGCTCCGGAGGAGTTGGCCAAGCTAGTAAAAAACGATCGCTACTTTATCATAACGCTGAGAATGATTGCTTCCCGTGATGGCGACAATGTGAAATACGAGCCGACTATCAGAATTGGAGATGCCATCACCGGGAAAGGGGCTTTTATTGAAGACTTAAAGCCTGCCCTTGTTAATCAAAAAGAAGAGTTGGAGAATGCAAAAAAGATAAAAATGGTAATGAGAGATATCTCGCTATCAGCTTTCACCAGCTTTGGTCAGTATGTAAAGGGCTGGACTATATACAGGATTGACAAGAATAGCTATTCGGTAAGGGGACCTGGTCTTGGCTGGACTGGGAAAATAACCGATGGTCAATGGATTTACCAGGTGGATAATAACGAGTTGGTACCCCTCGATAGCCCGGCGATAACATTAAGAAATATTTTACAGTTCAATTTCTAAAATGTAGTATTCCTCTTATCCATTGCCCCTTCTCTCCTTAAGATAGTAAGGAAAGAAGGGGTTGCTTTTTTCAAAAGGGCATCAGCCCCTTTTCAATCTCCGTACATAGACATCACTTTAAGAAGGCCAGCACTAAAACTTGTCTCTTCTTCGACAATCATAATTAACAAATACTTAACAATTTATTAATAATTTGTAAGTATAATTACCATATACAATGCAGATATAACTAGAGTGCAGTTCGAGATGCATTGAGCAGGTGTCATATGGTTTTACGGGGAAAAAGAAATGCTAATGGTAAAAGCAAGGCAGCCAGAGGCATGAGAATGCCTTTGCTCAAGCCGGCTGTTTCTGTGACGCTCAGCTTCATACTCGTAGTGTTAATAATAGCTACGAGCGCGTTGGTCTTTTCCCCCAGCCCTGTTTTTGCCGTTCCAGCCATCGCCGGAGGCTCATTGCCGAACGGCCAGCCTAATGTCTTTTACTCGGCTGCATTAACCGCAGCCCCGTTGATTTGTCCCTGCACATGGGCAATAACGGGAGGTTCACTACCGCCCGGCCTTACACTGTCCCCTGGTGTTATTTCGGGCGTACCAACAACAGCGGGTACGTACTCCTTCCTTGTCAGGGTAACCGATACTACTGGCCCTTCTGCCCAACAGGGCTTTGTAATTACGATTATTCCACAACCACTCGTCATTATCACTACCGGATTGCCTCAGGGCAAAGAGCTAACCTATTACACGGCAAGCCTGAGTGCCAGCGGTGGCACTCCTCCTTATATCTGGAACTTAATAGGCGGCTCGATTCCTTCAGGCGTTTCACTTGATGCAACAACTGGTTTTATTTCCGGAACACCGGGAAGGGGAACCGCAGGAACTTTTACCTTCACCATTAACGTGACCGATTCTTCATCGCCGACTCTTTCCACTCCGATGAGTTTTACGATGTATATTGAAAAAGGCTCTTTCCAATCCAACATCAGCATAGACGCAGGACTTAAAACAGGCACTGCTAAAGTTTCTGCGGACGGCGTGGTAATTGCTACACTCAGGGGGGGAGAGCTTACAACCATCAGCTCGAATCTTGGTACTGCCAGGACTATTTCCGTTGATCCTTCGGTTCCTGATCCTGTCGACCCCGGAATCAGATACAAGGTAAAGGAACAATCTATAACTGTGTCTGAACTTCAGCCTAATGCCCAATTCAGTTACTACCCCGAATACCTGGTGAGTGTGGCAGTGGAGCCATCGATTAATGTTCAGACCTCGGGTTC
This sequence comes from uncultured Chloroflexia bacterium, assembly GCA_963784375.1. Lineage (GTDB taxonomy): Bacteria > Chloroflexota > Dehalococcoidia > GIF9 > UBA5629 > JBBIPA01. The sequence continues at coordinate 94,372 of CAWAQY010000003.1, read as the reverse complement.
CGGCTGGTATCGTCAGGATACTCCGATAACAATCGTTGCTACCACAAATGCTGATGGAAATAACGGTGTGATGTATAAATTTGCCTCGTGGCAATTGCCTAACAATCAAAGAAGTACCACTGAACAGGTGAATCTCACCGTGGGAGGTCCTATAACCCTTACAGCCCATTATGATACCTATTACAGGCTCTCGACCGAAACAACCTATGGTGAAGTCACCGGGAGCGGCTGGTATAAGGCGGGCACCGAAGCTCATTGGGCTGTTGTAAATGACAGGGTGCCCATGAATGGGATAATAGGTCTTTTCCAGGGGAAATATCAGGCAGTCAATCCTGATGGCACTGAGATAATGGATGGGCCGAAAACCATTTCCGTATCCTGGAAGCCTGACTATACTCTGCCTTATATTCTAATACCTGTAGTGTGCATCGCAATACTTCTGATGATCTACGGATTGTACCGGCTCTTCCAGCAGCAACCCCGGCCTCAGCCTCAGCCGGTGGCTGCAGCTAATCCGATAATGCCATCTCCTCAACCCTATATGGGGTTGCCTTATCGGCCTCCATACTTAGCTTCTCCGAGGGCTATACCCAATCAGCATACTACTGTTGTTATGCTCGGAGATAAGGGAGAGGGGCAAAAACAGTTGTCATCGGCTTCGAAGGAACAGCTCAAGGAAAAATTTGCTGAGCTTCTGGATAAATATGAGGCAGAGATCAAGTCTTCAGTCGAAGCAAAACAATTACCGGGAATTAAAACAGTTCCCGGCGAAAAAAGACTTCAATCGCCAATGCCCGAATCTTCGCCACTACAACCACCCGAATATGATACTGACTATGTCAAGAAACAGATTGAACCCCAACAATGCCCTTATAGAGCAAAGAAGCTATTGAGAACAGTTGCCGGAACGTGGAAAAAAGAGGATTCGGATACGATTGATTTGCCTGCGACCGAAGAAAAAAGTACCACAGCAAACAAAGCATTGCTGATTATCTGGGCGCGGGATATCTATTACGAGTGGGAAGTGGTGATGTGTGAACGACCCTTGGGACATCAGGGGAATCATCAAGGAGGCAAAAGTAAAGTATATTCGCTTCTGAATACCGTCAGCGAAAAGAAAATATATACTTCAAAAGACAAAACGCAACAACCACCGGCTGCACACTATAGCAATAGCTTGCCGGAATTGGACATGTCTAATGTAGAGATACTTCCCTCAGGAGATCTTCCTTTGGAAACCGTAAAGTAGTCGGTAGTCAGCATCGATTGGCGGAGAAATGCCGCTAATTTGAAGGGATTCCTATTTTATCCATTTGCGAAACCGGAACCAAATTAGAACCGACACTGCTACGAATATCATTAACCCGATAACAGCAAAAAACCCCCAGGGTATTTTTAACCCGGGCATGTACTCGAAATTCATGCCATATATACCGGCCACCAAAGAAAGAGGTAAGAAAATAGTAGCAACCATGGAGAGCACTTTCACAATTTCATTCTGTCGATTAGCTACCGAAGACATGTAGGTATCCAGGGCATTATCGGCTCCATCGCGAATGTTTTGAGCAAGATCTTCTATTCTGAGCAAATGGTCATATACATCACGGTAAAATATTCGTGCGTCCTCTTTTATAATTGGGAACTCACCGCGGCTGAGGCGGTTTAAAATTTCTCGTTGCGGTGCAATAATGCGGTGTATGCGTTGAGTGGAACGTTTTAACTTCAGGATGGACTCAAGTACCTTTTGTTGCGGTTCACGAATTGTCTCCTCTTCAATCTCTTCGCTCAGTTCACTCATCCGGTCGATAGTTGGCAAAATATCATCAATCACTTCATCTATCAAGGCATGTGCCAGAAAATCAGCACCTCTTTTCAATAATCGTCCGTCATCCTCGACCAGAGGCCGAATGCACTCAAAACAGGTGAGTGCACCTCTGTGAACGCTCACCACAAAAGTTGTGCCCAGAAAAAGGGCCAGTTCAGCGGTTTCCACCGTACTTAATTCATTCAATGGATAGATCCCATGGACAATGATGAACAGGTAGCTACCCAGGTCGTCGATTTTTGGGGAATGTATAATGGGGCCTACGCAATCTTCTATGGCAAGATGATGGAAATGGAAGTTTCGGTCCAGGAAATTGGCGTCTTCGGTAATTCCGGTTACATCTACCCAGAGGAGTCCTTTTTTGGATTCAAAAGCATCTTTGATTTCATCTTCGGTAAGGTTTTGTTTCAGCTTGCCTTCAGGAGTCAAATAGTATGCCTTGAATTCCATGTTGCTCCTCCTATTCGATATAACCTAATTTTATCATAATAGAAAAGGGGCATAGCCCATTTCTTTCGGTGGAGACTCTCCTTTATAGTAATGTTTGAGAATAAAATCTAATCTATTTTTATCTTTTTTTCATATAGCTGAACAAGAAAGCAAATAGAGCGATGGCCATTGTGTCTCCCAGTATCTGGAGTCGCTAAGAGTGGTTGGAAAAGTTGCGATAATCAATGTCCGGGAAGACATTGTCCAGGTCAAAATATTCCCGACATCTGATGAGGGCTTCTTTGTTGATTTTGCCTGAAAGGGCGATATCGGTCATGTCGTTGAAGCGTTTTAAATGTTCTTCGAAGCGGTCGGTTGCATATTCTTTCGCCTGCCCTGTAGTAACCAGAAAAGGCCAATCGCTGGACTGTAGCAGCAATAATTCGCGGGCTGCCTGGTTCAGTACCAGTGCCAGGTTTTTTGACGGTTTGTTAACCCCCGCCGCCAGTTCTTCCATTTTCAAAGAAGCTGCGTTAATTAACGGCCACATCCATTTTGTATCGGCATTATCCCAGGTAAAATGATTGCCTGCCTGTCCCCATGAACCTTCTTTCAGCGCCAGGGCATCTTCAGGAGGATGCCTTTCAACATATTCGGAAGCTGTAGTAAGTTCTACGCTTTCGCTATGAGCAAGCAGTTTCAACACATTTTTTATCCAGTCAATACCTTCAAACCACCAATGGCCAAACAGTTCCGTATCATATGCTGCAGCTATTATTCCATATTTATTATTTTGATCGTAAAAGTCGCAAAGCAGACTTTCTGTAAGGCGGGCATAGTGGCCGGCATGCTCCTGCATTTTGCGGAGAGCCCAATCCGGGTGATAGTACTCTTTAAGCCCCAGATCTATGCGAGCATCGGTAACGCGCCAGTATTGGAGGCCTGAAACTCCATCTTTTTTATGGAATTCCCGGTAGTCGAAGTCACCCGGATAGCCCCAATCTGCGGACCAGACTTGCATACCGGTACGGTTGTTTCTTCCCAATACAGCAACATTAAGCTCTTTCAGCTTCCCGGATTGAACCCAGTAAGGTAAGAAAGTGGTCTTCATAGTAGGCTGGGCATATTTGTCCTGGGGTACCAGGTATCGTTTGGGGATATTGCTGTAGGGACCAATGACGGCGCCGGTTGCTTTTCCCACCGGTTGGCCGCCTTCGATCATGTGGGTTTCGCTGAAGAATAGCTTCAATCCAAGTTCTGTGAGAAAATGTTCGATGCCATGCTTATACACTTTGTGGTTTTCGGAGGTATAGTATGCCGGGCGGTAACCGCATTCGGGGAGCCATACAGCTTTAGGTGAGCAGCCAAAGTGACGCTTATATGTTTCAGTCCCCGTTTTCAGCTGGCCGAAGATTGAGGAATCTCTTTCTATCAAAGGAAGGTAGCTATGGGTAGCGGCGCTGGTAAGTATTTCCAGATTTCCGTCATCCTGGAGCTTTTTAAAAGCAGGGATAAGCTTTCCCTGGAATCTCTTCTGAAAGCTGTCATATAGGCTGACAAAGCGTTCCCGGTAGAAGCTGGCCAAGTGCGCAAGATGGTCTTCATTCAGTTGTTGGAAGCGTTCTATGTCGGTTGAAGCCCTTTCAATTTTATCTTCGATATAGATGCGGAAATGATTCAGGATGAGCGGATCGTCAAGCTGCTCTACAAGTACCGGAGTCATGCCCATGGTCAATTTAAAATTGCAATTTTCCTCTTTAAGTTCGAAAAGGGCATTAAGCAAAGGCAGATAGGTCTCAGATATTCCCTCATGCAGCCATTCTTCCCCATGGGGCCACCGCCCCGCCTTACGACAGTAAGGCAGATGGCTGTGGAGTACAAAAGTAAAAGCACCTTTTTTCATACCGAAAATGATTCCGAGAAGAAATTTCGCGCCGTAATACTATACAATAGCATTAGCGCCAGTAACAGTTCAATTAAAAAAATACTCTGAATTACTATCCGATGACCAAAGAAAAAAAGTTGTTCCAGCGGGCCAGTGGCATTTTACTCCACCCAACATCATTACCCGGCCGCTTTGGAATAGGTGATCTGGGAATTGAAGCCTTTCGATTTATTGATTTTCTGCAGCAAAGCGGGCAACATCTGTGGCAGATGCTGCCTCTCGGTCCGGTAGGACTCGATAACTCTCCCTATCAATGTTTGTCGGTATTCGCCGGGAACGAACTGCTCATCAGTCCCCAAAAACTGTTTGAGGATAAACTTCTCGAGCCTTCAGATTTGAAAGGTGTTCCTCATTTTTCAGGTCATCAGGTTGACTATGACCTTGTAACCGAATACAAATCGTCATTGTTGAGAAAATCCTTTGAGATATTCAGCAAGAATGCCAACCTTTCACAGCGGAACCGCTTCAAGGCTTTTTGCCGGCGGAATGCTCACTGGCTCGATGACTATTCGTTGTTTCGGGCACTGAAAGAAGCGCATGCACTGGCTCCATGGAATGCATGGGAACATGACATAAGGCTACGACGACCAAAAGCATTGGCCCAGTGGCGTATAAAATTACAAGATGAAATCCTTAACTTCAGTTACCAGCAATTCCAGTTCTTCAGTCAATGGGCTGAACTGAAAAAATATTGCCGTAAACGGGGTATAAGGCTTATAGGAGACATCCCTATTTTTGTAGCTTTCGACAGTGCTGAAGTCTGGTCGCATCAGGAACTTTTCCGATTGGACGGCAAAGGTAATCCAACTGTGGTGGCTGGGGTTCCCCCGGATTATTTTAGCAAAACGGGTCAGTTATGGGGAAACCCGTTATATCGGTGGGATGTAATGGCCCATGATGGTTATGCCTGGTGGATTGAGAGGTTAAGAGCTATGCACAGGATGGTTGACATAATCAGGAGTAGATCACTTCCGTGGTTTCGAAAAGCATTGGGAAATACCGGCAACCGAGACTACTGCAATCAATGGACGCTGGGTTCCAGGTCCAGGTGCATCTTTCTTTGAAACAGTACGGCAAAAGTTGGGGAACTTACCTATCATTGCCGAGGATTTGGGCATTATCACACAGGAAGTGGAAGAACTGAGAGACCAATTGGGATTTCCTGGAATGAGGGTACTGCAGTTTGCTTTTGGCGATGATTGCGATACCAACATACACAGGCCGCACAATTATCCACGGCATTGCGCCGCTTATACGGGCACACATGACAATGATACCACGGTTGGCTGGTTTAAAACCTACGATTCTTCAGTGACCACGCTCACCCGTGAGGCACACAAGGAAGAGAAATTGCGTGCACTAAATTATATGGGAACGGATGGACGTGAGATTAATTGGGACTTTATCCGTCTGGTGTTGATGTCTGAGGCAGAAACTGCCATAATTCCTTTGCAGGATGTTCTGGGACTGGGCAGTGAAGCGAGGATGAATGTTCCGGGCAGGTCGGGAGGTAACTGGCGCTGGCGATTCACCTCGAGAATGCTCACAGTACGGGCCAGGGAGAGACTACGGCAATTGACAATAGTTGCTGGCAGGCATATGTGTGATCCGCACTTACCTGTTTTAAAATGACCGTAATATTCTTTTACAAAAAATAGAGATAAAATAAATGAGCCTATTTCACCAGGGGAAATAATTTACCATTGGTTTTAATGGGCCTGATGAGATATTCTCTATAGCTGGTTGGCTTATCTTGAGAAGATAGAAATGATAAAGACGATGAAAACTCCCGAGATCTCTGATGATTTGAATGATGCCCCTGTACTTTGTTTTCGCTGTGGTGTCTGTTGTAGAAAATACCAGGTCAGGCTGGACATAGTGGAAGCACGGCGAATTGCCGATGAACTGGGAATTTCCTGGAGTGAATTCAGAGATGGTTATCTTGATAATCGCTGGCCCGGCGCAGAGAGCTTTCTGCTGCGCCATGATACTAAGGGCTGTATTTTTCTGGAGCAGGATAAAGGCAGCGGTATTGCCAGTTGCAGTATTTATCCCGCTCGATCTTCTTCCTGTCGTGATTGGACACCGGAATGGGATAAAAGTGAATGTCAGCAAGGTCTTTCGGCCTTTTGGGGTTTGACATTGGATTCGGAAGGGAAATTAAAAGGCACCAAGAAGAGGATTCAACGTTTTCGAACGTTTCAAAAATGCTTAGAAATTAATGGATTTACCGGCCTAAAAAGGAGCACCGTCACCAATAAAACTACATCAATGGGTAATATAACAAGGAGGTAATCTGGTATGAAAATACTGGCAAAAAAGATCTATTGTTCCGACGATAAACGTCTGGTGAGGGGAAAGGAAGAAAAGAGCAACGGTAATCTCAATATCACGTGCTCAGTTTGTGGCAAGCTACTTCGTATCTGGAATGGGCTGAACTGGAAGACAGTGGGCTAGACCCTGGAACTTGGGACTTTCACTCCTGTTGTTTTTACTACTGTTGCTCTATACTATTAAGGCTTAGTTCTTTCTCCCCGGGGGAGAGAGCAAGAGTGGGGGAGTGAGACCGAGTCATCACTTCTATTTAGTCCTTTCCCGTCAAGATGAAAGACAATGGAGGAGTTTTAATCCATGGAACCGGTTAATGTTTTGGTTGTATCTTCTACAAGCGAACAAGCGTTACGTATGATTGCGGACGTAAGCCCCAGGATTAAAATATTCGATTCATCTAAGCTGTGGGATGCTCCTGATATTGTGACCAAGGAAAGAGCAGGGGATTTTTCCAACAAGGAATTTGACGCTATGCTTTCACAGGCTGAGGTGGTTTACGGATTTAGACTTCCTAAAAATATCTCCACCAGAGCGCCAAAACTAAAATGGTTTCAGTGCTTTTTTGCGGGAGTAGATTCTATTCTGAATGAGGAGCTGGTCAATAGTAATGTGATTATTACTAATATGAGAGGTATCCACGCTGTGCCGGTGGCTGAATTCGCCCTCGGTCTGATGTTCATGCTGGCTAAACGAGCAGAAATATGCTTCCAGCAGAAACGACAGAAACTGTGGAAAAGGTATGAAATATCGCTTCTTCGTTCGAAAACAGTTGGCATAATAGGGTTGGGAACCATCGGAAAAGAGCTGGCTAAATCGTGCAAGGGATTGGGAATGAATGTGGTGGCGACACGCAGGACCGCTAAGGACGGAGATACCGAGCAATATGTTGACCTAATTCTTCCCGGCGATAAGTTAAACGAATTACTAAGGCAAAGCGATTTCGTGGCCATGGCATTGCCCCAAACTCCAGAAACCAATAAACTTGTCGGTGACAAGCAATTCGGAGAAATGAAATCGACCGCATTTTTTATCAATGTGGGGAGGGGGACCACGGTGGACGAAGGAGCCTTAGTACGTGCGCTCGAAGGAAAGCGAATTGCCGGAGCAGGACTTGATGCTTTTGCTGCTGAGCCTTTACCGCGGGACAGCAGGCTCTGGAGCTTGCCCAACGTGGTGATTACTCCGCATATCGGTGCATCCAGGCCGGGTGCCAAAGAGGAAGTGACAAGGTTTTTTTGTCAAAACTTGGAACGTTATATTAACGGGGAAAAATTGCTCAACATCGTCAATAAAAAGGCAGGATATTAGCCTGCGAGAATTATAAATATATTTAAGGAGATAAAGAGTAATGGAAGACAATGATCTGGGTCGGCTTGTAGAGACAAGGATTTCGGATGCCGAGCTTCAACGGCGCTGGAAAGCAGTCCGCAGTGGTATGAAAGAGAAAAAGCTGGACTTTTTAGTGATGCAGAACTGCACTGACATCCTGGGTGGATATGTAAAATGGTTTACCGACTGGCCCGCATCTATAAACTATCCCGTAACCGTAATATTTCCTCGAGAGGACGAGATGACAACCATATGTCATGGCCCGATGCCTCCGGGACAGCCAAATCCCGCACCCTGGGTGCTGCGTGGGGTAAAGACCCGGATAAGTACCACGTCGTTGCCCACCTTTCATTTTTGCGAGACTATGGAAGCGGAGAAGGTAGTAGAGACTCTGGCTCCTTACAAACATTGCCGTATCGGCTGGGTAAACCTGGCGCTCTTCCCTGCAATTATGTATAAATACATGAAAGAGCATTTAACCGAAGCAGAGTACTCCGATGCCACGGAAATGGTGGATGATATCAAGGTTATAAAAAGCGATGAGGAAATCGCCTTAATCAAGAAGACATGCGACCAACAGGACAAAGTATTTGAATATGCCTTAACCAGGATCAAACCTGGGCGCCGGGATATTGAGGTATATGCAGACGTACTCCATAAGTGCATTGACCTTGGGAGTACCCAGGCAAATGTCATGGTAGGTTCAGCGCCGCATGATAAGGCAGCCAAGCATTTGCCCAAGATATATGCAAACAGAAAAATTGAGAAAGGCGACCAGGTGGCCGTTCTCATTGAGGCCAACGGCCCCGGAGGACAATACGGAGAATTTTTCCGCACGGTTTGTCTGGGCAAAATACCTTCGGCATTGCAGGAACAGTTTGAGCTGGTGAAGGAATCACAGCAGAATATTTTGAATATGCTTAAACCGGGTGCCGATCCAGATGCGATTTATGATGCACACAATGAGTTCTTGAAAAAGGTCGGCTATGCGCCGGAGACAAGGCTACTTGCTCACGGCCAGGGATATGATATGGTAGAAAGACCTTCATTTGGGCATGGTGAGTCTATGAAACTGAAGGCACGCATGAATATCGCAGTTCATCCCACAGTAGCCTCGCCTGCCGCCTATGCCCAGCTTTGTGAAAACTATCTGGTTACCGAGTCAGGTAAACCGGAACGTTTGACCAGGATACCCCAGAAGGTGTATACGATTTAGCAGGAAGAAATTCAAGTTTAAAATAAAATATAGCCAGGAGAGAGGCGATAAAAATAGATTATTATTCAATGCTGTGGCGACACATCTGATAAAGATCAGGAGGGTAATATTATGATGAAACGTGGTTTAGCTCCGCACCTATTATTAATGGTTCTTTCGTGTATTTTGATTATAGCAGCTTCTTGCAGTGGGTCTTCTGTATCTCCACCATCAACTTCGCCTGCTGTCCCACCATCGGCTCCATCGCCTCCACCCCCTGCTCCGCCCGGTGCCGTGACACCGGCAACTCCGTCGTCCGGACAATCTGTTGACCAATTATCGCAGGCCGGCAAGACGGTCTTCGCAAGCAGTTGTAGATGTCATGGCGACAAAGGGCAGGGTGTTAACGGTCCGGCGATTATCGGGCCCAATGCAAATTTGGGCAAGTACGCGACTGCTAAGGCTTTATTGACCTTTATCAGCACCATAATGCCCGCATCCGCCCCGGGTAGTTTGCCATCGCAGTCTTACCTTCAACTGTTGGCCTTTCTGCTGGTGGAGAATAAAATTGTGGCGCCCGGAACAACTATGAATCCTGCTCAACTCGACACTATAAAACTATCAAAATAAATTATAGATTTTTTCAAGATACACTAAGACCGATTCTCAGTCGAACCCTTCATTTGTGTAGTGCATTCTTGACTACAGACTCATCTTTGTTTGAAAAACTCTGAGAAATTTTTTATAAAAATGTAATAATTCGGTTGCCTGTTTTGATGATTTTGTGACACCTGTCACGTTATTATAAAGAAAGAATGCATCGATATAACACCTTTACCGCTGATCACGATAAAAGCTATTTATTTTGTTTTTGAAAAGCTAATTTAGTGTAAAAAACATGGAGGTTACGATGGATCAGAGCATTACAACAGAAGAGAAAAAAGAGGCTTTATGGCAGCGGGCGCTGGAATCGGGCATGGCACGTCGGAAATTTCTGGCTTTGCTCGCCGGCAGCGGAGCAGCGGCGGTGCTTGCAGCCTGCACGCCCAAAGTTGTACCGGCTCCGGCACCGACTCCGGTTCCTGCACCTCCCCAAGCAGCGACACCTCCACCGACCCCTCGCTGCTCCCGCCCGAGTGGTTGACCAGCCTACCCCGAGCCAGTTCTTTACACCTATTGGAGCTACCAACTTCGAGATGCGTTTTGAGAATATGGCAGATCGCGAGTATCTGATGCCGAATTCCCTCTTTTTTATCCGTAACCATACCTCCACACCGATTAATCGATGTGGCTACGTGGAAGCTCAGTATCGAAGGAGATGGAGTGACTAAACCCTTTGAGGTTTCCTATGATGACCTCTTAAAAATGCCCGCTAAGAAAGTCACGCGCTACATAGATTGCGCCGGCAATGGTCGGAGCTTTTACGATAGTTTGCTTGAAAAATCCGGCACAGGGGGGCATTGGCACTTCGGAGCATATGGAATTGCTGAATGGACTGGAGTATCTATAAGTGAACTTTTAGGTCGTGCCGGAATCAAACGGGAAGCTTTCGATGTAATGCCGGCAGGGCTTGACAGTACCCAGGTAAGACGTCCTATGCCGGTTGCAAAAGCGTTAGAGGACGATACTATAGTTGCTTATATGATGAATGGAGATTTTCTACCGCTGGATCATGGTTTTCCTGCCAGGGTGATTACCCCGGGCTGGGTCGGTGTTTCCAGCATTAAATGGGTTGGGAAAATTACGGTATCGACGACGCCACAATTTTCGGACTGGAACACCAAGTTGTATGTGCTGATAGGGCCGGATTATAAGCCCGACGGGTCTGCTCTAGGTCCCCCAGTATATGCTCAGGTAATGAAAAGTGCGCTATGTTTGCCCTGGCCTGCCACATTGAAAGCAGGTCAGCAGAAAGTCGTGGGCTATGCCTGGTCTCCAGACGGCAAAATAGCTAAAGTAGAAGTGAGCCTCGATGATGGCCAGACTTTCCAGAGTGCTACGCTTGTTGGACCAAATATCGAGCGGCCGGCAGTCGATGGGAATATTCTTTCATGGCGAAACCAGGCAATATGACTATCACGCCGCGTGCAACTGATAAAAAGGTAATGTACAGTATCAGCCTTTACAACAAAAGTGGAATCAGCAGGGATATTTGTTCGGCGCTATAGTGCCGCATCCAATAACTGTTTCTGGGATGATCCACATTTTCATTCACTATCTAAAACGACCATGCAGTTGCCGGCAGTGTGGTCGGCATCATTCAAGGCGTCGTTATTTCTATATTCTGGATAGAAGCAACGATACTTTCTAGTAGGAAAGGTAATCATCAAAAGTGCCGTAGTTTTGCTGCCCTTCCATTTTTGTGTGAGAGAACCTTGTAGTCTTTGTGCTCTTTACCTGATAGCTCCTTAACCATCTTTTTAAAGTGTATAATATGGGCAATGCTGAAAGTCTTCCTTATTTGCAGAGCATACGTTAAGATCAAGACAAAATCCAAGGGATAATGGAGCCGCTGCAGGAAGAATTTTTTACCTTGTTTTAGAACTTGTATTATATTCACATCGGCCCGTTTTTTTGGAGAGCATAATGAGAACGAGAGATCGTTGGAATTATTTATTAAAAGCGCCGAAACTGGCATGGGATATTATGGTCCGCGGCAGGTACGATTTTGCTTACGATTTAATGCCTGCCCCGCAAATTCACATGTCTTTATCGAAACGGGTTAATCTGCTTAAGTCGGGAGCTAATCTTATCCATATGCGATTGTCTCCCTGGGGTTGGCCGCTCCACATGCAAATCGAATTGACTAACTTTTGCGACCTCAAATGTTCGGTATGTCCAACCGGCAGTGGGTTGCTGAAGCGGCAGCCTTTGGCCATGGATCCTGCTTTGTTCGAGCGTTTGATGAATGAAGTAGGTCCCTATTTATTAACTACGAGTTTATGGGCCTGGGGGGAGCCGCTCCTGCACCCCCAACTAGAAGACATATTGCGTATTGCGCAAAATCGTGGTGTTACTACTATACTTTCCACAAACGGACAGCGATTGAATAATACACGGGTACTGGATGCATTAATCAAATATCCGCCCACTTATTTGATTGTTTGTCTTGATGGTATCACTGATGAAACGAATTCACAGTTTAGAGTCGGAGCAAAGCTCGAACCTGCATTATCCGGTGTGCACCGTTTGGCCGAGATGAGAGGAAAAATAGGAGCAAAATTACCACTTCTTCATCTCCGTTATATCGTTATGAAGCACAATGAGCATGAGTTTCCTCAGCTTCTCAAGTTTGCGGCGGATAACCAGTTCGATATGTTGTCAATCCGTACCCTTTCCATAATAGACGCTCCTGATGATAAGCATCATAGCTTGCTGCCTTCAGACGAACATTTAAGGGCTTACAGCTACGAAACAGATAAACGCATAACACGCCATGATTTTATCTGTGAACATCCTTTTACCTTCCCTACAGTTTTTGCCGATGGAACCGTAGTGATTTGTGATCAGGATTATAATGCTCAAAGCGCTATTGGCAGAATGACTTCAGAGGCATCGTTTGCAGATATATGGTGGAGTGATAAAGCAGCAAAAGTTCGCAAGCTGGTCAGGGATAATTTAGAGGCATTGAGTTTTTGCAGAAATTGCCCTTTCCGTGACCGTCCCGTAAGTACATGCAGCATACAGTATTATGATTTGCACACAGGAGTAAAAAGAGTCGTCAGATGAAACCAGGGCATCGAATTGCTTATAACTGCAACGCATATTAAAGGAAGCGGGAAGCCTTGTTTTTGCTAAAAAATATTTTAAGTTTCCATGGTATATTGAAATGAAGGATGGTACTTGCCCTAATTAAGTAATACCTGACGAAAGGAAAATTCAGTAATTCGCCTTATTGAATCGACCGGTCGGGGTGTAATGCGCTTAAACTCGGTTTTGCTCGTGTAATGGCTGATAGTTACAAAAAACCCCTTTTTTATGCGCCGCTTCGCACGGAAAGCATCCAGCTCTATGAGGTTATCTTCAAAGATAACCTCTCCATTCTTGAATTCCAGGCATCTGATAGTTATCTGCTCAAGAATATTTCTGGATAGCAGCATACAGCCGCAACCAGCAAGCCCAACTCCATGGTTGCGCAGTGGATAACCACTAAACACGATATCGTAACCTTGTATCTCCCTTTCCATTATTTCGAGTACATGAGGATCGAAAATCATATCTGCATCCATAAAATGAAGGTAGTTTGCCTCCGTATTTGCGAGTACATATTTTCTCAATATTTCTCTGCCGCAGGCTACATTCCACCAAATGCTTCGGGCATAGCTGGGTTTTATTATTTCGTAAATCAAAACAGTTCCTTTTAGCCCAGAAGATTTCATAAGGTCTTTGAGGAATGAGGCAAAATCGCTATCGGCAGTGGCGAAGATTAACTCACAGTTTGGATAAAGGTTTTGAATTTCTTGCTGATTAGCAATGAATTTGTCAAGAATATACGCCCCGTGAGGATAAATGACGGTGCCAACTATAATATTCACGTACATTCCTCGCTTCTACAGTATTGGTATCTATGTTCATTACCATAGATGAACTAATCTTAGTTAGTTTATCAGATTACTACTGACACTACAGTTTTATCCATTTAATGAGCGGAGTAAATGCACTGTTTTACCGGCATTATGATTTTGTATATTATATACTTCTGTTTATCCAGGCAAGAAACCAGGATTACAGGTGGTCGAGATACATAAAAATCCGTTTATCGTAAAAATTGTAGATAAGGTTATGCCTTATTATAGGGAACGATTGTATCGGAATTCTCTATATTTTATCCTGCGCACGGTTCTCACATCCCTTCTCGGATTCTTTTTTTGGCTGATTGTTGCCCGCCTTTATTCTGAGATCGAAGTTGGTTACAGTTCTGCGATTATTTCTGCCGTAAACTTACTTGTTATGATTGCCCTTATTGGCCTCAGTCCTGCCCTGGTACGCTTCTTACCTGCCAGCGCAAAGCCCCGGGAGTTGATTAACTCAGCGTTTACTCTGGTTGGTTTAGTCGGCTTTGTAGTAACTGCCATTTTTTTGGTGGGATTGCCTTTCTGGGCTCCCGGCTTAAAATTTATAACCGATAACGTTATATTCACATTAACTTTTCTGGGCACGGTTGTGTTCGCTACGTTGTCGGATTTATCAAATGGGGTTTTTATCGCTGCCAGAAGAGCCGTATTTACCTTCATTAAAGATTGCACTGCTTCCCTGCTGAAAATTTTGTGTGCAGTCGGTTTTTCTATCTCCTTTCACTCGTTCGGTATTACCGCTTCGTGGGGGATTTCTCTCGGAATTGGCGTCACTTTTGCTCTTATGCTATTCATCCCCAAAATACATTTTGACTACAAGGTATGGCCCACTCTTAATCGAGGCTTTATCGGGAAAATGTGGGCCTACTCAGGAGCGAATTATCTGGCCTCTCTTTTGTCCAGTGCTCCAGCGCTGATTTTTCCTCTACTGGTACTTAATCTCGCAGGTGTTCGCAATAATGCCTACTTTTATATCGCCTGGATGATCGCTAATCTGCTTAACGCCGTACCTTATTCTGTCGCCCAGTCATTTTTTGCCGAAAGCACCAACTTTCCTGACAATCAAACTGTTATGAGAAATTTAAAAAACTCTCTTAAACTGGTATATCGTTTGGTAATTCCTGCCGCCATCGTACTACTCGCGGCTTCTCAATGGTTATTACTGGCTTTTGGAGAGAGCTATGTAAATAATGCATTGATGCTTCTCCGGTTATTAATTTTAGCCAGCTTGTTCATTGGTTTCACAGAAGTGTATATTAGCATCTTAAAAGCCAGGGATAAATTAAAAGAGCTTCTCATAATTAGAGGTTTGTCTTCATTGATTATCCTGGTGCTGGGTTTTTTGCTGGTTCCGGTAAGTGGTATTGTTGCTATAGGATACACCTTGTTAGGAGTTCAAGCGGTAACTGCCTTGATCCTGGGCCTCAGGCTTTATAATTCTATTAAAAAACATTCAGAATAGAACCTATTCATTTTAGTTATCTTACGCTTTTCCTATTCAATTATAAACAGGATATACTATGTAACATTGGCAAAAACAGTCTTGGAATCCCAAAAGGGCTAAGCTATGGTCAGTAGCAAACTTTCTAAACCGCTGGTTACCGGAATACTGCTGGTCATATTCATCGGTATTTCCCTTTGTATTCGTATCATACCGCTTTATGATAAAGTTTTTTGGGGAGACATAATAAAGTTTTCAGAGTATGACCCCTGGTATTACCTGCGTTTAGTCGATAGCCTGGTTCATAATTTCCCCAATTTAATTACTTTTGATCCTTACACGTTTTTCCCTCACGGATTGGAAGTCTTTTGGCATCCTTTTTTCGCCTATTTTGTTGGCCTTATTTCGATGGTGGTTGGCTTGGGAAATCCCGATGAACATACTATCAATATTGTTGCCGTCTACATTCCGCCAATACTGGGAGCGCTTACTGTAATTCCAGTTTATTTCATTGGTAAGGCATTATTTAATCGCTGGGTAGGCATTTTTGCGGCCGCATTGATAGCCATTATGCCGGGTGAATTCTTAAACAGATCTATCTTGGGTTTTAGCGATCATCATATTGCAGAGGTTCTCTTAAGTACACTGGCTTTTTTGTTTTTAATATTGGCAATAAAAAGCGGCAGAGAAAGAAATTTAAGTTGGGGACATTTTACCGGTGGTGATCGCTCAATAATCATAAAACCGCTGGTTTACAGTATAGTGGGCGGCATCTTTTTAGGATTTTATGTCCTGACCTGGGTAGCAGCATTGTTTTTTTTGCTCCCTTTATTTATCTACTTTGTTGTTCAGTGTGTCGTTGATCACCTAAGGGGTCTCTCAACACAATATTTGGGTATTCATTGGCGTGATGTTTTTCCTTACCGCAGCAATTTTCAGCTTGCCTTTTATAAGCGGATCGTTGTACCTGCTTTTATATATTTTAGCCTTTGGTCTTTCAATAGTGACGCCTGTCTTTCTGGTTTGGCTTTCCGGTTTTATGTTCCGGCGTAAGCTCAAAGGTATAGTCTTTCCAGTTTCAATTATTATTGTCGGAATCATAGGCGTGTCCATTTTGTTCGTAGCGCAGCCTTCTCTATTTCAATATATCTGGAGGCAGTTCCGTGTTTTTGCACCCAGCGGTGCTTCTTTAATGATATCTGAAATCCAACCTCTCTTTTTCCTGCAGGGGCAGTTTTCTTTCAACGGTGTTTTGAACAATTTCTCCTTTGATTTTTTCCTCTGCATCGTATCTTTAGCTGTGCTCATAGCTATTGCTATCAAACGAAATAGTCCTGAAAAAACATTTCTTATACTTTGGACCTTGTACGTTTTTGTTGCCATGTTGGCTCAATCTCGTTTCACGTATTACTTTGCGGTAAATGTAGCTATTCTCACTGCATATCTTGCCTGGCTGATATTGGAAAGATTTGGCCTGAGTACGGACTCATTGATGCCGTTAAAAACAGCAAATCCGAAAAACAGGGATACCAGGCGAAATGGAAAGCTGAAAAAAAAGCTCAACCCAGCAGTTCGGACTTCAAATATAGTGTTGGGAAGTATAGTGGTTATTTTGCTATGTGTATATCCTCTTACCGGTCCGTTGCCAACTTTAAGTTCTGGAGCTGTCGGAGGGATACCGATACTAAATACGATTAATGGTGCCGTCTTTATATCGGATGCCTTATATGAGACCCTTACCTGGTTGAAAAACAATACACCTGACCCTTTTGGGGATCCGGGTTATTACTATAAAAGCTATGCACCTCCGGTAAAAGGCGAGGATTACCGCTACCCTGTTTCAGCTTATGGAATTGCAGCATTGTGGGACTACGGACATATGATTACCAGAATTGCGCACCGAATACCTTCAAGTAATCCTCATCAAAGAGGAGCCAGCGACGTGGCCAAGCTTTTCACCAGTCAAAATGAAATGCTAGCTACTGCTATTATGAACACATTAAACGTGCGATACCTTATTATTGATACTCCTTCAGTAATTACCAAATTCAGGGGAGTCATTGCTTATGCGGGCAGGGAAAATGGGGAATTCTTTGATATGTATTACAAAACGGAGAATAACAGGTTACGAGGAGATTTCTATTTTTACCCTGAGTATTATCAGTCATTGGCCGTAAGACTTTATAATTTTAATAATGCAAAGGTAACTCCCCAAAACATCATGGTTGTTTCCTATCAGGAGAAGGTTTTTCCTGACGGTGAACACTATAGAGAGATTAGTGATTCAAAATTATTTCCTACCTATGAGCAGGCTGTAGATTATATTAAGACAGGCAAGTCGGCTAATTCGAGAATAGTAGGCACCGATCCTTTTGTCAGCCCTGTTCCATTAGAACCACTTAACAATTATGCCCTTGTGCATAGCTCCGATGAGGCATCCGTTCGCCCACAGGTGGGTAAAATATCAGAAGTAAAAGTATTTGAATACAAGAAGTAGATGATGACATGACGAACGTTTTCAGGGAACTTATGAAGGTGTTGGAGTCAAGCAGGAGCGACAGGAGATGACTAGTACTTATTATTACTAAAAAATAGTTTAAGCCACAGTTCAAGATTTATGTACCGCCATATCTCAAATGTCGTTCTCTCGTGGTTCAGAAGCATATCGAGATTTTTAGCAATATAGGTCGGTTCAATAAATTGACTACTTAATACATTGTGTGAACTGAAAAGTTGCCTGATTTTATCCCTATGCATCCATAGCCATGTTCTTATGGGCGCATCGAAACCTATCTTATCCCTGCGTAACCGCACATCTTCAGGCAAAATACCTTTCATTGCCTGACGCAAAATCCACTTTGTCCATCCATCCTTAATCTTTAAATTTGAGGGCAGGGAAAATACATACTCAATTAAGCGGTAATCCATGAAAGGAGCTCTTGTCTCAATTTGAAAATGCGCAGCGAGAGCATCAGTATACTTCATTGTACAGGTAAAACGAGAAAGAGTTGAGCTCAAAAGATGGTTTAGGCTCTTAGAAAAAACGAAGCTTTCACTGAGTAAATGCAACCCGGATAAAGCATAGACGTCATCAAATGAGGGACTCAGGATTCTGTTAGTGCTTCTGCCTCGAAGTTTGAAAAGGAAATTCCGCATTCTCAATTGATTTGGCGGAGAAATACGTGCCAGCAGAGCCCTGGCGAGAGCGATGCCTGTCCAATAACCAACGTTTCTCGCCCCTATAATGGCTGACGCTCTCATTGCTTCATTTGATAAACTCAATAAATGACCTTTACGTGCTAGGTCAAGGAGATAGTAGCCATAAAACGGATGATGGCCAGCCAGAATGGCATCGCTGCCGTCGCCATCCAGGAGCACCTTGACACCCAGTTCCTTTACTCTCCGCATCAAACACCAGTAGGCAAATACGAAAGGGAGGCCAGCGGGTTCACCCTGCTGCCAGATTATTTTAGGCAGTTCTTCCCATAAGTCGGCAGCATCGGGAAATACAAAGTTCTTCTCTGCTCCAGTCAGTTCCAGCACCTTTTCTATATACACCCTCTCATCCACACTCTCATTTTTATAACAGGAACTGAACGTTTTAAGCCTGTTACCGACAGGGTGAGGGTTAACCGAGTTGGAAGCCAATATCGCCCGGCTGGCGAGTACGGTTATTGCTGAGGAATCCAAGCCGCCGCTCAATGTAGTTCCTGGAGGTGTTTCACTTTTCAATCGTATTTGTACTGCGTCTTCCAGAAGTACACCGAAGTGTTTAACTGCATCCTCTGCATCCTTTTCTGAAAAACCATTCAGGTCAGGATTAATCTTTAGATTCCACCAACGCCGAATTTCCAGATTATTTCCCGTTACAAGAATGTAATGAGCCGGTCTAAGCTGTTTAATGCTTTTAAAGAAGGTATATTCGGTACTTTCAAATCCCCACATCAGATAGTTATAGACTGTCTCTTCATCGATCTTCCTGGGAATCCCAGGGTGCTCAAGGAGAGCTTTGATCTCCGAAGCAAAGACGAACATCTCTCCGTTAAAATAATAGTAGAAGGGCTTTACCCCAATTCTGTCACGGCTGCAGAATAACTGCCTTTTCTCCTTATCCCAAATAGCAAAAGCCCACGTCCCATTAAATTCATTTGTACAATCCGGTCCCCATTCTCTGAAGCTATACAGTATCACTTCGGTATCTGTCCGTGAACGGAAATGGTATCCTTTTCCTTCTAGCCTGTGACGTAGTTCTGGAGCGTTATATATCTGTCCGTCATGAACGATTGAAAACAAACCGTCTTCAGTTGACATTGGTTGATGCCCCGCTTGAGATGAATCTATAATCGAGAGCCGTCCTGTGACCCAGTCCTATAGTACCGTTAACAAGAAAACCTTCGTCATCCGGGCCTCGATGAGCCATGATCCTTGTCATGTTGGCCAACAGACGTGTATCTACTTCACTCCCGTTTAGATAATATATTCCCGCAATGCCTGACACGTAAAGGTCAACCTCCCTTGCACTTTGGTTCTGAGAAAATGTTTTTGAGAGACTTAGACCCCTCAGGAATAATAAGCAACGGCATTATCTGCCACAGCGTCTCTGCTCTCAATATGACAGAATAATTGAATCCTTTCAAATTTAATCGAATGCTATGACTACTAAAAATGAGTTGTTTTGCAATTATATACTTCACAAATTTGAAATGGAATACTTGTCGATGGATAAGTCTGGCCGTTCAAGGCTGGGTAAGACTTGACATACGGATGCAAGGGATATATCTTAATAGCTCGCTTCAAAGATTGGTGAGTATCAGGTAACTATGAGTTGATACCGGAAGTCCCGGCTAAACGGGTAAATGTTTGTGTAAATTTTAGAGAGCCGCGATGAAATGTTTATAGCTACGATTAAAAGGTTAATCAAACGTGCCATACGCTTTTTTTACGGGAAAATAGAGCAAACCGACGCTGGCAATACTATCTCCAGACGCCTCCGCCATGTGTATCGACGGGCAGATATTAAATGGAGATATAGTACTGGTAAATTTACCTTTGTCACTATTGATGATCTGGTAACCTGGACCAATGAGTGGATCAAGACTTTCCCGACCAACTACGACATCATAGTTGGCATACCGAGAAGCGGGTTATTCGTTGCCAGCCAGATTGCCATGAAGCTGGGGAAACCGCTGACAACCCCGGAGCTTCTGGCTAAGAACCAGTACTGGATGAGCCATCGGCCAAAAGCGACTATAGAAATTAAAAAGATACTTCTGGTTGATGATGCCATTTCAATCGGAAATTCAGTAGAAAAGAATAGGCAACTCGTTGCTTCGATAAACAATGATTTCTCGGTGACTACCGCAGCCCTCATCGTAGATGACACTTCCAGGCATATGGTTGACCTGTATCATAAGATCATTCCGTTCCCGAACATGTTCGAGTGGAATATCATGCATGTGAAAAGAGGAAAACTCGCCTGTGATATGGATGGTGTTATTTGTGAGGAATGTCCTCCCGATATCGATTCAGATGAGCAACTGTACACTAATTGGATAAAAACAGCTAAACCTTATCTCATCCCTGCTTTTGAAATTGATTTCGTTATTTCAAACCGCCTGGAAAGATATCGAACTATTACAGAGGAGTGGTTGGCTAAACAGGGAGTTCGATATAAAGAATTACTTCTCTGGGATATTGAATCAAAAGAAGAACGAGAGGGAAAATGGGCACAAAACAAGGTAGCTTATATTGTAAAAACTAATCCGGACATCGTTTGGGAGAGCAGCCGCGATCAGGCGAGCGAAATCTGGAAAGCTACCAAAATACCTACCTTATGCCTGGATGAAATGATTCTTTTCGACTAAAGTGCCGGCTTGTGGTTTTCGGTTTGGGGGTGCTCATTATCGTCACCCCGTCCATGGGAATAATTAACCCATGCGAAAAACTCTAAGTGCTCTAAAGCTTTTAGTGGCTGTGGCATAGATTTTTTTTCCTGATAGAGACAGGCAGAATGCGATCAGACTCCTTATATCAAAAGGAGAAGACTTAATACCTTTAAGAAGATAAAGCCTCCCTTCATTGATTTCTCCCTGAAAGCATAGCATGTGACCAAGTTTTAGGTAGCAGCGTGCCAGCAATTTCTTATCTTTCTTAATATCATCGAAATGCTTCTCTATCAGACGTTTATATCCCGTGATTATACCGGTTAAATTTTGAGAAAGGCCTTGGGGATGAATGTGTCTGATTACCAGCGGTTCATTTATTCCTTTGAATTGATAATACCTGCCTAATCTAAAAAGCATATCCCAGTCTTCGAAAACCGGAAATTGCTCATCAAATAAGCCAGTTTTTTCAAAACATTCATGTTTAATCAATGTTGCCTGTAAGGTCAGAAAATAATATTCGGCAAGGTTACTAAAAATATTTTGTCTTCTGTTTCTTGTTTGAAAGCATGATACAAACCTTTTCCTATTACCTTTTACTACTATAGTCGCAGTGTAAATTATGCCTGCTTCCGGAGTGCTCTCGAAGCATTTAACTTGCTTCTCCAATTTATCAGGTAACCACTCATCGTCGTCATCTTGAAAAGCGATAAATGTACCCTTAGCAGACTGTAACCCGGTGTTACGGGCTGCAGCTACACCTTTGTTTTCCTTATGACGTATGTAGTTAATCCTTTTATCATTGAAACTGCTTACCACTTTTTCCGTAGAATCGTACGAGCAATCGTCAACGATTATCAGTTCAAAGTCTTTATAGGTTTGGTCAAGTACGCTTTTCATAGACCGACCCAATAGATTACTTCTATTATATGTGGGCAAGATAACACTGACTGACGGCATTCATGCTCCTCGAACGGCAAATTGTTTTACAGAATAGCATTAAGTTTTATAAGTCACCATTGAGCACCTGATCAAAGGTAAGATTTAACGATCCTTCTCTTACCCGCTGGAGAAAGAGGTATCTGATCAACTACTTCGATAGAGATTTCTATCTCGTCTCCCAATACCGGGCTAAACTCAGCAATGATACTACTATTGAGTTCCCCTACGCGCCTCTCCGGGTAGCCTGGAGGGAGAACAACTTTGACCACTACTTTTTCATACGTCTCCTGCACTATCTGGTACTGGTTAACATCGAGATTTGCAAAAACTCTTTCAGCGAGATATATGCCTGGTATTACTCTTCCACTTCTGGTTACTATGGTATCGTGCATTCTGCCTTTGATTGAAGCTAACAGGGGTAACCCCCTGCCACAACGACAAGTTTTATCGGAATATACCCCGATGTCACCTATTTCGTATCGTATAAAAGGCATGGCGTAATTGTGCAAGTTCGTAATAACTATGCGCCCCTCTTCTCCAGGGTGAACGGGGTTTCCCTTATCGTTGAGGATTTCTAAAACTACGCTCTCTGCAGCTATGTGGTGACCTGAATGTTCTCTGCATTCTGTAGCTATTACGTGCTGTTCCCGGGAGCAATAGAAGTCATAGGTATCACAGCTAAATGCCCGGCGGAACAGGTCACGCTGGTAATCATAAAGTTGTTCCGAATTTGTAATGATGCCCTTTGGGCTTATCTCCCATTTTTTCTCAGTTAACACACATCGTGCCAGTTGTTCGATGGCTGATGGATAACCTAATATAAATTTTGGCCGAAACCTGGCTATTTTACCGGCAATGGGTAGCATTGTATCTGCTGGCATCTTTCGTACATCAAAGGATAATCTCCTCTGGAAGAATATACTTGTTGTTTGTAACAATCTCTCTTTCATCGAGTCATACGGCCATTTAATAAATAGTGTGACATTTTTATCACCAAGCTCAAATCCTATGTCCGAGAAAATTCTTTGATTTAAAGCGAAACTGGTGTCAATGTGGTCAGAAAGTGTAGTGTAAAACGTGAGCGGTTGTCCTAAAGTGCCTCCGGTACATAGTTTTATGCGCTCTTTTACCGGAAAGTTTGGAGCTAGCATTTCCTCAAAATTACTTTTAATAATGGGTCTGGTTAAAATTGGCAATTTTACCAGGTCTTGACTATTTTGTATGTCTTGAGGATTGAGATTATTTTCTTTGAACAGGCGGCGATAGTAAGGAACATTGTCATAAGCATACTGTATCAGTTGCCCTAAGCGTCTATTCTGCAGTTCTGCGATCTTTTCGTGAGGCCACCATTGGCTTTCCTCATATTCCCTAAGGGTCTTTACGGCTCTTGTGCCTCTCAGAAGATCAAGAATTGGTGCAAGTGCATATCTCGCTATCCGGTTGTACATTGTTTTCCGGCTTTATGATAGCATATCGCGCTTTTTATGAGACATACCGGCCAGGAATTTAATCTTTCAATATAGGGTGCTATGGCATTGATATGGAGCTTCTTGAAGGAAGAAAGGGAATTTTATTTTAAGGGGTGTCTTGATTGACCAAAAATGTAGCCTGCCCCAACACAAGCAACGGATGTGAGTAATACGAATATCTTTTTTATTTGGGATATTCTTCCCGTTTCCGTAAATAAGCTCTTAATTCTTGCAGTTAAATATTTACCGAGTATTACTTTAAGGTAAGATTTTTCCGGGCCAAGTTTGTTTGACGATTTGGCTATCTTTTGAATAATGGCTTTGGTATAACCCTGGTAAAAAGATCTCCTGAACAATGCACCATATCCTAGCTTATATCCAGGAACTTTGTGATAAATTATTGCCTGGGGATTATAGACTATCCCTTTGCCAAACGTATTGATCATTTTTAATCCGAATTCAGGTTCCTCGCCCTGAATGTACGTAGTACCTTTATCTGCAAAACTCAGATTCTCATTGAAAAGGCCAACTGTTTCGAAGACTATACGCCGGAAGCTCATATTTGGTCCATAAGTATTACGAAGTTCGTGAATTTCGTCCGCAAAGACGCTCTCATGTGTCAGCCCGACCAGCCAGTACATCTCTTCAGGTAAATGGTCTGGTTCCGCAGTTAACCAGATCGGTAGTATTTTACCACCGACGCGCAAAAGCATCTGTTTTCTGGTAGGTATCAATAAGGCAGGCGACCCAATTCCTGTCGGCAATGGCATCATCATCTGTAAAGGCTAATATTTCAGACTTTGCTGA
The DNA here is from genome assembly GCA_963784375.1 of uncultured Chloroflexia bacterium. Taxonomy (GTDB): domain Bacteria; phylum Chloroflexota; class Dehalococcoidia; order GIF9; family UBA5629; genus JBBIPA01. The sequence goes on along the minus strand of CAWAQY010000003.1, from coordinate 70,203 downwards.
TCTGATACCTTTATTGCGGGCACCGGATGCACTCAGGCTTTTTTCGCTAAAAACTGACTGGACACTTTTATAAATGCTGGAAATCTTCGTTGAATTTCTCTTTGAGGCTAGAACTTCCACTGATAACTACTATTATTTCATCAACCCTATGACTCTGGTTAAGAAGGCTTTCCACGGCCTCTTTCAGTTGGGGGTATCGTTGCAGGTCATAGCTGCACACTATTACCGCAATAGAAAATGTAGTATCAAAATTCAATTGTAGTTGACTATTTTGGTTTAATATCGTCATCGCTCGTGAATTTTAAATACCAGGTTAAAATATTTGAAATGAGTTCGCGACCTAATCCTTGATTTGTAGAACAGCGATATTGGAAAAAGACTGCCTATATTCGTTTACTCTGTTCCCTATTTGGAACCTTTGAATCTACCTTTGATCAAAGTCCCGGCAATCTTCAGCCCATCCCTCATCAATCTTAGCTTGGGTGGCCCTCCAGTCCTTCGTCTATAAACTATCGGTATTTCTGCCAGAGAATATCCTTTTGTTGCTATTTGGCTAAATAGCGAAGCTTCAATCTCGAAACCTATAACGTGATCAAGACTAATGTTTTTAATTACGGTATCTCTAAATCCCCAGTATCCAGTGCAAACATCGCTTATCCATTTCCCATAAATAATTGTTGCCAGCATACTTAATAACACATTCCCGGTAAAATTAAGCCATCGGAAGGCATCTTTTTCTCTGCGTCCGGTGATTCTCGAACCTATAACAACGTCGTGGTTCTTCAGCATCTCAAGCATTTTCATGATATATTCAGGTGGATATGTATCATCAGCATCAAGCATAATATAGAAATCGGCTTCAACTGCCTTAAAAGCGGCTTTAACCGCCATTCCTTTTCCCCGGATGGGCTCAACTATGACCTTAGCTCCACTTTGCTCGGCCACCTCAGGCGTATTGTCGGTGCTGCCATTATCTACTACTATAACTTCAACTGAGTAACCCAATTGCGTCAGAGTCTGAAGGGGAATTTCCTTGATCAAATTTCCCAGCGCCATGCATTCGTTATGAGCCGGCAGAATTATGGCAACTTTAGATTTGTTTATAAGCATTCCCGCCCAATATCAAAGAAGATAAAACAGCGCTGTAGTATACCATAAATTTCTCGATATTGAAGAATTTTTTGTAAGGGAGTGATGTGTTTTGACTAATATGTATAATTTTCTTATAATACACTTATATGCGCATAAAGGGATATATATTACTTAAATGAGACAACTTATTAAAGCATTTAAAGCTCTTTCAGATGAGACCAGGTTAAGGATTTTGAATCTGCTTCTGGAACGTGAGTGTTGTGTCTGTGAGGTAATGCAAGCGCTCCAGATTTCTCAGGCGCGGGCTTCACGAAATCTCAGTGCATTGTATGATGCGGGTTTTTTAAAGCTAAGGCGCGAGGGTCTCTGGGCGCTATATTCTATCGAAAGGGAAGGTCTGGGTGATTACTATTGTGATATGGTTGAGGCAGTGACTAAAGGCTTAATAGGAAATAAGGTAGCTTCCCAGGATAAAAAGCGATTAAAGAGTGCAGAGCGCATTGGCCCCGAATGGGTGACGAAATGCTGTGTATAGGCTGCGATTTTTTTATTGCTATATATTTGCATATATGCGCATATTTACATTAGGTTATTTAAAGTATTTATAAATGGATATAGTAATTCAACTGCTTAAAAGTGGGCTGGACGCCTTGATCGATTATCTTTCATTGCATGTGCTCACGTGTCTGGTTCCGGCTTTTTTTATTGCCGGCGCTATTGCAGTTTTTATTTCTCAAGCAGCAGTACTGAAATATTTCGGCCCAGGTACTAAAAAGGTTGTTTCATATAGTGTCGCATCGATATCAGGCGCAATCCTGGCGGTATGTTCCTGTACCGTATTGCCCCTTTTCGGAGGTATATATAAGCGTGGTGCGGGATTGGGTCCAGCCATTGCCTTTCTTTATTCGGGCCCGGCTATAAGCATTTTAGCCATTGCTTATTCAGCGCAGCTTCTTGGATTAGACCTGGGTGCAGCAAGGGCAATCGGGGCAATAGTATTTTCCGTTGTGATAGGCCTTATCATGGCAGGCATTTTCCGGAAGGAAAAATCTACCGGCGATGCGGCAACCTTCAATAAGCTGCTTGATAATCAAGATAGCAAGCCGGTCTGGCAACAGGTGGTTTTTCTGGTTATTCTTGTTGGGATACTGATTTTCGCTTCCTCCAAGATATGGATTGCTGCCGGTGTGTTGCTGGTAGCTCTGGCAATCATCCTGTGGCGCTGGTTTACCCTAAGCGAACTGAAACACTGGATGATAGAGACCTGGCGTTTTGTACGTCTGGTGGTTCCTTTATTGCTTGTTGGAGTTTTCATCGCAGGCATTTTAAAAGCAATTATTCCTGAATCATGGATTGGAGCGTTAGTAGGAGGGAATAGCCTGCTGGCTAACTTTATTGCATCATTCTTTGGAGCAGTCATGTATTTTGCCACTTTGACCGAAGTGCCCATCGTAAAGGCTTTTCTGGATCTGGGTATGGGCAAAGGGCCGGCGCTGGCTTTACTTCTGGCAGGTCCTGCCTTATCCTTGCCCAGCATGCTGGTTATATGCAGGATGATCGGGGTTAAGAAAGGTATGACCTATATTGCTCTGGTTGTAGTTATGGCTACAATAACAGGATATATATTCGGAGTAATAGTGCAATAAAGAAGGAGTTTGTTATGAATATCAAAATACTTGGCCCGGGATGTTCTAAATGTCAGACGCTTGGAGAAGGCAGTAAAGGAAGCGGTAAACGAGCTTAAACTGGATGCAACCATTGAAGAAATAAAAGATATGAAGAAGATACTGGAGTATCCGATATTGACCACTCCGGGGCTTGTGATAGATGAGAAGGTGGTCAGCTTCGGTAAGGTACTTTCTAAAAACGAAGTGGTCAAGATTCTCACAGGTGTTGGTTCCAAATAGAGAAGAAAGATTAATAAGTACGAAACCTGATTACAAAGGAGATCATAAGCAGATGAAGATTTATTCTAAAATACAAGTAAGTATGTACGTAATTTTGACTTTACTTTTAATGACTTCGTTTGCCTGTGTTAGTTCCCCTCGTAGTTACGCCACCTTCAAATCCATCACCACCACCCACGTCTATCGAACCTCCAGTGTTGCCGCCACCCGCGGCTCAACCTTCTGGTTTGTCAAACAGGATAGATATCGTCATGATGCATCCCAAAGTACGCTGTGCCTCATGTATCTCGATTGAGGCGCGCACCAGGGCTTTGCTTGACGATTCCTTTAAAGACGAAATGGCAAAAGGTAAATTGACCATTCAATCTTATGATTTTCAGGATAAGCAAAATGCCGATATCGTAAAGAAGTACAAACCTGTAGGTTCGGAGCTATTTATTACTACGGTGAAGAATGGAGTTGAAACTATTAAGCAAATTGACGAGGTATGGATGCCGCAATTGTTGAACAGTGGTCCTGCATTCGATGAATTTCTCCGTAAACTTATCTCACAGAAGTTGAAGGAAGTTAGCTAGTGGAAATAGGAGAGATGTTCTCAGGTTCAAATATTCCGATAGTATCTGCTTTTTTCCTGGGGTTGATAACAGCCATCAGCCCTTGCCCGATGGCCACCAATATTGCGGCTATAGCCTATGTGAGCCGCAGAATTGCCGATCGTAAATACGCCGTCACCACCAGCATTTTATACACTTTCGGAAGGATGTTTTCCTATTCATTGCTCGGAGTCTTGATTATTTACATCGGGCTGGAGATTCCGGGTGTTTCCTTATTCCTACAGAGTGCTGGAGGGCAGGTGCTGGGTCCCATTCTTGTTGTGGTTGGGTTGCTGATGCTTTTCATTGATAAAATTTCCTTTGGCAGGAGTGGTGGAGGGCTGGCCGCATTGGGCAGCAAAGTAGCTAATTGGGGGATGTTCGGTGGTTTTCTGCTTGGTATACTCTTTGCTCTGGCATTTTGTCCGTATAGTGCCGTGCTCTATTTCGGTATATTGATGCCCCTATCTTTAAAATCTGCCGGCGGCATTGCCTTTCCCGCTGTATTTGCCGTTGGGACAGGACTGCCGGTTTTGATTATCGGCACACTCCTCTCGTTTGGAGTAGCCGGGGTAACTTCCTGGCTCAATGCCATAACGCGTGTTGAACGCATAATAAGAATTGTTGTTGCCCTAATTTTTATAGGAGTTGGTATCTATTATATTTACCAGTGGATCCAGAGTTTGTAAACAGTCCGGAGGGAGGATTTTATACAAATATGCAAACATATAAGATTAAAAGCCTCATCATTTTGTTGGTTCTGGTGAGTGTTCTGCTGGTGGCTTGCAGCTCTGATACTTCAATGCCTCAAGAATCCAGTTAAATCTGTTGTAGCAGAATGAGGTTCAGAAATTACCCGAAATCCCAAAACCACCCTGCTGAACTTCCTGCCAATAGAGTTGAAGTTGCCTATTTTCATATGCCGCAGCGATGTGCTACCTGCATTTGTTTTGAGGAGCGAGCTGACTACGTGGTGAGAACATATTTCCAGGATGAACTGGCAAGTGGCAAGCTTACCTTTCAGATTTATGCTATCGGAAATAAGGCGACCGTTGATGTTGTAAAAAAATACAATGCTCTTGGTTCTCAACTATTTGTGAATATGGTTACAAATAATACCGATCACATTAAAGATATACAGGATATCTGGGACTGGCATTGTTCAAGTGATAAACCGGGTTTTGACGATAAGGTCAAGACTGTCATTAGACAATGCCTCGATGCGGTTAAATAGTGATTAGTAAATGGTAAGGAGATTAGATGGAAGCAAAACCTGAGTCTATCATGGGAAAACTATCGCTGCTGGATCGATTCCTGACGTTGTGGATATTCCTGGCAATGGGATTTGGTGTAGGGTTAGGTTATTTCGTACCCTCGGTAGCTAAGGTCATCAGCTTTTTCTCAATAGATACTACCTCGATACCCATAGCTATCGGTCTTATTCTCATGATGTATCCGCCTCTGGCCAAAGTTAAATATGAAGAAATGGGGCGGGTGTTCCGCGACTGGCGCGTGCTGGGTTTATCACTGGCACAGAACTATATTATAGGACCGATACTCATGTTCCTGCTGGCGATACTATTTCTTGGTTTCATATGGCCGAATCCCGAATACATGATGGGATTGATTTTAATAGGGTTGGCCCGATGTATTGCTATGGTTATTGTGTGGAACCAGTTAGCGAGAGGAGATACCGAGTATGCGGCAGGGCTGGTGGCTCTTAACTCCGTATTTCAGATCGTATTTTATTCAGTATATGCTTATATTTTTATCACCATTTTACCGCAATTATTTGGATTGAAGGGCTCAACGGTAGATATCACTATATGGCAGATAGCTCAGAGCGTGCTAATTTACCTGGGAATACCATTTTTCGGAGGTATGATTACCCGGTTTGTTCTGATCAAAACTAAAGGGAAAGAGTGGTACGAGAGCAAATTCATTCCTAAAATCAGTCCGATTACGCTGGCGGCTCTGCTCTTTACCATCGTGGTAATGTTCTCGCTCAAAGGGCGAGATTATTATCCAATTACCTCTGGATGTTGTTCATATTGCTGTCCCGCTTCTCATATACTTTGTCATCATGTTCCTGGTTTCCTTTTATATGGGCAAGAAGATAGGGGCAGATTATTCCAGAACGGCGACGATTGGTTTTACGGCTGCCAGTAACAACTTTGAGCTGGCTATTGCTGTAGCTGTAGCAGTATTCGGGATTGGTTCAGGCCAGGCATTTGCGGCAGTTATCGGTCCGTTAATTGAGGTGCCTGCACTTATCGGGTTAGTAAACGTGTCGTTATATTTCCAAAGGAAGTATTTTATAAAAACAACTTAATAAACGTTAATTTTGTTACTTCACTGCTTGATGATATTATAAGCGCCTGGTTCACATTTTCATCTGAAAATCATTTAGGTTGATTGGTGGGTTGGATAAACTCCTTTATTTCCGTTGTGTTTCTAAAAGGTTCCTCTTTTATGTTTGTCACGGTTTTATCCGGAGCAAGAAGGAAAATAGTCGGGTAATGAACTACAGTATATTTTTTTGAGACAACGCTATCCTGATCTAATAAAATGGGGAAAGTTAGTTTTTGGCTGATAACGTAATTTTTGATGAGATTTTCATTTTCTCCAATGTTTATTGCAAATAGTGAGAGATCATCAGGTTTGGTATTTCCCCAAAAGTCTTGCAGGAATGGAAGTTCATCTCTACAGGAGCTACAGCTCATTAACCAGAATACCAGCATGATTTTCTTATCTCTTTGAGCGGATAGACTTATGTTTTCTCCGGTTAATGTCTGCAATGAAAAATCAGGAGCCTTTTGGCCTATTACTATGTCTGTATTTGTGCGTAAAGGTTGGGTTTGGTATACATTGTTGCTTTCAAACAGTGCCTCATTGCCTGAAGCGTCCTTTGATTTTATCTTCAGAATATATGAAGATGACGGTGTTAGTTTTTCCAATGTTACTTTGTGTTCCAGAACAAGTTTGTTATCCGGCCAACCGCCAAGTGAATTAGTACTGTTCTGTTCCGATGCGCTAACCTCGCTGGTGGCTGGCAAATTCGTTTTCCATTGAATTGTCATACTCTTTTCTGTTATATCGGTGACCGTCACATCTCTGATTTCAATTTTTAAGGATGATCCAGGAGTCTGGGATAGATGAGCCATTTTGGTTAGCGATATTTGCAGGTGGGGACTGAGCACCTTCTCTTTGCAGAAACAACACTATCCCAAATACTATCAGGGCAATGATGACCAGTCCGGATAAAGCAAAGATTAAAGCATGGCTCTTCCGAAATAACGTTGTTTTATCGATTTTTGAACTTGCCTTGTTGTTGCCAGCTCCTGACGAAGTACTCTGTTTATTCGAAGGGGGCAACGTTACCTTTTTGGTTGTGGGGAAAATTTTAGACTTATTTATCTTTTTTTTGGTACTCATTTTTAATAACCCAAGTAGCAAATTGTGAATAAACTCAGTCTTATTAAATGCTTTGGTTTAATTGTGAAAATAATAATCGCCTGAAATTATTATACTAAATGTTTATCAAACTATCTATCGGATTATGGCCTCACCGGGCGGGTCTGATAAAAATGAAAAGACGTGGACAGAGTGTTGAATGCTGGGTCGACCCGCGGATGCTGGATTCATTAGCGAATTTCTTCAGACACACGGTTTCAGATTAATTATTTTGTATTATTGCGAAATGTTCGAATATTTTTATAAAGGAGACTTGTAGTGAAAGACAATAAATAAAGCAAAACAATAGGAGTAGTGTGGTGGAAAAAAACTGTTTTTGCTTTGGGCATACTCATGGTCATTGGCGCTGTAACGTATTCACTGCTAATCAAGCCTAGTGGTTCAGCAGAAAGTCCGCCTACTGCAGGATGCGCCCAAGCTGCAGCGAATTCTGGTAGCAGCAGCCACACCTTCAAACAGCATTGGAGACTATAACTGGATTAAAAAAGCGAATGTTTTATTTGCCCAAAACGACTTTATTTTTTTGGTTTTGCCTGGCGATAATGAAGCAACACAACTGATGTCGAAGGAAATCGACAACGCCGTGGCAAAAATCAAAGCTGATGGCGTAAATATCGAGACCCTGGCTCTTAAATCAGACGACCCTGAATTACAGTCGACTGCTCAGCGTCTGTCTATAACCAAATTTCCCGCCGTTATAGCTTTTAACAAGGTTGGCAGCGGAACGCTTGTGACCGGTGATATTACCGAAACCAGGCTGTTGCAGGCATATCTGCAAGCTGCCAAAGCCTGCCCTCCTGGCAGTTCCAGCGGTTGCTGCCCCTAAAGGTAATTGTAATGGAACAATGGATTCAACAAACTTTCAGCGCTCCTGAATTTGGTGTTTTAGTATTACCTGCAGGATTTCTCCTGGGCTTGATAACATCATTCGGTTCCATTGGTTGCGCGGCTCCGATGATGCTTGCAGTGTTGGATATGCAGGCAGCCGTGAGAATCAACACTCAAAAGATATATTTATAATAGCCGGCTTTTTCATGCTGGGAGCGATTATTTCCTTATCAATAGCAGGTGGGATCGTCGGTTTTATAGGGCAAGTTACGGGAAGCACATTTGGGATTTACGGAAAAATAGTAATCGCATTAATAACGATTTTCTTCGGATTTGCAGCTCTGAATATATTACCATTTCGTCTGCCGTCATTTACCCCTGTAACCGGAAAACTCCCCAAAGGATTATTCGGAGCGTCGACCTTCGGATTAGCTATTGGCGCTGCAAGTACAGCTTATTGTATGGCGTGCTGCGGCCCAATGATGCTCCCGGTAGTACTTGGTTTATCCATATTGAAGGGACAGGGGATATGGGGGATTTTAATACTGGCTATGTTTGCGATTGGATATGGGCTGCCCATGGCCGGAGCTATTTTAGGCATAGGATTGGGAAAAGTTAACAGCATTGCTAACAAGGCGCAAACCCTATTCGTATAGTATCTGGCATACTTTTGATCGGAGCAGGTTTCTGGCTCCTGTTAACGTATCAACAGTAAGAGCTAATGAGTTTCTCAAGCGAGTGAACAAAAATATGAATACGAAACTATTAAGTATTTTATTTTTACTGTGTTAACAATACTTTTTTCAATTCAGGCGTGCCAAGAACCAGTAAATACTCTACAAGTGGTGTCATTCGAGGTTAAACCAACAAAGATCCTAACAGGTGAAAGCGCCAAGTATAAAAGTTGAAGTGATGAACGACAGCGATAAAATGAAGAAATATGACATACCATTGATGGTAGATGGAGTCGCGGATAACAGAAAGTATGCTAACCTTGCGCCTGGTGGAACTGACACAATTGAATTTACTCTTCGAAGAAACCGGGAGGGTGCTTATATAGTGCAGATAGGAGATAAACAGGCAACCCTGGAAGTCAGGAAACCCATCCCTGCAACATTTAAGCTTTCCAAGTTGGAGATAAATCCTCCTGAACCTGATATCAATACCAAAGTGATAATTAAAGCGGATATAGCTAATGTTGGGGAGGTACAGGGTAAATATGTTGCAGAGTGGAAAATAAATGGTGTTGTAAGCAAAACTGACGAAATGATTATGCTACCGGGAACTTCATCCTTTTTTGTTTTCACAATTACTCCGAGTGCTTCAGGAATATATTCTGTAAGCATCGGCGAGCTCGCAGGTCAATTTGCAGTCGCGGCGCCCATCATCCCTGTTCAGATTGAGGTTACTCCTGTATGTCCCCCGGATCAGAAATATGATTCAAAGAAAAAGTGCTGAGGGTAAAAACACTGCCCGGTTCGGGCAGTAAGAGCAGACGACAGAAGAACAATCACATCTTGTTATCGAAATACAACTGTCTAATAATTCAAGAGGAGCAATAAAATGGCCCAAACAAACAAATTAGTTATTTACGAATCGGCAATGTGCTGTTCCAGTGGAGTGTGTGGTCCGAGACCTAATTCATCCTTGATTGATCTGCACGATACTGGATATACTATATTTGACGAACTGGTTTGATTGGGATATAATTCAGAAAAATCAGAAAATACTGAATATACTAAATTTATAAAGGAGGTTAACTATGGTTAAAAAAGAGAGGGATAAATACTGCTGTTTGCCTGCTGGTGAGGAAATGGGTTGTTGCAAGGTTGAATCCGTAATAAGCGTCGATGAACGAGGTCAGATGATTCTTCCTAAAGAAACCAGGGAAAAGGCTGATATCCGGGCGGGCGATAAGCTTGCTCTGGTGAGCTGGGAAAAAGAGGGGAAAATATGCTGTATGTTTTTAATTAAGGCTGAGGAACTTGCCGGTATGGTTAAAAATATGCTTGGTCCAATAATGAAAGAAATGGTTAAGTAATAAGGAGGATTTAAATGAAAAAAGAAGATGTGAAAAAAATAGTACGTGAGGGATATGCCAGTGTCGCTCGGGGGAGCAGTTCCTGCTGTTCCCCGAGTAAAACGTCTTGCTGTGGCACTGCTCCCAAGTTTGCTGAGGATATCAGCAAGAAGGTAGGGTATTCCGAGGAGGAAATGAAATCGGTTCCCGATGGCGCTAACCTGGGGCTGGGTTGTGGCAACCCGGTGGCACTGGCTTCATTGAAAGAAGGAGAAGTTGTGCTTGATCTCGGCTCAGGAGCGGGTTTTGATTGCTTCTTAGCAGCTAATAAGGTTGGAAAGAAAGGGAGCAGTGATTGGCGTTGACATGACTCCCGAAATGCTGGAAAAAGCCAGGGAAAATGCCCGAAAAGGAAATTATAACAACGTTGAGTTTCGCCTCGGAGAGATCGAATACTTACCCGTGGGTGATAATCAGGTAGACATAATAATATCGAACTGCGTAATCAATCTCTCACCTGATAAACAAAAAGTATTTGAGGAAGCTTACAGGGTACTAAAACCCGGAGGCAGGCTCATGGTATCGGATATAGTCTTGCTGCAGGAACTTCCTCAAAGCATTATGCAGTCAGTTACCGCATATATTGGCTGTTTATCCGGGGCACTGCTAAAGAAAGACTACCTGGCGGCTATTAAAGAGGCAGGTTTTGAAAAAATAGATGTCGTAGCAGAAGATGGGTTTGATATCGACTGCATGTCCAATGATCCCACCGCACAGATGCTGATAAAAGATCTAAATGTTCCATCGGCGAAGCTGGAAAATATCGGTAATTCTGTGAGGAGTATCAAGGTTCAGGCAAAAAAACCGAAACAATAAGCGGTATCCCCCTCGATCGGACTACTTCTGTTCAACAAACTTAGGCGACCTATTCATTTTGTTAAAACTTGATGTTATAATGTGGGGCATAAGTTACTCTGACGTAGCGGGGGACTCATCTTGAGACAGCCAAAGAAAGAAAAACAACCTCTAAGTAAAGAAAAAATTGAACTTAATCGAAATATAGCCCAGGTATCAGGGGTACAGTCGCAAAGCAGAGACCTTGAGGCTATTATTAACAGAAGTCCTGCTGTTGTGTTCTTATGGAGAAAGGCTCAAGGTTGGCCTGTTGATTATGTTTCCGATAATGTCAGTCAGTTTGGTTATACTACCGAAGAGTTTATTTCTGGCGATCTGAATTATGTGAAAATACTCTATTCCGACGATAGAAAAAGAGTAGAGGAGGAGATTTCCAGGTATGTCGGGGAGGGACTCGATGAATTTACACAGGAATACCGGATAGTAACTAAATCAGGAAAAATTCGCTGGATAGAGGATAAAACCAAAGTTCGGCGTAATCCCGAGGGCATTATCACCCACCATGAGGGTATTATCACCGATATTACTGAGCGTAGAAAGAGGGATGAAGAACTTAACCTAAGAGCATATCTTCTGGATAATGCATCTGATTCAATTATCTTACATACCGTTGAAGGAGATTTCGTTTACGTAAATGAAGCTGCATGCCAGACCCTGGGTTACAACAAAATCGACTTGCTGAAAATGAATATCCAGCAGGTAACCGGAATGGAAAACTCCAAATTATTCATGTCGAGGATAGAAGAAGTACTTGAAAAAGGCTCGACTTCATTTGAAGCAATAGACGTCCTCAAAGACGGATCATGCAGGTATAAGGATGTAGGCTCCCGCCTTGTTGAAACAGGAGGCAGGAAGCTGATTCTGAACGTTGCGCATGACATTACCGAGCGCAGGAAAGCCGAAGAAGAGTTGAAGCTTAATGCCGGTATCCTGGCGAGCACCTCAGATTCTATTCTGGTACATGGTTTAGATGGTGCTATGGTTTACGTGAATGAAACTGCATATAAGTCCCTTGGTTACACCAGAGAAGAGTTGATGAGCAAGAATATACGCCAAATTGATGTTGGCTCTGCTGAACAACCCAGAACAAAACAAAACGAACTGATGGAAAAGGGTTCGTTAGTTTTCGAAACAACCCATCTTCATGCGAATGGAAATCATATACCAGTAGAAGTTAACGGGAAAATCATTGAATCTGGGGGGAAAAAGCTGATACTTGGTGTTTGCAGGGACATTGCAGAACGTAAGCAAGCCGAAGAAGAACTTAAAATGCGATCGCAGCTCCTGGACAGCGCCACGGATTCCATTATAGTTCATGATTTAGCAGGACATATTCTCTATGTAAATGAAGCGACATCTCTGATCACGGGTTATACACGAGAGGAGATGTTAAAAATGAATTTCGACCAACTTCATGTCAAGTCACCCAGTGCTTATGAATCCAAAGAACAGGAGATATTGCAAAAGATTTCGGAAAAGGGCACTTTTATATTCGAAACAACTGATATCCGAAAAGATGGTTCTCTGGTACCGGTAGAGGTTCATGATAGGATTATTGAATCTCAAGGTAAGAAGCTTATTATCGGCGTGATCAGAGATATTACCGAGCGCAAAAAGATGGAGGAGTATGTTAATCAACTGGCTTATCACGACCCGCTGACGGGTCTGCCCAATCGCACGTTGTTGAATGATCGCTTTAACCTGGCTCAAGCGCACGCTGAGCGTTATAAACATATGCTTGGTTTTTTGCTGATGGACCTGGACAAATTCAAAGAAATAAATGATTCGCTGGGGCATAGCGTAGGTGACAAAGTGCTCAAGGAAATCGGCAGAAGGATGGTGGATTGTATCCGTAAAACAGACACAGTTGCCCGCATGGGTGGTGATGAGTATGTTGTCTTGTTGGCGGAGACGCATAGCGAGGATGATACGACCGGAGTCGCTAAGAAAATACTGGAGGAAGTAAAAAAACCGCTTATCATTGACGATCAAGAGATTACTGTTACCACCAGTATCGGCATCGCTCTTTATCCCCGGGATGGAAACAATATTGATATCCTGTTCAAACGTGCCGATTCTGCAATGTACCTTGTGAAACAGCTGGGGCGGAATGGATACCGGTACTATACCCAGGGCATAGAGGGCTGAAAAATTTGTAAGGGTGTGGGAACCCGGGCACTCGAATTCTTTTGCTGTACGGCGAAAGTTATTACTCATCCAGTTTATTTATTATTTTCGATCGAATTAAATGCTTATCTGGTTATTCATATTTGCATGAAAGATAAGTTATGATTTTTTGCTAAGTGAGGCGAAAAATATTGTGTCGATGGCATAATAAATTGGGATAAGCTCGTTAAACTCAGCTCTTCCGCACGGTAATTTAATTTTCCACTACACTTAATTTGAGGTGTTTTTTCTTTATTGTTTGAGCAAGAGGGGAACCTTTGAGCACTAATGCAGTTGTCGTAGAAAGTCTCGTTAAAAATTACCCCAAGGTTAAGGCTGTGGATAATATCTCTTTCACCGTGGGCGAAGGAGAGATTTTCGGTTTGCTGGGGCCTAATGGTGCGGGAAAAACCACCACCATCCGCATCCTTCTGACTCTTATCAAGCCTACTTCAGGGCGTATTACAATCTTCGGTATCGACGGTTTACGACAATCCGGCAAGGTGAGACAGACGGCGGGGTATATACCCCAGGATGTGTCAGTGGATGGTGACTTAACAGGATATGAGAATATCCTTATGTACTCCAAACTCTACGGTTTAGCGGGTAAAGACAGGGGTATCCGCATCAACGAAGTCGTTGAATATCTGGATTTGCAAGACAGGATTGGAGATATGGTAAATACCTATTCGGGGGGAATGATGCGCAGGCTGGAGATCGCTCAGGCACTTGTGAACAGGCCTAAAATACTTTATCTGGATGAGCCAAGCATTGGCCTTGACCCCAATGCCAGGAGGATTATCTGGGAACTCGTTAAGAACCTGCGAGAGGAATTTGGAACAACTATCTTCCTCACTACCCATGATATGAGCGAGGCGGACATACTTTGCGATCGAATAGGTATAATGGCTAAGGGTAAGTTGGTGGTGATGGGGCAGCCGCCTCAACTTAAATCCATGGTGGGTGGTGATGTGGTTACTGTTGTATCTAAAGCAACAGATTTCGGCGATAAACTTAAAGGGCTGGGTTATTCGGTTATATCAGAACCATCCGAAGAGCAGGTTGATTTGCTGGTTACCGATGGAGAACGTCTCATTCCGCAGCTTCTGGATACACTAAAGACCGCCGGAGTGGAAGTGGAAGCTGTTTCCTTGAAAAAGCCGTCTCTGGATGATGTATTTTTAAAATATACAGGAAGCAGGATGGGGGAGGGAGAGAACGAAAATTGGCGCCGGGCCCGCAAAGAACGGAGAACCTTCAGGAGGTTATCAAAATGAGTATTACCCGATACTTTTCCAACGTTTTCACGTTAACCGAATTTGAGTTAAGAAAGATCAGACATGATTCATCTCAAATATGGATAAGATCCGTTCAGCCGGCACTCTGGCTCCTGGTCTTTGGAAGTGTATTTAGCAAAATCAGGGATATCCCTACAGGCGGGATTTCTTACCTTCAGTTCATGACGCCCGGGGTACTGGCGCAATCAGTCCTGTTTGTAGCCATATTCTATGGAATTGCAGTTGTCTGGGAACGGGATATAGGATTGTTAAACAAGCTCCTTTCGACTCCAGTATCTCCTTCCGCCATTGTATTAGGTAAAGCCCTTTCGGCGGGAGTGAGAGGTATTTTCCAGGCGGTTGCGATTTTAATTCTGGCATTTATCATGAGGATTAACTTCTCTTTAAATCCTCTGGACATATTGGGTGTTTTTGTCATCATCATTTTATTTGCCATGTGTTTTTCTTGTTTGAGTATGAGCCTGGTACCGATTTTTAAAAACAGGGAGAGAATGATGGGTATAGGCCAGGCCATTACCATGCCGCTTTTCTTTGCCAGCAATGCTATATATCCTATCGAACTGATGCCTGATTGGCTGAAAGCTATCGCTTTTATTAATCCGCTAAGCTATGTCGTTAACGCCATGAGGGCTTTGCTGGTCACAGGAGATTTATCAGGCCTCCCCTTGGATATAGTGGCCATTCTGATAGCCACGGTAATTTTCCTTGTGTTGGCCAGCATCGGTTTTAAGAAAATATTAGTTTGATGCGATTACCTAGAAACCGGTTTTTCGAGGGTGTACACAGCTATCGAGGCAAAGGGATTTAAGCAGTTTCTATAGACCCGTTGATCTCACCAGCATAAGTGGGGTGTTTCCATTTTGGAGGACTCGCTCAGCGACACTCCCGAGAACCCAACGTCCTACTCCAGACCGCCCATGAGTTCCCATTATTACTAAATCGGCATTAATCTCGTCGGCAAAGGCGATAATTTCTTCTGCAGCATTCCCGTTTTTCAGTTTTATTACCGACTTTGAATTCGCCCCATTTTTCTTGAGCCATGCCTCAACTTTCGCCAGGTATTTTTGAGCAAAAGTCTTATCTGATTCAATTTGCTTTTCCGTATAGGCAATATAATCTCCAGTGGCAATTACCTGATATCCCGTGGAAAGCACTTGCATAAGTGTGACCTCAGCTTCGAGTCTCGAAGCAAGCTCAGCAACATAGGGAATGACAGCTTCCCCTTCCGGTGAACCATCAAGAGGAACCATCATTTTCCTCAATAATTTTTTATCATGTATACCAGTGCGGGCGTTTTTAGCCCTGATCAGCATAACCGGTTTTCTGGTACCTCTTACCACCTTATCTGCGACACTGCCTAAAGCCCATCTTAATATACCGGAACGCCCATGGGTTGACATAATGATTAGTCCCGCATCTTCTCTTTCGGCATATTCCACAATTTTTTCTGCAGGATGGCCTGTGGTAAGAACAGCGGTTACTTGTATTTCCCTGTTGTTATCCGGTTTTTCCGCATATAAGGCAATGAAATTTTTAATAGCATCAGCTTTATTTTGGAGGTAGAAATGAAGATTGTGCTGTTCGATAATCTTGTTTGATTCCCCAATATGGAGCAGATCAATCCGGGAACCCAATCTCCCGGATAACTCTTCCGCATAAGGTAAAGCCACTTCAGCTAATGTGGAGCCATCCAGGGGAACGAGTAATTTTTCATACATCGCACTATACTCCGTTGATGATATTTCGGACACCAAAACCGATGCAGGCAGAGATGTCCGCCGTATCAGATGAACTGTTCGAATCGTTCTTTCTTAGCTTTGCAAATCGGGCATATTTCTGGCGGTTCGCCGCGAGCACAGAGATAACCGCAGACTTTACATCTCCAGACGGGCAAAGGGAGTTGGGAGATTGTTTTGGGTGTTACCACCCTCTCCTTTTTTCTGATTTCGGGAGGTGGACGTCGTTCGGGTATGGCACCCACCGTTTTTTCTCTACGTGCTGCCGCCTGTGAAACGTACAGCGCACAATAGCAACAATCAAATTCGTTTAAATCCGGGTCCCGGTAGTCACAAGGGCAAATGATATCCAGGTCATCTGCTTTTTTACCCGATGCAAGCCGGCAAGGGCAGGCACCATAACCGTACCTTTTCTCGTTTACCATCAACCCTTTGATCAATTCTTTAACAAATGCTACATCGGCATTGAGGTAGTACCCGCCTGCTTCGGTTTCAGTTTTCAATTTATCGTACCGGCGGTCGATTTCTGTTGAACTTATTTCGATAGCATCATTCATGACTTGAGAGCATTCTTTATTTCGTCTTCTTTGTATCCCACGATGCATTTACCATTGATAAGTATCGTTGGAAATGAGGAATTTGGATTCCATTTTTGCACTATTTTCATGGTACTATCTCTTTCATCAGCGGGCAAAAGGTCGACAAATACATAGTCATATTCTGCCCCAAGCGCATTGAGAAATTCTTTAGTCTTGCGGCACCAGCCGCAGGTACTTAAGGCATATAACATGATAGTGCCCATATTTTTCCCCTTGACATGCTCTAAGCTCATCTTATACCTCCAGGTACAAAAAAGTCCTATACATATACTATCATATTATCCGTTTCAAAGAGAGAGATAGAATGATTCGGTATCCTGGTTTTTGCATAGAAAGCAGGTTTTGGTGTACAATTGCTTCATAGTTTAAGTTTAGGTTGTTAACATACGGCAATGGTTTCCTTTACGATTGAGGAACTGATGACCGAACTCTAACTACGAAGGAGAAAAAAGGAGGTCGTCCATCAGGTTAATGGGGCAGGATACTCCCGTTTCCCGGGCTTTTTTTCTTCATAGTTTAAACCGAAGTTATTTATTTCTATGTAAATAGATGTATAAAGGGGGATAAATGAATATTTATGTTGGCAATTTATCATATGATGTAACTGAAGACGATTTACGGGCCGAGTTTCAGGCTTTTGGAGAAATTTCTTCTCTTAACATCATCAAAGATAAATTCAGCGGACAATCAAAGGGTTTTGCTTTTGTGGAAATGCCAAAATTATCTGAAGGGCAAGCTGCAATCACTGGCCTTAATGGTAAGAAAGTTAAGGATCGTACTATTTCAGTGAGCGGTGCCCGTGAACGAAATGATAGGGGTGGTGGTGGCGGCGGAGGGTTCGGTGGCAATAGATCATTTGGGGGTGGAGGCAGGGGAGGAGGGTTCAAGAGGGGTGGCAGGGATTCAGGTGGAAGAGGCGGGCAAAAAAGGTACTAGGATACAACCGAGAATCCAGCTTTAATTATCCTCATCTGGATAATCGTTTGACTTTATTTCTCGAAATATGGTTTAATACTGGCTTTGTATGAATGAAATATATGCTATAGTTGAAACTGCAGGTACGCAATTTAAAGTATCTGCCGGAGACAAGATAAATGTTGATTATCTTGGTACTGAGATAGGTAAAGAAGTAGAACTTTCTAAAGTTTTGCTTATTACCGATGGTAAAGAGACTATCCTGGGGAATCCAGTTATAGAGAACGCCAAAGTCACTGCTACATGCCTTGATCATGTTAAGGGTGACAAAATAATAGTTTTGAGATATAAAAATAAGACACGCCAACATAAGAAGACCGGACACAGGCAGCGTTATACTACGCTACAAATAAATGAAATAGTCAGGCCGGGTGGTGTTGTTTCCTCGGCGAAAGCACCCAGGAAGAAGAAAGAAAAAGCAGGAGTTGAGGCTTAATGGCACATAAAAAGGGCGGCGGCAGTACTCATTGCGGTCGCGATAGTAAATCTAAGAGACTGGGTATAAAAAAACACGCGGGCGAACAGGTGATTGCCGGCAATATACTGGTCAGGCAAAGAGGAACGAAGATCCATCCGGGCACAAATGTCGGGATTGGGAGAGACTTTACCCTGTTTGCTCTGGTGAAAGGGCTGGTTAAATACGAATTTGCTACTAAAACTACAAAACGAGTCAGCGTATATTAAGAGTAGACCATGAAAGAAAAAATTCATCCGAAATATTTTGATACCAAGGTTACCTGCTCCTGCGGTAATACATTTACTACTGGTTCTACCAGGGAAAACTTGAGGGTGGAGCTTTGCAGCAAATGCCATCCTTTTTTCACTGGCGAGCAGAAGATTGTGGATACTGCCGGTGTAGTAGAGCGATTTAAGCGCCGTTATAACATCAAGGGTTAGGTTTAAGTGAGCTAGAAGGGCGAGGAGCGGTTTTAAACCGCTCCTCTTTTTTTATAATATGCCAGAAAAAAAACCTTTTTACTATGGGGGGCAAGCAGTAATTGAGGGTGTCATGATGAGGGGGAAGAGGAGTGTGGCCATTGCTGTCCGCCGTCCCGACGGTCAAATAGATATAAAAGACCAGCCGCTTTCCAGTATCTATAAAGGCCGTTTACGCCAGATGCCGTTTATTCGCGGCGTCATTGTTCTACTTGAAACAATGGTATTGGGGATTCAGGCGTTGCTCCATTCCGCTGACGTCGCTGCGGCTGAGGAAGCCGGGGAAAAAATATCTCCATGGCTTCTATGGGGAACTCTGGCGGTGGGGTTAATCTTTGGAGTTGCCGTATTCTTCGTCGCTCCGCTGCTTATTGCGACCTATCTGATCTATCCCTATATTGAGTCGGCCTTTCTGGGAAATTTGATAGAAGGTATTATTCGTATTGTAATGTTCGTTGTTTATCTGTGGGGCATTGGTTTTATGCGGGATGTAAGGACAGTATTTGCCTATCACGGCGCCGAACATAAAACGATCAATGCTTATGAATCAGG
This sequence comes from uncultured Chloroflexia bacterium, assembly GCA_963784375.1. Lineage (GTDB taxonomy): Bacteria > Chloroflexota > Dehalococcoidia > GIF9 > UBA5629 > JBBIPA01. The sequence goes on along the minus strand of CAWAQY010000003.1, from coordinate 51,112 downwards.
TATGCCGCTGGAAACAGAATATGTAAAACTTTACTCCACAGCACATACCAGGTGCGGCACCAGTTTCCTTCTGGTGGTTTTGGTACTGGCTATTATCGTTTTTACCGTAATTGGCAGACCCCCGTTGTTGCTGGGGATTCTGACCAGGGTTATCTTGATACCTGTAATCGCAGCGATTGGCTATGAGTTCATCCGTTTTGGAGCTGGTAATATAAAGAATCCGATAGTTCGAAGCCTGATTTTGCCGGGACTGCTGCTCCAATCTATGACCACCAGGGAACCCAGTGATAAGCAACTGGAGACGGCAATAGCCGCATTAAAGAAAATAATTGAAATTGATAGCACGGATGCATGCCCGGTGCAACCTTCATCCGCTCCTTCTTCCGGCGGAGAAACGCCACGAAACTAATAGCAGAAGAATAACGACAAATCAGATGGTGCCTCAGCTGATAAAAAGGTTTGTCTTGTGGGAAGCATCACTCAATATCACTGGACGCAAGTGTCTGATAAAAACAGCCCCAGTTTCCTGTGTGGCATACGGGTCCTGCGGGTTCTGCCCGGATGAGAATCGCATCACTGTCGCAATCCTTGGCGATGGCACCGCGCACTTTTAAAATACTACCCGACGTAGCTCCTTTATGCCACAGTTCCTGGCGGCTTCTACTATAAAACCAGACCTCACCGCTTTCCATCGTCAGCCGCAGGGCTTCCTTGCTGGCATAGCCCAGCATTACTACCTCGTTGCTGTTTACATCCTGGACTATTACGGGGATTAAACCCCTATCGTCGAATTTTAACATTATTTCAATGCTCCTTTAGAAGTATCTTTTTCTAGTGTCAAAGCCTCTTTAAGAAGAATGTTCCCCGTATACAGCGCTTTGCCAATAACTGCCCCTTCAACTCCAAGTTGTTTCAGCTTTTGCAGATGATCTTGAGCGGCAATTCCTCCTGCAGCAATTACAGGCAGTTCCACTTTGCTGATCAATTCTCCTATCGCCCGGTAATTGGGTTCTGTAAGTGTTCCATCTCTGCTGATGTCTGTGTACAGAATACGTGGCACTCCGATAGCGACCATTTGTAGCGCCAGTTCAATGGCAGTGACTGTTGTACCGTGTTTCCAACCGCGAGTTGCTACCAATCCTTCTCGGGCGTCTATGCTTACAATAATAGCCTGTTTAAACTGGCGGCATAGTCGTTTTACCAAATCCGGCTGCTCAATGGCTACCGTACCCAGGATAACCTTCTGGACGCCGACACTCAACACCTTTATTACGTTATCCTCGGTACGAATGCCACCGCCAAGTTGGACCGGCAGGCCAGTTGTTTTTACAATGACCTCGATGACATCCAGATTTTGAGGCTCGCCGCAAGCCGCCCCATCCAGATCAATCAAGTGCAGTCTTTTCGCCCCTTGTTCTTGCCATTTTCGGGCAATGGCAACAGGATCCTGGGAAAAGACCGTCTCCTGGTTGTAATCGCCCTGATAGAGGCGTACACATTTGCCTCCTTTAAGATCGATGGCCGGGATTATTTGCATTTATTCTCCTGAATTTGTTGTGATTGTGGCAGAGCCATAAACTATAGCAAATTGATGGCTGAGGTACAAATTATACAATCTCCTTCTTTGACACTCTATCCGATGTTTGGTAAACTCACGAATCGTGCCAAAAGGCGAGTTTGACATTACATCTGCCGATATTCCAACAAAAGGGTTGGTTGAGGTATTTACCGGTGAAGGTAAAGGAAAGACTTCAGCGGCTCTGGGTATGGTTCTCCGCGCTGCTGGACACGGTCTTCGTGTTCACATAGTCTTCTTTATGAAAGGAGAATTTCCTTACGGAGAGCAGAAAACTCTGGCAATACTGCCCAATGTTACTTTTGACAGGTTTGGTTTTAAGTCCTTCGTCAATCCCGACAATATTAAACCAGCTGAAAAGCAGCAGGCAGCCAGGGCACTGGAAGCCGCTCGTAAGGCAATGCTTAGCAAGAAATTCGATGTGGTGGTTCTGGATGAAGTAAACGTGGCTGTATCATGGAAGCTCATTGATATTGAAGATGTAGTAAAAATGATTAAAGACAAGCCGGAAAATGTAGAACTTATTCTGACCGGTCGCTACGCTTCCCCAAGGATTGTTGAATTAGCTGATCTGGTAACAGAGATGGTCAAAATTAAACATCCCTATGATGACGGCCTCCTGGCTCGCAAGGGCATGGACTACTAGATTTACGCTGCTATACTTTATGCACTAATAATTTCAAAAATTCATACTGAAACATACATTCCACTTAACCATTTGACTTGTGAGTAGGGAGCTGTATGTTTACAGGTATCAGCTTTTAGCTTGATTTCTCTCTTATTGCAGAAGCGGTTCTGTCGTCAGTTCGGGGATAAATAATATTTCGTGCCTTTAAGGTGTCAACTTTGGTATAATACACTCTGGTTTGGGCCAGAATAATTTTGTTTCAAGAATAGTTAAAGGAGGATATGCCATAATGAAAGTAACTGTCAGTGTTATTAAGGCCGATATCGGAGGTTATGTAGGTCATTCAAGTTCCCATCCGCAAGTATTAGATACCGCCCGTGAAGGTATGGATAGGGCTAAAACCCGGGGCCTGGTACTTGATTACCACGTTACCAGGTGCGGAGACGATCTTCAATTAATCCTGACACACCAGAATGGAATCAACTTCGGTGATATTCATGAAATGGCATGGAATATTTTTGTGGATTGCACGGCCTTAGCCAAGAAGCTGAAACTTCACGGTGCGGGGCAGGATTTGCTGGCCGATGCTTTTTCCGGCAATGTGAAGGGAATGGGTCCCGGAGTGGCTGAAATGGAATTTGAGGAACGCGAAGCCGAGACGGTCATCGTATTTATGGCAGATAAGACGTCGGCAGGTGCCTGGAACCTGCCGCTCTATAAAATGTTTGCAGATCCCTTTAATACGATTGGGCTGGTGATAGCGGCCAATATGCATAACGGATTTAAATTTGAAGTTCACAACGTAAAAGAAAATAAACAAATAATGTTTAATTGTCCCGAAGAGATTTATGATATGCTGGTGTTCATTGGCGCTCCGACGCATTTTGCTGTAAAAGCCGTATATCACAAAGATACTGGTGATATAGCGGCAGTTTCATCCACGCAGAGGTTGAGCTTGATTGCAGGTAGATACGTTGGTAAAGATGACCCGGTATGTATTGTGCGCTCTCAGGGAATATTCCCAGCAGTGGGTGAAGTACTGGAACCCTTTGCTAATCTTAATATAGTAGAAGGCTGGATGAGGGGATCGCACCACGGTCCATTGATGCCGGTTGGTGTATGTGACAGCGACTGTACGCGTTTTGACGGTCCTCCCCGGGTTATCGCTGCGGGATTCCAGCTATCTGATGGCATGCTGGTAGGGCCGAGCGATCTTTTTGCTGACATGGCTTTTGACAATGCCCGTAAACATGCATTGAGGATTGCAGATTCTTTACGCCAGATGGGGCCTTTTGAACCTCATCGCCTGCCTCTCGATGAGATGGAATACACTACAATGCCGCAGGTGATGAAGAAACTAAAGACAAGATTTCAGGAAATCCGCTAGAGAATGAGGCTGTTGCTCGCAACCACTAACCGGGGCAAGGTTACTGAATTCCGCTACCTGTTTCAGGGGTTACCCCTGGAATTGGTGATACCGGGTGATTTAGGGCTTATTTCTAATGTGCAAGAAGGTAATGTGAGCATGGAAGAAAATGCCCGCCACAAAGCTGATGTGTATGCCGGGTTGAGTGGCCTCCTGACCCTGGCTGATGATTCTGGGCTTGAAGTAGATGCTCTGGGAGGGGAACCGGGTATACAATCTGCTCGATATGCCGGCGCTGATGCCAGCGACAGTGACAGGGTAGACTTTCTGCTGGGCAAGTTAAAGGAAGTTCCCTGGGAGAAACGAACTGCGTGTTTCAGGTGCGTCATTGCCCTGGCAACACCGGTGCAAGTGCTGGCAACATTCGAGGGCGAATGTAAAGGTGTTATCGCTTTTAAATCAAAAGGGAAGAATGGGTTTGGGTATGACCCGATTTTTTATTTCCCCGAATACGATAAAACAATGGCGCAACTTACTCCCGATATCAAGAATAGTATCAGTCACCGCGCCAGGGCAGCTCAAAAAGCCTATCCGGTTCTGCAACGTTATATTGAGAGGCATGGAATATGACCAGGCTGGTTGATTCCTGTTACCGCCCCATAAACTATCTCCGTATTTCTGTGACGGACCGCTGTAATCTACGCTGCGTATATTGTATGCCTTCGCAGGGTATAGAAATGTTGCCTCACGAAGATATACTTACGTATGAAGAAATAATCACTATAGCAAAAGCAGCGGTTGAATTAGGTATTACAAAAATAAGGCTGACTGGCGGCGAGCCACTGGTGAGGAAAGGTCTACCGGAATTTATTTCCCGTCTTGCCAAGATAGATGATATTGAAGATATCTCTTTGACCACTAATGGGATTCTTCTTAAAGAATTTGCCCAGGAATTGAAGCAAGCCGGATTGAGGAGGGTTAATATCAGTCTGGATACCCGCGATCCGGCAAAATTTCAACGCATTGCCCGGTATGATAAGTTGAAAGATGTACTGGAGGGGATTGATGCCGCTCATAATGCCGGATTAAACCCGGTAAAAATCAATGTAGTAGCCATGCGCGGTGTCAACGATGATGAGATTCTGGATTTTGCCAGGTTAACTATAGATAGTGGCTGGCACGTGCGTTTTATAGAATTAATGCCTTTTACTGCTAGTGGTTGTTCTGATATTTGTGCGGATGGAAAGATTGATAAACTGCAAGCTGACTTCATTTCCATAAGCGAGATCAAGGAGCGGATGAATACTTTAGGTAAGATGGAACCGGTAAGGTCTATGGTTGGCAGCGGCCCGGCCAAGTACTTCCGTTTTCACAATGCTTCAGGTACTATTGGCTTCATCAGTCCGGTCAGCCAGCATTTCTGTGAAGATTGCAATCGCCTGCGGCTCACCGCGGACGGCAAATTGCGGCTGTGTCTTTTTAGCGATGATGAGATTGACCTGCTGCCATTGTTACGAACCGGTGCCACGCAAGAAAAAGTAAAAGAGATCATAATGGAAGCAGTTAAAAACAAACCGAAGCAACACAAGTTGGAGCAGGGGGCAGTGCCCGGGAAACGCTTTATGTCCCAGGTAGGAGGGTAATAATGCGTGCGACACCGAATATCAGGATGATAGATGTTGGTGAAAAAACAGGTTACTGCCCGCCAGGCAACGGCCAAAGGAAGGGTGATAATGAAGGCTTCCACATTTGCAATGGTTAAGGAATGGCTCTTTGCCAAAGGGTGATGCGCTGGCCACGGCCAAGGTGGCTGGCATCATGGCAGCAAAACAAACTCCCGGCCTTCTTCCCATGTGCCACCCGCTTCTCATCGAGGATATTTCCATTGAAATGGCAATGGATAAAAAAGCCAGATCTCTGGAGATTACCGCCACGGTGAAAGGTAATGGCAAGACTGGATTTGAAATGGAAGCATTAACCGCAGTAAGCGTCGCTGCTCTCACTATTTACGATATGTGCAAAGGGGTGGATACCACGCTGAGGATAGAAAATATTCGTCTCACCCGCAAAAGCGGCGGCAAAAGCGGCACCGTAATACTTGAGTAAGTTTGTTAATAAAAAGGGATTGCCCCCTTTTAGATTATTTTCCCTTACCTTCCCTATAACGGGCAGAGTTGCCCTCTTCACTTTCATAGACTTACTTACGGATCAAAGGGGGCTAAAGCCCCTTTTTCCAATCTAACCCTTCTCTCATTTTTAGAGGAGAGAAGGGCAAGGGATGAGAGGTTTCTTTTTTATTGACTAACTGGTGTCAGGGGGGTATACTTCTGACACTACAAATCGTTTGGGAGGTGTTCTGTGAAGTTATCCTGTTTGCAAGAAAATCTTAATAAAGGATTAAGTACTGTGGGGAGGGCAGTTGCCACCAGAACCACATTGCCTATCACCCAGAATATTTTGATTGCCACCGATGATTCCCGCCTCAAGCTTGTTGCTACCAACCTGGAAATGGCTATCAGTTGCTGGATCGGAGCTAAGGTGGAGGAAAAAGGTGCCATTACTATCCCGGCGCGTATTCTCACCGAATTTGTCAGTTCTCTGCCCGCTGATAATGTTGAGCTGGTGTTATCGAAAAATACCATTCAATTAAAATCCGGCCGTTTTGAAGCCCGGATTAATGGAATGGATGCTAATGATTATCCCCCGATACCGCAGGTTGCCGATGGAATGGCCACAAAGATCGAGGCTACTGCTTTAAGGCAAGGCATTGCCCAGGTAACCTTTGCTGCGGCTTCTGAAGAATCACGCCCGGTTCTTACCGGTGTACATGCTGACTTTAATGAAGATAAACTGACTTTGGCTGCTGCTGATGGCTTCAGGCTGGCGGTTCATAAAACTACTCTTTTGGAAAAGGTAAACAAGCAAACTGCCGTCATAATACCGGCAAAGGCCCTTAATGAGTTGGGACGTTTTCTGGCAGACCAGGAAGAGCCGGTGGAAATCACTGTGAATCAACAAAAAACGCAGGCACTATTCCGCCTTAAGAATATCGAGATGGTCTCCCAGCTTATCCAGGGTGCTTTTCCCAATTATTCTCAATTGATCCCGCAAAGTTATAACACGCGCAGTGTTATCGATGTTGCCGAGTTTCTGCGCGTTGTAAAAATGTCCTCCATTTTTGCACGGGATGGCAGCGGAATTGTCCGTGTTATCGTCACTCCGGGACCAGAAGCTGCCCCGGGTAAAATATCTGTATCGGCTCGGGCTGAGGAGATAGGAGACAATGTCGGCGACCTGGATGCGATGGTTGACGGTGAAAAGGCTCAGATCGCCTTCAACGTCAGATATCTTTCGGATGCTCTTAACGCTATCGGCCAGAAGCAGGTCGCATTGGAAACGACTACCTCCTCAAGCCCTGGCGTCATCCGCCCCGTCGGTGTGGACAACTATGTCCATGTGGTCATGCCGATGTTTGTCCAGTGGTGAGTAAATTCGGCGAAGCAAAAGAGTAACTTTTTAAAAAAGATTCGTTTCTGAAAGTAGAAGAACCTACTACCATGCATTCATAGCGAAAAAACAGAACTCATAACCGTGCAACGAAGTACAAAGAGCCAAAACTGTCTGGTCATCTTCGCTTCTTTCAATGTAAATGATTTCCTGTCCATATCAACGCCCGCCACAATTGCCTTATTTTTAAAGGAAAAGTAAGGTGAGCAAATCAATTAAAGGTACAAAAACCGAGAAAAATCTACTGGCAGCCTTTGCCGGTGAATCGCAGGTAAGAAACCGATATAATTATTTCGCCAGTGCCGCCCGAAAAGATGGATTCGAACAGATTGCCAGTATATTTACCGAGACAGCCGAAAATGAAAAGGAACATGCTAAGGTATTTTTTAACTATCTTGAAGGAAGTGATGTGGAAATAGTGGCTGCTTATCCAGCTGGCATGATTAAGGATATCAAATCCAATCTTGAAGCTGCTGCTACCGGTGAACAGATGGAATGGACTGCGATTTATACTGACTTTTCAAAAATTGCCAGATGAAGGCTTCCTGGAGATTTGCCGTTCTTTTGAACAAATTGCAAAAGTAGAAAAATTCCACGAATCCAGGTACAGGGAACTGGTTGCCAACATCGTTAGTGGGGAGGTATTTAAAAAGAAATCTGCTGTAAAGTGGCATTGTATAAACTATTGTTATATATTTGAAGGTAATGAAGCCCTAAAGAATGTCCAGCTTGTAAGCATCCACAGGCTTATTACGAATTATTAGCTGAGAATTATTAACAATAAGCTTTAACTAATAAATCAGTAAAGGAGATTGAAATGCAAAAATATAATGAACCAATAAGGAAACTAACCATTGCCGGCGGTGGCACTACGAACTTAGACTGGTGGCCGAACCAGTTGAAGCTCGATATCCTGCACCAGCGATCCTCCAAGTCCAATCCTATGGATGAAGATTTCAACTACGCTAAAGAGTTCAAGAGTCTGAACCTGGAGGCCGTGAAGAAGGACCTCCGTGAACTGATGACGAAGTCGCAGGACTGGTGGCCGGCGGACTTCGGCCACTACGGACCTTTGTTCATCCGTATGGCATGGCACAGCGCCGGCACCTACCGCATGGGCGATGGTCGGGGTGGCGCAGGCAACGGCAGCCAGCGTTTTGCACCCCTCAACAGCTGGCCCGACAACGTTAACCTCGACAAGGCGCGCCGACTGCTCTGGCCGATCAAGCAGAAATACGGCAGAAAGATTTCCTGGGCCGACCTTATGATCCTTGCGGGCAACGTTGCCCTGGAATCGATGGGTTTCAAGATCTTCGGTTTCGGCGGAGGGCGTGAGGACATCTGGGAACCGGAAAAGGACATCTACTGGGGCTCCGAAAACATCTGGAAAGATGATAAACGCTATTCCGGGGAGAGGGACCTCGAAAATCCCCTTGCTGCCGTGCAGATGGGTCTGATTTACGTCAACCCGGAAGGCCCCAACGGCAACCCGGATCCGCTCGCTGCGGCGCGCGACATCCGTGAGGTCTTCGCACGCATGGCGATGAACGATGAGGAGACAGTGGCTCTCATCGCGGGCGGCCACACCTTCGGCAAATGTCACGGCGCCGGTGATGCGAAACATGTCGGGCCTGAGCCCGAAGCGGCTGGCATTGAGGAGCAAGGTCTTGGCTGGAAGAGCAGCTTTGGCACGGGTAAAGGCAGCGACACGATTAGCAGCGGCCTGGAAGTTACCTGGACTACCACTCCCACAAAGTGGAGCTCTAACTTCTTCTGGAATCTGTTCGGTTTCGAATGGGAATTGACCAAGAGCCCGGCCGGTGCGCACCAATGGATGCCGAAGGGTGGTGCAGGTGCCGATACCGTGCCGTATGCGCATGACCCGTCCAAGCGCCACGCGCCATCAATGCTGACCACAGATCTCTCTCTGCGGTTCGATCCTGTCTACGAAAAGATTTCACGGCGCTTCATGGAAAATCCGGACCAGTTCGCGGATGCATTTGCCCGGGCGTGGTTCAAGCTGACCCATCGCGACATGGGCCCGCGTGCACGCTATCTCGGCCCGGAGGTTCCGGCAGAAGAGCTCATCTGGCAAGACCCCATTCCTGCCGTCAATCACAAACTGATTGATGAAAAGGACATTGCCTCACTCAAGGGCAAGATACTGGCTTCTGGCCTATCATTGTCAGAGCTGGTTTCAACCGCCTGGGCATCGGCGTCCACCTTCCGTGGCTCCGACAAGCGCGGCGGTGCCAACGGTGCCCGCATTCGTCTGTCGCCGCAGAAGGATTGGGATATCAACCAGCCTGCCCAACTGGCGAAAGTGATCAAGACCCTGGAGGGCATCCAGAGCGCGTTTAACGGCGCGAAGTCCCGCGGCAAGAAGGTATCACTGGCTGACCTGATCGTTCTGGCCGGTTGCGCGGGCGTCGAGCAGGCTGCGAAGAATGCTGGTCACAAGGTGAACGTTCCTTTCACGCCGGGACGCATGGACGCCTCGCAGGAGCAAACCGATGCGGCCTCGTTTGCTGTGCTCGAGCCGATCGCAGACGGCTTCCGCAATTATCTCAAGACCAAGTTCTCTGTATCGGCCGAGGAACTGCTGGTTGACAAGGCACAATTGTTGACGTTGACGGCGCCTGAGATGACTGTTCTCATTGGCGGCATGCGAGTCCTGAATACTAATTTCGGCCAGACCCAACATGGCGTCTTCACCAAGCGCCCCGGGATGCTGACGAATGACTTCTTTGTGAACCTGCTCGATATGGGAACGACCTGGAAAGCGACGTCGGAAGAAAAAGACATATTCGAGGGCCATGATCGTGCCACAGGCGAATTCAAGTGGACCGGTACCCGTGTCGACCTCGTCTTCGGTTCAAACTCCCAGCTCCGGGCCCTGGCGGAAGTCTACGCATGTGGGGATTCCCAGGAAAAGTTCGTGCGCGACTTTATTGCGGCGTGGAACAAGGTAATGAATCTTGACCGATTCGACCTTGTGAGATCATAGCATCCCGATGTTTGTTCAGTGGTGACGATAAGAAATTATTCGAAGCTACTGACACTACCACTACGCATTCATTGCTTTCCACACTTCTCACTATTTTTTGTTGACTCGCCGAATTGCTTCCCCTAATAAGTGCACACACAGACGTGCAGTTGTCTGACAACGTTTTTTGTCAAATACAAGAAAAATATTTCGTTGCCATAATATAATATTGGCGTGTAAAACGGATCTGGAGCGAGATTGGTGTGAGATCAGCGTGACCTTTTGAACTGGCAGGCAGTCGGTCGTTTTGAGCGATAGGACCGTTTTTTCGCTGGCTCCAGGCCTGATTTTCAATTTACTGGCGTCCCTGGAGGGATTCGAACCCGCGACCTACTGCTTAGAAGGCAGCCGCTCTATCCAGCTGAGCTACAGGGACCTTGTTTGAGTGTAGCATAAAGAAATATTGCTTAGCAAACTGGATTATAGGGTTTACAGGGCATTAAAACGTGGAGAAGAAACAGCAGTATTTTTAAGGAGAGATTACGATGCCTTGGGGGCTGGGGTCTCAGGTTTCTTTTCTGGTTTGGGTTCTTTAGGGCTATCCTGAATTTCGCTTTTTTTTGAGCTATCAGTTACATAAAATCCAGATCCTTTAAATACTATAGGTACAGGAAGGAAAATACGTCGAGCACCATTGTTACATCTGGGACAAGAAACCTTACTATCGTCATCATACCCCTGTCTGACCTCAAAGTTGCATTTACAGCTAGGGCATAAATATTGGTAGACCGGCATTTCAATAACCTCCCGATTAACAGAAGAATAAGCTACGACCTTGTTTTTTAAAGATAATTGTTATTTTTTCTGGTAAAACAGTTAGCACTCTTGATATAAGAGTGCTAACTGTATATTTTAATTCCAGTTTGGTTTCAAGTCAAGTGAATCTACTGCTTAGAAATGTCAGGTACTGCAGTCAACTTTATGCTAAAATTTGAATTTAATACTATTTGTTTTATACACCTTTATAGTGATACGCAAAGACGTTTTTTCAAACGGCATAGGATGATTCTTAATTCAGAATCGAGGTCAAGTATGAACAAAGCCAAGAGTAGCACTCGTCAGATGTAACGATTATAGTGAAGACTTGGTCTACAAAGCTGTTAAAAAAGGGATAGATTTACTCGGAGGTATATCCACTTTTGTTACACCTAATGAAAATATTGTACTAAAGCCCAATGTACTTATCGGGATCGATCCGAGTAAATCTGTGACAACCCACCCCGCAGTATTTAAAGCACTCGGCAGAATATTAAAAGGGGAGGGAGTTAATTGCACCTACGGCGACTCCGGTGGGTTTGGCAAATCAGAGTTTAACATGAAACGAGCCAAATTGAAACAAGCAGCGGATGAATTGGGTATTGCCTTGGCTGATTTTGATAATGGCAGGATAACAAATGCTAAAAATTCCATTTTAACAAAGAAATTTACTATTTCTAATGGAGTTTTAGATGCGGACGGATTGATAAGTCTGCCAAAATTGAAAACCCATGGCTTACTAAGGTTCACCGGAGCAGTAAAAAATCAGTTTGGATGCGTTTCAGGATTCCATAAAGGCCAGTTCCATCTACAATTACCCGATCCTTATGATTTTGCTACCATGCTTGTTGACTTAAATTTATTGGTAATGCCCCGCCTTTATATTATGGATGGTGTTGTAGCAATGGAAGGTAATGGCCCCCGCAACGGTAGATCACGTGAACTTGATGTCCTGCTATTCTCTACCGACCCTGTTGCCTTAGATTCTGTAGCCTGCAAAATAATCGATATAGATCCGGAATTTGTTTTAACTTGTGTCGCGGGCGAAAAAGCCGGACTGGGGACATACCATCTGGATAAAATTGATATTTTAGGAGATCCGGTTGAATCGTTTTTAGCGAAGGATTTCGACATTGTGCGTAAATCACCTCTACCTTCTAAAGGAGGAGTTTTACGGAAGTTCTTTAAAAACCAGATATGCCCTAAACCGATTATTAACAGGACAAAATGTACACAATTGCGGAACATGCTTAGAGGTATGCCCGGCTGAACCTAAGGCTATTTCAAGACGTGGTGATAAGAATCGTCTGTTTCCCGCTTATGACTATAACCAATGCCTTCGATGTTTTTGCTGCCAGGAACTATGCCCTGAAGGGGCAATTTCCATCGAGATCCCACCATTGGGCAAAGTGCTTACGACGGTAATCTGTATGATAGTCAAACATTAGTTTTGAAAGTTGCAGCCTGTCATTTACTGTGGCATTATTAAAACTATTGAGGAGGTAGAAAATTATGTTACCTTTTAGTCTAGGTTTGCCAGTTGGAGGCCTCATCGGTGGTATTGTTGCACTAATATTCGGCATAATTATCTTAATTTTCCCACGCATTCTCAACTATCTTATCGGTATAGCTCTCATTTTGAGCGGTATTCTGGGCATTATTGGGGGTAGTGCTTTAATAGGGATAGTCTCTCTCATTTTCGGCATCATCGTGATCATTTTCCCCAGGATTCTTAACTATCTTGTGGGAATATACCTCATTATCGTAGGGTTAATTCTTATTCTAACTATGGGTTTCGCAATTATTCCTCTTATATTGGGCATAATAATTCTTATATTCGGCATTATTGTCATGGTCAACCCTGGCATATTGAATATTCTTGTCGGAATTTCGCTGATTATCCAGGGGTTTATAGCAATTGCCCAATACAATGGCTGGTTTTAAAAAAAACATAGTATGAACCGAGTTTGTGCATTCGAATCCTTTTTAATACTTCGAACTGGATAAGGGTAATTCACATTTAAACCCTTATCCCTTTCGTTGAGTTAATAAGTTTTAGTAAAATTAGCGACTTTCTATAGTTGAAGTCCCAATTTATATTATTGTACTCGCTACACATATCGTAAGATTCTGAAGTAAAAAGATAAGCAGCCTGAACAGTCTAAATTTGTAAATGAATTGCAGCAGTAAAAAAAGGCAGGTCAGCAAGTGCTTGCTGACCTGCAGCTGAAAAAATTAAATAGTCCGATTTATTTATCGATAATTTGAATCAACCCATAAGCGGCTCTTGCTTTCCTTTGTCTTGCATCTTTCATTACTTTCCACAGACCGCTAACGTTGACGTACCAAATAAATGCAGCAGGTAAGAGAATAACCGGGATTGCTATAATTAAAGCTATAATAAAACCAGTATTTTCCATTTCTTTTCATCTCCCTTTTAATTTCTAGTCTTATTATATTCTCTTCCTTTCTCCTTGATAATAGCCAAAATACCTTTATTAGATGAGTAATTATACTGTTAATTTAGAAAGGAATCCGCCCTATTTTCTGTGTTAAGGCATTGGATAAAAGCTGCTAAAAAGAGTGAATAGCAATGGGATAGAAATTATGGCAAATATAAAACTGGCAACGATAAACTGATTGGATATTGAAGCATTGCCTCCTTCACGTTCAGCAACGATTGTAGTACCTGTTATAGGCGGTACTGCAGCCTGAAGGAATATTATAAGAGCGATATTGTAATCCAGCCGTATTAATAATAAGACCCCAATAAAGACTATGGGAAAAACAATATTTTTCACAAAGATAAATTTTACTATTTCCTTTATATAAATTTTACCTTTTTTCTGGAAGTCAATATAAAGACTGCCTCCCAGAATAATCATAAGCAATGGTAAAGTCATCCCTCCTAATGTCGAAAGCATGGTAATAATGAAGCTGGGCAGGTAATTTTCGAGTCCACCCAGTCTGGCGCCAACGCCGAGCACTGTTGCTATCAATATAGGGTTAAATATTCTACGTAAATTAAGTTTACGTTTTTTATCAGGGTTTTCCTTCTTTGAGAAAAAGAGATGAGACAGGCTAAAAAATATAACCGGATGGATCATAACAAAGATGAAAAGTTGGGCTGCGTAAGGTGAATTTGAGCCGAATAGCCCACTTATAATTATCAGGGGAAAGAAAAGAGCATTTTGGAAAAACAAGGAAATTCCGAACTCTCCTCGTGTGGTTTTCTGAGAAATGAACATTGTGATAATAGTGAGTAGCAATGAAACGCAGGCAAATCCAAACCACCATAAAGGCAATTGCCACCAGTCAGGCATTTTTCTGGGATCGAAATTAGTCATAATACTGGCAAATACCATACAGGGCAAGGCAATATCTATTGCCAGCCTGGAAAGAAACCCAATAACATTTTCCGGCAATATTCCACGCCGGAGTATCCAGAAACCCAAAACCCCTATGCCTATGAGGGCTAGAACGGACTGAAAAACAATATTGAACACATTCATCATATCGATAAGAAAATTTGAAACGATAATATCATGTGTGCAGCCAGTCTTTCAAATAGCAAGCTAATCAATAGGTATAGCAACAAAAAGTATTCCTGCTTAGATCTTTTTTTAGCTATTTCACCAAATAGAGAAACCCTAAAGTAAAAATTTATTCGTGGTCTTTGCGAATTGTGGCCATTGCCCAATTTCGATTCTTCTTAATGAATTCCTTGACTTCGTCATCCGATCTGAACTCATCAGGCCCACAATAGTCGCTGTGAACCATAGTATCTTTATCCCTCAATAATTTAGGGCGTGGTTTCGTTGCAGGATAGGCAAGCGCCATCATATCGTAAATCTCAATAGCAGCCGGTATCCCAAGAAGATGCTTGACCAATAAATGCAATTGAGTGCTTTTGACTGGCGATACCCAGATTGATGCCAGACCCAACGTGGTTGCTGCCAGGTGCATGTAGAGAAATGCGCTGGCAAGGCTGGAGGTAAAAATAGATTCACATTTTTGGTAGTCTGATCTCACTGTCATAGGAAGTCCGTTTTTAGCTCTGGTATCTCCGCATAAGACAATAAAAACAGGAGCTGTGGTCCAGTCCATTTGACCGGATGATTTTACGGGTTTTGCAGCCTTCATCCATGGCTCTCTGATAGCCTCGAGTATGGGACCATAGGTCGCTCGATAATCTGTAACCAGTTTCGCCAGTTTGTCTTTTAAGCCCTTATCCTTTACCACTATGAATTCCCACGGCTGTGTATTGAAACCTGACGGAGCCCACCGGGCTATTTCAATAATCTTTTCAATATATTCATCGGGTATGGGGTCAGGTTTAATCCTGCGTATACTACGCCTGGCTTTAACTAATTCAAGAAGGCTATCGTAATCCATGGTTCCCTCCACGAAATTTTGTTACTTGAATCACCAACATACAATAGTATATTTCGCTTTGTATTAATTCGTTATTTACCTGTTAAAAGGGCTAGAGCATTCCCTCCCAAAATCTTGTTTTTGACCTCATCGGATACATCCATGGCTTCAATTACTGATACTGTACGAGCAACATGCTTTTTGGAGAAAGGATAATCTGTGCCCAACATCAGGTGATCTCCCACCCGTCTAAAAGCTAGCATCAGGGATTCAGTGTCAGAGAGGGCTGTGTCATAATAATATCGTTTCAAATAGTGAGTGGGGGGCTGAGATAGCTCTCCTTTTCCCCCTGAGTAGCTTTCGTATGTTAAGTCTATCCGAGGCCACAGAAAAGGAATGGCGCCACCAACATGAGATAAGATAAAGGTAATATTTGGATATTTTTCTATAAAACCGGAATAGGCCATGCGGCAAAAAGCGGTGCTTGTTTCAGCCGGAAATCCAACGACACGATACATGTCCATTTCCATAAGCCCCTGGGACGAAGGCGAAAGAAATGGATGGACAAAAATAACTACCTTACGTCGATTAGCCTCTTCAAAAAATGTTTTGAATTCGTTGGAATCAAGATATTTACCGTTAAAGCTGGTTATTAACCCGATACCGTGGAGGTGAAGGTCGTCTAGCGACCGGATCATCTCTTCGATGGCCTTGTCGCCCAAAGGGAGAGAAATATCTGCAAATGCCATTAGTCGTTTAGCATAACGCTGGCAAATCGAAGCGAGGTAATCATTTATCACCTGAGATAACTTCAAACGCGTTTGCTTGGATGATGAGAGCTGCTGCTCCGTAAAAAGAGTATAGGTGCCTACCGATACCACGTTTGCATCGATTCCCCATGTATCCATGTCGGCAGATTCTTTCATCTTCATTCAACAGGGTCATATTTACGCCCTGAGCAGTACCCATAGTCCCCTTGCTTCGGTTGACATAAAGTTGATATGGTGTATGTTCGGAAATAGCATGCGCAAGTCCCTCAGAGGATAAATGACAATGCGTGTCTATCTTCATTGATAATCCCTCCAATCTTTGTTTAGAGTATCATCAGCCACCGGCTCGAAAATATAAAATCAGCGTCAGAGAGAATAACAGGAGTCAATGCAGGTACAGTCAATCACTATCAGAAATAGATTCGTTTAAATACATCTCTGACTAATGGAAATTCCCAGCTATTATTCTATATCCAAATCAAAAAACTTCTTGGGATTCGTGTAGACAACTTGATCAATTTCATCAAGTTTCATCCCCAATCGTCTCATGCAAAGGATCACTCTGGGCATAGTGAAGTATCCATCTCCGGCCGCAACTTCAGTATTTATAACTATTTTGTCACGTTTTTTTGGATTGTTGAGTACCAGATTTGCCGCAATTTCAGGCGGCATCTTATCATGGCAAACACTCAAGCCAACCGTAGCTCCTGATTTCATCCTGTAATCAAAAGTGCTTTCTCCGGCATGGTCGAGTATTACCCTGTTGATAGGAAATTTCTCTTCTTTAAGTATCTTGACAACTTCTTTTATTACTACTGGCGCTTGAGGAGCTAACCTGATTGAAGTATGCGCTATTATTGGCAAATTAAATTTCTTAGCCAATTTTACTTGAGCACGGAATATTCTTTTTTCAGTTTCATTAGCAACATCAAGCCCTATTTCGCCTATTGCAACAACGCGCTCATGTTTCAAGTACTCAGGCATCCGTTTTAGACATTCATCCACTCCATCATCACTGAGTCCGTACATCGGTACACCAAGAGAAACAAAAGCTTTATACCCGATGGTGTCCCCCCTCTTGATTTCAAATCCTAAAAATCTATCCCAGAGATTTAAACATCCATCAGCATGGAAAATACCAGATAAACAATGAAGCATAGGTATCACTGCCCCGATCATCCCGGCCATGGCCAGTTTTTCTGTTTGGCCATCGTCAATTAAATTAGTGTGAAGATGTGAATCTATAAATCTCATTTCGGTCTCCTCCCTATTTTATAAAAGTCAGTGTTTAATTCTTTTGGACAAATACATCAAACAATTTTCCCCAAATCATCCTCCTTTTGTATTTGGTAAACACAAATACAGCAAGTATCCTGATAGATTCCGCACCATTTTATCATTTTTAAAGCGGACATGCAGACATTTTATTCTAAATATATGACATTTTTAGAGCGTTGCTACCCGAGATCATCATTGCGCAGGTTGTTTTAAGAGAATATAATCTTGCTTTAGGATTGATAAAAATGCAACGAGGAGAGGAAATGAAGATAGATATTTATGCTCACTTTATGACTCAAAAAGTAATAGATGCTTTTGAAAAACGCGTCGGCAATCTGGAAATTGTAGGTATGCGACCTGATGAAGGAGCTAATCCGAAATGGTTTGATGTTGAAATGAGGGTCGGGATTCTGGAAAAATTCCCTGATATGGTCGAAGTATTGATACCGACAGGTCAACCTTTGGAGTATCATGCAAATCCTCAAGATGCCGCCTATGTGGCTCAGCTCTATAATGATGAACTTGCCGGATTAGTGCGTAAACATCCTGCGAAATTCGTAGGAGCGGTTGCCTGCCTTCCCTTAAATAATATTAAAGCGACATTAAAGGAAATCGACAGAGCCGTAAAGGAACTGCAATTTAAAGGAATAATGATGCACACTCCGGTAAACGGGCATCCAATGGATTCGAATGAATTCATGCCTATATACGAGCGCATGTCTGAATATAATCTTCCAATTTGGATTCATCCCACCAAACATAATTCAGTACCCGACTACACGAGTGAGTCGACTTCAAGGTATGCTCTCTATCATGCTTATGGATGGCCCTATGAAACTTCAATTGCAATGGGGCGACTTGTTTGCAGTGGTATAGTAATGAAATATCCGGGACTCAAGTTTATAACTCACCATGCTGGTGGTATGATCCCATTTTTTGCCGGCAGAATATCCCAGATTAATCCGTCTTATAACCAGGAGATTTTGAACAAAGAGGAAATAAAGCAAATGAATTCTACTACAGAACAGCTAAAAACTTTCTATAACGATACGGCACTTTATGGCAATACGCCGGCACTTATGTGCTGCTCAAGCATTTTTTGGGACCGATCATTTGCTTTTTGGCACTGATGTGCCCTACGGGCCGGGAGTCGGTGAAGGTCTAATTCAAATGACCGTCGATGCCATTGAAAATATGAATATATCCGTGGCAGATAAAAGGAAGATATACGAAGAAAATGCCAGGAACCTAATACCCTTAAATATATAATGGTGATTCTTACGGAATGGATTATTGGAAATCAACTACCGGGCATCATTAGATTGGGAAGCCAAACCGATATCTGTGGGAATGCTATTAATATAGCCGCTGCTACTAACTGCGCGTACAGAAATGGCCATGTACCGTTAAAAATCGTAAATAGGGGAACGTCTCTTACCATGCCTCCGATCGCGTAAACAACTACACCAACTGGAGGCGTGATTTGTCCGATCATAATGGTCAGTACAACAAGTACTCCAAACCAGGTAGCATCAATACCCATGGTAGTAAGTAAAGGATAAAGTATGGGCATAGAAATTAAGATTATTGAGATAAGCTCCATGAAAAATCCCAGAATGATATAAATAACCACGAGAACAAGCACGATAATGATTGGCGCCACGTCTAAACCACTCACAAATGTTGCAATCGCCAATGGAATTTTGCTTATAGCAATGAAAACGTTAAAGATATTGGCACCAATAATCAACAGAAAAATCATGCCGGTAAGTTGCCCGGTCTCATCGAGTGATTTAGTGAAATTTTTCCATGTTAATTTACGCTTAATGAGACCCAGCACAAGAGCGCCAAAGGCGCCGACTGCCGCTGCCTCATTGGGAGTAAAAACGCCTCCATATAAACCTCCTATTACAAGTAAAAACAACACGGCGACACCCCACACCTTATAAAGTGATCCCCATCTTTCTCTCCAGGACACTTTGAGTGACAAAGGTGCTAGAGAAGGATTGATTCTTAGCCAGATTACGATTGCTACAATAAATAATAATGCTATGAGTAAACCGGGCATGATACCAGCAATAAAGAGCCTCCCTATAGATTCTTGAGTTGTTATACCATAAATAATAAAAGCAGTACTGGGAGGAATCATGAAACCAAGCAAACCACCGGAACAAATAGCTCCGAGTGAAAACTGGTCCTTGTATCCGTATCTTCTCATCTCCGGTAAGGCAACGGTACACATAGTGGCAGCTGTCGCAATTGAACTGCCGCAGACGGCTCCAAAAGCAGTACAACCGCATATAGCGGCCATAGCCAAACCGCCCTGAAAATGGCCTATCCATTTGTTTGCCGCATAGAAAGCATCCAGGGCTAACCCTGCGTAGGATGCCAGGTTACCCATAAAAATAAAAAGCGGTATCGTGAGCAGCATATATCCGCTTGATGTCCTGAATGCTGTGCTACCAAGAATAGATAGCCCTTGATCGAATCCAGCAATCAACATGAAACCACCAAGCCCAACCATGATTAATACGACACCCAACGGAACTCTCAAAAACATCAGCACAAGCATGAGGAGAAGGCCGAGTATACCTAAAGTTTCGGCGCTCATTCTTCTACCACTTTGGACAAGTAGGTCAGTAAGTGTAATAACACTACAATGAAAAGTATAGTGCAAGCTGCCGCGGCGATAAATGCAAAGGGAAATACCGGCACGAGAAGCGTTCCTGATGTTATGTGCTGATTAATTGCTGCGATAGCATACAGATATAGCTGCCATGAAAGTAGAGCAGCTACCACCAGGTAGAATACATAAATAACTGAATCCAGAATAACCTGAATCTTTTTGGGGAGGCGTTCGACAAACAAATCAATGGTCACATGCCCTTTCAAAAATTGGCAATAAGAGATGGTACAAAAGGTTATTATGACAAGCATGAACTCATTCATTTCAAGTGTACCTGTAACGGGTTTATTGAAAAACCGCCTGCCGGCAACATCAGCGACAATTGATAGCATAGCCAGAGCAACGACTCCTGATCCTATATAACCCACTATAGGCATTATGGGTGAGAGTATTTGTTCTAATAAAGCGGCAGTCTTTTTCATTTTAGTAAATTCATGGTAATAAATCCGAAGCATTTAACTTACAATCCAGCACTCTTAGAAGAATGCTGGATTGTATTTCGTATTAGTAACTTTACAGGACTATTTCGAATATTTAGTCATTATCGAACGAAGACTATCGTAGACAGCTTTCCCGGGTAAGCCTTTAGCTGATACGTCAGCTATCCATTTATCATACAATGGGTTGACAGCAGCCAGCCAGCTCTTGAACTCACTGTCTGGAATCGAGTAAATGTCTGGATTCCCTGCTTTCTGATCAGCTTGTTTAATGATATTAAGAATAGCATCTTGTCCTTTATCAAAAGTTTCACCTGCAATCTTTGATTGGGCAAGCCCCGAGTTCTGTTCAATTATCTTTTGGACTTCAGGAGGTAATTTATTCCAGGTATTCAGGTTCATCGAACATGCTAAAGGATCAGACCACAAGCTAAATGGAGTAGCAGTTCGATATTTTGTAACATCCATGTATTTAAACGTCATGGTTCCATCCCAGTTCATTATAACACCGTCGATAACGCCTCTCTCCAGAGCCTGGTATGCGTCTGTGGGTGACATTGGAACAGGTGTGGCTCCAAGTGATTGGATAATGAAATTAGCCATCCCTGGTCTGGAACTCATTTTCAATCCCTTGAAATCATCCAGTGTTTTGATTTGCTTACCGCGAACACTTATCCCTGCTGGAGGGGTTGTATCGAAAAACAGCAACTTTGCTTCGCTCATTTCCTTCTGAATTTCAGGGCGTGCATTAACCAATTCATGAGCTACCTGCGAAGCAACCGCTGAAGACGGGAATAAGCAGGGAAGTTGCAATGACTCAAGCAAAGGCATACGTCCGGGGAAATGCTGCGGCCCCCAGGGACCGTCGACATCGGCGACTCCTTTAACAACAAGGTCATATTGATCATTGAACTTTGCCAAAGCTTCTTGCGGAAATGTAGTAAATTTAACCGGTTTTCCGATTGCCGCCGTTTGCTCTTCTATTTTTGCTATCCAGGCGACATAAATGTTTTTACCGAGACCTACCGTGAAAGGCGCACCGCTGGAAAACTTTAATTCAATTGCTCTGAGCAGGTGCGCAGGCGAAGCACACCCACTGATTATCAAGCCTGCTGAAAGGATCACCAAGAATGATAATAACAATGCTTTTTTCATCATTTACCTCCGTTGTATTAGATTACATTTAATAAACTAAAAAGGAAATCGTCTTTAGTACTAAAATCATTGTAATACTTAAGAGTATAATCGGTAAATATTAAAACGAACAATGAAAACCACCCTTGGATTTATGCTCTTCTTACGAAATTAATAAAAAAGGGGGATTAAAATTCCCCCTTTTTTATAGCGTTTGTATATGTATATTAAACTATTTTACCGGAGTTTCTTTGATTGCATTTTCTGCAGCAATTATACCTTGTGTTGCAGCGCCCGAAGTCATTACTGCCAGCATGTAAGAATGCGTCCATAAACCTCCAGCAACTTCACCACCAGCGTAAAGTCCGGGAATTACCTCTCCGTAGTTATTTATGACCTGCCCTTTAGCGTTAATCTTTACGCCACCTTTCATTGATGTCGTAGAAGTGACACATTTAACAGCATAATACGGAGGAGTTATTTTAACTATAGGTCGTGCCAGACCCATCTGGAATTTCCTACCATATACCGTATCATAGCCAAATTTATCGATGTCACTGTTGTATTTTTCAATTGCTTCCTTCATACCCTGAGCGTTAACGCCAGCCGACTTCGCCAATTCATCAAGGGTGTTTGCTTTTATTCTCTTGCAATGTTCGATATCCTTGATATGCATCTGGTTACGTTCTTCGGTATCTCCGATCCTGCCTATGTTACCCATAATTTTCTCGTCGAAGACTACCCAGTAAACACCACCCGGTTGTTTCATAGCAGCTCCGGTCATTTTGCCGTAGTACCCTTCTTCCGAAGATTCAGTGTGGAATCTATTACCATTAACATTAACCATGATGCCTCCCCAATCAAGTGCCCAGATACAACGAGAGTGGGTTTCAGAATCAACAGGCCATGATCCAGCTACGGCGACAGAAATATCTCTGGTGGCTGCGCCGACATCAAGCGCCATCTTAAGCCCATCTCCCTGATGGCCAATGGGCATTTTAGGAACGCAATTGACCATATGCGGTGCGTATTCCTGCACCATTTCCCGATTTTGCCCGAATCCTCCGGTAGTTATGATTACAGCCCGGGTCGCTTTAAAATACTTAGTAGCTCCCTTATCATCTGTGGCGACTACCCCGATTATTCTATTTGTTTTATCATCTTTAATTAATCTGCTCGCCCTGTGTTTGGTTAAAATCTGAACACCTGAGGATCGTGCTCCTGTCTCGTAGGCTTTAACTATCTTTGGTCCAACTCCTAAAAGCCATCCCAGTCCTCTAACCTGACTGTGGCCTGGAAGCGGGACGAGGCCCGGCCATTTCATGCCAAATTTCTTAAGCATGTTATAGGACTTGATTTGATTGTCAGCAAATGCCCGGGCAATTGCAGGATCAGCATTGCAAACTGTAACGAGATCATTATAGTAAATATCCGGAGTGTCTTTAATTCCTTGCGCTTTTTGTTCGTCTGAACCGGCGATAGCGAAAGCGCCTACAACCATCCCTAAACTGCCGCCACATAATGGTCTGGTCTCGAGAATAGTCGCTTTTTGTTTAGCCTCAGCAACAACTGTACCCGCCGGAAGTCCCCCTGTGCCTCCCCCGATTATAACTACGTCTGAAACGGAATCCCATTTACTTGGAATTGGTGCTGGTACCATAAATAATCCTCCTTCTCTTTCGTTAACTGGATTGATAAACTACGTGGCAACAATGTCAATCGAAATTTTCTAATACTACTAACTTTTCGGAGCTTGGCCTGGATGCAGTTTCTTAAATTTTGCCATCAGCTGATCCCTGGTTTCCCTGTGAGCGGGATCAGGAGCAGGAGCATCCACAGAGCAGACTGTTGAACATTGCTGGCTGGGGAAAAAGCCGACGCATTCCGTGCATTTATTCGGATCGATAACTGCCGTTGTTTCACCATCAGTTATCGCCTGGTTTGGGCACTCCTGTTCACATTGGGCACAAAGGATACATGCATCAGTGATTTTGTAAGCCATAGAAATTCCTCTCCTTTCTAATAATAATATTATTGCATTAAACTAAAGTTGCACATTTTTGTTTGAATATATTACAAACTAAAATATCAACATAGAATATCAAAATAGGACTGTTGAATTTTACAATAATAAAATGGCAAATGAAATCAGCCAGAGTCGGAAAATATTTGTAAGACTTCGCACTACTTGTATATAGAATTTGTGAAGAAAATCGCTAAATCAACAGACTTATTTTAACTGATTTTCTCAAAGACCACATGACTACACCTGTTATAATCGGTAAAAATGACCGGGTAATTCTCCTTCCTGTGCAGTGGAGGGAGCTATTATTATTAGAAAGACATATCAACAAGTTCCAGATGATATAATATCGCTTAAGATACTCCTTTTTTGCCGGGGAGCTTAAAATGAAATCAGTAAAAAAGGCTCTGCTGTTTGGATTTTTGCTCTGGGTTATTCCATTTGTAATAGCGTTTTTGATTTTTCCAATTAGAAATTCAGATCGGCCCCTGTTCGAATCAATAATGCCGATAGTTGACTACATCAAAGACATAGGCTTGATTTAACTGATAATACCAGCGATAACAATTGGAGTTGGGTATATTTTAAGTACGCGATAGTAATTGAACGCTTCTCGTTGGAAATATTAGTAATATTACCGGTTTACTGCTGAAAAGGAGAATCATGTCCACAAAAGAGGTGACCGTAACTGAAATCCCATTGGGGAGTCCTGCCTTAAAAGAATTTGTACAATTCCCCTGGGAATTGTATCGAAGGGACCCTTTCTGGACTCCTCCACTTAATGGCGACTTGTTAGGCAATAGTATTCTCGGACTTAAAGGTCTATTAACGCCCAGGCATGCCTACCATAAGCATGCTGAAGTAACCCATTTCATGGTATGGAGGGGGAAGCAGCCGGTAGGACGCATTTCGGCTGCAGTGAACAAATTCTTCAACGAATACCATTCCACATCTATGGGTTTCTTTGGATTTTTTGAAGTTATTAATGATTTTGATGTGGCAAAGATATTACTGGATAAGGCTTGTGGATGGGTGAGAAATAGAGGGATGACGACTATCCGGGGACCAGGGGAGTATTCCAATGCCACACATGAGAGGCAGGGAATTTTAATTGACGGGTTCGATTCCCCGCCTACAGTCGAACTTACCCACAATCCTCCCTATTACCAGGAAATTTTAGAGCGTTACGGCTTTCAAAAGGCTAAAGATTACGTAGCCTATTTGATCAGCAGGAAAACGCTTAATGGGCAATTAATAAAACGAATGGCAAAAAAGGTAAGTACCACGCAAAAAGTAGAACTACGTCCGATCGATATAAAAAAACTGAGAACTGAAGTCCGCTTGATTGTCGAAATATACAATGATTGCTGGTCTAAAAATTGGGGATTCCTTCCGCTTTCTGACGAAGAAGCTGACTCAATTGCTGATACGCTACAGCTAATTATCGATCCCGGACTAGTGCGATTCGTTTACGTTGACGATAAACCTGCGGCAGTCTTGGGTGTTATCCCCGACCCGAATTATGCACTCCGTCCTCGGTGGAAATGGTATGGAGATTCCGACCTGATCCGGGTTATAAGGTTATTACTTGTCCGACGACGGATACCGCGCTTGCGAGGCATGTTTTTTGGTATTAAATCTGAATTTCGTTTATCCGGCTTACCTGCTTTAATAACCGCCGACTTAGTAGACTATTATTTAAGTAGACAATATGATGAAATAGATGCGTCTCTCTTGCTGGAAGATAATACCGCAATTTTAAAAGTAATAGAAGTATATGGCGGAAAATATTACAAAAGATGGCGTGTATATGATTTGAATTTGCAGTAAACTTCACGATTACACGATATATTAAACAGGGCTGTAAATTAATACATTCGATACTATTATCTAAATTGCTTAATGCTTCATGAACTAATTACCTATGAAAAAAATCATATTAGCCTCTGCTTCTCTCCGCAGGCAACAGTTACTTAGAATGGTTGGACTACAATTTGAGATTGAACCAAGCCACTGTGCCGAGGAGATAAATTCAGACAAGGAGCCTCATGACCTTGCCCGGTCGATTTCAAGGAGTAAGGCTCTGGCTGTAGCTAATAAACATCATAACGCGATTATTATCGCAGCTGATACGTTAGGCGTTTTCAATGGAAAAGTAATAGGCAAACCTGATACTGAAAAACAGGCCGAACAAATACTTTCGGTTTTGAACGGCAATTCGCACTCTGTTATCACAGGGTTCACGATAATCGATATTGATAGCAAAAAAATACTTACTAACAGTGTGGAAACAAGGGTATATATGAGGAAATTGACAAAACGGGAAATTGAAAATTATGTTAATTCGAAGGAGCCCATGGGAAAAGCTGGTGCATATGCGATCCAAGGATTAGGGTCCCTATTGGTTGAAAAGATAGAGGGTGACTTTTTCAATGTCATGGGACTACCGCTCAGCGCTTTAGCGCAAAGCTTGAAAGAATTTGGAATAAGGATATTGTAGTATCTTCATTTCTCAGTTTTGTCCATTTTGTTCTTTCTTATAGAAAAGAGCGGTTTGTTCCCCTGCCATATAACCCGTAGAGAAAGCTGCGGTGAGATTGTAACCTCCTGTATCAGCATCAATATCCATTACCTCGCCGCAAAAATAGAGGCCACTGACAATGCGTGATTCCATAGTACGAGGGTTTATCTCCTGAAGAGCTATCCCTCCTGCAGTAACCATAGCAGATGCCAGGGGTAAGGGCTTTTGTATATTGAAGCGAAATGATTTTAACAGGTTTGTCACTCGTTTCCTTTCTTCGGTGCTTATCTGACTTCCTAATTTATCAGCAGGTATTTTGGTCAACGTTAAAAAAGGTACAATCATTTTCTGGGGCAGGAACTCGAAGAGAATATTGCGGATATTTCTCATTCCTCGGATGTCGAATAATTGCTGTAACGTTTCGTCTAATTGCCTGTGACTAAGATCGGGTCTAAGGTCAATTGCAACACTTACCGGACTATTTTCCAAGGCATCCACTATTGTCAAACTCATTTGCAGCGTGATGGGACCGCCTATCCCAAAATGAGTTATCATCATATCACCCATTTTGCTCGCTATCACTGAAGCTCCCGGACGTCTGTTGTTAGAGCCGCGGCCAAAATCCTTTTTCACTACTGGCTGCGATGGAATGTGAGAAGCAGGACAACTGTAAGCAGTAAGACGAACCTGGGGTAGACTGACGCCTTGCATGCTTTTAGCAAGTTGGGATTCTTTAACGACGAGAGGAACCAGACCGGGGCGTATTTTAACAATGGTATGGCCTAAACTTCTGGCCATTTTATAACCGTCACCGCTGGAACCAGTTTGCGGGTATGAAGCTCCGCCCGTTGCCAGAACAACGGCTGAAGCGGGCAACAAACCACCATTGGTTCGCACTCCAGTTACTCTCCCGCCTGAAATCTGAATAGAGGTCGCCTTTACTCCAGTTTGCAGTTGCACATCATATTGGGCAATATAGCGCTTCAGTGCCTTTACAACATCGTTGGAATCTCCAGACGCAGGAAATATTCTGCCATCAACCTCTTCCTTAGTTTCCAGATCATATCGCTTGAAAAAAGAAAGGATTTCGTCCCTGAAAAATTGACTGAAGGCACTATAAAGAAATTTGCCGTTTGCACCGTACCTAGAAATGAAAGTATTCAACTCTTCAGCGTTTGTAAGGTTGCAGCGGTTATTGCCACTGATAAGAAGTTTCCTGGCAGGGGTTGCCATCTTTTCTAAAAGTATTACAGGAGCGCCTGTTTCAGCAGCTCTCCCCGCAGCAATTAAACCGCTTGCGCCCGCACCAATGATTACTACATTGCCGGTGACCGCTCTTACCTTTACCATTTCTCTATTATGATATCAAATATAATATTGAATATTAACGGCAACTATTAATGCTATCTTTACTTTACTATAAAATACACGTTAAAATGGTTCTGTAAAATAAAGGAATAGCACACGATGAAATGTCCCTTGTGTAATAAAGATTATCTCACTCAAGACGAAGTAATGAATTGCATCGGTAACCACGTTCATACTTCGCAGGAAGAAGCCTCTCGGCAAATGCAAAAACAAGGTCTTATGCTTATGGCCAGTCAGCTCACAATGGCTTCATTAGCCACTCATTCATCAGCCCGTGATGTAGTTGAAAGATTCGGAGAGATTTATGATTTGCTTCACAATCTGAATCAGAATCCTGACGTCTCTACTGAAATAGAGAAATGGTTGAAACAAAGGGACCATGATAACCAGCAACAAAGCGGTTGATACGTCAAAATAGGCAAATTTAATTTTATTATCAAGGCAATATCTAATAAAAAAGCTCTCTATTTTTGAATAGAGAGCTTTTTTTGAATTCGTTTTATATTTATTGCGCAGGGTTAGGTGTTTTAAAAGTCATATCGTCCGATTTCCATTCCTTATTGTCCTTAGTTTTTAAGGTTATACGATAATGATAGCTGGTAGATAGTTTGAGATCTGCCAGCGGCGCTACGTGCGATTTGACATAATCTGTTTCTAAGGGGGTAGTTGTCCCATACTTGGTATCGATCCCGTAGTCTACTTGAGCTTTATAAACATCGTTGGTTTCCCACTGTATTTCCATGGAAGCTTTGCTTGCGGCATTATCAATATTTTTAACAAAGACAAACGGTCCGGTAGTAATTGAACTGGTAGTAGTTGAACCACCACCCCCTGTAGTATTTCCCCATGGTTTATCCTTGCTTATAAATGCAAAATAGCCAAATCCACCCAGAAATACCAGAAGTACAACGAGCAGCAGCACGAGACCTCCAACACCTTTTCTGGGCATTTCCTGACCCCATTGGGCCGGTGGTGGTCCACCAGGACGGCTCCAATCGCCACTTTGAGGTGGTGGTGGTGGTTGGCCCCAAGCGCCGGTTTGCTGTTGCTGATACGGTGGTGGTTGTTGTCCCCAGGCTGGCGGCGGTGGCGGTGGCGGTGGTGGTTGCGCTTGCTGTCCCCAACCACCTGCCTGCTGCGGTGGCGGTTGGCCCCAAGCGCCTTGTTGTTGAGGAGGATACGATTGCCCCCAATTGCCGGGTTGCTGTTGAGGAGGTTGTTGTCCCCAGCCCCCGGTCTGTTGCAGTGGAGGAAATTGGGATCCGCAATTTCCACAGAATCTCGAGCTTGGGTCCATGGGAGCGCTGCAATTAGGACAACTGGAAGTCATAGTTGTACCGCAATTCCAGCAGAAACGTTGACCTAATGCATTTGGGGAACCGCATTTAGGGCATGTGACTGCTTGCTGCATATTTACTCCCTTAGACTTTCCTTTCTTGTTCGCTAATCGTAAGTGCCTTATTAATCAAATTTTATAAATATTGATAGGATTATACATCGAGGAGTCCAAACAAAGCAATGCTGCTGACACTTTTATTTGAGAACCTCTATTGATAGTAATGCACGTTAAGCAATCGAATAAGCATAATAACAATAATCAAGTGCCCGGTTAGAATCCGTCAAAACAAGTGCCTTTAAGATTGTGGAACAACTCAACGAAAGTATACAATAATAAAAGAATGTCTGGTTGAAATCAGCAAAATTGATATAAATGCCATGATCTGGATGGACATTGTAATAACAATCCTACTAATATTTAGTTTTCTGGCAGGGATAAAAGCCGGAATCATTAATAGCTTGTTCAGCCTGCTCATTTTTATTATTGGACTCGTTATTACAAGTTTCTATTATTCTTTCGTGGCATCATTACTTTCATTTCTTCCAAACAATGACTGGTCGATGTTTTTTGGATTTCTGGTTACTATTATCGTTGTCAGTATAGTACTGTCCCTGATATTCATAATACCCCGCCAGATACTCAAAACAATATGGAGTGGAGAAGGATTCTTTGGCCTGGTTGGCGGTGTTTTCAACGTATTTAATACCGCGTTGGGGCTGGTTGTATTTATGATTCTATTGCAGCAATATCCTATTATGCCGTTCCTCAACAATTTGTTGGCTAAGTCTTCTATACTCACCTGGTTATGGGCGAACTTCGGTTTTATATATTTATTATTACCGGTGGCATTCAGGGAAATAAAAAGCTAGAGTTCAACTGAACGTTATTCAAAATAGATTTTACTTGTGGTAGAAAATGTATGAGTAAAAAAGCTGTCTTATTTCGACAATCTGAGGCGGTTGGTGTTATTACGATCAATCGTTCTGAAGATCGCAATGCTATTAACGAACAGGTAGTCGAACAACTAGCTGAGATTTGTGATGATATTCGTTTTGATGAAACGCTAAAGGCAATAGTAATTACAGGCGCTGGCACAACAACATTCTGTAGCAGTGCAGATTTAAACAGTATCAGTTTAAGTGCTGATAAATTGAAAACACTACCATCGGTTGCTTCGCCAGTAGCCTCGCTAAAGTGCCCAACGATTGCAGCCATCAATGGTGATGCGATTGGCCAGGGATTAGAACTGGCTTTGGCATGTGACATAAGGATAAGTGTAGATAATGCGCTTTTTGGATTACCCCATGTTGCCGCTGGTTTAATTCCCTGGGACGGTGCGACTCAAAGGCTGCAACGCATCATTGGAATAACCAGGGCTATGGAAATGATACTAATGTCAGAAACGTTGGACGCAAAAGAAGCTCTCCAGATTGGACTGGTAAATAAGCTGGTAACCAGCGAAAAAGTTATGCCGCTCGCCATGAAGATGGCACAAACCCTGGCTTCTCAGTCTCCATTGGCATTAAGTATTGTTAAAGAAGCCGTCATAAAAGGTATGGACCTGACATTGGAACAGGGACTGCGTTTGGAAGCTGACCTTTATTTTCTGCTGCATACGACCGACGACCGAACAGAAGGGATAAATGCGTTCAAGGAGAAACGGCCTCCCAAGTTTAGAGGAACGTAGGATTACATTAAAATTGAGCCATGACCGGATTTGAAACTATTATTTATCAAAAATCCGATACGATTGCGTCTATTACCCTCAATAGGCCTGATTTTTTAAATGCCTATAACGTTAAAATGAGAGATGAACTCTACCAGGTTCTACAGCGCAATCAAAGAGGATTCGGAAGTAAGGGTTGTGATAGTGAAGGGAGCCGGTGACAAGGCATTTTGCGCAGGGGCTGATTTAACTGA
Organism: uncultured Chloroflexia bacterium; assembly: GCA_963784375.1. Lineage (GTDB taxonomy): Bacteria > Chloroflexota > Dehalococcoidia > GIF9 > UBA5629 > JBBIPA01. The sequence continues at coordinate 20,383 of CAWAQY010000003.1, read as the reverse complement.
GTTTCTCACTGCCCCCAGCCCCATGATTGCCCGTCGTGTCCGCTGGCAACGAGATGTCTGGGGCCTTTTCTTAAGTCTTCCCCAGCCTATAATCGCCGCCCTGCATGGGTACGTTCTGGGCTCAGGAATAGAAATAGCACTTTGCTGTGATTTGAGAATAGCTTCCGATACTGTCCAGTTTGGCCTGCCGGAAGTACGCCTGGGCATTATTCCTGCCGCAGGAGCAACACAAACGCTGCCTCGAACCGTAGGGCTTGCCAGAGCTTTGGAAATGTTGTTCCTGGGAGGCTGGGTTGGCTGCTCAGGAGGCATTATTAGCTAAACTGGTTAACCGGGTTGTACCTGGAAGAACGCTGTTGCATGAAGTTGATACCATTGCAGCGAAAATAGCATCATATAAAACACTTGCAGTCAGAAATGCCAAGCAGGCTTTGATAAGAGGAAGGGACTTGCCTCTGAACAGCGCACTTGAGATGGAAAGAAGACTTGCTTCAATAGTGTTTAGCTCGAGATCAAGCGGAGCACCTGAGTTTTAAAAATGGATACAACTATCTCCCATTTCACCCCCAAATATAAAGCGCGGTGTTAAATCAAAAATGAGGAGTCCATTTGGAGTTGGTACGTATTAAAGATGCGTCGGGACGTTCTCTTTTTGCCAATAAACTTTTCATTGAGTCATGTTAAGAAAGAGTCTAAAAGTTTGATTTTTAGCGAGTTCGTAGCTACAATATGTAGCAACGGAGGTAATAGATGGCTAATCAAATGGGCAAACGCTATATTTGTACGAAGTGCAATGCTGAGTTTATTGTTACTAAAGCAGGAAATGGCGCTATATGCTGCTGCGGTCAACCTATGGAACTCAAGAAATAGTGCTGTCGTGCATTCGAATTTTAGATCTATTAAATAAGGAGACAGCTTTATGAACCAGTTAGGTAAAAGATTTAAATGTCCAGTTTGTAACACTGAAGTGCTTTGCACCAAGGGTGGACAGGGTGCCATTACTTGCTGTGATAAACCTATGACCTCGCAAGAAGCAAAACCGCTGCCGTCATCGGATTAATTCACTAAGGTTACCGGCTTACTTTATACTCTGCCAACATCTCTTTTGTAGTGCGTAAAATGGCAGAGTATTATTATTTGTCCATGGCAAATATCATTATTTGTTTGAAATTCAACGATAAAAAGGCATTTCTAAAGGCAATAAAATATCATTTTCAATTCATGACTAGAGACTCTTTCCTCCACACAATTTCACCCCCTATAATGGTCATTATGACTTCTAAATCCTTAATCTCGTCCTCTGGTATACTTATCAAGTTGCGGTCGATTACAACAATGTCAGCATATTTCCCAGGTGAAAGCGAGCCACAAACATGTTCCTGAAAGCAGGAAAAAGCAGCATTATCCGTGTAGAGACTAAGCGCTTCCTCAATACCCACGCACTGCCCGGGAGAAACACTTCTGCCTGCTTCAGTCATTCGAGTGACCGCGGAGTAAATGCCATGCAAGGGGTTCGGCGGCACTACAGGGCAATCGGAGCCGGCAGCAACATTTAAGCGGGCTTTGCGTAATGTCGACACCGGGTAAAGATATTTGATCGCATCCGGTGGAATAGTTTTTAGATATCTTTCTCCGTTATAATAAATAAAAGCCGGTTGCGTGGTCACTACAACACCGAGTTTTCCCAGGCGTTTTGCCATCGCAGGTTTGCATATCGAGCAATGTTCTATTCGATGGCGATGGTCTTTCCGGGGATAACGTGATAAGGCCTTTTCCAGAGACAAACATGCTGCTTCAACGGTTTCCAGCTCCATGGCATGTATGGCTGTCTGAAACCCCAATCTGTGTATCGTCCCGACCTTCTCATCAAGTTCATCCTGGGATGGATTCATTATTCCTGTTGTCATGTCCAGAATAATTTTTACCGCTCCGAGTCTAAGATGCCCGTCACCGGTACCCTGGGTAAACCCGTGTTTCTGGAAGTCGGGGAAAGATTCTGAGCCAATCATCATCGTTACCCTGGGTTTAAATATGTCGTTTGCCTTGTATTTTTGAAACATTCTCCACCGCTTCAAGTTGTTATGCGAAGAAGCATCCTGCAATGAAGTTATACCCATTGAAACAAACTGTTGGCTGGCCAGTTTTAGTGCCCGTTCAAATTCTTCGTTGCTTAACAACGGCACCACATTTGACAGATAAGAATTCATCTCATAGAGGACGCCGTTGGGTTCCCCGGTATCAATGTCGCGTTCAATGATGCTGCCTGGGGGTTCGGTAGTTTCGCAGGAAATTCCGGCAAGTCTTAATCCCAGGCTATTAAGCACATGAACATGACCCGAACGGTGGGTCAATTTGATGGGGTGAGAAATTGTGGCTGCATCAAGGTCAAAACGATTTGGATGCCTCTTTTCTGCAAGGTAGAACTCGCTGTAACCTCTTGCTCTGATCCATCTACCCGAAGGAGTACTTTTGGCAACTTTTCCGAGTGTATTTTGTATCTCTGATATCGAATGTACTGTGGGATGGCTAAAGTCAGTACTGATCATGGTCTCTGCATAACCCACAGGATGGCAATGAGCATCATGAAAGCCTGGTAATACGGTCATACCCAGGCAATCGACCATTTCGGTACCTGCCCCTATGTACGGTTCTGGATCATCAGCTGGTGACACCGCAAGGACTTTGCCATCTTTGATTGCTAATGTGCTGCATCGAGGATAATCAGGCCACAGCGTCAATACGTTAGCATTGTGAAGGACAATATCCGCTTTATCCATAAAATTTTCAGACATCCAGTTCAGCCATATGTAAAATGATTCGAGGGATTATATAAGTTGCCAGTGCTCTTCCTGATCCGCCGCAGAGGATGGTTATTAATCTACCCTGACATGTCATATCTGCAACCGTTTTAAATATTCTGGCGAACTCCAGATGAATGTCTCTAGTCAAACCTTTATCTCCGTATTCGCCTTTTGTAGCATCATAACCAAATTCCCAGAATATAAACTCAGGTTTAAATGCCGTGAGAGCGGGTATAACTATCTGGTTCACTTTCTGCAGATAATATTCGTCATTGGTGATATACGGAATATTTACATCAATGTTATTATTATCGTCACGAAAATCCTGATCGCAAAAACAAATGTGCATTACTTCCGGGTCATCGTTAACAATATCCCTGGTACCATCGGCATGATGGCTATCCGTATCGATAATGGCAAATCTTTTTAAACCTTTTTGCCTCAAAGCAGCTATGGCAAGAACAGCACCATTGAAATAGCACATCCCCCCAAAGAAGTCTCTCCCCGCATGGTGATCGCCAGTGCCGGTGAAAGCAAACGCATTATCGATGAATCCGCCATGTATCTCCAGAGAAGACTGAACGGTTGCTCCTGCTGAATAGAGCGCAGTCTCATAATACCGAGTCCTCTTGACTTCTTCGATCATCTCACGAGAATGCACCTTCAGCAATAATTCCAGCGGTACGGACTTGAGGAAATAGGAATTATTACCACCCTGGTAAACGCCATCATAATAGAATACGTTTTCTTTATCCAGTACCCCATTCAAAGCCTGTGGGAAATCTTTTAGCCGTTGGCCTTCAAAATGGGGCAGGAAAATACCTGTCCTTTTGCGTACGGTTTTCATTTACCTGTCAACTTTGATTTTAGTCTTAATGATTCCAGCCATAAGTTAAGGCTCTCATAAAATGGTTTTTCTGCACTATCGACCTGCTGAGGCTTCATGAGTTCAGCTTCAGATGGGTGATATATCTCCTCTTCACCACAGGGTTCGACGGGCAGTAGCGTATCATCCAAGTCCGTTCCAGTGTTTGTTAACAGGCAAGCCCAATAGAGATAACGCCGGGTCAAGTGTGGCATCGACCAGAACGAGTTTTCCTTCTATTTCAACCTTACAGGCTAAATGATTAGCCTGGGGAATTCCCCTGGCCAATTTGCCCAATTCAGGAGGATACAAATTCTGGAACTCTTCCCATTTATAGTGGTACACGACGTATAAAACAGGAAGGCTCAACATCTGAAACATAGTGCATAGCAGGAAATGCTTAGGAGTACATGAACCCCTATTAAAATCCAGAATTTTTGTATAGGACCGGGGATGGTTGAGCTCTGGAACTACAGCGTAAGGAATATCTCTGACCCTGTCAAAAATGGCAATTCTGGCATCTCTGACATTTTTCCCGCACGTCCATTCCTGAAATTTAGCTTTCAAAAAGGCAGACATTTACTTAGAGCCTAGCTTATCTGGTTCGGATTTGTTCGTCAAGAAACACAGGTAGCGAGATGCCTGCGAAATTACTTCTATATTGCGAGTTTATTCGCTGTCAGGTTCGTTCTGGATAGATTGATAAACTTCGAGACTGCCCACGTCGAACCATCTTTCGGGGAAAATATAGGTATGGACTTCGTCCCTGTCAATCAAATAGGAAATGAAACCGCCCAGATTATCCTTTTTACCCTCGGCACAATAGCTGAACAGCAAAGGAAATACCCGTTTGGGAAAAATATAGCAAGCCGTTGAAATCAAGCTGCATTTAGGTTGAACGGTTTCTCCTCCAGTTCCGTCGCTTTGTGACCATCCACCAATACCACGCCATAATGACAGGCTTTGCTGATATCTTTGATATCATGGACTGCAACCAGAGTGTTTTTCCCATCATAACTTTCGATAAAATTTTTGAAATCAAAACCGAAATAGTTATCAGTTCCAATAACCATCAGATCTTCAGTTATGTTTTTTGCTTTAATCCAATAAAGAATAGATCCTATGGCTCCGAAAGCTTGTTTTTCATCATATACAGGTTCCACGCACAGAGTTATTTTTCTCTCTAAGGTTTCCTGCCAGGCACAGAAATCAGGTTCAAACTTTTTGTTCGAATTGATCATCACGGAGATATCCTGAGGTATTTTATTCAAGATATGGTTGATCAGAGGTGCACCCTTGAATTGGATTAGTGCTTTGGGTTTACGGCTATTCAGCGGAAAGAGGCGTGTACCAAAACCACTTGCCAGCAATAAGCATTTCATTGTATATCCCTCTAAAATCGATTCCCCGGAGCCTTTACGCCACATAATATCATAACTATTGGATAGATAAAACAGACAGTCATTTCGAAAATAATCTGAGTCGGAATCGCAAAACATGACGTTGCTCAAGTAAAAAATTATTCAATAAATTAACTAACATGAAATTACAATTGTAATAGCTGTATAATTCTGGCATTCTTTCTGCTAAACTAAATGACACCAACAAGTAAACGCAAAGCCTATCTATGAATGAAAAACTGTGTACCTTATTCGAGTCTTGCCAAAGTGCAGAGGCTCCACTGTGTCCTCTTCAGGAAAGTACCGTAAAGAAGGGGATATGGTATCCGGATGAAGGTATCTGCCAGGCCAGCCAATTTCAGGAATTACCATGGGTCAAGAAGCAGCATCTGATTGCAGATTTGAAATTGAAATCGAACGCAGGTTTTTTTACGGTGAGGATGCTTGACGCCTTGCATGTAGTAAATGGCACTATTCGAGGGGCTGACCCAGATTACACTAATGCAGAAGATAAATGGTTTGCCGAACATGGAGCAATTCGGGCGAAGGATAAAGGTAACAGGATCAAAAAGAGCAACATAATTGCCCACCAAAAACCGGTAACTATGCCGATGTTTAACGCTGCTGATTTTTTACCTGTGGTGCACAAACCGGAGAAGAAGAATATCCCTGAAACAATCGCTGACGCAAAAAAGAGCAAAAACAAAGATAGTAAGAAAAGTAAAACAATTGCCAAGAAAATGCCGAAGCCGCAGAAACGTAATAAATAGAGTTGTATATCATATCTTTATTTTTGGAAAATCGATATAATCCTCGAATTTGTGCATTATTTGACGACCAACTGTTGATTTTTCAGCCCTCGAAATGCAATAATTATTTCGGAAAGTGATTTTGCCTGTTTAATAACAAATCTTTTGAATTTATCATCCTCAGAAAAAGACATGAAGTTAGCGATTACAGGCAAAGGCGGCGTTGGCAAAACCACCATAGCAAGTCTATTAGCGCGGATTTATGCTAATGATGGGAAAAAAGTAATTGCTATAGATGCCAATCCAGATGCTAATCTTGGTGCAGCTCTCGGATTCAGTGCCGAAGAAATGGCACATGTTAAGCCGATTGCAGAGATGAAAGAACTTATTGAAGAACGCACTGGAGCCGCGCCCGGAAACGTAGGGTCTTTTTTCAAAGCTAATCCCAAAGTTGATGATATCCCGGATCGGTTTGGCATTCGAAAAGGTGGGGTAACCTTCCTGATGATGGGGGGGGTAAAGAAAGGTGGAGGCGGATGTCTTTGCCCTGAAAGCGTCTTAATTAAGAGCCTGGTGAGCCATCTCGTCCTGGCCAGGTCGGAAATTGTAATTATCGACATGGATGCCGGCGTAGAGAATTTAGGCAGAGGTACTGCAAGAGCGGTAAATGCTTTCATTATTGTCGTTGAACCCGGTCAAAGAAGCTTCCAGACTGCCAGGGCGGTACGTAAGCTAGCAATTGATCTGGGAGTCACTCGTTGTTATATCGTTGGTTCTAAATGCCGTAATGATGAAGACAGGCGATTTATAACAGACAACTTATCCGATTTTGAGGTACTCGGCTTCGTGAGTTTTGATTCCGATCTATTTCTCGCTGACAGGTCGGGCATGAGCGTATTTGATGCAGCGCCCCACGCAGTAGCTGAAGTCAAACAAATTAAAGATAAGCTAGACCAATTGATGATAAAGGGGTAAATAATGGCAAAAAAAACCATCAGGGATATTGATGTTGAAGGAAAACGGGTTCTGGTAAGAGTTGATTTCAATGTTCCATTGGATATTAAGACCGGTGCTATTACCCTGGGCAACAGAATTAAATATACGTTACCCACAATCCAATATCTTGTGAGCCATAAAGCGAAAGTCATCTTATGTTCCCATTTAGGTCGTCCGCAAGGAAAAGTAGTTGAAGAACTGAGATTAAAACCTGTCGCGGAACTGCTGTCAAAGTTAATTAATATGCCGGTTATCACAGTAAAAGACTGTATCGGTCCCGACGTAAAAAAGGCGGTGGACCAACTCAAAAATGGTCAAATTTTACTTCTAGAAAATCTCCGATTCCATCCTGAGGAGGAGGCAAATGACCCCGGCTTTGCTAAATCTCTAGCCGACCTCGCCGATATTTACGTAGATGACGCATTTGGAACAGCTCATCGAGCCCATGCTTCTACTGTAGGAGTGGCGAGCTACCTGCCAGCTTTTTACGGTTTTCTCATGGAAAGAGAAGTGGAAACTTTGGGTCGAATCTTGATTAACCCCGAGCACCCTTTTGCTGCGGTGTTAGGTGGGGCGAAGGTCAGCGATAAAATAGCTCTCATTGAAAACATTCTGGAAAAAGTGGATAAATTGCTCATAGGCGGCGGCATGGCGGCGAATTTCCTGAAAGCTAAAGGATATGACGTCGGTAATTCTAAAATTGAGGCAGATAAACTTGATTTGACTGTCAGGATCATCAATCATATTGAACACAATCATGTCGCTTTGTTTCTCCCTGTCGATGTTGTAGTAACCGACATTATTAGCGAACAATCTAAAAGTGAGATTGTTCCAATCGCAAAGATACCAAAGGACAAAGCAATCGTAGATATTGGCCCGCAAACAATCGAACTTTTCTCCAAGCAGATCAGGCAATGCCGGACAGTTTTTTGGAATGGACCGATGGGAATATATGAAATTGCTAAATTTTCTGAAGGCACGAAAGCCATGGTGAGACTTTTAGCCGATATAAAGGCAACCACTGTTGTAGGAGGCGGTTCGACAGCTGAAATTGTCGAATCTTTGAATATGACGGGTAAAATGACACATGTCTCTACAGGTGGTGGCGCCAGCCTGGAGTTCTTGGAAGGTAAAACTTTACCCGGAGTAGCCGTACTTCAGGAGAAATAATAATTGATTAACCTTGAACAACTACAGGAGATTACCGTTTCCTCGGAATCTAAGATCGTACTACTCGTCCTTGACGGGTTAGGCGGGTTACCGAACCCACAAACAGGGAAGACCGAACTGGAAACTGCTTTAACTCCCAATTTAGATTACCTGGCGAATAAAGGGAATTGCGGACTGAGTACACCTGTAAGCCCGGGTGTCACCCCGGGAAGTGGGGCTGGACATCTCGCGCTTTTTGGATATGATCCACTGCGATTTACAATTGGCCGTGGGGTTTTAGAAGCTCTTGGAATAGATTTTGAACTCGGCCCGAATGACATTCCGGCACGGGGTAACTTTTGTACCGTAGACGATGCTGGCATCATCACTGATCGCAGAGCAGGACGCATCACTACAGAAAAATGTACTGAGCTTTGTCAGATTTTAAAAGGAATCAAGATTCAGGGGGTTGAATTATTTGTACTACCTGTCAAAGAACACAGATTCTTGTTTGTCATGCGGGGAAAGGATTTATCGGAATCCATCAACGATACTGATCCTCAAAAAACAGGCCTTGCTCCTCTGAAATGCTCTGCAAAAATTAAAACCGCGCAAAAAACGGCCGGCATTGTCAACGAGTTTGTTGCTAAAGCTACTCAACTCCTCAATAAACATCGCCCCGCTAACATGTTCTTGTTGCGCGGCTTTGATAAAAAACCTTCAATGCAATCGATGACTGATATCTATAAGCTAAAACCGGCGGCAATAGCCGTATATCCGATGTATCGCGGACTAGCCCGGTTGGTAGGGATGAAAGTTTATCAAGTCGAAGGCGGCATACTGGATGAAATTGCCGCTTTTAAGAACTGCTATGGTCAACATGACTTTTTCTTTTTACATGTCAAAAAGACTGATAGCGCCGGAGAAGACGGAGATTTCAACAGAAAGGTGCAGGCTATTGAGGAGGTAGATTCCGTAATTCCTCAATTGATGGACATGAAACCCGATGTCGTCGTTGTAACCGGTGACCATTCTACTCCAGCTGTGTTAAAAGGACATAGCTGGCATCCGGTACCATTTTTGCTTTATTCAAAGTGGTGCCGGCCTGACAATATTATGAAATTCTCTGAGTCAGGCTGTGCTTCAGGAAGCCTCGGAACCTTTCCAGCACTTGACATAATGTCTCTTGCTATGGGTAATGCCTTAAAGTTAGCCAAGTTTGGAGCTTAATTTGAGAACACCTCTTATCGCAGGCAACTGGAAAATGAATACCAATCTTGCACAGGCGGTTAGCCTTGTTAAATCCATGCTGCCGGGTTTAAATAAAATAACATCCGTGGAGACGGTGCTGTGTCCTCCATTTATTTCTTTGAATGCCATTAAAGAGGTGGTAAAAGACACCTCAATCAAGGTAGGCGCTCAAAATATGTATTATAAAGATAAAGGCGCTTACACAGGTGAAGTATCTCCTTTAATGCTCTCTGGTCTATGCGACTATGTGATACTGGGACATTCCGAACGCCGGCAGTATTTTGCTGAGGACGATGAGCTTATCAATAAGAAGATAAAGGTTGCCTTTGAATACAATGTTGTTCCGATTTTATGTGTCGGCGAATCGCTTGGTGAGAATGAGGCAAAACAAACCGAAGAAGTAATTACCAGACAGGTTAAAAACGGATTGTCCGACGTCAAACCCAATGATAAATTAGTTATTGCTTATGAGCCTATTTGGGCTATCGGAACGGGTAGGGCAGCTACCGGTAAGAATGCAAATGCTACTATTACTTTGATTCGAAGCGTTGTTACCAGTCTTTGGGGCTTGCATTTATCTCAATCTATCCGTATCCTCTACGGTGGCAGTGTCACCGGCGCCAACATTTCTGAATATGTAGTTGAGCCTGATATAGACGGAGGCCTGGTTGGCGGAGCCAGCCTCAAAGCTGACGATTTTGTTGATATCGTCTCTAAAACAGCAGCTATTAAAACAGCGAGATGAAATGTCTTGTTGCCATTATCGGCCCTACTGCCACGGGTAAAACCAAGCTTGCCATAAACCTTGCCAAGCGTTTCAATGGCGAGATTATTAATGCCGACAGCCGCCAGGTCTACCGTTTCATGAATATCGGCACAGCTAAACCCAGTCCTGCTGAGCAAACCGAGGTAGTGCACCATTTAATCGACATTGTCAATCCCGATGAATCTTTCAGTCTCTCTCTCTACAAAGACATGGCCGTTAAAGAAATTAACGGTATCCAAAAAGAGGAAAAATTCCTTTTCTTGTCGGAGGTAGCGGCCTTTATATCTGGTCTCTGGTGGAGGGGTGGACAATACCAGAGGTTCCCCCGGACCTTGAATTCAGAGAACGATCGGAAAAGTATGCAGCTGAGAAAGGAATTGGGGTTCTCTTTGAGGAATTAAGAAATATTGATCCCATCGCTGCTTCCACAATAGTGCCCACGAATATAAGGCGGGTCATCAGAGCACTGGAGATATTCCATCATACAGGTCAACCCGCGTCTACATTTTGGAAGAAGAAAACTCCTCCTTTTACAACTAAAATTATTGGCCTCACTATGGACCGGCAAGTCCTGTATAAAACTGTCGATGCCAGGGTCGATGAAATGATTCAACAGGGCCTGGTTAAGGAGGTCAGCGACCTTATCGAACGGGGATATGGTCTGGATTTGCCTTCCATGTCTGGCATAGGTTATCGTCAAATCGGGATGTTCTTGCAGGGAAAATCCACCCTCCAGGAAGCGACACAGCAAATAAAATATGAGACTCACCAGTTCGTCAGGCGCCAATACACATGGTTTCGTCAAAATGATAAAAGAATAAATTGGTTTGATATTTGTGATACTATACAAGATAAAATAAGTAATTGTATCGAGGAATTTCTTCATAATTGTTCCAGAGGGAAAAATGAAAATTAACTTTACAAAACTTCAGGCAACAGGTAATGATTTTATCTTGATCGACGGCCGTAAAACGAAACACGTCTGGAGACAAATTGGCTCGAGCCATGTGCCATCGGCATTTCGGTATCGGTTCTGACGGCTTGATAATTCTATTAAATTCAAAGGTTGCCACCTTTGAAATGAGGATGTTCAATCCTGATGGCTCCGAAGCACAGGTTTGCGGCAACGGGTTAAGGTGTTTTGCCAAATATGTCGTTGACCAAGGGCTTTATCACGGCAGGAAATTCACAATAGCTACACTTGCAGGGATTAAGCCGGTACAGGTTTTTGTTTCCCAAAATAAAGTTAGCCGCGTGAAAGTGAATATGGGAACTCCCAGGTTTAAGGCCGAAGAGATACCCGTTAATTTAGACTTGCCCGGTAAAAGGAAAATTAGTGCGAAGGGTGTAATTTTGGATTTTCCCCTAAAATTAGAGAGCGGAGAATTACCTTTGTCTTTTGTTTCCATGGGCAATCCCCACGCCGTAAGCTTTTTAGACTGTTCGGTTGAAGATTTTCCTCTGGAACGGATTGGTCCCGAGATAGAAAATCATTTGATGTTTCCACAAAGAATCAATTTTGAAATAGCCCGGGTTGTTAACAAAAAGAAGATTGAAGCCCGGGTCTGGGAGCGTGGAGCGAATGAGACGCTCGCGTGCGGCAGCGGTGCCTGTGCTATTGCCGTGGCTGCCAGATTGAAGGGCTATACAGAAGAAGAAGTTGACATAATATTACCTGGTGGAAATTTGCGTCTTTCCTGGGACGGAGTAGGGGATGTCTATCTCACAGGGCCTGTGGAACAGGTATTTACCGGGGTTTGGGCAAAATAGTTACGAATATCTACATGGGTAACTCGAAGCAATAAATAGAAATCGGGAGGGTTTTCTCAGTGCGAATTTCAAGCAAAATGGCCAAACTGCCTCCTTATTTGTTTGTAGAGATTAACAAAAAAATCGCGGCAAAAAAAGCCCAGGGCATCAATATCATCAGCTTTGGCATAGGCGACCCTGATTTGCCCACGCCTTCACATATTATTGATAAAATATGTGAAGAAGCCCATAACCCGGTGAATCACCGTTACCCCGAAACCGCCGGGATGCCTGAGCTCTGTCAAGCTATTTCCGGTTGGTACAAGACCCGGTTCAACGTTGATATCGATCCAGTTAAAGAGACGCTGCCTCTAATCGGTTCCAAGGAAGGAATAGGGCACATATCTTTTTGTTTCATTGACCCCGGTGATATCGCCCTCATTACTGACCCCGGGTATCCCGTTTATTCAACGAGCACTTTGCTTGCAGGCGGTGAACCGTATTTTATCAAATTGACTGAAGAGACTGGTTTTTTGCCTGATTTTGAAACTATTCCAAAACAGGTTGTTAAAAAAGCAAAAATTCTCTGGTTAAACTATCCTAATAATCCGACCGGTGCAGTCGCGGATCTTGATTTCTTCGAAAAAGCAGTGTCTTTTGCCAGAAGAAATGATCTGGCTATATGTCATGATACTCCTTACACTGAAGTAGCTTTCGATGGATACCGGCCTCATAGTTTTTTGGAAGTACCCGGTGCAAAAGACGTCGCAATAGAGTTTCATTCATTGTCCAAGACATATAATATGACAGGCTGGCGCATCGGGATGGCAGTAGGAAATTCGAAGATGGTGGATGCGCTTTTCCGATTAAAGTCCAACCTTGACTCTGGAATCCCACAGGCTATTCAATTAGGAGCAATTGCAGGTTTAACCGGTTCGCAAGATTCTGTGACAGAACGAAACGTGATTTATCAACGCCGAAGAGATAAATTAGTCAAAGCTTTAAAAGAAATTGGGATTAGACCGCTGGTTCCTAAAGCTACTTTCTACATCTGGGCGAAAGTCCCTGAGGGCTATACCTCAGTAGGATTAGCCACAGAATTGCTGGAAAAGACAAACGTTGCCGTGACACCTGGTACGGGTTACGGAAACGCAGGCGAAGGATATATCCGCTTCTCGATTACTCTTTCCGATGACCTGCTCGAAGAGGGGATTAAACGATTATTGGCCTGGCGAAAATAGAAATAAGCTTTTTCTGCCCACAACATGAAGAAGAACAAACAATTCACCATCCCACAAAAAGAAATTGAAAGAGCTTTACTGGTCGGCGTAGGTCAAAAAAGAGGAATGGGCGGCTGGAACCTTAACAGCTCCATGGAGGAGCTATCGTCGCTGGCAAAATCCGATGGGGTAGAGGTTGTAGGCAAATTAGTACAAAAGCTTGAAAAACCTTCCCGTACTCATTATCTGGGCAGCGGCAAGCTCGATGAAGTCCTGAGCTTAAAAGATAAATATGACTATACTGTGGTCATTTTTAACGACGAGCTTTCACCAAGACAACAATTAAATCTTGAAGAAACAATCGAAGCCAAGGTTATTGACCGCACGGCTCTCATTTTGGATATCTTTGCCAGAAGAGCCCAGACGCGGGAGGGAAAGTTGCAGGTCGAGTTAGCTCAACACCAATACCTTCTGCCACGCCTCGCCGGACAGTGGAGTCATCTTGAAAGATTGGGGGGTGGGATAGGGACCAGAGGCCCGGGAGAATCCCAGCTTGAGACCGACCGCAGACTAATCAATACTCGAATAAAGCACCTTCAAAGTCAGTTGGAAGCAGTGAGGCGGCATCGAACTCTTTATCGATCAAAAAGAAGGAAAAACAATATCTCAGTTGTCGCCCTGGTTGGTTATACAAATGCCGGTAAAAGTACTCTGCTTAATGCATTAAGCAGGGCAGATGTTCTGGTGGAAGATCGACTTTTCAGCACTCTCGATCCTGTTACACGCCGTCTCAATATACCTGATTATGGTGAGATTTTACTTACCGACACAGTAGGATTTATTAATAAATTGCCGCCGTCTATTATCAAGGCCTTCAGGGCAACGCTGGAGGAAATAGACGAGGCAGATCTGCTATTACATGTAGTTGACATAACACATCAAAATGCTGCTGAGCAAAGTCAGACAGTTGAGAGAATACTCGGTGAATTTACACCTGGAGACCAAACCGAGGATCACGGTGCTCAATAAGGTGGATTTAGCAGTAAAGAATTTTGAAGATCTATCAAGCATTACCGTTGATCTTAAAATCCCCAATGACAAAATAGTGTCAGTTTCGGCCTTAAAAGGTTGGGGACTGGACCAACTGTTGAGCAAAATTGCTGCTTTCTTGAGCCAAACACCAGTTCTTTTTGAGCAGAACGCAGAAAAAGTACATAGATAACTCCTGAATCTCAGCCGGGAAATGACCTTAAATTCCAGAGCATCCTTCAAAATTGTGTAAAGTTTATATCAAAATTATCTAGGGTTACTCACCAAATGCCAACAGAACGTTTTGAAATCATTTGATTATTTTAAAACCACTGACTTAACGCCGAAGCTTGACAAGTAAAAGCATCAATGTTAACATGAAGTCACGTCGTAAACTGTACCTTTTACGACACGACTAGAATTCAAACAGAAGGTGGCCTATGGAAATCGGTTCGTTGATATCCGAGTTTCTCGAATACATGCAAATTGAGAAGGGTTTCTCTCCATTAACAATTCGCGAATACAGTCATTATTTGACACGCTTCCACAAGTGGCTCGAAGAAAATCATCCAAGTATTGAGCCCAAAGACATAAATCTTGAAATAATCAGGAAATACCGGATTTACCTGGCTCATTTATGCAATAACGAGGGTTTGATCATAAAACAGAATACCCAAAGCTATCATATAGTCGCTATTAGAGCTTTTCTGCGATACTTACTTGTTCAACGTGATATTTCTACTCTCTCCCCTGATAAGATAGATTTGCCCAAACAAAAATCTCGATTGGTTACATTTTTAAACACGGATCAAATGGAAAGACTATTAAATAGTCCTCACATTTCAGATGAATCCGGGCTAAGAGACAGGACAATTTTAGAGACTTTGTTTAGCACAGGTTTGAGGGTTTCTGAGTTGTGAAACTCAATCGTGACCAAATCGACCTTGAGCGCCAGGAGTTCGGTGTCAGAGGTAAAGGCGGCAAGCTGAGGGTCGTTTTCTTATCCGATACTGCTGCTGAATGGATTAACAGATACATAAAGGCACGTCAAGACAATTTTAAACCCCTTTTTATAAGATACAGTGGACAGGTGAATACTGAAAAAAATGGTGAAAAAATGCGGCTCACTGTAAGGTCTGTGCAAAGGATTGTAGAAAAATATGCCAAAAGGAGTGGATTACCAGTAGAAGTGAGTCCTCATACTATGAGGCATTCCTTTGCTACCGACTTACTTATTGCCGGGGCCGACTTGCGCTCCGTCCAGGAAATGCTTGGCCATGAGAGCATCCGTACTACCCAGGTTTACACCCATGTCACCAACAAGCACCTGAAGGAAGTCCATAAAGCCTTTCATGGCAGAAAGTAGCAAGTTTTTGTAAAGTATATATTATGTAAATCTTAAATATCACTGTGTCGCGTCATGACATTATGTCAACTATCCCCTGCTGAAATTAGTCATGCCTTGACACGATATATGAAAAATTAAAACTATCCTTCCGTTACCCGCAACAACCGATATTCTTTTTGTCCTTTGCGCAGAATTATGACCTTCCCCTCGATAGCTCGTTCTAACGATATTTTGCTTTGCATGTCGGTAACTCTCACATTATTCAAATATACACCACCACCTTGAGTAAGCCTTCTGGCCTCACCTTTAGATGCAGCTAATCCTGAAAAAACAAGCAAATCTATGAGGTCTATTCCTTCCCCGCTTAACCTGGATTTCTCAATAGTGCTCGAAGGTACGTCTGCGAAAATGTCTGATACATCCTGCAAGCTTAAATTATCTATTTCTTCTCCAAAAAGAACACCGGTAGCCTTTTCAGCCTGAGCCAGCAGAGCATCCCCGTGAACAAGCCTGGTTGCTTCCTTCGCTAATTTTATCTGAGCTTCTCTTTTTTCGGGACGCGATTTTACAGAATCTATCAACCCCTGGATATCATTCTGTGAAAGCAAGGTAAAATAGTTAAGATATGTTATAGCGTCTTTGTCATCCGAATTTATCCAGAATTGATAAAAGCGAAATGGTGAAGTTCTTTTTGCATCTAACCAAACTGTACCCTGTTCTGTCTTGCCGAATTTGCTTCCACTTGAAGTGGTCACCAGGGGGAACACCAGGCCGTAAGCCTTCCCGCCTCGCATTCGCCGTATCAAGTCGGTTCCGGCAGTGATATTACCCCACTGATCGCTTCCCCCCATTTGCAGAACACATTTAAAACGATCATACAGATATCATAAAATCATAAGCTTGCAGCATAAGATAGCTGAATTCAGTGAAAGAAATTCCTTCTTGTTGCTCTAATCTTCGTTTTACAGATTCTTTATCCATCATGTAATTAACCGTGAAATATTTACCCACATCCCTGAGAAAATCCAAAAGGCTCATAGAGCACAACCAATCTGCATTATTTATCAGCTTTGCCGGGTTGGCAATAGCATTGAAGTCAAGAAAACGGCTTAGTTGTTCTCTTATGCCCAGCAAATTCGTTTCTACTTCCTCCCTGGTAATTAATGGACGTTCCTGCGCCTTCCCGCTTGGATCTCCGATAAGTCCGGTGCCTCCACCTACAACCGCTATGGGAGAATGTCCATGCCGCTGCAGGTGTACCAGTCCCATAATGGGAAGAAGAGATCCTACGTGGAGGCTTGAGGCTGACGGATCGAAGCCTATATAACCGGTAATTTTCTCTTTAGCTAAAACTTGAGGCAGGCCTTCAGTTTTATCATAGACCATACCTCTCCATGAAAATTCTTCAAATGCATTCATATTTCGTATCCTCGAAGACAGTGATATTGTAACGGTGTTTGAATTTAACACCTCAAGGACTCAGTGTCAAGCTACAGGAACGCAGGACTTCAAATATTCTCAGCGATACATTAAAATCTAAGTAAAATAATATGAGGTAGAAAATGGCGAAATATGACGTCGTGATAATTGGAGCAGGTCCTGCGGGGCTTTCCGCTGGTTTATATACGGCACGAGCCGGATTAAAAACACTAGTGTTGGAAAAAAGTATGTACGGGGGACAGATTGTCAACGCCCTCAAAGTTGAGAATTATCCCGGTTTCCCTGACGGAATTTCGGGATTTGACCTGGTCACTCAAATTTATAAACAGGCTACTCATTTCGGGGTTGAAATAGTAACCAGCGAAGCCACCGGCTTGAAACCTGGAAGACTGCTCGAAGTTATTACTGCAGATACGAGTTTTGAGTCGGAAACGGTCATAATAGCTGCAGGGTCCGAATATACTAAACTGGGTATCGCACAGTGAAAATAAATTTGTGGGACGTGGTGTATCGTATTGCGCCACCTGCGACGGTGCCTTTTTCAGAGACCGTGAAGTTGCCGTAGTTGGAGGCGGTGACACGGCGGTCACAGATGCACTGGAACTCACTCAATATGCTTCCAAAATATATCTCATCCATCGAAGAGATCAGCTCAGGGCAAGCCAGATCCTACAGCAGCGCGCATTCGCTGAACCAAAGCTGAAATTTGTCTGGAACTCAGTTATACAGGAAATTTCGGGTGAGACCATGGTTAAAGAAATCAAGGTAAATAATGTTAAAACCAATGAAATATCCGTTTTGCCGGTAGCAGGAGTCTTTGTCGCCATCGGTTTGAAACCCAATAGCAAGTGTTTTTCAGGTGTACTCGAAATGGATGATCTGGGAACAATTATCGTTGACCAGCAGCTAGCAACTTCAGTTCCCGGTGTATTTGCAGCTGGTGATATCCGAAACGGGTCGGTTCGCCAGGTGGCTACAGCTGTCGGAGATGGTGTCCACGCTGCAATCAGTGCCTTTAAATATATAAAGGAACGGCCTTAGAATACGTAAAGCTATTCCATATCCATTTAAATAATATTCAGTTGAGCCGGTGTTTTTTGTAATCTCTCCACCTTGCCCTCTTTATTGACGCGCACCGTATCCCCGAATTTTGCACCGTAACTGTATTCTTTTGTGCCCATATTGGGATGAACCGTGAAATAATCTCCAGGCTGCGGCGGGCGATCCATTGGCATTACCACTGATTGATTGTAGATATGAATTTGAGGAGTCATTGGCTCGTAATTTGCACTATGAATCCGATTGGCCAGTGCAAGCTCAACCGCCATGAAAGTCTTCCCCTTGTCGAACTCAGCCAGTGAAAAAGAGTAGAGATCCTTACACAAAGTAAACATTTCCTCGAGCTCTTTCCTGGGATGACCGAGCGACAAAGCAAAACAAATTTGTGCCCCTATTCCACCGTAAATAACGTTTATTTCGAAAATGACCACATCGCCTTTCACAAGTATATTATGTGCTGGCGGAGCTTTTAAGAATGTAGGATTTGCCCCCGAAATAGCCAGCATGAAATGGGGATACCAGCCTCCATTATTAATAATCGCCTCTTCGGCAGCCGCCCAGAGCTGATATTCGGCTATCCCGGGCTTCAGCGTTTTAGCAACGGCCTGGTATGAGCTGTCCAGGATTTCACATGTCTTTTTGAGAAATGAATATTCCTCATCACTGGTTCTGGAAACCTCATTCATGGCTTCACCAAGTGCAGAAGTTGCATCTTCAAATTGAGCGCGAGGCAAATTTTCTTTCAGAGCATCATAAATAACGGCCGGAAATATGCCTGACCGGTAGCCGACAATCCCTATTTTGCTATTTTCTAATTTCAACATTTTTATCTTATTTATGATATCTTTCGCAGGTTGAAAGCTGGCAACAATTTCAGTTATCCATGAAGTCTGCAGTGCGGTGTGCAAAAATTGGGGGCCGATATCGTTGCTGACTCCTAGCTGAGGCTCCCCCTTAAGAGGAAATACGATAAACAAACCTAAATTAAAGAAAGGAACATAGTTGGAGATATAATGCAGATGGTTGTTCGGATTGGGCATAAATCCGAAAGGTGCCCCCACGATAAGACAGGATATCTGGCGTTTTTCCATAGACTTTCGAATTGCCTTCCATCTTCTATCACGTTCTTTTTCCGAAGGCATGGGAAACGTATAGGGAAATTCTAGCCTGGCAGGTTTACTTTTATAGGTAAAAGGACAAAATTCGCTCATATAACCTCCAAAACAATCAATCTTAGGTGTAAATTTGAAGTCTATCATACCTCAATGACGGCTTACAACCAGGCATGGTAACTAAAGTTGGTTCATTCACCGCGTCTATTCCTGTGATATAATGTGCCAGTTTTAAGGGCAGAAAGCTGCTACCGAAGAGGTTCATTGTGGCACATAGTGAAAACATCCGCCAATCCGGTACTGCGAAATCCAGTTTCTTCTACGGCTATATCGTTGTCATAATATCATTTTTAGTTATGATGGTAATCCTGGGATTGCAGACTGCCTTTGGTATTTTCTTCAAGCCTATAATCGAAATGCAGGGGTGGAGCAGAGCAGTAACTTCTGGCGCTTTTTCACTTTCCCAGATTGCCGGAGGGGTCTCCTGCATTGTAATCGGCGGCCTTAATGACAGGTTCGGCCCGCGCTTATCTGTTGCTCTCCTCGGCCTGCTGTCGGTGGCCGGTTACCTTCTTATTGCGCAGATACAGGAGGTCTGGCAGTTATATCTGTACTACGGAATACTGATCGGGGTTGGTGTGGGAGTCTTTGTTCCAATATTATCCACGGTAGCCAAGTGGTTCTTTCATCGGAGAAGCATGATGTCCGGAATCGCCTTTGCAGGTACGGGTTTCGGCATGATTATTTTCCCTCCGCTGGTGAACTGGCTTCTTTCTGTATATGACTGGCATCTCACCCTCATTGTGCTATCTATCATTATTTTTATAGTTTCCATTTTAGCTGCTGTATTTTTGAAAGCCGATCCTCGCAATGTAGGACAGGTGGCATATGGCGAAAACAAGGCCAGTACACCGGGTATTGATACAGGTAAGAAATCCTTTACTTTAAAAGAAGCCATGATGACCCGGCCGTTCTGGCTGTTTTGTGCCGCATTGCTTGGCTACGGATTCTGTTTTTTCTCTCTAGACGTGCATATAGCACCTTATGCTACTGACGTCGGTATCTCATCCGCAGGCGCAGCAAGCATCCTTTCAATTCTCGGAGTTGCCACCATAGTTGGTCAGATTGGGCTGGGTAGTATCGGTGATAAAATCGGCTACAAGAGGGCTTTCCTGGTAGGCGTTATTTGTATCGCAGCAGCGGTATTTATCCTCATGGTTTTCAAACAACAATGGGCGTTTTATTTATCCGCAATCTTCCTGGGGTTGGCATTCGGAAATTGTAGTACTCAAGAATCACCGATAGCAGCCTGGTTATTCGGCCTGGCCTCACACGGTATAATCCTGGGTATATTCGCCTGCAGCTTCACCATCGGCGCGGCAATAGGACCTCTTTTATTTGGCTATGTATTTGATGTCACCGGGAATTACCAATATGCATTCTGGATCA
>CAWAQY010000002.1:0-45671 GCA_963784375.1 uncultured Chloroflexia bacterium | reverse complement strand
TATTGATGAAATCAAAACAAGCTTGGGCATATTCTATACTCGATTTCTGGGTGACTCCGAGCTTATTAGCCAGGGCAATGATCTCAGGGGCATCCGACTGGCAATGGTAGGTGGGCCTTATGAACTTCTCACCCGGTGTACGGAGGGCCATATTTTCGCTATATTCGGGAATCTGGTAAGGAAGCTCCAGTTTTGCAGGGACCGGTTGGCTGATCCACTTTCCTGCTTCTTGTCCCGCCCTAATAATAGTGATGGGATATTTTGCGGCGACTTTGAGCACGCCCGGTAGGCTCTTATACACGAGCCCGGTTAACTGCCATGATGTTGGCCCAAGCCTTTCCGAAGCAATTCTGTTCCATGAGGTCAACGGATTATTCATCGTCGTGGTATCTGCCGTCCGGTTTCGTTATCAGCCTGGTTAGCTCACCGCACCCCTTATTTTCAGCGTCCTGCATCCTGGTGATTTCAGGCTCCAGAACAGGGCTGGATCGATGGCAGGCCGGGCACTGCTTCAGCATTTTGACCCTGTCTCCGGTGATGATGAAGCCAGGGAAAGTATGTGAAAGAGGGTCAAGAAATGCGAATCTGCCGTATTTCCCGTAGCCTGACGGTTCCAGCTTGTCGTCCAGAACCATCGGGTATGTGCACTGGATAATGTGCTTATAGTGACCTTCACATTCCCAGGCTAAACCATGCCATTCGGACATGGCGTAGACATCACGGCAGTGCTTATCTGGAATTCCCAGAGTTTCTCCTACCATTGTTCTGAACTCCTGTCCGGTCATACGCCTGTGCTCGAAAATTTTCCAGCCGGCTGCCGTAAGCACCACGCTGCCATTGTTGCCAAGGTTCAACCGTATGTTTTGCTTCTTCAACTCACTCATTATTGAGTGAAGCTCATAAGGAGGAGCAATGATAAAGACCTGTTTCCTCTCGCTGTCCAACCGTTGCAGTAATTTAACAATGCGGCTCCGGGCTCTGTCGAGTGCCAGCCTCATTGCAAAGAGCTGCACACTTTCCTTTAATCCTTGACGGGCCCCAGTGAGAACAGCCAACATATCCATAGTCAGTTTTTTCCTGCTCAAGAAGTGAATATTTGAAGGTTTGAATATCCTGGGCAATTCGAATACCACTCGACCGAAAGCAAGGTGTGTTTGCGCCGGTCCCAATAAACGATATTGGCATCGGCCGACGGCGGAACCACGCTAAAAAATCCACTTTTGGACAGAGCATATGCCCATCCGAATGAGCCTATTCTGTCTCTGACCAGAATGCTAAACTTACCGCCGGTTCCGCTGGAATGAAGGACAAAGCCCCTTGTTTTAAATTCGATTTCATCCAGTAATTTATCCTGGACCAAATTCCGGTTAAGATCGGATTTTTTTACTTCCACCGCTGAGGTTTTGCTTACCCATCTAGAGAACTCCGGCGATTTCATCGAGGGATAGTCTTTGAAAAAATGTATCCGGGATTTTAGGAATTTTGTCAAAGTCCGACAGTTTCCCTAATATCGTCCGGCGTTACGTGCTCGGCCTGGCAGAAGTTGCGATAAAATGAGTTATTGGAATAATGGTAGTCGAATGCATATTGTATCGCATGAAATCTCAGTTCAGCCGCTTTGTTAACCGGTATATTAAAAAAGTCGGTAACTCCGTAGAGCATATCGTCAGGTGGAGGCCGGTTTTCCCCGGGGATAATGCAATGGCTCAGCGTTTCTTCAAGGTTCAGGCTATTAACTTCGTTGTCCAATATAATTAATCCTTATTAACAACCAGGGCAATGCGATGAGCATCGCTATTATACCAATCAATTGGGCCTGCTGCAGACCAAAGAGAAAAGGCGGATCCGCGCGAAAAGGCCGCACTATCAGATCGGTAACGGCAAACAGGACTATGAAAGGAGCGCCAGGGAACCTTGCGGATGCATTTTCTTACGAAGCAGCCACAGTACCGCAAAGGCTATCAGTCCCAGTACCAGATGGAATCCCTGAGTAGGATAGAGAGGAGTATCGAGGGGTGCCAGGCTCTGGGGATTTAGTAGGCTACTGCAATGGGGAGATCGCATGATTGCCCATAACAGCATCCGCTGATAATGCAGCCAACCCTATACATAGCAATTCCAAGCATCGCGCCGGGTGCCAGAATATCAGCGGTTTCCCAGAAAGGCCATTTCCTGGTCAGCCTCGTGAAAATGAATACAGATACCTCAGCACCCATCAATAGCCCCCATGCCCTGGAGGTAAGCGCCGGTGAAAAAATAATCTCAAGCGGACTGGTCGAGCAGCGCCCCCGGGTTATCCAGAATAGCCAGTATCCTACCGCCTACTAATGAACCGATAATGAGTAATAGACTGAGGAAAAGAACATCTTGATTAAAAGGCTTGCCATAACGTCTTGCCTCGATGATACCTATACCCATCACAATTAAGAATGACACCATGAGGCCTACGGTAGTCCACCTCCCCTGAAGGAGACCTATTTGGAAAAAGGGGCCGGTATCTATTTCCAGCATGAAATTGATTATACATGCAAAGTCAGGTTCTGGAAAATTTACTACCGTGATATTTTCTGTGAATGCCGATGATAAATTTGCTATGAGGTGAATAGCTAATCAAAGACGTTATGATAAAACTTAACGCGAAAGTAAGTACGAATAGAGCCAGGTAAATCAACCAGTTGTTTTCTTCTACTCTCCCTGTTTTTAACCATAAAATAACGAATCCGTACAAAATAAAAGGATGAAGCAAATAAATCCCAAAGGAACAATTTCCGATAGAATGGAGAATTCGAGAAAGGGTATCATTATTATTAGCAAGAGTTGTTGCTGTTCGGTAAGCGAGTATAAATACGATGAGGATATAAACGGGTGTTCCGATAACTGTTATGGCTGTGGTCGGGCTGTTTGTTTTAGACAGATAGAGTACTGCAACAAGCAATAAGGAAATTCCTGATAACACAAGTAATAACTGCTTTGGAAGTAATTTCGACACAATGGTAAGGTTTTTTTGCACAAAAATCCCTGCAATGAAAAATATCAGGTAAGGAAATATCACCCGGCTTAGTAAAACAGAAAAGTACTCATTATTCAACAGACTTTGAAAGTAGGGGAATACCGACCACCACATCCAGTTGATCGCAATCAGGATAAAAAACAGGAAAACGAGTTTGTTTTTCTTTAGCGAATAAGCGTAAATTCTAATAATAAAGGGGTACAGAAAATAGAGTTGAATAATGATGGCGAAAAACCATAAGGGCCCGCTGGCGTTGGCGGTTAGCAAATCGAAAGCTATTTTGATTAGCCTGGGGAACCCATTTATTACTCCCAGCCCTACAATTGTGATAAGAGAAAAAATAATATATGGTGGCGCTATATACCATAACCTCCGCTTAATAAAACTTGACACTTTGAAATCTGCTGCAAGATAGTTGTGTGATAACACAAATCCTGATATGAACATGAATAACGGCGCAGCAAATGACGTAGCGGTGAGGATAAAGCTGTTAATTAAGGGAATGTCCGTGTTTGTCCAGTGAAAAATCAGTCCAGGGTACCAGTCAGGAGTTGGGGGAAAACAGTGCATGGCAACGACAGCTACTATTGCCATGCCCCTAATGTAATCGATCTCCAGTATCCAGGTTTTGTGATCTCGGTCAGGTTGCATAAATGAGTTGCTTCTCGAATTTAATCCCGCGTTATGGAATTCTCCTGCAGTTATCCATATCCCTTGATTCTTTTCGATATCGTGTACTTTTTCATGAGGTTCAAATTCAGGTCCTCTCGAGTCAGTGTTGAATTTTGTAATCTCAGATTATACTCTTAATTATCAGGTCTTCGTAAAGTCGCGATGAAAAACGATGCTACTTTTTCGGCCAGCTTCGGTTCAAAGGAAAACCAGAAGTGATCAGCACCGGGGATAATTTCAAAGTGCATTGCCTTTGCGGCGCCTTGTTTCATTATTGACTGCAATTCACCTGTCAAGTACTCGTCTGCATCCCGCAGATGATAAGCCCGGGCATCGTGCAGTTTCTGAGTTGCTCCATTTTTGGCTGGTCGAGGAGAGCAGGTGATATGAGCGCCAGTGCGCTAACGCGCGGGTCATCGCAAGCCTCTGGTAAAGCCACAGAGGCACCGAAGGAGTAACCGGCAAGCCCTATTTTGCTTTTTTCCACTTCTGGTTGTGATGACAGCCAGTCGATGGCCGCGACGACATCCTTTTTTTCATCAATGCCATTGCCATAATTGCCCTGGCTTTTACCCACACCGCGGAAGTTGAATGTGAATGCGATTATGGAGTGTTTGATCAGAGCTGAAGCGATTTCCCGGACGACCTTGTTACCCATCGAGCCGCCATAAAGGGGATGAGGGTGGCAGATGACAACTCCGGGAAATTTCCCCGGGTCCGCAGGATAATAACAGGCTCCTTCAAGTGTCAGGTCACCGCAAGGGAATAGTACATGTTTTATTTTCATTATTCTATTTTACCCCTCACTTACATCTCTCCCCAAAGGGGAGAGAGAAACGTAAGGAAAAGTCTCCCTGCAGCAGAGAGAAACGTGGAAAAATCTCCTGCAGCGGAGAGAGAACGTAAGCACATGTCCCTTCGTGTGATAGAGTGCACGTTTAAACTCCCACCCGGGGAGAAAGTTACGTTTTATACCTCTCCCTTGAGGGAGAGGTATAAGGTGAGGGTGCAGCCTATGTGCCATTCTCTTCCCTCAGTTGAGCTATTCTGACTCATCGATGCCGGGGGAGAGAGATAAAGAAATTAACATTCGGGAGATTGAGGATTGTCTTTATCTTTGTTCGCCAAACCTGCCTTTTTCTCACCCCACCAGGCTTTCAAACGGGCAACAATTTGCTTTTCAAAACCCTGTTCGGAAGGGAAATAGTAGCGTTTATTTTTCAGCTTACCGGGGAGGTATTGCTGGTCCGGGGTGAAATGGTCCGGGTAAGTAGTGGGCATATTTATAATCCTTGCCATATCCCATATTTTTCATCAGGCCGGTTACCGGATTGCGCAGATGAATAGGCACCGGGTCATTGCGGCTGTGCTCCACATCCTCCTGTACTCGCCCGTAAGCCGTATACAGAGCATTGCTCTTGGGAGCTGTCGCCAGGTAAACTGCTGCCTGCGCCAGTGCCAATTTACCTTCCGGTAAACCGATGAAATGAACTGCCTGTTGCGCTGCCATGGCTACGACTAAAGCCTGGGGGTCTGCCATGCCTACATCCTCTGAGGCAAAACGTATCATGCGGCGGGCAATATAAAGCGGGTCTTCACCTGCTTCCAGCATCCGTCCCAGCCAATAGAGAGCAGCATCAGGGTCTGAACCACGCAGGGATTTATGCAGCGCTGATATCAGGTCATAGTGCTGGTCGCCGCTCTTGTCATAGAGAAGGGACCGGTGCTGCAACGCTTCTTCAATAGTTTTAAGGTTCAATACTCTTTTACCGTTGAGCATCAGGTCTGGTTGCCTCGGCAGCCATTTCAAGAGCATTCAAAGCAGTCCTGGCATCGCCATTGGCGAAAACAACCAGGTGGTTTCAAAGCATCTTCTTCTATTTCCACCATTTGAGTGCCCAGCCCTCGTTCTTGATCATGTATTGCCCGTTGAACAATCGTACGAATGTCGCCATCGGTCAATGAGTGAAGGGTAAATACCCGTGACCGTGAAAGTAGTGGAGCAATGACTTCAAATGAGGGATTTTCAGTCGTTGCGCCTATGAGGACAACATCTCCGTTTTCCACTGCGGGAAGTATGGCATCCTGTTGACTTTTATTAAACCGGTGGATTTCATCGATAAAAAGTATTGTTCTCTGTCTGTTGATTTTTTGCCGTTGTCTTGCTTCTTCGACAGCCTGACGAAGGTCGCTTACGCCAGCAGTGACTGCACTTAAAGAAGTGAAATGGGAACTGGTAACGCTGGCGATAACCCAGGCAAGGGTTGTCTTGCCGCTGCCGGGCGGGCCCCAGAAGAGTAGCGATGGCAAACGGTCTGCCTCGATACAGTTTCTCAGGACTCGCCCTTCGCCGACAAGATGCTCCTGTCCTACGAATTCAGTAAAGTCCCTGGGGCGCATCCTTGCTGCGAGAGGCCTGTTTTGCTGGAGGTCAGCGGCACTGCCGGCATTCTGCGGGTTCTTCGGTTCCAGTGGGTTCAAATCGAAAAGAGTCACGCTTTCTTCTTTTTATATTTCCTGGTCGGTTTTGTCTGCGGTTCCTGCCCTGATGGTGTTTCTTTCTGGCGGGTTGGTTCTGGGGATGGCCTGGTAAGGCTGATAGCCCGATCGTAGTAGTTTTTAATGATATCTACATAGGCAAGGTCTGATATGACCAGGGTAACCTGGGCATAGTTTCTGGCTCCGTAATAGTCACCGCCGCGGATTTCGGCATTTTTGGTCAGCTCAAGCAGGCGGTTACCGATAGCTTTTACCATATTTATGTTGGCGCCTTCAGCCGGCACAGAAAGAAGATAGATAGCCTTGTGCGCTTCTCCAAGTTGAAAATCAATGGATAAGTTGCCCAGAGCCAGGTTCATCGCCTCCATGGCTTTTTGCGTTTCTGCGCCTTTTTCCTGAAAATTTGATGTTGATTTCCAGAATGGTTTTGATGCTACCTGAAAATCGGATTTACCGGCACCTATCGCAGTCCAGCCTTTCAGGGTTTGCATCATATCGCCGATGCCTAACGACCTGGTACCGGCAAATTTGGGGTCAGCGCGTTCGCTGGCGCAGAGCAGGTCGTAATATGGAGAAACGATCTCCTTATTAGCGGTGCCCATATTGCCTGTTGTGAGTGTTATCCGACTGTAATTTAAATCTATTATTGTCTGCAAGGAATACGGCATCGGTTACCTGCTGGAGCGACTTAAGGCATACTGCTGTATTGACCACGGCGTCAGGATCGGTTGCCTCACTATCCAGAGGCAGGACCATGAGTCCGTAGATTGGCTTTCCAATATGCCTGTCTTTTAGCTGCTGTACCATTACAGGAATGCCACCTGAGCCAAAATGTCCCGCAGCACCAGCCACAAGTAAAATGGCATCCGTGTTGTAAAAATCGCCCGGTTTTATTGCCAGAAGGACGCGGTGGCCTTCTTCGCGCATTATATCTGCGCCTGCTCTGGCTGATTTCTTTCCTTCTGCGGTGCGGTTGACAAAAATCGTCTGCAACTCTCTGATAACTGTTTTTGAGGCTTGCTATGTCTGCTTGGTCATTGTTAATCGCATAGGAATTGGTCACTATCTGAGTACGACGCTCGGCTCGGGCTTTCTTGTTAAGCTCGGAAAACTCCCCGGCGATTTTGCTGCCGCAGTTTCCGATTCCAAATACCAGCAACTTCATTTAGGTATATCTCCTGACTTGAAACCGATAAAGCTTTACCGGTTCATCTTCGGAAATTCCGGCTTTAAGACGGCAGATTCTGATTTGTTCGTCGACACTATTCACACCTTCCAGGTCAGGAAGCAACAGCCCCCTCCTGTAACCTTTCTCCACGATAACACCATATTTTTTAGGGTCGAGCTCGGCTTTACTATTAACAGGTTCGGGATGAGTAAGCACATCAACAGTATAGTCAATGTCTTTCAACTCGGAAGGTTTCACCGGTGTAAAGCGGGGATCACCGGTGGCGGAGCTGACGGCATTATATATGATCTCCTCGGCAACGGTAGGCCGGGTAGGCTCAAATGTACCGATGCAACCTCTTAATTGTTCATGTTTCTTGAGGCATATAAAGACGCCCGCTTTTTCTTTCATTTCAGGGGTAAGCTCCTGCGGTTTAATAACGATACCCTTGCCGATGTATGCTTCCACGGCTGCCTTGGCCAAGTCTGGTAAGGGGATGCATACCCTCTTTCATTCTTCACCTTCTCCTATCTTACAGGATAACCTCAAGCGATGCTACCAAGTAACCGACACCGAATGGCCCTTCATAGGAGAGTACCTCAGGTTTTACTTTGAGTCCATCAAGTGCACCCATGAGGATGACTATAGAACGCAAACCACATTCGCCTGCACTTTGCACCAGTTGCGGATCGAAATTAAGAATTTGGGCTGTGTCCGCACGAGAGACTGCATTTACCAGTTGTTCGTCAAAGACTTTTCCCATGGGGTCGTAACCCGCGGGTGCACCCGGAATGAGGCGGTGGGAAAGGTCGCCGCTGGCAACAATGATAATACGTTTTCCTGCTCAGTTCTGCGGCTTTCCCGATGGCTTTGCCAAATGCAAAATGAGTTTTCAGAGGTAGCCAGGAGAAAGTCAGCGGTACCAGAGGTACATCTTTCAGAGCGCGGTTAAGGAAATGCATTGGGACCATAACGCCCCAATCGAGATCGTAACCGCTCCTGCCCATGGCGGTCAGGGGGACGTTTGCTTTCTTCGCTTCCTGTTGGATTAACTTCACCAATTCCAGGTCATTATGGTATTCGTGTCGTGGGCTTCCTGCTCCCCAGACACGCATGTCGCCTGAAGATGAGGGTGCTGTGAGTATGCCCATGGCTTCGGCCGTTGATTTCCCATGAGGGCTAATTATGAGCGCTGCTTCAGGGTGCTGCGATTCAACTCTGTTGGCAAGTATTTCCATAGCCGTTGTTGTTGCAGAAATCTCGCGTTCACCGCCTTTGCCGACCTCGGGAACTATTAGAGGTGGGTGGGGTGTAATGCATCCGAATACTATACCTGCCAAGAGGCACCTCCCTGAACCGATTGCTCCAGTGTTGTTCTGATATTAAGCTCGGCACCGCAGAACTTACATTTTGAACCTTCTACGCCGACTACCTTGGTAGTATAGCCCATTCTCTTAATAACTATGTTTTTACATGAGTAACAGATGGTATTCGATGACTCGTGTTCGGGCACATTTCCCAGGTAGACGAAACGCAGCCCCGCATCCTTGCCTATTTGATAAGCTTTTTCCAGTGTTTCTATAGGTGTGGCCGGGATATCCTTTAGCTGATAGTGTGGGAAGAACCTGGTCACGTGCCAGGGTGTAAGTTCTCCCAGTTCCGTGCTAATCCAGGTGGCGAGTTCTTTTAACTGAACCTCGTCATCATTCATCGTGGGAACAATATTGGTGATTACCTCGACATGCATGCCCCATTTCTTTTGTGCGCGCACGGCCATTTCCAGGATACTGCGCCAGTTTGTGATGTTTGCCAGTTTTTTATACAGGTCGTCCGTGAAGCCCTTGACATCGACACGCCAGGCATCAAGGTAAGGTCCTATTGTATCCAGGCCTTCTGGTGTTATGTAGCCATTGGTCACATACGCAGTATAGAGTCCCGCCTTTTTTGCCAGTTTTGCCGAATCCAGGGTGTACTCCAACCCTATTGTAGGCTCGTTATAAGTCCAGGCTATGCCCTGGCAGCAATAACGTTTGGCCAGGCTTATTGCTTGCTGAGGAGTCTGCTTTTGTGATTGTCTGGACATCTTGTCAGGGATTTCCACACAGGATATCTGCCAGTTCTGGCAATGTACACAATGAAAGTTGCATCCCCATGATCCCAAAGAATAACACAGGGTCCCGGGAAAAAAGTGGTAGAGGGGTTTCTTTTCGATAGGATCGACATTGGCTGAGGAAACTTCAGCATAATTGAGTGTCTGCAAGCTGCCATAGGTATTGAGGCGAGTCTTACATACGCCTTTGTTGCCTGGTGCAATGACGCAACGCCACTGGCAGACATGACAACGCACTCGTGATTGGGGAAGTTTTTCATAGAGAATTGCTTCAGGCATGCCTTATCTACACCATGGATTTAATTATAGCACGTCATTCAAGGTGATTATACGAGGAGTTACTCTCCATGGTGATAACTGCAAGAGGTGGAATAATGGTGAGACATAGGATTCATTAAATAGGAAACCCCCGCCACCTCGGGTGAGGGGCGGGGGAAGGGGGACTTGGATATTCATTTATGACATATTTTTTAGTTGAATTAGCTTGATTCCTAATGGAGGTCCATCACCGGATCCAATGCAGGTGCTAACGTCCTCATCACTGTGATTGTAGAACCCAGTGATGGCTTAACTTGACAGCTGAAAAAGGTATTGGGTCCCACTGGTGCATTCAACGTGTTACCATCGCCGAGATCGTTTAAGTTAATATCCACTTCAAATTGCTCTCCTACTTCCAGCAGATTGTCGGTATCAGCATCGCCGATGGGTATTACAGACCATTTGACGTTTTTGATGTAGCTTTCTTTTGTAATAAGGCTGATCACTGTTTTATTAGTGGCGGTAGCTGTACCGTCGCATGGTGTCATGTCTATCGGATTCCCATGGACAGCATTCTTTACTGTAATTAATATATGCTCAACTGCGGTGCTGTTGCCGGTTGTGGTGGCAACTACGGAGCCCGATATTTCAAGGTTGCTCTGAGCTGCTTTCAAGCCAGCATAGATTGTCTCCTTACTTCTTTCTGCGGAGAACAATCCCGCGCTCAACACTGCATAGCCGAACACAGCCGCTACAGTGACGAAAGCGATAAGGATAATAGCCGTCTCCAGGCCGGTCATTCCGTGTTCATCCTTATGCAGGTTCCTCATGGCTTTAGCGAATTTATTGTACATTTTATTTACTCCTTCCCTTTTACTTGTTCCAGGTCTATTTTTTCTTTGTGGTAATTATATTTGTCCTAAGAGCTATGTACATCCCCTTTTGGTACCTTTCCTGGGTAGTAAAAAGGTCATGGGCATACTCTGCGGAGAAAAGGAGCATAATAAAAGGCATCTCTGATTTTAATTAGTGTGAGGCAAAAAAGATAACCCCTGCTCTTTTAGAAGAGCAGGGGTTACGAGGGCAACTTATTTTGTTTTAGGTTATTTTATCTATGTACTATCTATCAATCTCTTCAATTTGACTCTTAGTGGAGATCCATCACCGGCTCAAATCCAGCCGGCAAGGTTCTCTGTACCGTGATTGTCGAGCCCAGGGACGGTTTGACCTGAATATTGAATTTGCTGTTGATGCCTATGGGAGTTACCAGGGGACCTGGGACGCCTAGGTCGGCCAGATCAATAACTATCTCGAATTGCTCTCCTACCTCAAGCAAATTGTCGGAGTCAGCAGCGCCGATGGCGTTGTAGGTCCATTTAACATTGTTGAGATATTCTGCCGATGTACCCAGACTGATCACGGTTTTATTGGTGGCGTTTGCCGTGCCATCACATGGCGTCATATCGATCGGTTGCCCGGCAACAGCGTTCTTTACCGTAACCAAAATGGTAGATACTGTGGTGTTATTAGTCGACTTGGCAATAACTGAACCGGATAACTCAAGGTTGCTCTGAGCGGTTTTTAACCCGGCATAGATTGTTTCCTTGCCTCTCTCGGCAGAAAACAGTCCTGCGCTCAGCACTGCGTAGCCGAACACTGCGGCCACGGTGACGAAGGCGATAAGGATAATAGCGGTTTCCAGACCGGTCATACCGCGGTCATCCCTATGCAGATTCCTCATTGCTTTCATAAATTTCTTGAACATTATTCCTCCTTTTAATCCATTGACACTATTTGATTTGCTCTAATTGGTTAATGTACTACCTGGTTTCGGATTGATAGATTATTTTTATTCTTTTGTTTAGCCCATATATTTCTCCCTTAAAATGATACCGTATGCATTTTTACATTATTAGTCCTGGTACGAAAGTCCCAATTGGGTTCAAATAAATGACCAAAGTAGCTAAAACCGCTGCTTTTTAACAGAAGATGTTTGTGCACTTGGTAAGCGTGAAAAGCCGTTTTCCGCGGCAATTGTATGCCTACGTATGATTTGGAGTCGGGTCGTTTCCCGGTTCTGGCGGGAAAGAAAATAAAAAACCCCCTGCTCTCCTATAAGAGAGCAGGGGGTTGGGGGAGGGCACTCATTTTGTGTATGGTATATTATCTATTTACTATCTATCAATCTCTTCAATTTTACTCTTAGTGGAGATCCATCACCGGCTCAAATCCAGCGGGCAAGCTTCTCTGTACCGTGATTGTCGAGCCCAGGGACGGTTTGACCTGAATATTGAATTTGCTGTTGATGCCTATGGGAGTTACCAGGGGACCTCGGGACGCCTAGGTCGGCCAGATCAATAACTATCTCGAATTGCTCTCCTACCTCAAGCAAATTGTCGGAGTCAGCAGCGCCGATGGCGTTGTAGGTCCATTTAACATTGTTGAGATATTCTGCCGATGTACCCAGACTGATCACGGTTTTATTGGTGGCGTTTGCCGTGCCATCACATGGCGTCATATCGATCGGTTGCCCGGCAACAGCGTTCTTTACCGTAACCAAAATGGTAGATACTGTGGTGTTATTAGTCGACTTGGCAATAACTGAACCGGATATCTCAAGGTTGCTCTGAGCGGTTTTTAACCCGGCATAGATTGTTTCCTTGCCTCTCTCGGCAGAAAACAGTCCTGCGCTCAGCACTGCGTAGCCGAACACTGCGGCCACGGTGACGAAGGCGATAAGGATAATGGCGGTTTCCAGACCGGTCATACCGCGGTCATCCCTATGCAGATTCCTCATTGCTTTCATAAATTTCTTGAACATTATTCCTCCTTTTAATCCATTGACACTATTTGATTTGCTCTAATTGGTTAATGTACTACCTGGTTTCGGATTGATAGATTATTTTTATTCTTTTGTTTAGCCCATGTATTTCTCCCTTAAAATGTTACCGTATGCATTTTTACATCATTAGTCCCGGTACGAAAGTCCCAATTGGGTTCAAATAAATGACCAAAATAGCTAAAACTACTGCTTTTAATAGAAAATGTTGCGTGGATGGTTTACATGAAAGCTGTTTTTTGCACCACAACATTGATTCACATGCGATGGTGTTCAGGGATTAACGCGGGTGAGATTACCAGTTTGAATATGGCCATTGCATGCTTTAGAATAGCTTTTATATGCTTATTATCGGTGTGACTGGTAATTTCGGAACAGGAAAGACTACTGTTTGTGGAATTCTTAGCGGGCTGGGCGCTGTTGTAATTAGTGCCGATGACCTGGGCCACAAACTACGTCAAAAAGATAGCCCGGCTTATAAAGAACTGGTTGAAGCTTTTGGCACAGGTATCCTTTCGGAGCAAAATGAAATAGACCGGAAAAAACTGGCTGCTGTGGCTTTCAAAGACGATGCCAGCGAGGCACGGTTGAACAATATAATGCATCCACTTATCCTGAAGAATGTAAAACAACAAATTGACGAACTGGAACTTAAAGGTGCTAAAATTGTAGTACTTGAGGCGGCGCTGCTTATTGAGGCTGGCTGGCAGCCACTCGTTAACCAGGTATGGGTTACTACGGCTCCGGAACCTATCGTCATCGAACGTTTGGGAAATCAACGGGGTTACACCAAAGAGCAAGTGCTTAACCGGTTGCGCAACCAGATGCCACCTGAGGAAAAAATGAAGCACGCCGATGTAGTCATTGATACCAACCGCAGCCTTGAGGAACTGAAAGTTGAAGTAACCGAATTATGGCAAAAACTGCAATCATCAATAGCCAGGTAATCTGATTACTTGTTCAAGGAGAGTGATATGACACAATCTATTGCACCAACTGCTGTTAAAGAAGTAATAAAAAACGGTATCTGCTACATGTGTACCCATCGTTGTCCTTCAAAAATACACGTCGTTGATGGTAAAGCAACTCAAATAGAAATCGTGGACCCTGCTGTCGCAGCGCTATGTCCCAGGGGCAAGGCACAGCTCGACTTTGTATATCATCCAGGCCGTCTGAAACAACCCTTAAAACGAGAAGGGAAAAGGACGAACCGGAGCCTGGGTTCCAACTTCCTGGGATGATGCTCTTGATATTGTCGCTGGTGAGCTATTAAAAGTTAAAAAGAACTTCGGTCCTGAGTCTGTCGTATTCTGGATATCTTATACCAAGGAGCCACGCCCCTATTTTACCCGTTTGACCCATGCTTTTGGCTCTCCCAACTATTGCACGGAAAGCAGCAACTGTTCCACGGCTCAACAGACGGCCACCATGTTAACCTATGGAAAGGAATATCGGCATTGGACTATGCAGGGTAGCGGAATTAATCCTGCTACTAAGTTAAAGCTGTTGTGGACCTCCGGAGTCAAAGAATCCAATCCGCCGGCCTGGCAGGCTTACATCGAAGCAAAGAAAAATGGGCTCAAGCTCATTGTGGTTGATCCCCGCCGTACCCCAGTTGCCGCCATGGCTGATATTCATTTGCAATTGCGTCCCGGTACCGATGGAGCCCTGGCACTGGGCATGATGAACGTCATTATTAACAAAAAGCTCTATGATAAAGATTTTATGGAGAAGTGGACAGTAGGATTCGAGGATTTGAAGAAACTGGTGAGCGAATACACACCGAAGAAGGTGAAAGAAATAACCTGGGTGCCCGCCTCCAAGATTGAAGAAGCAGCTGTATTATTTGCAAAAACAAAACCGGCGCAAATGCATATGAGTGCCTGTTCCACCACCCATCATTCTAATGGCGTGCAGAATCATCGTGCGATCATTTTACTTTCGGCGCTTACCGGCAATTTTGATGTACCCGGAGGTAATGTCATCCCGCCTGCACCGATTCCCACTAACGACATAACTTTCAATGACCGAGTCGATTCAATGCCACCTGGTTTAGGTGTTGAAAGGTTCCCTATCTGGACATCGATGATACAGGAAATGCAATCTAACCTTATCGCTGAACGCATCGAGAACGGCAAACCATATCCCATAAAAGCATTGTTTGGAGCGGGTTTGAACCCTTCCTATTTTATTAATTCCAGCCGTTTTGTCGAGGCAGTAAAAAAACTTGATTTTGTGGTAGCTACTGATTATTTCCATACCCCTGGCACTCATCTCGCCGATGTAGTGTTACCTATTTCAACATGGATTGAGCGCCAGATTCTTATTACCGGTCCTGGAGCTGCAACTTATATTGAGCCGGCAATAGAGCCGGTAGGCCAGACCTGGCCCGAACTGAAAATCTATTTTGAGCTTGCTAAGAGACTTGGACTTGCCAAGGAATTCTGGGATGGCGATATCGAAGCATGCTTTAACTACATTTTAGAGCCTTCGAAAATCACTATAAAAGACCTGGCGAAGCAGGCTGATGGGACGATGAAGTTTCCTGGGCCGGCATTTTCAGCCAAACATTATGAAAAGGCTGGTTTTAAAACACCATCGGGCAAAGTTGAAATCACGTCTTCAATACTGGCAAAGTACGGGCATGACTCCCTCCCCACATATAAAGAACCTGTGGATAGTCCGGTGACCAAACCGGAACTACTCGATTCATTCCCTCTGGTATTGACCACAGGTGCCAGGAAAATTCCCTTCACACATTCCTCATTCAGGAATATACCGCAATTGCATGAGTTGATGCCTGATGCAACTGTGGATATCAATCCTCATGATGCCGGGGTACGGAATATTGAACAAGGTAATTTTGTAATGATCCTTACTCCGCGGGGGGCCTGCAAAATGAAGGCAAATATAACTGACACTGTCATGCCTGGTGTGGTAGTTGCAGCACACCAATGGTCGGGCGAAGCCAATGTGAATCAGGTTATAAGTGATAAAAACCTTGACCCTGTCTCAGGGTTCGGTTCATTCAAGTCACTGTTGTGCAACGTAATGAGAGCGTAGGCAGACTTTATTTAGCTTTCTGAAAACGATATTTTTCAAGGCGACTGAAGTCCCATTTGCTTATTTGCTGTAGATAGCTGTCAATACCTGATAACTGTGATCTGATAGTTGCCATCGAATTTTTGTAATCAACTAACTCGTTTTGTTTATCATAAGACGATGCATTCGGGATAAAATATTTACTCTCAAAATTGTTAACAGCATTAAGGTATATAGTAATGTCGCTGTTAACTTTCCCACTCTCGGAAGGGAGTTGCCCTATTAATTGCTGAATCGACGGTGTCTTTGACCTTTCGGTCTCGCTTTTCTCCACATAGGGATTTGCATCCCATATTTGCCTTACTATCGCTGCAATAGCAGACGTAGTGCCGCCGCTAAGAGTAGAAATCCGTGGTTCTTGATAGACACCAAAAGTGGCTTCGAGAGGGACCATATAGGGCTGTTTCATGACTTTATAAGATTTGAAAAAGCCCGGATTAAGTCCCACTGGATAATTTCCCTTGTCGGCAGCGCCGCCCTGAATACCTCCCCAATTGTAAGGTTGCCCTGTCCATCCTTGAGCAATATATGTTTCGGTGTCAGGGTTCAATTTTCCTCCCCTGTTGAAGTAAACGACCGTGTAAAGAGGCCACCAGCCATAGTTGGACCAAAAGCTATCCGGAGTAATAACCAAAAAATAAGTCCATTGGTCTGTTTCTCTTACCTGGGTTAAACCTCGTGGAATATCTCTGGAAATTGGGATACCGATGGCATAAAGCTGAGCAGTTTCCTCAAATAGCCAGCTGTCAGGGAAAACGGAGCGGATATTTATGTCTCCAGGGTTTCTTATTGAGTTGACATAAATTACCAGCCGGTTAAGGAGAGCCTCGAATTCCTGGGCTTCCACCTGTATCTGGTTTTCCAGTTGGGTATCAAGTTTGGGTGGAGTGGTACAGGATACTATAATAAGGGCGATGAGAAGTGATACCAGGATAGATATTTTTTTCATAGTCGATTCCCTCTATGTTTAATTATAACCTTGACAACTTGTAAGAATCCAGCCATAATTACGTTCTACCCAATACATCGTATTACTAGGTATAATATTTAATCAAAAATGTTAGAAAATATTAGCTTCCCCCACGACCTTGAAGGGCTTACCTACGCCCAGCTTAATCAGCTAGCGGAAGAGATCCGTGTTGAACTAATCAATACTGTTTCTCAAAATGGTGGCCATCTGGCATCAAGCCTGGGTGCAGTCGAGTTAACGATTGCATTACACAGGGTCTTCGATAGTCCTGTAGACAAGATTGTGTGGGATGTGGGGCATCAGAGCTATGCCCACAAACTTTTGACCGGCCGTAAGCAGCGCTTCGTAACACTTCGACAGCATAACGGGCTTTCAGGTTTTCCTTCACCTCCGGAAAGTTCATACGATGCATTCATAGGGGGGCATGCCAGTACTTCAGTATCTTCTGCTCTTGGGATGGCATTAGCCAGAGATTTTGAGGGGAAGAACCACCATGTCATTGCAGTCATCGGTGATGGTGCTCTCACAGGAGGTATGGCTTTTGAAGCGCTTAATCATACCGGCCATTTGGGTACGAAACTCATTGTAATCCTCAATGATAACGGTATGGCTATTTCACCGAGCATCGGAGCGATTGCTCGAATGCTCAATAAGGTTCGCTTTGACCCGAAGTTTGAGTATGCTAAAAAAGAAGTGAAAAGGGCTTTCAGGAAATTGCCAATGGGTCAACCGCTACTGCACCTGAGCAAACAAATTACAAGTCATATGGGGAAAGCAGTTCTTCCCGGCGTATTTTGGGAAGAAATGGGTTTTATTTATTTAGGACCCGTTGATGGACACGATATAAAAGAGATTGAAGCTGCTCTCATCAGGGCCAGAGATTATGAATCCAGGCCCATTGTAATCCACGTTATTACTACGAAAGGTAAGGGATATCCTGCTGCGGAAAATAATGTGACCAAGTTCCACGGCATACCACCAGCTAATCATACTAAACCAAGCGGTGTCCCTTCTTTTAGTGCCGTATTCGGTAAGACTGTTCTTCAGTTAATGCGGAAGAACAAAAAGATCGTGGCGATATCTGCTGCTATGCTTGATGGTACAGGCTTAAATGATGTAGCACAAGAATTCCCCCAGAGGGTGTTTGATGTTGGGATTTGTGAGCAGCATGCTGTTACCATGGCAGCAGGATTGGCTTCTCAAGGATTTATCCCAATAGTCGCCATCTATTCTACTTTTTTGCAGCGGGCGTACGACCAAATTATCCATGATGTGTGCATTCAAAATCTGCCTGTTGTCTTTGCCATAGATCGGGCTGGCATTGTTGGTGATGATGGCAAAACTCACCAGGGCGCTTTCGATATCTCCTATTTGAGGGCAATCCCGAATATGGCTGTCGCTGCCCCAAAAGATGAAGATGAACTTCAGCATCTGCTTTTCACTGCAGTTAATGCGGGCCGTCCAATGGCTGTTCGTTACGAGCGTGGCAGTGGTCATGGAGTGCCGTTACAATCAGAGTTTAATACTATCCCTATAGGCAGTTGGGAGTTGATCAAAGAAGGAAAGGACGTAGCTATTCTAGCGATTGGTTCAACAGTCTACCCTTCGATCGCCGCCGCAGAGCAATTAACGAAAGAAGGTATAAGTTCTACCCTCGTTAATGCGCGTTTTGCCAAACCTCTCGATTTGCTCCTTTTAAAGAAGATAGCAGGGCAAAATTCAAGAATTATAACCGTGGAAGAGAATGCCCTGGCTGGAGGATTCGGGAGCGCAGTACTGGAAGGGTTACAAGGGTTAATTTCCCATGAAGTACAAGTGAAATGCCTTGGAATTCCCGACGAGTTTGTAGAGCAGGGCCCTCAAAGTTTATTCCGTGGACTATATCATCTGGATGCGGATGGGATTGCAGATGAAGTCAGAAGCAGTTTCCCTGAATTATGTGATAAGCCTTTTGCCAGACAACAAAAGGGGGGCTAATGAGAGTGCCAGATGCCCTAACAAAGTATCGTTCGGAAATTGATTCAGAACTGAAGTCGATATTTGCCGAACATAGACTGCCTTTATATGACATGATGAAGTATCACATGGGTTGGGCCGATGTTAAAGGAAAGCCAATCCGTGTTGGCAGCAATGGAAAGGCCCTCCGTCCCACCCTCTGTCTCTTAGCCTGTGAGGCTGTGGGGGGTTCGTATAAAAAAGCTTTGCCCGCTGCCGCAGCCCTGGAACTGGTCCACAATTTTTCTTTAATCCATGATGATATACAAGATGGGGACATGGAACGCCGCCATCGTCCTACCGTCTGGAGCATATGGGGTAAACCCCAGGCAATTAATGCAGGGACCGCGATGCGTTCCCTGGCGAATCTTGCCTTAGAGCGTTTGAAAACAAAAGGATTTTCTACTTCGAGGTGCCTGCAGGCACATCGCCTCCTTGAAGACAGCAGCCTTCGCCTGATTGAAGGGCAGTATCTGGATATCAGCTATGAGACACGCATCGATATTACGGTTGGTGACTACCTGAATATGATCGAAGGTAAAACAGCAGCATTGATAGCCTGTTCAGTTGAACTCGGGGCAACTTTAGGAACAACCAGGCAACCTGTTATCGATTGTTTCCGACGGTTTGGGAAGAATCTGGGTATTGCTTTCCAGATCATGGATGATATCCTGGGAATCTGGGGTGATGAATCAAAGACGGGCAAACCTTCAGGTAACGATATTAGAAGAAAAAAGAAAACATTCCCTATCGTGTACGCGTTACAAACTGCCACCGGCAACATGCGGAAAAAACTGGTCGCTATCTATCAAAAAAACGCTCTGGACGAAAAGCTTGTACTTGCGGTACTTGGACATCTGGAGTTTCTCCAAGCCAGAGAATATGCTCAAAAGACAGCCATTAGCTATCGTGATAAAGCTTTGGGAGCGCTTAAAAAAGTTAGTCTTGCCGGTTCGGCATTAAAGGAACTGATACGACTGGCTAATTTTCTGGTGGACCGGGAATTCTAATGAAAGTATCAGATATTGGTTTTGATTTTGTCAATAAGCAAGCCAACGGAAATAGAAAGCGGGAGCATCTGGATATTTGCCTGACCAAAAAGGTTAAACCCGAAGAACTAACTACGGGATTGGAACAATACTGTTTTATTCATCAGGCTTTGCCTGAAATCAACCTGTGCGATGTCGATACCTCAACCGACATTTTGAACAAAAAACTAAATGCGCCGATTATAATTTCAGCCATGGTGGGTGGTATTAAAGAAGCAGAACGAATCAACCGTAACCTGGCACAGGCAGCACAGTCAATGGGGCTGGCGATGGGTGTGGGTTCTCAGAGATGTGGTATAGATGACCCTGAAGCCGGTTTTTCTTATCGAGTGAGAGATGTTGCCCCAGGTATCCTGCTTTTTGCCAATCTGGGAGCGGTCCAACTCAATAATGGCTATGGACTTGATGAATGCAAGAAGGCAGTTGATATGATTGGGGCCGATGCTTTGATACTGCATTTGAATCCTCTGCAGGAAGCGCTTCAACCGGGAGGCAATACAAATTTTGGTAATTTACTCGATAAAATAGAACAGATTTGTTCCCGAATCTCCGTTCCGGTAATCGTTAAAGAGGTGGGCTGGGGGATTTCTGAGGATGTTGCTAAAAAACTTGTGCAGGCAGGAGTTATCGGTATCGATGTTGCCGGTGGTGGTGGCACATCCTGGAGCGAAATCGAAAAATATCGGGGGGAGACACCTCAACATAAAAATATTGCAGCGGCATTCGCCTCCTGGGGTATTCCGACTGTTGATTCAATGGCTATGGTTCGGCTCGCAGCCCCGGATATCCTGCTCATTGGCAGCGGTGGTATCCGTGATGGTATCGACGTTGCTAAAGTGATTGCACTTGGAGCTCATGCCGCCGGAATTGCTGGACTCTTATTGCAAGCTGCAAATCGTTCCACGGAAACGGTCATAAATGCTCTTCAGGAAGTTGTTGAAGCACTGAGGATAGCGATGTTTTGTATAGGAGCGCGAAACATTAAAGAACTTAGAAATTCAACCTCTCTGGTAAAGAAACCATGGAGTGCTGACCGATGATATTCCCCTGGCAACTTTCCACTTCCCTTTCGTTTTATCTGCTTAAGAACATGTTTCGAAGAAGAAATCGTTTTCCGCTGGTATTGATGCTGGAGCCGAATTTCCGATGCAATCTGACCTGTTCCGGATGCGGCCGCATCCGGGAATATAAGGATGTCTTAAATGAGATGCTTTCTCTTGAAGAATGCCTGGCAGCGGTTGATGAGGCAGATGCCCCTGTCATATGCCTCACAGGCGGTGAACCTTTATTACATCCTCAAATCGAACACATTGCAGCAGGAGTCATCAAGCGGAAAAAATTCTTGCACCTTTCTACCAACGGTTTGCTCTTAAAAGAATCTTTAAGTAAATTCAAACCCAGCCCATTTATGAGCTTTGTGGTTCACCTTGACGGACTTGCGCCGACTCATGACCAGATAACCGAGCGCAAGGGAACCTTCGCAACGGCGATCGCTGGCATACGAGCGGCCAGAGAGCAAGGCTTTCAGGTGCGTACCAATACCACCATCTACAAAGGGACATCTACCGATGAGATCAAAGAACTTTTTAATCTGCTGATGCAACTTGATATCAACGGATTGATGGTCTCCCCCGCTTTTAGTTATGAAGCTGTTGATAACGACGTATTTTCGAATAAAAGTGAGTTCAAAGAAAAATTTCAGTCGATTTATAACCTGCGCGACCAATTTCGTATTTATAATACACCTCTGTACCTTGAATTTCTGGCAGGAAAACGGGAGCTGAAGTGTACTCCGTGGAGCACACCGACCAGGAACGTCAAAGGTTGGAAAAGTCCCTGTTATTTGATTACGGATGGGCATAAAAAATCATTTAAACACTTGCTGGAAGATACGCCCTGGAAGAACTATGGAGCTGACAATGATCCTCGCTGTGCTAATTGCATGCTACATTGCGGTTTCGAAGCCAGCGCCTTAGCTGAAATCGGTAAAAGCCCGCGAGAATTATGGAAAATGGTCAAGTGGAACTTCTTTTGAAAATGTAAATTGGGCAGTTGGGAATCTTTAGAAGTAGGAAAAGATAATGAATGTTCTGGTTACCGGAGCGACGGGATTTATAGGGGCAAATATTGTACGCCAGCTTCTTAAGGGTGGTCACAAAGTTCGTGCCCTGGTGAGAGAAAAGAGCGACCAGAGAAATATAAGAGGACTAAATCTCGATGTTGCCTATGGCAATCTTCTTGACCGGGAATCTTTAGAATCTGCAATCGAAGGCTGTGATGGGCTTATTCACTCGGCCGCTTACTACACATTCTGGTCAAGTAACCCCAAAGAGGTCTACGATACCAATGTACAGGGGACCAGAAATATTCTGGAAGCTGCGAGGGACAGGCAAATACGGCGAGTGGTTTTTACCAGCAGTGAATCCACCATTGGGATTGCTCAGAATTCAGGCATTGGAAGTGAGGAAATAGAGGTAGCAACGAGAGACTTGAGCGGCCACTATAAAAGATCTAAGTTTGAGTCAGAAAAGATAGCTCTGGGCATGTGTAAGGAAGGATTGCCGGTGGTAGTCGTGAATCCTTCGGTACCTATCGGACCCTGGGATGTAAAACCAACACCAACGGGCCAATTTATAGTGGATTTTCTTAGAGGGAAAATGCCTGCCTACGTTAACGCGGGGTTAAATGTAGTTGACGTTGAAGATGTGGCTGTAGGACATGTCCTGGCATTAGAGAAAGGTAAGGTTGGTGAACGTTACATCCTGGGTAATAGAAATGTCACTTTCAAAGATGTCTTGTTCATTCTGGAACGTATTACTGGCATCAAGGCACCCTGGATACGGATTCCTTTATGGTTGGCATTGGGTGCAGGATATATCGATGAATTTGTAAGCAGTAAAATAGGGAAGAGACACCCCAGAATTGCTGTTGAAAGTGTCAGGGCAGCCTGCAGATGCCGACATTTTGATTGTTCTAAGGCTGCGAATGATTTGGGGGTTCCTCAATCTCCAATCGAATCGGCTTGTGAGAAGGCAGTCACATGGTTCAGGGAAAATGGATATGCTTAAAGAACGTGCGCAAGAACCCGTTGTAAACGTCCAAGTGGATTCCGCCAGATTGGAGGAACCAATAAAAAAGTGCCAATCACACCTGTTGGGAATTCAGAATCCGAAGGGCTATTGGGTAGGTGAATTGGAAGCAGATGCGTCGGTGACCGCCGGTTATATTCCTGCAATGTATTTCATGGGCGTAGAAGTTGATCCTCAACGCCGTAAAAAGATTGTTAATTTTGTGTTGAGCAAACAAAGGTCCGATGGTACCTGGGGTAGTTATCATGACGGCCCTGGCAATCTCAGTGTTTCTATCCAATCTTACTTTAGTTTGAAGCTTGCCGGCATCTCTGCCAACGAACCTTTCATGGTAAAGGCACGTAATTTTATACTCGAAAGCGGTGGGATCACCAGAGCTAATGTCTTCACTAAGATCTGGTTAGCCCTGTTCGGACAATATGATTGGAGGGGAGTGCCTTCGCTTCCTCCTGAGATCATATTCCTGCCGAATTGGTTTTATTTCAACATATATGAATTTGCCAGTTGGTCACGGGCTACCATAATGGCTCTGGTCATAGTCCTTACCAACAAGCCGGTCTGTCAGATACCTGAGTCCGCTGACATTTCAGAACTCTTTGTCGAACCAGAAAGACAACGGAGATATTCTGTGGGTAAAATTGACCGGATATTTAGCTGGAAGACAATTTTTATTGTGCTCGATTTGCTATTCAAACTCAGAGACAATATGCGATTCACGCTGAGTCGCAAGCGAGCTTTGCGTAAAGTTGAGAAGTGGATTGTAGACCATCAGGAGGATGATGGAAGTTGGGGGGGTATTATGCTTCCCTGGCTCTATTCTCTATTTGCATTAGCGTCTATGGAATATAAACTCGACCATCCTGTTATTGTTAAAGGTATCAAAGGGCTTGAGGATTTCATCGTTGAGGATGAGTCCACAATTCGCCTTCAGCCGGCAACTTCTCCGGTGTGGGACACTGCCTGGTCGGTTTTGGCTCTCCGTGAGTCCGGATTGGAAGCAGAGCATCCAATGTTGCTCAATGCAGCACGCTGGCTTTTGGAGCAGGAAATTCGGAGCGACGGTGATTGGACAGTAAAAAACCGAAAGACCGAGCCAGGATGCTGGGCGTTTGAATTCAACAATCGCAATTATCCCGATGTTGATGATACTGCAGTGGTTGCCAGGGTATTGAGGAAAGTGAATTTAACTGAATCAGAAGAGAAGAATAAAGCGTTAGCAATCGATCGGGGAAGTAAATGGGTGATCAGTTTGCAGAGTAAAGATGGGGGCTGGGCTGCTTTTGACCGCGATAACGACAAGGAAATTCTTTCGCATATTCCTTTTGCCGATTTCATGTCTCCGATAGATATCACCAGTCCCGATGTTTCGGTTCATTCTCTGGATTTATTAGCGGAAATTGATCCCGATTGCACAGCCATAAGAAGAGGTCTGGCTTATCTTAAAACGAGCCAGGGCGCTGATGGTTCCTGGAATGGGCGCTGGGGGGTGAATTACATCTACGGCACTGGCCTGACACTTTCGACTTTGAAAGGGGTAG
Source organism: uncultured Chloroflexia bacterium (assembly GCA_963784375.1). Taxonomy (GTDB): domain Bacteria; phylum Chloroflexota; class Dehalococcoidia; order GIF9; family UBA5629; genus JBBIPA01. The sequence continues at coordinate 21,372 of CAWAQY010000002.1, read as the reverse complement.
GGGAGGACATGGAGCAACCATATATTCGTAGAGCAATGGCCTTTTTGGAATCATGCCAGAACCAGGATGGGGGTTGGGGAGAGACATGCCGCAGCTACGAATCTACTGAGTTCAAAGGGAGAGGTAGAAGTACCCCATCGCAAACAGCGTGGGCTCTCATGGGACTGATGGCTGATGAAAAGATTCACAAAGATTCGGTGCAGCGCGGAGTCAAATATCTCCTGGACAGGCAATTAAAGGACGGTTCATGGGAAGAAGATATGTATACAGGCACAGGATTTCCCAGGGCCTTTTACCTTAGATATGACCTCTATCGCATTTATTTTCCGCTGCTGGCGCTTGCTCAATATAAAAGATTATTGGAAAGGGGCTCGCATGGAGATAATAACAGTTGAAGAAACATTATCGCGGGTAAATCCGTCTCAAAGAGTTTTATTGTTGTCGCATTGCCAGCGACCAAGTCAGACATGTCCGGGAAAATTTAATAAACAGGGTCTGCAATGTCCTCCGGATTGTAAAGAAGAATGTAATCTGGCAAAACTAAAAAATACTGCTCTTAAACTCGGTTACCTTGGTGTTTGCATCGCAGCCGGCGGTGCGCAAGCACTGAGATTTGTTAAGGATAACAATCCCGCAGGTATTGTGGCAATTGCCTGCCATAAGGAACTGGATGAGGGTATTGCTGCCGTGAAAGAGTTGAGCGAAGGTAGCACGGCGAAACATCCTCCAATAGTTGTCGTTCCGTTATTGAGAGATGGATGTGTGGATACAGAGGTAGATATGGAGCAAGCTATAAAAGCAATTACCCTGGGCTGCTCGCTGGAGGAGTCCAAAACCATCAAGAAAACGCCATGATATTATTGTGGTACTAAGACTGGGGTTTAAAACAAATGGGCTTTCTTGCAATTCTGAGTTTCCTGATCTCATATTTGTTAGGTTCGATTCCCAGCGCATATCTGATAAGCCGAGTATCCGGTGTTGATATCCAAAAAGCCGGTGATAAGAATGTCGGAGCTTTCAACGTTTTTCGACATTCAGGTGCAATTCCTGGAATTTTGACTTTATGTGCCGATTTCGGGAAAGGAGCTCTCTCCGTAGCTATCACACAGTATATTTCCGGTGATATGCTGGTCATTTTCATTGCTGGTGTCTTCGCAATTCTAGGGCATACATTTTCTGTATTTTTAAATTTTCGTGGAGGGCGAGGCATTGGTGTTATTACGGGAATACTAATTTATCTGCTTCCCCGCGAGGCAGTAATAAGTCTCGCCCTGGCCGCGCTACTCCTTTTTATTACACGGAATTCGTTTTGGTGTTGCGGAGTTGGTCTGCTATCAGTGCCTGTACTCGCCTGGTTATTTGGAGAACCTGTTTTGCTGCCGGTCTATGCGCTTTTTCTTACCTGCCTGTCAGGGGTGACTCATTGGATAACATCACAAAAATTGACCCCCGGCCAGCGTAAAGAATCCAGTATGTTCTGGATAAAATAAATATCACAAATTGTTTTAGTTGTGTAAACCAATAGTTGCCTACTCTTTTGAGGTGTTCCCTGAGGGAGTCGAAGAGAAAGGATTACACTAAGGACGAACCCTCTGTGTAACGGTTTTAATATGCTGGTGAAGTACCTATCCGCTAAAGGCATTCCCCTGCCGGAGAACTAATGACGTCCTGGACGACTTGTCGAAAATGGAATCCGCATATCGCAAGTGTCACCGAAAGTGCAAAGAAACGGGGATGCCGGAACAATGTCCACAAAATCAACCTCCAGTAATGGGTGCTTCCCCTGTGTCTGACACCGAGCACCCACGTTGATTTGACCAAAGCTTTGAATTGTTCAAAAGTGAAGCTGACCTTGCTCTTAATTTCGGGCTGATATTCTTGAAGAAAAGTATAAATGCGGTCGTGATATTCCTTGGGAGAATAAATCGTGGTGAGTATATGCTTATATCCGCTGATTAATTGTTCATAATCCATCTTGGGGACGAAATTCATGGACATATCTGTGTTGTTCCCGGAAAATTGTTTTGTCAGCCGGTTTTCTTGCATGAGCCGCTGGTATAATTTTGTCCCTCTGGGTGCGTTTAACAGCCCTACCATAGCGGTAACAATACCGCTCCGCTGGATAAAACTGATCATACTTTCAAATATCGGCTCTAAGTCACTATCAAATCCAACGATAAATCCTCCGTGGACCTGAAAGCCACGATTCTGCAATTTTTTCACTGAAGAGAGCATATCGCGATTTTTATTCTGCACCTTTCCGCATTCGGCGAGACTGGCTTCAGACGGAGACTCAATTCCAATAAATAATGTGTCAAACCCAGCCTGTATCATAAGATCGATAAGCTCATCGTCATCAGCAATATTGATGCTTGCTTCGGTCATGAATGAAAAGGGGTACTTTTTGCCTTTCATCCATTCGACGAGCGCGGGTAATATTTCTTCCTTTAGTTTTTTCTTATTACCGATAAAATTATCATCAACGATAAAAATACCGTTTCTCCAGCCCAGCCGGTATATAGCTTCCAGTTCCCTCAGGAACTGTTCTTTGCTTTTAGTCCTGGGATTGCGGCCGTTCAAGATAACAATATCACAGAATTCGCAGTCAAACGGACAACCGCGCGAATACTGGACGTTAAGTCCTGAATAGTGTTTTAAGTCGACAAGATTCCAGGCTGGAACGGGAGTGATGGAGATATCAGGCCGTTCTTGAGAACGGTAACTATGTTGTGCACAGCCATTTTCAAGATCATTGATAAATTGAGGCAAAGTAATTTCTGCTTCGTCCAAAACAAGATGGTCCACGTCTGTGAACTCTTCACATTCAGCAGTAAACAGAGGGCCACCGGCAACTATCCTGGCTCCGATCTGTTTGCAACGTTTGATCAGGGATAGTGCTGACTCTTTTTGTACCACCATTCCGCTGAGAAATATATAATCAGCCCATTTGATATCCTCATCCCTGAGCAGTGTGACATTCGTATCCACTAACCGCTTTTCCCAGGCATCAGGCAACATGGCAGCCACAGTCAACAGCCCCAGCGGCGGGAATGTTGCCTTCTTGGAAATGAATTTCAATGCATGCTTGAAACTCCAGAATGTATCCGGGAACTGAGGGTAAAGCAGTAGTATTTTCAAATTGCTTTTGCGAATATTTTCCAATTTGGTTAATTCAGTGGTCATTTTAAGTCCTCATTTTATGAAATGTATCTCGTTTTAAACGCTGATTATAACACCTTTCCAGTCTTCGGTTTGTTAAGATTCGGCTGGGAAGGAGGTTGGGATAGCCCGCGTGAAAATATTGTTACCGGTCTTTATTCCTTCATAATGCAGGAGTCCCTGCATTATGAAGGAATCTATCTACATCATCATGTTTGGTATCAATAGTGAGATTGCAGGAATCGCTACCAACAAGATCAGGTGAAACACATCGGCTATTAAGAATGGAATTACTCCGCGATACATGGTGGTCAAAGGAACGTTAATTACCCCCACGAGTCCGAAGAGGTTCAATCCGAATGGTGGTGAAATGAATCCCATTTCCGATACTCTACAAACCAGAACTCCATACCATACCGGATCAAACTTCAAGGCCATAATGACAGGGAAGAAAATAGGGACGGTTAAGATAATCATGGCTGTAATATCAAAAAACATGCCCAGGATAATATAGAGGATCAGAATAATCCAGAGAATGAGCAAAACGGTCAAACTGGAGCCCCACAATCCAATCGCTGATATTTGCAGGAAGCCTGCTGATGGCCAGGAAACGATTGAAAACAAAAGCGCCGATAAGAAGCAACAAAAGCATTCCGGTGCTTTTCACTGCATTTGTCAATGAATCATTAAAGCCGGGACGTGACATCTGCCGGCGTGCCAGGCCAATAAGCAGAGCACCGAAGGCTCCTATGGCACCTGCTTCCTGGGCGGTAAATACACCTGCATATATGCCGCCAATTACAACAACGAAGAGCAGAGCCACGGGCCAGGTGAATTTTAAAGTAGCCACCTTTTCTTTCAGAGGCAGATTTGGAGCAGCTGGTCCCAATCGAGGATTTATCCGGCACATAATATAGATCGTGATGATATAAAAAATTACCTGCGATATTCCAGGCAAGATGCCTGCCAGGAATAGTTTGCCTATAGATACTTCGGTTAATATGCCGATCACGATAAACTGTATGCTGGGGGGAATCATGATACCGATGGAACCGCCGGCACAGAGACACCCGCTGGCCATTTCAATACTGTACTGGTATTTTTTCATCTCAGGATACGCCATTCTTCCCATGACCATTGCGGTTGCCATACTGGATCCGCATACTGCCGCAAAAATCCCGCAGGCTACAACAGATGCCATTGCCAGACCACCTCTAAATTGGCCCAACCAGGCTCTTGCTGTCTGGTAAGCTTCCGCTCCTATTCCACCGTGGGCAATAAATTCGCCCATCAACATAAAAAGCGGGATTACCGCAAAGTGGGCATCGCTCACCTGAGCAAATGGTACGATGCTGGCATTCGCCAGTGCGGCGGTAGCTCCTGATATTGCCAGGCTTCCCAAAAACCCCACGACTATTAAAGCAAAACCAATGTGAATACCCATGAACAGGCATACCAGGAGGAGACCAAAACCGATCAGTCCAATTTCAGGTGCGCTCATTCTTTTATCACCTTAGCAATGATTTGTATGAGGTCTACCAGCGAAACTAATGCCAGGCTAAGAAATCCCAGCCCCAGTATGATCATGAAGGGGAAAAAGGGAATGCCCAGTACCTCGGTCAGGTTACCCCTGGTGGAGAAAAAATAGTCTCTGGCTCGTATCAATGTCTGCCAGGTAATTAACGAGGACGCGAACAGGCAGAAACAGTAGGCAACTACATCAATAATTTGTCTTGTTTTTACGGGCAACCGTTCGGTTATCAGATCAACCCTGATGTGTCCCTTTTTAATCTGACTATACGCCAGGGCGCAGGCGGCAACGCAGGCCAGTAATAGGCCGGTAATTTCATTTGTGCCCTGGATCGGACGTTTAAAAAAGTAGCGTCCTGCCACGTCTCCTACTGTGAGTAACATCATGATGAATAAGATAACCGCACCCACGATTGATTGTTTCTCAAGCCCTGAAAACAACTTGTGAGCCGCAAGCTGGAACATATTCATCCGGACTGGTTGCCCTGGAGTTACATGCGGTTTTTCACCTGCATCTTCCTGGTGCATTCCTTTTCCCCCTACTTAAATTTTAAATGAGGCCACGATTTCGAAAGTTAACCTTTATTTCATTGCTGCGGCTCTAAGCGCCCTCAGGTCTTTCAGTAAATCCGCAGCATTAGCCATTCCCTTGCTCTGGGCAGTTTTAACCCACTCATCGGCAATTGGAGCAATTAAAGCATCCCATTGTGCCAATTGCTCTGGAGTGAGTTTGGTTATGGTACGATTCTTCGCCTTGGCGTTGTCAATGCCCTTCTGTGCCTGCGGTAATTTGACCATCGGCGCAGCGACCTATGGTTTCCAGGGTAAGATCACCGATGAGTTTCTGAATATCCGGCGGCAGTGAATTCCATGTCTTCAAATTCATGCAGACATTCTGTGTCTCCTGGGTAAATCCATTATCCAGGAAGAAATTGGCAACCTCTTCAAATTTGTAGACCGAAACCTGCGCCCAGGATACGAAAGCTCCATCGAATAATCCTTTACTTATTCCTTCGTAGTCATCATTAGGAACTGCCTGCACCCAAACACCACCGGCTAATTTCGTTACCTGTCCCTGAGAGGCCGAGCTGCCAATTTTAACACCTTTCAAATCATCCGGTAACACGATCTTATTTTTAGTAATAAGGCGATAGCCCGGGTTTGAACACCAGAACAACAATTTGTAATCAGCCAATTCTTTGCTTAACGCAGGATATTTCTGGGCAAGCTCATTATAAGCCTTATATTTGGTGATGAATCCCTCCCTGGTCAGGTCGGGAAACTCCATACCTGCTAAAGCAAAAAGAAGGTTAAGCGGCAAAAACTGGGAGTTCGATGAAAGAGAGATATTGGCTATATCGGCAACGCCGGCTTTTAGAGAATCCAGAGTGTCTTTTTGAGTAAATAAGGCAGCGGCCCCGTAAAAGTCGACTTTTGCCTTGCCATTGGACTGTTTTTGCAGCTCAGATGCAAACCATTCCCAACCTGGCACTATGGCACCTGTTTTTGGCATGTCAAAGGCAAATTTTATTGTTATGGGGCCTGCAGGGGCTGGTGCGGGTGTTGGAGTTTTAGGTGCTGGTGCTGGAGCTGGTGCTGCAGTACATCCGCCGAGGATGAGCGCACTTACAAGTATGATTGCGAGCAAGATTAGTGGCAACTTTTTCATTTTAGTTTCTCCTCCAATTATTAATTATGTGAATTGATAAGTTATTTCAGTGCAGCCGCTCTGAGAGCCTGAAGATCCTTCAGAAGGGCTGGAGCATTGGCAAAACCCTTGGACTGTGCTAATTTGATCCATTCCTCACCCATTGGGGCGGCAATGGTATCCCATTGAGCCCTTTGCTGGGCATTAAGCGTGGTTATAGTCTTATTTCTTGCCTTCACCATCTCAACGCCTTTTACTGCGGAGGCAATTTGTCCGTCAGCGCAGCGTCCTATGGTTTCCAGGGTAAGATCACCGATCAATTTCTGGATATCCGGAGGCAGAGAGTTCCAGGTTTTCAGATTCATGCACATTTGCTGCACTTCCTGGGTAAAACCGTAGTCAAGAAAATAGTTAGCTACCTCATCGAATTTGTAAACTGCAACATGGTTCCATCCTACGAAGGCCCCGTCAAATACCCCTTTGTTAATGCCTTCGTAGACATCATTGGGCACTGCCTGAACCCAGACTCCTCCCGCGGCTTTAGTCAGCGCTCCAGCCTGGGCGGTCGGGGCGCCAAGCTTAACGCCTTTTATATCATCGGGCACTACGACTTTGTTTTTGGAGATGATTCTATAACTCAGGTTAGGACACCAGAATAATAACTTATAGTCAGACAATTCCCTGCCTAACTCGGGATATTTCTGGGAAAGTTCGACATAGGCTTTATATTTAGCCAACATTCCTTCCCTGGTTAGGTCAGGAAATTCTGTGCCTATGGTGCTGAAGACGAAATTGATGGGGAAAAGCTGTGAGTGTGTACCCAGGGCAATATTTGCCACATCGGCTACTCCCGCTTTAATAGAGTCTGGGGTATCCTTCTGAGTGAATAGGGCGGCAGCGCCGTAAAATTCTACTTTCGCCTTGCCGTTGGACTGTTTTTGCAGCTCTGAAGCGAACCATTCCCATCCTGGCACGATTGACCCTGTTTTGGGCATATCATAGGCAAATTTGATTGTTATGGGTCCTGCCGGTGCCGGTGCAGGTGCTTTAGGTGCCGGGGCGGAAGTCGGTGCTGAGGTACACCCACCGAGGATGAGTGCACCTGCCAAGATGATCGATAGTAAAACCAGGGTTAACCTTTTCATTATTTCCCTCCTGTTTATTCCTATGAATCGTTATCTAGACTCTTAGTCACCGGTGAGACCTTTAGTTCGTTAGACCTTTGGCGCTTAGAGATTATTTTCAATTGTCAGACTACAGCAGAGATAGCTTTTCACCTGGAATTGAACGGAAATTCGATGAGATGATGTCCACTGGCCATACGTTGTTGCTTCAACATAATAATGTGAAAAAGCGATGTTAACAGTACGAATAGTAAGGATACTATCATACGAAAATAACCCTGTCAATAGGCAGAAGTTTACTCTGTCAATAGGAAATGATTCCTACCGGTAAACGCCATATTCTCGAACGAAGTCGAGCATTATTTTTACTTTTGCAGGGTCAGCTACGTCTAGAGGGGCTCTGGTGTCAATAATAAAACCGCCGTCCTTGCCTATCACATCGATAAGTTTCTTACAGTGGTCAATGATTTCCTGCATTGTACCGGTCTGAAGAAGAGATACTGGCACATTCCCTTTAATGCACATATGATTTTTCAGAACGTCCTTGGCTTTGAAAATATCTGTGCTGTCGAATTGCCCTATGATTTTGCCCTTTGGCAATTCCAGCAGGTATTCCAGCCGTGTTGTATAGCTACCTTCAAAGAAGGCGACGGGGGTGAGCCCCTGGGATACCAGTGCTTCTATGAGCTGCTTCAGACTGGGAAAGAAGAGCGTCTCGAACTGTTTATTTGACATAAAACCTTCCGAGCCCCAGTGGATGGGGACAAGCACCCGGGGGTTGCCGGATATTTTTGCCGCAGTTACCCCGGTATCGATTACCCAGGGGAAGGATTTTATTACAGGCTTCGACGATTTTTTCCGGCTGTTTGTATATATCCAGCATAGTGCCTCGCATACCGCGTAAGAAGTTTTGAAGAACGTCGTAGGGTGGCATGGTGGTGGAACGGTAAAACGGGGTGAAACCAAGTTCTTCCATTTCTTGCGGCATGGAATCCATTATTGCATTCCATTTCTGCATAGCACGGCCGGCTTTAAACAGAGCTTTGAAAGCCTCCATGCACTCCGGTTTGACCAGCAAGCTGGTGAGGGTTGCCTTGGTATAGCTGAGCAGCATGTGAGATAAAGGCGGAAGCTTTTGAAAGGGTTCGAGAGCACCATATACCCGGGGCAGATAGCTCCTCAGAGCGAAATCCGAGGGGTCGTTGAGAAAACTCTCATACTCATCGGCCTTCATGATTTCTTCATCGCTAAACTGGTGGCTATGGTCGGGCAGTACGCCGTGTCCCGGCCATTTAACCTGTCTGGGGTCAAGAGCCTCCAGCACGGGCCCGGGGACGATGTAGGAAACGATATACATATCGGGTTGGAAGTCGGTGATAGTTTTCCTGCAGGCAGCCTTCCACTTTTTGGCGTTGTAAAAAGCATCGTAATTAGTGATACCGGCGTACTTTGCGGCGAAATAGTCAAAACGTGGTATGCTGGGCACCCTGTCCGGAACCCTCAAGTTGGTGGCATCTTCCACCCTCTTTTTTCGCTCTGCGAGCAGTTCTCTGGCAGTTTTATTCATGTCCGATTTCATGTTTCAAACAAAGGCTAAGGTACAAATGCAATGTCCATCCTTTTGAATCGGACGGACCGTCAATGATCGATATGAGCTACAAAAGGGGTGTGGTTTCTCCCTGCTCTTTCACCCTTGCTGCCTTTTTCAGCAAACTGTACGTTTGCGGTATGTCAAAGGTTTTGCCTTCCAACAGTTCAAAGACGGTGCGGATCTGGATTTTGAGAAACTCCTTGTTCCATAGTTCCGATTGATAACTTCCGGCATGTACGCTATCCGTAATCATGCCCAGACTTGGCTGGTGCAGGGAAATCAGCAGACCCATTGCTGCTTTTTCTTTATCAACAGTGCCGATCAGATCGCTTATCATACCGGGCACCAGGCTCGTGCCGCCTTTTACCTGTACCACGATTTTTTGAGGTTTGTTGTTGGTTTCCATGAATCCCATGATACCGTCCACACCGCCGTCATAAGGCCGGGGTTTAGCCCCCACTAAACTCAATGCCCATATTTCGAACTCTTTCTTGTTCGTATTCCATAAAGCCTGCGCTGACGCCAGGTCCTGGGGATTGCCGTATACCTGATAGCTCTTTTTAATGGATAATCCAAAGCTATCTTTTAGTCTTTGTTCAACCATATACATGGCAAGATGGGTGATATCAATACCAATCCACTTGCGTTTCAATTTGTTAGCCGCGATTATCGCAGTCCCGCACCCGCAGAAAGGGTCCAAAACAATATCACTTTCTTTACTACTGACCTTTATTATACGTTCCAGCAATTCCTGTGGTTTTTGTGTGGGGTATCCAATTCTCTCGGCTCCCTTGAGATGTGTTGGTTTGATGTCAGTCCATATATTCTGCAGCGGGGTAGTATTATTCGTATATTGAATGTTCCAGGTAAACGAATCTGTTTTGGAGTAAATTAAAATAACATCATGTATCCTGCCTAAATGCTTTGAACCCACTTGAGCGTCACTATGGGCAGATGAACGCTTCCATATAATTTCATCCCGATAGTTTTGTGCGCCAAAGATTGTGTCCATCAACAATTTCAGATAGTGGCTTGCCGTGGGATCACAATGCAGATATATCGAACCAGTAGGCTTCAATACCCTGTGCAGTTCCAGCAACCGTGTGGCCATCATGCCCAGATATGCAGCCATACTTGTCGATATTTTGTCATCACGAGCACCAATGATAGTTATTAACTGTGCTATCTCAGGACAATGAGCGTTTAACTCTTCTAAGGCTAACGCGGAAGCTTCTTTGTCCCATCCCCAGGTATCCTCAAAAGCTAAAAGTTTGGCTTGAGATTGCTCGCCGCCTTTTTTCTTGAAAATCAGGTTGTAGTCGGCATTGCTATTGAAAGGCGGGTCCAGATAGATAAGGTCTACGGATTCATCGGGGAAATGGTCATGGTTCTTCAGCCAGACTAAATTATCACCGTAATAAAGAGCATTCGTCTTCATTTAGCTTTCCTCTAATGTCGCCAGGTACACTGAGCACAGTCGAAGTGTACTAATCTAAAGTGAACTTGAAAGCTAAGCTGACTGTCCCGCTTTCGTAGTGTCTATTATAATTGAAAGGGTACTTTCTTGATAGCTCTTCCACTGGCTTCCCAATACCCACACCTTTTAGCTTACTCCAGTTTTTTCGAAGCTCAGGATGTTGTGAAAGGAACTAATTACTTCGATGGTTGTCCCTTTGCCTGGCTCTGAATAAATATTCATGGTGCCATCAACTAACTGCGCTCTTTCCTGCATTCCGATAAGGCCCAATTTCCCTATTTTACTAAGTTCACCCAAGTCGAAACGGCAATTGAAACCCTTTACCATTGTCCCGGATAGTCGTGCACACTTTCCCTTCTACTATATCCAGCTCGATTGCCACCTGTGATGCGCCGGCATGCTTTTTAATGTTAGCAATAGCCTCCTGTGCAATTCGAAACAAAGCTAATTGAGCTTCATGTGACAGGTAATCAGGAACTATATCAAAACGTACATCAACTTCTATCCCGTTTTCAGTTGTTACATTATCAGCCAGCCATTCCAGAGCAGCTTTCAATCCCAGATCATCCAAAATCGCTGGCCTGAGCTCATGAGCATACTGCTTTATTTCATTAAGGATTTTCGTAGCCAGGACGTGTACCTCAACCAGTTCATCTTTAATAGGATCAGATTGCTTGAGCTTGTGAGTGGAAATTGTCGTATCCAGCTTTCGGATAAGCAGCAATAAGGATTGAGCGCTGTTATCGTGAAGATCACATGCTATACGTTTTCGCTCTTCTTCTTGTGCGACCATTATTTTTTGCAGATAGGTACGTCTGCTCTCCTGGTTTTTTTTCTCCAGAGTAACATCCCTGGCACTCATCTGTATTGCCACAGGCTTGCCACTCTGCGTTATCAGACGTGTTGTCAGTTCTATAATTAAATCAGTTCCTTGCTTTGTAATTAATCTCAACTGGTAGGGCATATCAACGTGTTGATTGTTAAGCAATTTCTCCTGCACGGCTGCAACGGTGGACTGACCCTGCGGGTCAAGAAAGGATGATGCAGCGATTGTATGAAGCTCCTGCAACGAGTAGCCGGTAAGTTTTACTGCAGCCCTGTTCGCCATTTTAACTTTGCCTTCCAGGTCTTGAACCCAGATGGCCTCAAGGGCACCTTCGAACAGCTCCCGGAAATTTTTCTCGGACACATACAGGGCGCTTTGGGCCCTCTTACGTTCCGTTACGTCCTGCAGTGTTTCGATGGCACCAATTATTTCACCCTCAGAGTTTTTAATCGGACTGGCGGTGAAGTTGAGCCACCTGCCCCCTTCCCCCAACGGTCGGAAAAAGTCTTCAGCTTCATACGCACCTTCAATCAAAGCACTCTTTACAAATTTATCCTTGTAATAGGTTTTGATTTCCTCCGCTGTTGCTTTCTCAATAATTAAATCAGCCATAACCGGTCTTTTCTCATGGTAAAATGACTTCCACTGACCATCGGTACCGATTATATCCCGCGCTTTTATACCCGGAAAGGGATTCTATTGCGGTATTCCAGTGGGTTACTTTATGCTGTCGGTCGAGGACGAATGATGGAATCGGGGAACCATTGATAATTTTGCTTAGCATTTCTTCAGCAGTCATATCCCGAAAGTCCCGAACCCTGTATTAACGTGGTGAAATCTTGTCTATATTTTCTGCCTGAGGTAATTTTTCGAGTATCAGCCAGCCCTCTCTTATTCCTTTGATGATGGCCTCAGTACGGGAAGCAACATTCATTTTACTATAGATACTCTCCAGGTGAGCTTTTATGGTCCGTAAACTGAGAAAGAGTTGGTCAGCGATATCCTGATTGGTTAAACCTTTGGCAGCCAATTTTAAAACTTCTAATTCTCTGCTGGTGAGTAGTTCTTCTACGCGTTGCTGACTGGTGGTGGTCTGTTTCTGCATACTGTATTTTAACAGCTTGGCGATTATACTCGGGTGCATAACTGACTCACCACTGTACACCGTGTGGATTGCCTCTACCAGGTCTTTTCCCGGAGCACTTTTCAGCAGGTAACCGACTGCTCCAGCTTCCAGGAGGCCAATAATATAGCGGTCATCATCATATGCGGTCAAAATCAGAACATGGGTTTTTGGGTTCACCTTCCTTATCTGTTTCGTGGCCTCAATTCCGCTGAGATTTGGCATAACAATATCCATTACAACGACGTCCGGCTTAAGCTCAGCGCTGAGTTTAACAGCTTCCTCACCATCTCCCGCTTCTCCCACCACCTCTATGTCTTTGTATGCTTTAAACGTAGTTTTCATCGCCTCGCGTAACATGGGATGGTCATCTGCAATTAACACTTTTATCTTCAATTTACAGGCCTCCGAACAAAACGTATCCCAAAGAATGCCATATCAAAAATGCCACAAAGATTATAAGGAATTGTGTTTAACAAAGCAATCACTTTTATAGGTCTAACGTATAAAATATTGGACTTTTGACCACGCCAAGTAGCCCTGATGACCGATGGCGACCCCTACAATCCACTATATACTGACCTCAAAATACTATTGAAAAAGGGAGGTCACTATGCAAAGACAGTCCACAGTACAAGAAGATTTCCTGGTCAGTGTTCCTGCGTATCCAGCCACAGAAGTTATCGCTGGCAAAGATTTAATTCTGACCATATTGGAAAGAGCTGCTCAAGAAAACAACTTTTTAAAACGATTGTCAGATAATACAGATGAAGCTCTTTCCGAATATTACACTTTAACCTCCGAAGAGAGAGCGGCTTTGGCCTCCGGTGATATCGGTAAGATTGAAACCTGGGTTGGCAAGCTGGATAACAGGCTGGCAACCTGGCTCTGGTGCCGTCTTTGTCAGGAAAAATGGTAGAAGTTACCCCTTTCGAATTCCTGCGCCCTTTCTATTTTAAGAAAAAATTTAAGAAGGATAAATAATATGACAGTTCTGCAGAAGCCACAGGAAACCATAGTTGACCTGATGAAGAAACAGGTACCTGATTGTCTTCCACCAACCGAAATGGCTACCAAAGCCAAAGTTGTTGGAATTACCAAAGCAAATACTAAAGTATTAAATGTAATCTTGCTGGGCATTGTAGCAGGCGTATTCATCGGGCTTGGCGCAATGCTTAATACCGTAGTGACAACAAATACCGGCCTTGGTTTTGGAATTACAAAATTGCTTGGCGGATTTGTCTTTTGTCTCGGCCTGATCCTGGTCGTGCTGGCTGGTGCTGAACTATTTACCGGAAATAATTTGCTGGTAATCGGTTGGCTCAGCGGCAAAATAACCCTTGGTCAATTGCTCAAAAATTGGGGGCTTGTCTATTTTGCCAATTTCGTGGGAGCCCTCTCCCTGGTATTTTTGGTCTTCTACTCACATCAATGGGGGTTAAGCGGCAATGCCGTAGGGGCAAACGCAATCCAAATTGCCAATGCAAAGGTCAATTTATCATTTGTGGAAGCTCTTACAAGGGGTATCCTGTGCAACGCTCTGGTATGTTTGGCTATCTGGCTATGCTACAGCGCACGTACCATGGTTGATAAAGTTATGGCGATTGTCTTCCCGATCACAGCATTTGTAGCTGCTGGATTCGAACACAGTATAGCAAATATGTATTTCATCCCGATTGGTATGCTCCTCGCCAACGAACCCACTGTAGTCCAGACGGCGGCGGTAAATGTATCTAACCTCACTGTGATGGGCCTTATAAATAATCTGATCCCGGTTACCATCGGCAATATTATCGGCGGCGGCATTTTTATCGGCGCGGTTTACTGGGCAGTTTATTTACGCCAGGACCAATATGCCATGAGCAATGCCCTAAAACAGAAGTTTGCTAAAATGTTTTTCTTTCTCGGTCGTCATCCGGTAGCCCAACCGGCGGACCTGGCAACTGCCAGTAAAGTGAGCCTGAAACAAGCATTAGCCCGGTCGTTGATTGCACGATATGCCGAGACAGAAAAGTTTAATGTAGAATCGCCCGAATGCAGCAGTGCTTTACGGGATCTGCTGGCCAGAGCAGTATTGGCCAAGTCCTCGGGTGAGAACGAATTTTTCAAAAATCTTGCTGAAAAACCCTCCGAAATATTAAATAATTATGCACTCACGGCAAATGAAAGGGCGGCTTTATCCTGTGGAAATACCGATTGGCTGGAATCAAAAATAAGTACGCTAAGTGATCCTCTAGGGATATCGGTTGCCCTGGGGGTTATCCTGACAGAAAACAAAAAGGTAGCTTTATAAACCAGATTGCTCCCACCTACTTACTCTAAAATACAGAAAGGCAGGCCATCAGTGGCCTGCCTTTCTGTTCAAGGTAACCTTCCTGTCACTAGAGCTAATTGGTTGTCGTTGGTCGTAGCGGTTTGATATAAATCCGGTCAAAGTCGGGCAGGTATCCATCCTTAACCGCCACCAGTATGTAATGTCCCCATTCGGGGAACTTGTATTGCAGCAGGCCGTTATCATCCGTCCACCCGAGAAGGCTGCCCCTCTCCCTGACCGCAGAGGTAAATTTCTCCCGGGCAGGGATATCTGCTTCGAGCGGATCGTTTTTCAATAAAGGTTCTACGGACGGGATGACGGTCTCCATTTTTATTCCATAGATTGCTGCTTTGCCGACCCTGGCATTGCTGTATCTTTCTTTCACAATGATCGATACAGCTTCGCCCACAAATGCTTCGATGGGAGCGTCCATTAGAAGTGCTTTTTTCGCCGAAAGTACATTGATCCTGCTAAAACCCGGCCTGAAATCATCTTTAGTCGCTACCAGGATAAAAAGAGCAGGATCATTGAAAGTATAGGCTACTGTTCCCGATTTGCCGGTTTCTCCCAGGTAAATGCCTTTCTGTTTGGCGAGCGTAACATATTGTTCTGCCTCGGTGACGTTAGAAGGCTCTCCGACAATTATCTTTTGACTCGCAGTGCTGTTTCCGGTGGTAGGCGGTACGGGAATTGCATTTACTTTCACCGCATAAACACCTGCCTTCTCCACAACGTTCTGTGTCTGGCGGTCGAAAACCGTTATGGTGACCGCCTGGCCTGTGGGGCTGGATGGTGGAGCTTTAATGTCTAATACTTTCTTCCCGGCGACATCGATATCTATACGATGGAAACCGGGGAGGTATCCATCCTTTAAGGCTGTGAGTACGTACCATCCCTTCTCGGTAAATGAATAGGTCAGTTGACCGTCGGCGGATGTTTCGCCGATAAAAATACCTTTTTCCCTTATGATCGTCTGGTATTTTTCCCGCATATAGACGCCGATATTTTCATCCTTATAAATGGTCTCGAAGGGACGATTGGCAGAAACGATTTCATCGGTTATCCTTAAGGCGAACACTTTCGCGTTGGCCACAGGTTTGCCTTCGGGCCTCTCCAGGACAAATAGTGTCACCGGAGTATTGACAGGTGCATCACCGGGTGCTTTTATGCCCAGCTTTTTCTGCTGGGGGAGCGTTACGGCTATCTTGGCAAGTCCCGGAGCATAGTTTTCTTTTATGGCTGCCAGCATGTAGATGCCATCATCTTTAAATGTAGTTACCAGCTCACCTTTATCATTGGTTTTGCCCAACAAAAACCCACCCTGTTGAACGCTTTCAGCGGTTTTGCGATCGCCTTCAAAATCAGCGGTGTTTGCCTTGATAATGGGTGCAATCGAGGATAGAGCGGCACTGATGGCCGGTCTGGGAGCTTCGGTTGGTTTGGCGGTTATTATCCCGGTCGTGCCCGGAGTGGCTGGCGAAATCGATGGTGGCGCCACGTTCGATGTTGAGGGAGGTACTACCTTTACCGGCGGCGATAAAGGTAACACTATCGGGACATTTATCTCCCGTATGAATTTAGCATAGATGGCTGCATTGGCTACAGGAATTTTGGTGAAACGTTCTGTTACTACCAGGGTTACCGGCTTACCTGCTTCAGTTCCGTTCGGGGCTTTTATGTTTAATCCCTTTTTGGGTGATGGCGTGATGCTGATTCGGGAAAAACCGGGGACGTAACCGTCCTTGATGGCAATAAGGACGTAGCGGTTGCTTTCGGTAAACTTGTATTTGACGATGCCGTCGTCACCGGTATTTCCCAGGAAGATACCTTTTTCTTTGGCAGCGGTGGTGTAACTGGAAATAATGCTATCAAAATTCGATTTGTTGGTGGGAACAGGCAGTTGGTTGATCTTAAGCGCGTAGAGTGCTGCCTGGGCAACCGGCTTCTGCTGTGGTTTGCTGAAAATTGTTATGGTCACAGGTTGACCCACTTCAGCCACCTCGGGTGCTTTTATCATCAGGGATAGCCTGCCTGGAGTTGTTGCCGTGCCCTGGTCGTCTGCTGCCAGAACAGGGCTTGCGCCGGGGACGATCATAGTCAGTGTCAACAATAACGCAAATAAACGTATCACCGCAGTTTTCATATATTTTTACTTCTCCATAGTTTTATGATGTAATTTGTAGCAATAAAGGATCAGGGGAGATATACAACAGTCAGCACCCTGGTTTCTTCATGCCCTTTGGCATCGGTGGCACGGATCTCCAGACTGTTCGGCCCTTCTTCCAATTCGACCATTGCCGTGAAATTTCCACCTTCAACAGCCACTGAAATGCCGTTTACCGTGATTTCTGCAGCGGTTGATACTGTTCCGCTTAAGCTCACCGAACCCGTACTCACTACGGACTCATCAGCAGGTTCATTCACTTTGAGCTGCAACTGTTGAGCTTCCTGGATGTTGGGGGTTGCTGGTGTGGCGGACGGTGCTGCCGGTTTCGAAGAAGGGGTCGCTGTACCGCAGCCAGCCGAGCGAAACAACTATCAAAAGCACGACCGTGGCAAACCATATCCATCGTTTCAATTGTGTAACCTCCCGTTTTTTGCAGATCAATAACTATAACGATGCCTACAAATAAAAAGTTTAGTTGACGATAGTGACTTTGTGATTTATGAACAAGATTAAGATGATTTATAATTATAACAAAGGCAGTAAAAATTGTGTTGAGAAATGAGTTGAAAAACAATGGATAAGGCGGTAAGATTGAGATAATGGCGGCTTCGAAATTACGCATTTTGTCCCGCAGCAGCGAACCGTTTAGAGACCGTGAAGAGGCGGGTATACTCCTTGCGCGTGAGCTTGTGGAGTATAAAGGCAGGAATGCGGTGGTGCTTGGTATCCTCCGCGGGGGGATAGTAATGGCCGATATAATTGCCCGGGAAATCGATGCCGAACTGGATATTGTCCTGGCTCACAAGCTCCGCACCCCGGGACATGAAGAACTGGCGATGGGTTCGGTATCCGAGGATGGAAAAGTCTTTCTTAATCCCCGGGTGGTCCAGGAAATAGGGATGCCTGAGTCTTTTATTGAACGTGAAAAAGAAATTCAGCTCGCCGAGATCAGGCGTCGCGCTGAAGTATTCCGGCCTGTACGGTCTAAAATACCTTTAAAAGATAGAATTGTTATTGTTACCGATGACGGCATTGCCACGGGGGCCACGACTCAAGCTACCTTTTGGGCTGTCAGGTCGGAAAAACCCCGGATGTTGATAGCTGCAATACCGGTCGGGCCTGAAGACAACGTCAGAAAACTGGCTCAAGATGTCGATGTAATGATTTGCCTCCGCACTCCTCCAATGTTCCAGGCGGTGGGACAATTTTTCATGCGATTTAATCAGGTTGAAGATGAAGATGTACTGAGAATTCTTAAAGAATCTCAGAAACGGTAATACATGATTGCCTTTTGCACCTTAAGGTATTCGGGAGCCCCAGTTCCCGATTTCATAGGGACGGAGATCCTTCACTATGTTCAGGATGACAAGTCAGTGAAGCTTCTGGAGCGTAGACAGAAAATCATTCGGAGTCTGACTGCGGTCGGAGACTCCTCTAGGATGACGGTTGTTCGGGGTAGCTTGAAGGGCTTTCAAGCCCTGTCATTCTTGAACGCAGTGAAGAATCCCCACATATTCTAGTACGGTAGTTCGAGAGGGGAAAGAAGGATTTGGACAAAGAGTCTTCAGTTGACATGGAAGTTGATGGGGTCGTTCTTAATGGCGACCTTTTCATACCTTCTAAAGCTCAGGGTATTGTAGTATTTGCCCATGGCACCGGGAGCAACAGGTATAGTCCCCGGAACCAGTTCGTCGCCCGCTTACTTCAACAGGCTAACCTGGCAACTCTGCTCTTTGGCCTTTTATCAGTGGACGAAGAAGCAGAGGATATGATTACGGGAAGGCCCAGGTTCGATATTCCTTTATTGGGCCGCAGGCTTATCAGTGTCACCGATTGGCTTCAATTCCATGAACAGGCGCGCCAGCTTAAAGTAGGTTATTTCGGTGCATCCACAGGAGCGGCAGCAGCGCTCACGGCAGCAGCTAAAAGAGCCGACATTGTCGGCGCGGTAGTTTCTCGCGGCGGCAGGCCTGACCTGGCAATGCCGGTTCTTGCCTTGGTGAAGGCGCCCACATTACTTATTGTTGGCGGCCTTGATACCCAGGTTATAGACATGAACCGTTCCGCGCTGGAAAAGCTGCAAACCGAGAAAAAGCTGGTCATTGTTCCCGGGGCCACTCATCTGTTTGAAGAACCGGGGACATTGGAGCAGGTGGCTGCACTGGCCAGGGACTGGTTTACAAAATACCTTCCCAGGAAAACCAGCCCAGCCCGGTGACACTTTCCTCTCTCGCCCCATTGGGGAGAGACGTAAGTGAGGGGGAATAATAAAGAGGTGCCCCCTCACCTTAATCCTCTCCCGCAGGGGAGAGAGGCGTCATGAGTAGATGGGGGAGAGTATGCGATAGTTAAAGGTGCCCCCTCACCTTAATCCTCTCCCTCAAGGGGAGAGGCGGAAGTGTATCATTTTGAATTTGTCAGCAACGTAAAAGATGATACACTTATTGTAGGAGGAACGTTATGCATCCAATATTCCCAATCGACAATGAAGGAAACATCAAGATCAAGCCTATCGGATACGTTAAATCACCGATCAAAGAACCTCAAATTGGAGGCCTCACTGAGATTGAAACAGAGATTGTTTTAGGTGATGATTGTGGGAGAATGCCTCGATGGTATCGAGGAATTCTCCCACATTGTTGTTTTATATTGGCTCAACAAAATTACCAGCTATAGAGAAAGCTGCCATCCTCAGGGAAGAAAGGACGTTCCGCTTTTAGGTATGCTGGCCACCAGGTGACCGGATCGACCTAACCCAGTTGGGTTAACGACAGCCAAGTTAATTGCCCGCCATGGGCTCCCTTAAGGTAAGCGGGTTGGATGTATTGGATGGAACACCGATCATAGACATCAAGCCATACTATCCCCCTTATGACAAACCAAGGGGTAAGACACACGTGCCGGACTACATCAATCGCCTTGCTTTTTAGTAATATTCGTTACTTATACGTTGCTCATTTATTAACTTTTGATATAAAGCTCCCACTGGGGAGAGAGGTAAGTGACGCCCCAGCAAGATAAAGGTCCCCCTCACCTTAATCTCTCCCTCATGGTGAGAGGCACTGTGTTGAGTTCAGATATTGATTCCAAAGAGGTATGCTCTCTACCTTAATCCTCCCATCAAGGGGAGAGGCAATACATGATGAGAAGAGATACCTTAATACTCTGCCCTTCGATCCCGATTGCATCGGGACTCAGTGAACACCTTAATGGAGAGGATTAAAAGGAATACTCACTCACATGGATAATTTATATCTTCTCTCTCTCCACCTGGAGAGAAATTATATCCCTACTCTCTCTCCCCTGGAGGGAGAGATGCAAGTGAGGGGGAAAAAGTAATCAACTAATGCAGAAAAATCAAAAACAAATCAAGATTTCTCGCAGGCTGCGAAGTAAACAAACCGATGCTGAAAAATTGCTTTGGTCAAAAATGAGAAATAGGCAACTGTATGGAAAGTTTCGTCGGCAACACTCTTTAGGACCATACATTGTTGATTTTATTAATTTAGAAAGTAAGCTGATTATCGAAATCGATGGTGGTCATCATGATGAAAAAGAAGTAAGAGAAAAAGATACCAGAAGAACAACATGGCTGAGATCCAATGGTTATAAAGTCCTCAGATTTTGGGACAATGATGTTTTGAATAATATCAGTGGTGTGCTGGAAGAAATAGTAAGGAATATCAAGGAAATTGGTGCCCCCTCACCTTAATCCTCTCCCGCCAGGGGAGAGGTTGTAAGTCGTTTGATATTGCCTCACTTGTTCGTCTCCCTCATGGGGAGAGACGTAAGTGAGGGGGAATAGAAGGTTCCCCCTCACCTTTAATCCTCTCCCTTAAGGGGAGAGGTAATTGGGATAGTCGGTAGAGATAAGATAAGGTGCCCCCTCACCTTAATCCTCTCCCGCAAGGGGAGAGGTAATGCTGTGGTTAGTTCGGTGGAGATAAGATGAAAGCTGCCCCCTCACCTTAATCCTCTCCCGCAAGGGGAGAGGCAATACTCTTCGCAAGGAGAGAGGTGATGCTGTGATGAGTTCGGGGGCTCAGGGAAGGTACCGGTAATATCTGAAAAACGGCCAGGGGTTCCAGTTATTATATCCCTGCATGATGCCCTGGTTATATCCGTCGGTACGGCCGCTTTTGTAGCCCTCGTCCTTTCCGGCTTGATAACCCTGATCGTAGCCGTCTTTCTTACCGGTCTGGTAACCCTGGTCAGTTCCGCTTTTTGTACCGGCAGCAAAACCCTGGTCATAGCCGGTTTTTGTTCCAAATGTGTAACCCCTGTCATAACCAGCTTTATCTCCATCCGCTTTGCCCTGATTGTAGCCAACTTCGTACCCTCCCGAATAGCCCGTGTCCTTACCCCAGATATAACCGCCACCGAAAGCTACTATCAAAAGTGCCACACATACTC
>CAWAQY010000001.1:0-303218 GCA_963784375.1 uncultured Chloroflexia bacterium | reverse complement strand
ATCTTTTGGATAAGGCTATTACTGATTGGGATACAGCGATATCTTTGAATCCCAAATACTATTTAACATATAGTTTTCGTGGGCGTGCCTACTACGCCGGTGGAAAGTTGGATTCCGCACTATCTGATTTAAATAAAGCGATTGAATTATCTACCGATCAAAGTTTTATTGATAGGACAAAATCTTTGTTGGCTGATATTAAAGGAAGTAAATAACAAGCACAATCTCAGCTGACTGGAATTGAATAAGCCTTTCTAGAAAGAAGAGAGCCAACACCTAAAAAGGTGCTGGCTCAATCTTTTTACGTTCTGAAGATAAGGGTGAGCACGTCTGCAAGTACAATCTTGTCACCGTCTTTCAATGAAAATCTATCTCTACCACTTATCCTGGAACCGTTAATTTTAGTGCCGTTGGTACTATTTTGGTCCTCGATGTAGTACTCCCCATTTTCATAATTGAGCCTGACATGCTCTCTGGAAATGAGATTCGCTTTGGAGGGAACTACAAGGGATCGGAAATCTTCTCTTCCTAGTGCACCATCCCGTTTCGAAATCGATATTTGTCCTCCATCAGCTATTAACCTTGCCGATCCTAATTCGCCAACAGGCGAGGTCTTGGGAAATTCAGTTGCGTCACCTGGCGTTGTAGCCGAATGCAGGTATCCTGCCTCAGTACCGGGACGCCGTCCCCCATACGCCAGGGCAGGCTTTCTGGACAGGATTACTATTACTGCAGCTGCCACAGCCAGCAACCCGATCAGTACGGCTAACAGGACTCCCGAATTTCCCCATTGGTTATCATCTCCCAGTCCGGTAGCTAAAAGGCTGCTGCTGCTGGTTTTGACAATGTTTATACCGGTATCTGGTTCATTATAGACCGTTGGGCTGTATATAGCCGCAAGCGGAACAACGGTAACAGTAGTGTTAGCATTAACACTGCCGGCGCTATTGGTGGCACAAAGAGTAAACGTGGTTGTGTAACCGGGCGTCACCCTTAAAGAGCCTGAATTAGCAACTGAGCCAATCCCTGGAGACAGGGTGACGGTATCCGCATTGCTCACAGTCCAGGAGAGGAGAACCTCCTGATAAGGCTGGATACTGCCTGGACTGGCGGTAAATGAGTTGATTACCGGAACATAAATAGGCAGTGTCTGAACTTGACCACTCGTGATTATGTTTGGCCATACGTTAACAGGCCATCTCCAACTATAAATCCGTGGCATTCTAAGGTTTATAGGAAAATGCCAGTTCGGAGATGTGTACGGAAGAGGTGGATATAGGTGGGGATACGGCGGTGGTGGAGGCGGTGGAACAGGGGGAGGAGGAGGTGGAGGTGGTGGAGGTGGAGGCGGAGGCGGAGGCGGAGGTGGAGGCGGAGGATAATGTGGAGGAAATGGAGGTGGAGGAGGAAGTGCCAGTGATGGTTGTATCTGTTCACCGTTGATACCCGCTGGTGCAGCAAATACGGGAATAACCTGGAGCGATAGTGCTGCACACACTACCATTGCGACTGTTGCCGAGAACACGAGCATTGTTTTTCCTTTTTTCATTGTACCTCCTTATCTGCATTTATTTTGAAGATGATTTTCAGTTTGCCGGCGAGTTCAATTTCATCGCCGTCAGCAAGAGCGTGACGGCCACTCCCTGTGATACCGGAACCATTAAGTTTGGTGCCATTGGTGCTGCTGCGGTCTTCAATGTAATATTTATCGTTTTCATACCAGATGGTTATGTGCTGTCTGGATATGTAGGTCACGCTATGAGCAGGTATATATTCTTCAAAATCATTCCGTCCGAATGACCTGACATTTCCTGCCAGCACTATCTCATCTCCACCAGGCATAATCAGTTTAGCCGGGGCAGCTTCTAACAGTGGTGTAGTAGCCGGGAGCAAATCCGCGGTATTTGTTTCCTCCCCCGTGGAGCGCGACCTACCCGGGTCTCAGACAGCTTTGGCTGGCTGGACTTTCGCAGGTCTTCTGATAAGCAAGAAGAGTATGACGATGGCTGCTATTACTATCAGTGCTATCAGCCCCCAGAGAAGATAGGGCGGTTGTTCCACGATAACCGTTACCGATGTAGACTGTGTCGTGCCGTCGGCATAAGCCGCGGTCAAAATGTACGTCGTTGTCCTGTCAGGAGATATCGGTATAGTCCCATTGAGGGGAACATTGCCAACTTCGCTTATCGATACACGGGTTGCTCCGGGAGCATTCCAGGACAGAGCCGTTGATTCTCCATTCTCTATCGTTGCCTGGCCGACGCTGATGGTGGGTGATACTCTGGGCATAACCGTAATTGTTACTATTGAGGATGTATTGCTGCCGGATTTACCCTTTGCCAGCAATGTGTAACTGATTGTCGATGTGGGAGTAACCGAAGTAGAACCGGAGACTGCAACTGCTCCAATATCCGGCGATATGGTGACATTGCTGGTATTCGTAGTACTCCAGGTCAGGGTTATCGTTTCCCCTGCGTTTATGGAAGATTTGCCACTACTGAACGAATTAATTACCGGCGGACTCGCTGGAACCGGAGCCGGCCAAATCAGGTCAGGAGCATAATAGTTTCGCGTGTAATCAAAACTCAATGAGCGTGTTGACCAGTTGATCCCGGAAAGGTACCACATTTTCCAGGTATACTCGCCCAGCAGGGTCCAGAGATTCGGGTGAGAACGGCCCTATCTTCCAGATGCCGGCGTAGGGACAAAACCAGCGGTAACTCAGCCAGTGTCCGTAAGACGCAGGCTCCGTAGGGATAATATTCCCACAGGTAGAGATATCCGGGACCGTTAACGGACAGGACCAGATAACATGACCCGTTACGGTACAGATTGGTCAGAATCTGCCCGTAATTGTTAACCAGGTACGCATAGATTATAGAGCTGGGGACACCCGGTGCCGCTGGCGATGGCGGCGGAATTTGAAGGTTAGACCATATTTGCCCGTATAGTTCTACTTTTGCCGAAAGATCTATACTTCCCGTTCCTTCATAGGGAGGTTGCCATGGTGTTTCAGGACTTAAAGGAGGAAACGGGTAATCCTGGGCATTTACAGGTGAAGCTATATTTCCTACGCCAAACAGGATGAGGACAACTAATAAAATCGCTACAAATATCCTTTTCATTTTGATGTTAACTCCCGATAGTGTAACTTCTCTAAAATTAACTATATCCGCAGAGGAAGAAGGCCGCTTGACCGGGTGCTGACAAGTTTCTGATAAATTGCTGATAAAAGTGAGGATTCGGAGTGGTATAGCTTGATCGTGCAAAGCTATAATTTGGATATCAGGAAATTAGAGAATGTAAAAAGTGAGACGTGCTGCACCGGCAGGTTCTATAGTGTCATTATCATTGAGTGTCACTGAGCCTTTGCTTCTGATATCCGTCCCGTTGAGCCTTGTGCCATTGGCACTGCCCAGGTCTTCGATACAGAACTCTTCACCTTCCATTTTTATCTGGAAGTGTCGCCTTGATATCAGTCCCAGTTCATTCAAAGTCAATGCCCTGGCAAGGTCGGTCCCGGCCTATAATCCTGCTGCTTCGGCCGATGGAGATTTCCCCGCCGCTGGGCAGCGACAGCCTGGCGACTGGCCGGAGCTGATGGTACAACGACGGATTCTTCCTTTATGTTTGCATCAGAGAGTAATAATGCCTCTTCAGTTTTCCTCCACCAGCCATACTTCCGGGAAAGATAAAGACCAACCAGGATGACCAATACTAAAATAGCAATTACCAGGGTTATGGGATTTATGATAAAGCCAAACACACGGTCGATAAATGTGACTTCTTTTACTGGGAGCAATCGGAACGGGCGGCGGTGCCGCAGGCTGGCCTTTGGAATACGTCCAGTAGACAACGTTATTCGGAGATTTCGTGGAGTCTTCCCCTGCCCAGCGTCCCTCGCTGAAAAACCAGACCCGATATATATGTTCACCTTCCGGTTCATTAGTATCAGGAGTGAAAGGGCCAAGTTCCCACAAGCCGCTTTGGGCTATTTCCCATTTATAAGCGATCCATTTTCCCGGCGAACTGCTTGCCTGCCGGATAATATTCGAAGATATAAAGCCATCCCGGGGTGTTGATATCGATTTGGAGGTACCAGATTTCATTTCCGGTAACTTTTAATTTATCCTGTTGAGATGTTCCCATGAAATCAATAATAACCCTGGGTTGCGCGGTTCCCACTTGGGATGTGGGGCCGATCAGGGTACTGTTTACCGGTGGCTTGATTTCACTCTTGAGGTTGGTCGCCTGCAGCAAAATTTGGAATCGTGGAGTTATTCGTCGATGGGCCTATTGCCCCTGCGTCTTTCACCTGGCCAGAAGGGCGATGCGAAAGCGCAGAAAATCAATATGATTGCGAGGAGGTGCAGCTTATATTTCATCTCTTAGCCAGTACCTCCTCCGATTTTATCTCGTAGCCTTCGGCGGATGACAATGCTGCCCGCATCGCCTTTGCATCAGCGAACCTGGCCTCCGGAGAGAACATGATACATTGTGCCAGGCACTTTGCAGTACGGTAGGATATGCCTGCGGAAGCAAGGTAGTCAGCAACAGATGAAGCTTCGATAAATGTACGGGGCCAGTTTGAATTGAATAAACTCGAACAAATCCCGTTTGGCTGGTTGAGCGTGAGAAGATAGATACAGGTCTGTGCCAGTCCGCAGAGATCGCATTGCTGGTCGCTTTCCCCGCCCGTGCATAGCTCGGGAATATCAAAACCTTTATTGGTGATCTGCGTGAAAGGATCATGCCGTGACTTATCGTTGCTGCTGGAGTTTATGGTTTTCGCTGTTCCAAAATCGATCAGCTTAATCGTTCCATCTCTGCAAAGCATTATATTTTTAGGATTAATGTCACGGTGAACAATCCCATGAGAATGTATATACGAAATTGCATCAAGCAACTGGCACGCCCAGGCAATAACCTGTTCTTCGGAAAACGGATACCTGGGGGACGAGGAGAGCAGGGTTTCTCCTTCCAGGTATTCCAGGACCAGGTGAAATTCGTTCTTATAGTAGAAGTCATTTAAGTATTTGACTATACCCGGATGTTTGAGTTTTTTCAGATAACCCGATTCCAGAACGAGCTTGTCCATGTAAACATTGTCCATCGCGGTGCCTCTGCGGGGTGTCTTGATAATACAGGCCTTACCTGTTTTGCGCTCCCGGGCAAGCCATATTGTCGACATACCCCCCTGTTTGAAAGGCGGCATTTGCAGCTCGTAACGCCCGTTGACGATCAAGGTATCGACGGCAATTGAGGTGGCTGGCTGCGTTTTCTTCGAGGGAGATAGCACCTTTTTTTGTTTATGTTTGCGACTGCTGACAAGTATAGCTATGGTTATCCCCAATACTACATATATTGCTGCCCTAATAGAAAAATTTCATTTATATGCCACATTATATTTTCCTGATACCGGTCTCAGCGGTAACGACAGCCTGCAATGATGGCAGGTTGTACGGTTTCGCTATTATGATCGATATATTATCCGGTCCCTCCCGCCAGGTTGGCCTGTGCGGTCAGGTCAGTGCAGGCATCATCGATGCTAGGAGCCCGTATCACGGTTTCCATGATCTTATCTGAATGCAGCATACCATGGAGTCCGTCGGAACAAAGCAAAATGATGTCATCAGCATAAAGCTTTACCTGGTATAAGTCGGGGGCAATGTTTTCGGAACATCCCAGTGCACGCGTTATCTCATTCCTGCGCGGGTGATTATATGCTTCTTCCTGGGTAATAGCGCCCGCATCTAACAGTTGCTGGACAAAAGAATGGTCTTTGGTTATCTGGA
The DNA here is from genome assembly GCA_963784375.1 of uncultured Chloroflexia bacterium. GTDB lineage: Bacteria > Chloroflexota > Dehalococcoidia > GIF9 > UBA5629 > JBBIPA01. Next base: position 297,423 of record CAWAQY010000001.1, on the reverse strand, counting down.
TTATTTCCCTCGAGTTGAGTATATAACACCTGGAATCACCGATATGTGCTACGTACATGTCCCCGCCCAAAACGAGGGCAGCGGTGAGGGTAGTGCCCATTCCCTTCAGTTCCTTTTGGCCCGCGGACTCCAGGACTTTGCTGTTAGCCAGGTTGAAGGCCGCGGCCAGAATAGTGCGTGGTGAATCGGGATGTTGGCCGAAAAGCTGCTGGAGACATTCTGTTTGAAAAGTCCTTATAGCAAGGTCGCTTGCGATTTCTCCTGCGCTGTGTCCCCCCATACCGTCTGCTACCGCGAACAGGCCCGCGGAAATTATGCCAATGTGAGTCCTGAGGTCGAATCTGGTGCAGAGGATACTATCTTCGTTGACCCCTCTCAACAGTCCTGGATCCCAGCTGTAACTTGATTCCAGTCGATCTTTGTTCATTTTGCCTCTTGCACCGTTTTGAATGTCAGAGTGAGGTCCGGCTGACCTGCCAGTTCTATCTTATCGCCCTCCTTGAGAGCTTTCTTTTTCTTATGGTAAATATCGACTCCGTTTAACCTGGTATGGTTGGTGCTGCCTTTTCCTTCGCGGCCGTAATCCATAACATAGTACTTACCTCTACCGTAGGTGATCAGAATATGCTGCCTGGAGATGCACAACAGCAGATCGTTTGGTAAAGAGCGGTCAAAATCACCCCGTTCTATAAATACCGGGGCACCGGTAAGGATGACTTCAGATCCACCGGGTAAAATTACCTTAGCCTTGGGAACAGATGAGCGTGAAGCGTCCCTTCGCTGTTTTTTAAAACCGCCCGCCTTGGCTTCCTCAATGCCGACAAAATACTTGCCACAGGTATAACAAAAGAAACTTCCGGCACTGTTTGTATTATGACATCTGGGGCAGATGATTGTTTGCTCATCACTAAAAGAGGTAGAATCTTTCGTTTGTAGCATTTTTAATATTCTATTCCCGAAATGTTAAGACAATGTTAAATTAGTTAATAATCAGGTGCTTGACAGCTTCCTGATAAATACCTAATATGAATCTGATAAAACCCTTGGAAATTTAGTCCATGTTGTACTCGATTAGAAAGATATACCGTACCTGCTTTGGAGGTTAAGTTTGGCTTTATTAATTGTAAAAAAAGGCGATCCCGGGGATATCGGCAAAGCATTTAACTTGAATGGGCCGATTATAGTTGTGGGCCGCAGCACTTCGCAGAACAAAGCTGATATAGAATTGAACGATGAGGTTGTTTCCAGAAGGCATGTAGAAATTCTGTTGAAGGATGGAAAGTACTGGTTAAAAGACCTGGGAAGCACCAATGGCACAATGCTGAATGAAGACAGGATAGTCGCCGGTAATCTGTATGAGCTCAAACATAATAGCAGGATCGGCCTTGGATTGGATGAAGTTTCAGCGCGTGTTGTGCTGGTATTCAAAGAATCGGAGGATACCAACATAATCCACAAGAAAGAAACCGCGGCCGGCACGGAGGGAAAAGGGTCATGGTTGAACGTTGACGAGAGGAAAAAAGAGGTGCTGGTGGACGGTAAACCGACGGATCTCTCTAAAAAAGAATATGAACTACTTATGTTCCTTTATCGAAACGCGGGGAGAGTCTGCTCACGGGACGAGATAATCGAAGCAGTGTGGACTGATTGTAAAGACCCTTCGGCTATATCTAATGCCACGATCGATCAACTTGTCCACAGGCTGCGTGAAAAAGTGGAACCTGAACCTTCAAATCCAAGCCGGATCATAAGTAAGAAAGCATTTGGTTACGAATTAGTATTAAAATGACAACGCGTGTAGTTAGCCTCTCATCAGCCTTACTATAAGGTAAATGAGAAGACCAAGCCAGATAATCCCCAGAACAACCGCTATTATCAACGAAAGCAAGGTCACAATAAGGATTCTCCTGACTTTTGATTGTGCCCTGTCTCGCTTTTCCAAAACATTAATGCTTGGTATGAATTTCCTCATAACAGCCAGCCCCAGAGGGATAACAACGAGGTCGTCCAGCCAGCCTGAAAATGGAATGAAGTCCGGGATTATATCTATGGGACTGATTATATAGGCGAAAATTAGTACCAACCCTATGGCCGAGCTCCATTTCTCAGACCGCGAAATTGTCGGGTCTTTGAGAATAAGATAAATAGTGTATGGAGTGGTGACCCAATCCGTAATCTTAGAAATAATGCTCATAAGCGAGCGACCTCTCTGCGCCAGACAAATACTACCACCTTTTACGTTACACCTTTATATCCGTTTCAAGATTTCTGGAATCATCTTGAGCTTAGCGAAAAGAGGAGCCGAGGTGCCCCAAGCCCTGGCCATGGCTTCAGCCCGTGCATCGTATGAGGGTATTTCTCCGGGATCTATACTCACATCAATTACGGTTGGCCTGTTATTTTCTAAGGCTTGCAGGACTACTGGCTTAATATCCTCGGGTCGACTGATTCTCAGACCTACAGCACCCATTGCTTCAGCCAATTTTACGAAGTCAGGATTAATAAATTCCGAAGCTATTTTTCGACCTTTAAAAATGAAATTTTGAAGATCATTGATCATAGCTAGTTTCTGGTTATTAAAGATAAACCATTTCACCGGGATGTTATAATTAACGGCAGTAGCTACCTCCATACCTTGCATGTGGAAATCACCATCCCCGCAAATACACAGTACCTGTTTACCCGGAGCGGCCAGTTGCCCGCCAATAGAAGCTGAAACCCCGTAACCCATCGAGGCAAGTGACGAGCAAATAAAGAATGTTTTTGGGTCATATAGCCTGAAAGAAGCCTTCCAACCAGGGCAAAGTGTTGCCTATATCACCAAAGACAATGGCATCTCTGGGCAACAAGTCTCTTAATGATTTAAGAAAATATTGAGGCTTAAGAGGAGAACTTTCCGTTTTTATTTTGGGGTCAGCAAAGTATTCTCTTTGCCGCTTGAATTCAATTATTTTTTGTTTATCGACCAAAACTCTTGGTTCACCCCTTCTTTCCATTTCTGCCAATAATTGACCCAATACTAATTTAGAATCGCCAATAATTCCGACTGTTGCCCGATAATTTTTACTTATCTCCCAATTATCGACATCTATTTGTATTAGAGCTGTAACAGGTTGAAAACGTGGGTCCCAGGCGTGGCTGGTAGATTCACTGAAGCTAGTACCAATCGCCAATAAAACATCAATACCAGAACGAAGATATTTATTTGCTGCGTTAGTACCATAAATACCCAGGCATCCCAAACAAAGGTCATGGTCTTCCGGAATGACGCCTTTTCCCCTCAGCGTAGTAGCTACAGGTATCCCATACTTTTCAACCAGTTCTAATAATTCCTTACTGCCATCCATCGCTCCAGCTCCAACCAAAATGGCCGGATTTTTCGCTTCAAGAATAAATTGCACCGCTTTTTCAATAACTTCCATTTGCCCGGCTGAACAATAGTGTTCTATTCTCTCATTCAGCCAATCTTCCTTAACTTCAAATTTTGTCGCCAGTACTTCAGACATAATATCCAGGTGAGATGGTCCGGGCCGACCGTTTAAAGATACCCTTAACGCATTTCTAAGGCCTTCATGCAATTTGAGTCCGCTATGTATCCTGGTAGAATATTTCGATATTGCATCGAATATCTCTACATGGTCAATGGTCCTTCCCTCACCGGTAGCTTCTTGTAGAGCACCTTTACCCACCGCACTGCTTCCTACCTGAGCGGTTATAACCAGAACAGGAATTGAATCCATATATGCCGAAGCTACTCCCGTTACCAGATTAGTAGCGCCGGGGCCAACGGTGCCAGTACATACTCCAATGCTTCCACTAACCTGAGCGTAACCAGTAGCCATGAAAGAGGCACCACTTTCGTGTTTTGTTAAAATTGGAGTGATTTCTTTGCTGTCGTACAGTGCATCATAAAATTTGAGAAGATGCCCTCCCGGAACTCCGAAAATGTATTTGACATCATTGGATTCCAGTGATTTCACCAATAGCTGTGCACCAGTCAGTTGCATGCCACACCTCCCATTAAATGTCCTGCGAAATTGTAATTTTGAAACTTACGACAACGTTATTATAGTACTGGCCTGGTGGATGTCAACGCTTGAGATACTTGTCCGTCAATTTACTAATTCGTGCTTGAAATCTGGGAAGGCGATTAGTATATGTTTTAAAAGCTTTCTTGCAGCTCGGGTCTCTGCCTGTAATTTCTCCAGAGGAAGAATCCGGCGATTATGGTAAATCCCAGCGTGAATACACCTACCATTTGTAACACCGGGACATAGCCATAGAGATCGAAGAAGTATCCCAGCAGCGGTGCTAAAATCCCCGTACTGTGCTGAGAGGTGGCATAAAAGATGCCCAGTACCGTCGAGCGCTGTTTGGGGCTGGCATTGGTTACTATGTAAGATTCCACTGCTGGCAGCCGGATCGAGTTGAGCCCGCCCCAGATCAAGAGGATGACCATAAAACCGGCTCCATATGGCGTAACCGCTGCCAGGTAAATAAATGGACCGACGGCGACACAGGACAACAACACGGCGGGAATATAGCCTATACGGTCGGAAAGGTGCCCTCCAAACGGACTCGCCCATAATCCGCTGGAGGCATATACTGCCACCAGTATTGCGGCAATCGACGGGGTCGTACCAAGCTCTTTTACGGCAAATATCGAAATGAACGACGATGCCGACATGCTCAGCGAACCCACTAAAGAAGCTACCACCACAAACCAAACCATCTGTTTTACCCAACCCTTGGGGTTCGGTTTCTGTTCAATCTTTACTTCCGAGACCTGGGGTTTCTTGGCGATATTGCCGCTGATAATCAAATAAAATATGATGCCGAAGATAATGGTAGGCACGGACAGGCTGATAAAAACTCCCCGCCACGTCCATAGAGCGGCAATACCGGCAGCCATTAAAGGAGCCAGAAAAAAGGCTGCATTCCCGCCGATGATATGAAAGCCGAGGGCTTTGCCCCTGATGGCCTGCGGCACGGAAGCTGCCAGCAGTGGCGGCGCAGACGGATGATAGCCTCCTCCGAATACTCCCAGCAGGATGAGAAAGATAAGCATCATGATATAGGTATGGGACAGGCCTATCAAGAGCCCGGATATTCCAATCCCGCAGATGCTGATCGATATCATCAGCCGCGGCCCTATTTTATCTGCCAGGAATCCTGCTGGCAGCTGGGATAACCCGGAAGCGATGCTAAAAGCTGTGATCACCAGGCCTGTGCGGGTATTATCCAGGCCAAATTCCAGAGCGATTAAAGGTAACAGAGGAACAGGTAATGCGCCAACCATGTGGTTGATGAAGTGAGCAAAAACAAAACTGGGTCGAAACCCTGAGAAAATTGAGTGGTAATCGATTTTCTTTATGAAATTCTCCCTGGCAAGGCTGGATTACTGTTGCTCGTTTTTAAGGAACACATGCTTTTTATTAACTTTGTGAAGCCAATATAATTAAGTTTCCTGTGGTTATCAATAAATAGTGCGTTTATTCTACACTGGTTTAGTTATAAATGGATAACAAATTGATTTAACGTGTTGCCTGTTTAACAATGTCTTTAAAAACTGCCTCTGCTCTCTGATGCACTTCCTCTCTACTTAATCCGCCCAAAGGATGCGTAACGGTAACTAACCTGATTAAGGGCCTACTCATACTTTTTGCGATAGCCTTTGCCAGGATACTCAAATTTATCCGTAACTACTACGATGGTAGGGATTCCCTTTTTCTCAAGCTCAATAGTGTCGCGGACACTCCACGACGTACAATCACCTCAGTCACCCGAACCTGTGATCACTAGATCACAATTCTGAGCTAACTCATCAATGAGTACTGTTGCCGGAAATGAAGGTTGAGGCTTCTGTCGCCGCACAATTCTTGCTACGCGACGGTCACTCAAAAGGAATATTTCCAATCTATCTAAGAATACGGCAAAGTTAGGCTTGCTATTGTCTAAAAATCCTATGATACTATTTTCTAGAGTTACAATACCCGATACAGGCTTATCCTCTACCAGGTGTTTTCGACCGGTGGGATTTAGCACTTCTATCATTCCCTGGGAATCTGTCATACTATCATCCTGTGCTCATATTTTAGCATTGTTCTGTCCGCCTTGAATGTTGAGCAATTAATTTTTGTCTGCTGTATTAAGGCCTGATTTCCCTTGTGATTGACTGGCAGATGAAAGTAGGTAACCAGCAGGAATGTTTACCGACTCCTCCTGCGACCAGGATGACTACTTTTTCCCAATCATGGATCATCGGAATCAAGGAATTATCGTCTAAAGTGTTAAACCATTTCGGCCAATTTCCTGTAACCATACCATAAGCTCCGCGTTCTTTAAGAGTACCGTGTGGGATTCGTGCGTTTTCGTAAATGAAATGCTTGACATCATTTTTGGAAAAACCCTCTCCAGCTATTGTAGCTGCGTGTTCCGGGCTTATGACTAAAAAAAGCTCTCCAGAAGATGCATATGCCTGCCCGCTGCCAACAGTGGCTATAGTTTGTGCCATTGTAGACAAAAGTCGTAGTGCGGTGTTACTAACGTGGTCATTAATACCATGGGGTGTGTCACAAGCAAATACAGTAACTGTATTTGCTTTCTTGTCGAATCCTCTTTCAACGTGCAGTGATTCCCAGGGGCTGGCATCTTCATTCTCTGCTACGCAATATGTATATTTAGATGGCCGCCCATGCGTAGCCATTGATACTTCGCCCGCAACTCCACCTCCAACATTCCATAATATAAACCTTATAGCCCGGCCAATGGTGCCATTAGCTCTCCATCCCGGACCAAAACATCCGGTTCCAGAATTTATTTCCAACTCATGAGCTATCGGGCCATTGACAATAGTAAGAGGAGCAGCCGGGTTAGTAGTAGTCTGCAATCCGACTAAATTAAACTCTGGTTCCAGCATGGCTTCAATCGCAGTTATGATCACAGGCATATATTCAGGAAGACAGCCTGCCATTACCGCATTGATAGCTATATCCTCCACTTTAAGCTCTGTTTGAGAAGGAGGCACTATACCAATAATATCGCTTGCTTTATGAGATGTGCCTTCCAGCATCTTCAGTACTCGATTCTCAGTTGGAGGAATAATAGGTAATCCGTCGCACCAACGTTTTTGGCAGAAAAATGTGTATATTTCGTCAAGAGAGTCGAAAAGTTTTACTCGTTCAGACTGAATCTTTGCCTTCATGGGTTATTTAAACTACCTGTTAGCTTTTTGGGGTTTTATTGAATTCAATCATTATACATTACAGATATAGTTGAATTAAAGAGCCTTGGAGTTTATTGAATTTACTCAGTAGGCCAGGGATTCACACCTATAAAAATTGTAAATTTGATACAGGTGTTTGCCAATAGCACAGAGGCAAGTTTTTCTAGATTATACCTGCCCTACCTCGCTTCTTAAGTAAATATAGTGAGTCAGAATATCTATATAATTATTATTCTATTTCGGTAGAGCTTTTATTAACCAAATATTAGAGATGATAGAGCCTGGTTCTGTTTTCGTACCTGTAATAATATACCCACCGTCCGATGTCTGCTGTACAAAATTACCGGTACTTGAAGAACCCTGTGAACCGAAATCTTTCTGTTCCCATACCAAATTCCCACTGCCGTTGACCTTGGCCAGATATAAATTATTGCTATCCACCATTCCAGTTACAATATAATTACCATCAGATGTGGTTTGAACGCATCTACCCTGAGCTGAGCGCGAACCGGTTCCAAGCTGTTGTTCCCATTGTATATTTCCATTTGCATCAGTTTTTACTAAAGCTATGTACCCGGTTGAATACGTGGCTCCGACTGCAATGTACCCGTCATCAGAAGTCTGGCACACTGAAGAAAATCCATCGTATTTACCTTTTCCATAATAGCTATTCCATTGTTCATTTCCATTTGCGTCTGTTTTAACTAACCAGCCAGCATTACTTCCTGGAATGGCTTTGCCTGCAAGGATATATCCTCCATCAGCAGTTTGGCGAACACAATTACCCCAATTATCCACCGAAATGGAAGCTTTATATGTTTTAAACCACTTACTATTACCAGTTGCATCTGTTTTAATCAATGCTCCCAATTTATAGCCGCCCGTATATACCACACCAATAATGATGTAGCCTCCGTCTGTTGTTTGTTGGACAAAACTACCGTAGGTAGTATCTTCTCCGGCAGAGAGAGCCTTTTCCCATTTTTGATTGCTTTCGGAATCAATCTTGAGTAGAGAAACGAAATTTCTGGAAAACTTATTTACGGTTCCACACAAAATATAACCGCTATCAGAAGTTTGTTGTATAAAACGCATCTCTCCAATGGAATACGTTTTATCCCACGTAATACTTCCATTGGAATCTATTTTAATTATCCAATTGCTGGACTCTGCAACTTTACGTCCTAATACTATATACCCGCCGTCAGATGTCTGTTGCCCCGCTAAGCCTTCTGTGGTATTTGCTCCACCAAAAGTCTTTGCCCATACATATTGCTCAGATTGTACAGTCGATGGTGTTTCGTTCGAGGGGGGAGTTGGAGTTGGTGTAGGCGTAGGTGTTGGCGCTGGTGGAGTATTGGCTAAAGGAGGTGTACCAGGCGCTGGAGGATTGTAATTCCGTGCGTTACCAGGTGGTGTTGATGGACTACTTAAGAAGCTGGGACTTAAAAAGATAACCATAATTCCGATAAATATAAAACCAAAAAAGATAGCTAATGCACCAATAGTCCAAAGATTTTTCTTTCCTTTTGGCTTTTCATCTTTATCGCTTTCGTCACCTTGTCCTTGCTCATATTGTTGAATTTCTGACTGTTGAGGTAACCAATTGAATGGCATTTTGCAATTATTGCAAAATTCTTCTCCATAGCTCACTTGATAATTGCAGTTTGGGCAGGAATATATCGTTTGATTGTCCTGCGGTGGCTCCCCCTGGCTGGATTGAACTAATGTTTGACCGCAGCAACTACAAAACTGCTGGTGAGGATTATTTGGAGTTGCGCATCTGGGGCATTGAATCCGATCGTCTTTCAATTCTTTGCCTCATTGAATTAACTGATAAGTCTATTATATAGACTATTCAAGGTAATTAATACCCTTCTTCATTATCAGTCTGGTCAGTAATTTTAAGCGTATCTCCGATACGCAATTTATTAGCCGTGTCAGGGTGACCAGCCGGGTAAGTTCACGGGAGCCCACGGAGGTACTGATATTGGCGGAGATGTCTGGGTTGGGGTTTGTTGACTTGTTGCTGGAACCGTTGGAGGTGTTGAATTAGAGAGAGGCGAAACTGGAGGTTGAGCAGTTTGGAAATACAGAGCGTTTGAAACGCTACTTGCACTGGTATTAGTATGGGCCTCGATAGCCCAGCGATATCTCTGTCCGTATTCGAGCACTCCGCTCGGTATTGTCAATGAAGTTCCCTGTAACTGAGGCGGGGTACAGATTGTATTGCCAGAACTATAGGGAAATCTGCTGATGATTAAAGAGTAGTAATCTGCGCCGGATACTGCATTCCATTGCAATGATGGGGTAAGAGTATCAATGGCTTGACCCGGGTCTGTATTTAAACCCGGCGATAATAATATGGGAGTAGCTAGAGGCAAGGCTTGGGGTAGGGATGGAGGCTGAGGTTGAGGCTGAGGTTGAGACTGAGATACAGACCTGGGCACAGTCGAAGAAACAGGTGCTGGTAAGGATGAATCATAGGCAATGATTCCGCCAACTATCAATACCCCAACGAAACCGGCAACCACTATCAAACTGATAAAAGTAAAATGCCCGCGGTTTGATTGCTGCGTCGGCCAGGCCAGAAACGTTCCACAGTTGCCGCAAAACCGAATACCAAACACAACCTGGTAACCGCAATGAGGACATAGATATGATCGTTGCACATAATTATTCTACACTGGCTCTGAGACAAAGGCTAATATTAAGTTTTCCTGATGATACTATATAGCTTTTAATTTCAGACTGATTTCTTTATAGGCATTAAACTTATTATCAATAGTAAGCCGATAATACTCGCTACACCACAGGTTATAAAAGCAGATTGATAACTGCCGGTTTGATCGAATAAATAACCCGCTAGGGTTGTACCTATGGCTGCCCCTATAGTATGACCGAGGCAAACAAACCCAAAAATTAAGCCGTGCGAGCTTAAGCCGAATATACTGGCAACCAGAGGTGATTGCTGGGTAATACCGGAGCCGGAGGCAAGTCCAAATAGTACCACAAATAAACACAACCACAGTAATTCTTTAGCGAACATAAACCCGGCAAATGATAGTGCTAACAGGAAAAGGGTAAACACAAAAAGTCGCTTATTGCCGAGCTTATCACCCAGACTTCCCAGACCAATCCTGCCAAGGATACCTGCGCCGTTAAGAATTACCAGAACAGTTGCAGCAACAGTTGCGGAGATTCCCAAATCTGTAACATGAGGGACCAGGTGTACGTTAAGCGTATTCATGCCTAGCGAAAAACAAAGGAATCCCGTAAAAATCAGCCAGAATTGTCTGGTAGTAATGGCTTCCTTGAACGATAACCCTGCAATTACAGCTCCGGTTTTTTCTGCCATTGCGTTGGTTTTACCATCAGGTAGTTGATGTACTTGAGAAGGATCACGCTTCAGGAATTGAGATGTTGTCAGCACCACTACTATCAAAATGCCACCAAAGATAATGTATGCCAGGCGCCAATCGTAGTTCAAAGTAAGCCAATTAGCTATCGGTGGCACCAGGATACCGCCTATCCCTGAACCCAGCAAATATATTCCGGTTATAATGGTCCTCCTTTTGTTAAACCATCGGGATAATGTTGACATCAAAGGGATAGGTAAACTTGTCCCGGCGCCGATCAAGACTCCATAGTACAGGTATATCTGCCAGATTGTACTAATCTGAGACATGAGTAAACAGCCGATGCCAAAAGATAGCCCGCAACCCAACACTACCACCCTGGGGCCAAACCTGTCATTAAGTCCACCCATAACAATACCCAGCAAGCCGGATACGAGCCAGGAAATTGATACCGGGCCTGAGATAATAGTCCGGGTCCAGCCAAATTCGTTCAGCATAGGTTTAAAGAAAATGCCGATAGAGAAATATGTCCCGAAGATAATCAAGCTGATTATGAGGCTGATTATGAGAATAATATAACCATAGAAAAAACGCGGTTTAATATCAACAGACTGTTGTTCTGTAGTATTGCTCATGAGCCTTCTGTTTTACCTCTAATCATAGTTCAACAAAATGGAGAGGGACATAGTATGTACTTATCTGAAATCTAGTTGCTACGTTACCAAATTTTAGGAAAAAGCGCCAGTGTCCCAATCGCATTAACAAAAATGGCTCCCTCGTTTAAGAATAATTAAACGCTTCCTTTGCTTTTCATGATCCGAGACTATACTAAATGCTTTCCCTGGACGGCGGAAGCTAAATCAAACTATGCTGGCCCAAATTTAAAAAGTAGTACAATTAATTGAGGACAACTATTATTTCTGGACAATGTAAGTATTTACTTAAAAATTGAAAACAAAAAATCTAAAGGAGGAGTGAAATGGGGCGAGAAGATGAGATCAGAATGATGGCCTATTGTATCTGGGAGGGCCAGAACTATTGTAATGGACAGGATATTGACCACTGGCTAAAGGCGGAGGCTATGTGGGAGGAGAGCCATAGAAAAGAACCTGTTTCCAGCAATTCAAAAGCTAAATCAAAACCTGCCACTAAACAAAGTAAAAAGAAATAACGTCGCCTAAACGATACTCCTCAGTCTACAGCAAGTCAATGGGTAATATGTTCTGGTGTTAGGAACCGAGTCATATAAAAAATCTGGCCCAAGCGGAAACCCCAGCGCCATTACATGCTATTGCAATTTACGTTTTACAAGAATAGAATGAGTTCGATATAAAAATTTTCAGTACTTGGACTTTAACTATTTCGTCTGGTAAAAGTGTCTCAGTAGTGGTAGAGGCCTAATGAGCTCAGGAAATAACGTGCGAGGGAATAGACGTCGTGGCAAGGCTGTATAGTTTTAAATTCTTTTCCAATCTGTTCTTAGTCATTCTCGTTGTCTCTTTTTTTATTATCCCTGAGCCGGCATTTGCCTGGGCTGCAATTAAATCGGATTCCTGGGCCACTTCGGATTTGACCACACACCAATCAATGCTGCAGATCGCTTATGATCGACTGTTTGACGATGTAGGGGTTAAAGACCAGAAAGATGCCTTTCCAGACCTGAATACCATCAAAAGCTGGGAAGGGGTCTGGGTTGCTTCATCGACTTCGGGATACTGGTGGGGCGCATTCACCAAGGGGGGGCCTGACGCCGGGGAGGTATCCAGTGACTCCGAACATTACTATAATCCAGCCAACAAAACAGGCCGGGCGCCCAATTCGGTTCAGACACACTACGCCCTTTTGCTGGACCAGATGTACCCCAACACCGGAGGCCCTGCGTCTGAAAAGGGAGCTAAAAACGCCTCCTGGGCGGCACATTACCTGGCAGATATCCATGTGCCCTATCATACGGTGGGAATGCCTGCCGAACGTGCGATAGTTGGGAACCAAACAGTTCTTTCTACGGATGATTTTGGCAGCTATCTGTTATATAATCCGGGAAAAATCAGATTCGATGCCGAGTGCCAGGCGGCCCCACAATCCATTGAGGAACCTGAGATAGGTTGGGGCAAAGGCGGAGATTTCCGCTGGGAGATCGAATCTTTCAGGAAATATAACTCCGCAAACTATAGTCAACATGCGGACTACAGGGATTGGTTCGACCCCTGGTACTATAACGGATTTACCATGCTAAGCTGGAGCGTCCAGATTGGAACGGGCAGCCACGCTCAATGGGAAAAGTCGACACATAATTATCTTTTGACATACAATAACCTGCTGGCCAGGCCAAGCGCTTATTCACCCGATTGGAAAAATGCTACACCTACCTTCGATCTCCCGTTCAGCACTCATCTGGCTAACCAGGCCAGACAGGCTCAGCTTTTCACCATTGCTGCGGCTGCTGAAACAAGGGCAAAACTATCGCAGTATTTATGTACCCGATCCGTTCCTGCTAACAAGTCCATAGAAAGAATGGCCACCCTCTGGAGGGCATCCCTGACTGCATTGCGGCCCAGCCTCAAAGTGAACCCTGATGCAAGCAATCCTAAATTGCTCAAGGTTATAGCAACTATCGGCAGTGCCGAACCTAACGATCCAGCCCAGAATGTCCAGGCAAAATTGACGGTCACCGGCGGCACGGTCCGGGGAAATGCAATTCAGGGTATCAAAGATCCAATTAGTCCCAATTCCCCGCGACCGTTAAATTGGGACGTAGATTCGCCAAATCCGGATGCATGATTTTTTTATGACTCCTCCACAATCCCTACACATTCTTACTTCAAAATAGAGACGGTCGAAACCTTGTTAACTAGTAAAAGAAAGGAGAAAGTTAATTGAGTAGAAGGATGAAATTCATATCCGCTGCACTGGGACTGGTAGTAATCCTTACTGGTGTTTTTGCCAGCATGGCATTCGCTGCTGATCCCACAAGCGGTCAAGACCTGCCAGCTTGCTGCCAGCAGAAACCGGTAACGTCTGCTGTAGCTGGTTGCTGTGGGCAACAGGGAAATGCGGTTACCGGTCTTTCTGCAGGTTCGTGCTGTGGGAGATAGGAAATAAGGTCTAAGTGAGTACCTCTTCTTAGATCAATATTAAGTATCCTCAATATCTTTCGTAGCATCGATAAAGAGAGGCAGAATTATTTCTGCCTCTCTTTATTTTCAAAAGAGTATTCACGACAATTATAGCTAACCTGAGGCCGTAATAATCACCAGTATGGTATTATGAGGAATGCCAACTTCGAGGATACTATCCATTATTCGAAATGAACTCAAACAGCAGGCGGATGAAAAAACAAAAGCCAGCTTCCAATCCTTTTTCAAAGAGGAAGTGAAGTGCTACGGGGTTAAGTCCGCCGAAGTTGTAAAACTGGCGGTCAAATATTTTCCCGACCTTAAAAATAAGGACAAAAAGTATATATTTGGGCTATGCGAACAGCTCTTGAAGTCCGATTACATTGAAGAAGCCATTATCGCATTTGATTGGGCGTACCGGCTGCGCAACTCTTACATGCCTGAGGACTTCAAAACGTTTGAAACCTGGGTTGAGAGTTACGTCAATAATTGGGCAAAATGCGATACGTTATGCAACCATACGATAGGGTCGTTTATTGAAAAGTATCCCGACTATATACAGCATTTGAAGACCTGGACAAAGTCGCCGAATCGCTGGGTAAGACGAGCTGCAGCAGTAACTTTGATATTACCTGCCAGAAAAGGAAATTTTCTTGACAGCGTTTTTGAAATTGCCGATAACTTGTTGCTGGATAGGGATGATATGGTTCAAAAAGGCTATGGTTGGATGCTCAAAGAAGCCAGTAGAACTCATCAGGACGAAGTGTTTGCCTACGTAATGAAACATAAGAATATTATGCCTCGGACAGCTTTAAGGTATGCTATCGAAAAAATGCCGTCAGATTTAAAAGCCAGGGCAATGGCAAAGTGATGAGGGGGTTCCCCCTCGCTGGAGTTCTCTCCCTCCAAGGAGGAGGTAATTACAACCTATTTAATATCGGAATCGCCTAAAATACCTTTTAGCTGGTCGTTAATTTCCTGCAGTTTACTTTCCATGGAATCGAGGCCTTGCTGTTGTTGCTGAACTATAGCCTTTGTCTCATCTATCTTGCCTCGTAGCTGATCAATCCTGGTAATAGCCGTTTTTATCTTGAGAATCTGACATTCCAGGCCGGCTATCATGACTTCTATAGAGTCGCTTTGGGAAGAGACAGCCGCTCCCCGGTTAATTTCATCCGGCTTAACGGGTGGACGAACTTCTTTAGCAGGTATCGGTGATTCTACTGCCCGGCTGAGAGCAGCCTTTTTTTCTGTTTCCGGCTCAAAGGGCATTTCATCTGTAGTTTCGGGCGCCCGGGTTGGCTTCGCATTATCCTCAGAAAAAGGTCTACTTATCGCCATTTTGATTTGTTCCACAAGGTCTCCGGGGCTGACTGGCTTTTTTAAATAGACATCAAATTTTTGTTTGTTAATCCTGTTCCACACATCTTCTGGAGGGTCCGATCCCAGCATTATCAAGGGGACCTGCGAGTACTGTCGCGTTTTTTCAAAAGCCTTGTAACCGTCAATATCGGCGAGTTCCTCATCGATAATGATTGTGGAAAAGCCGTCTCGATCAACCAGCAGCAGTCCGTCAAAAGCATCTGAGACATCGGTTACTTTGAACCCCGCCCTGGCTATTACCTCAACGCTTTTACTTTTAAAAATCGGGTCGTTGGACATCAACAAGACTTGAGTCATTTCTGCACCTGCTTTTTCTGAGTTCAGTGTAGCAGTAGATAGTAAAAATTTTGGTAAATGGACAGTAAATATGAGGTAAAAAAGGTGTTTCGGTTTTTACTAAACGAAGGTTTACCCCGGATTCACTGTTCAGAATAATACTATTATTCTTTCGGCAATTCAAGGTTGAAATATAACCAGATTTGTTATTTTAACATGAGAACCAATAACCAGGCTCTTTTTACATTGACCTGGCTATATTGATACTATGTATAGGCAAGAAAACGGGCGGAAACTACAGTTGGAATATAGGTTTGATGTAATCGTTGTTGGCGCTGGGCCTGCGGGCTGTATCCTTGGTTATGAATTGGCAAAGGCCGGCATATCAACGCTTATCATAGAAAAGGAGAAGCTGCCCAGATACAAATGCTGCGCAGGAGGCCTTACCAGCAAAGCAGTAAAGAACCTGCCTCTGGATATTAGTAGATTCTTTGAAGATAAGATAGCCACGATAAACGTATCATTCAAGAATATCGGCTCATTTCAGGGTAAATGTGCGGATGAGCTTATATACACGGTAAGGCGCGACCAGTTTGATTATGCACTGGCAAAGAAAGCTGAAGAATCGGGAGCCTTGATCTGGCAAAATGAACCTGTGATAGGCCTGAAAACCCACACTGACTATGTAGAGTTGCATACACGTTCTCATAAAGTGCGCGCACTTTTTGTGGTTGGAGCAGATGGTTCGCACAGCCTCATAGCTAAAGAAGCCGGTTTCCAAAATACTTTCGAACATGTAGCGGGAATAAATGCTGAGGTTTCAGCCAGTGAAAACGACATGGCCAGATGGAAAGGGAAAATTTTCATCGATGTCGGACGCATACCTGGCGGGTATGCCTGGGTTTTCCCAAAATCCGACCACATTGCAATTGGAATTGCTACCATACTTCCGAAAGTAAGGGAAATGAACAAATATTTCGATGAGTTTCTGCGGTCTCTTAAGCTTAAAAATGCCTCGATTATTCACAGGGGTGGAGCCTTAATTCCCTTAGTCAAAAGGGAACCTCATCTCGCAATAAACCGTATTGCGCTTGTTGGTGATGCCGCAGGGCTTGCTGATCCGCTTTCGGGGGAGGGTATTCATAATGCAATGCAGAGTTCTCTCCTGGCGGCAAGTTCAATTAAGGAATGTCTGAGTCAGGGGACATCTGGTCTTGCCAGCTATCAAAGGGCAGTTGATGAAACATTAATGCCCGAACTAAAGATTGCCAGGGTACTACAAAAATTGTTTGTGCATTTTCCCCAGATAGTAGTCAAACTGCTGTACTTTGATGCCAGGGTGTGGAGAGGCTGCTGTTATTTTGCTCGAGGCGACCTCAGCTACTCCAGGGCCCGGCAATTGATTGGAGGATTCAAAGGGATTAAGGACTTCCTAGTCAGCGTTCGTAATGAGGGTTAAGGCTGCTCTAAGTCCCTGACCCTTCTAAAGCCCAGGAAAGAATCTCACGCTCCCTAACAGATTCATGGTTTACGTCGAATCGCCCGGTAAAACTAAAAAGCGGCTTTAGCTAGGTGGAAAACCTAAACCTCTATGATTCTAGGTGTGGCGTTATAAGCACCACGGTAATAATAGGGATGTGATCACCACCCCTGGTTTTCTCGTCAGGTCCATAATGCCAAAAAACTCTATAAGCTCCCGGAGTATTTTGTTGGCAATAAGCCTCAAATACTTTCTTCCCGTAACGCCTTGTTAATGACTCAAATTCATGAGTTTGAAGAGATTTAGCCCGAAGGTTTGTTTCTAAAAACCCTAGTGTTTTTCTGACTTGTTTAACGACACCCTCTAATGCAGGATTATTTTCTATCGAAGTCAATTGCTCGTCAGCAGTAGAAGAGAAACGAAGTTCACGCTTCATGTTTTGCGTATTTTGCGAAAGAACCCCTCTTGGTTACTCGTCCCTTAGCTGACTCAATCATGCTCTTATCGAGTAATGCCAATGTATTTCTGTCCTTGAATAACCATGCTTCAGATGCCGGTATAGTTACTTGGGGTTTAAAAATAATTTCACCTGTTCTAGTAGTATATATATGAAACATAACACCTTTTGATACTAAAATTTTTGGTAAGAGGACACGCCTTTTAGCATCGGGCTTTACATTTTCTGCTACCTTTTTTAGTTCTTCATCTTTTATTATAAGTGTCATTGAATAACTCGCAATCAGTGGGATAATAAACAAAGTGGGAATTTCCCACAAACTTTGCGCTTATTATAACACCAATCCAAAACTTGTCAATAATATTGACACTCGCTTTATTAAATATTTTTTAAAAATGCCATGTTTCCGAATTGCGAGGTATGTACCCTTTTATTATTTAAAACTTCGATGTACAATTCACTAGCAATTAACAGAGGATAGGAGAACTATAGTGGATCGCAAACAAAAAATCTCAAATATTGCATCAAGCCGGGAGGAGGATTTCAGTAAATACTGTCGGGATATTCCTGATTTTCCCAAACCCGGTATAATTTTTAGAGATATTACTAACCTTCTTAAAAACGGCCCTGCATTTAAACGGGCAATCGATTGCATAGCCAGCCATTATAGCAATCAGAAAATTGATGTCATAGTCAGTATCGAAGCCAGGGGATTTATTGTCGGTTCGGCACTTGCCTACTGCCTTGGCAGCGGTCTGGTTCCTGTACGAAAGAAGGGCAAACTTCCCTGGAAGGTATATAGGAAGAGCTACTCGCTGGAATACGGACAGGACCAACTCGAAGTCCATCAGGATGCAGTGAGCCCTGGACAAAATGTATTAATAGTAGATGACGTGGTAGCCACCGGCGGGACCGTCGAGGCCGTAGTAAAAATGTTAAAAGAAATGAAAGCAAATATTGTTGGCGCTGCTTTCCTTATCGAACTGGCGGATCTAAAAGGAAGAGAAAAGCTACCCGATATCCCAATTTTTACTTTGATAAAGTATTAAGATATCCCGGTAATTTAACAGCGATAATTTATCCAGGTCATCCTGAAGTTCTAACATGGAAGAACGTTTTTCATCCCAACCTGCGGGCTTTCTTTTAAGTAAGATCGGACTAATAGTCTTATTTTGTTGTATGCTGCTCGCAGCGTGGAATGGTCAGATTGTAATCACCATAATTCTTGGACTGGTTATGGCTTCCGCTGGATTCTCCAAGCTATTCAGCCGTCTTTCGCTGATAAACGTGAGCTGCCAGCAGATTCTTAGTGAGAAGCGCGTGTTTCCGGGAGAACGTATCGAGTTAAAACTGCAGCTTTCCAATCGTAAACTACTTCCTTTGCCATGGGTACAGGTTGACCATCAGCTACCCCTTGGATTTGCCCCTGATGTCTTTTCAATTCCTGAAAACCGTCCCGGATACGGTTTTTTAAGCAGAGCGGCAGCATTATTATGGTATTCCAAAATAACCTGGAAAACTGAATTGCAGTGCCCGAAAAGAGGCTATTTCAAGATAGGACCTTCCAGAATAACCTCCGGAGATATCTTCGGTTTTTATCCCCGGACTATCGATGAAACCTCCTCCGATTACGTAATTGTCTACCCCCAAATCTTTCCTGTGGAACCTGGCCAGATTCCCTTTTTATATCCGATCGGAGATTCCAGGGCTGAAAAACGTATTTTCGATGATCCAACCCGTATCATGGGTGTACGTGACTATAATCCGCACGACAGCCTGAGACGAATCCATTGGAAAGCAACTGCGAGAAGACAAAACCTGCAGGTGAAAGTTTTTGAACCAACTACAACACTTGATGTAGCATTGTTTTTAGCTGTGGACGGTTTTGCCGATGACGGTACCCCCGAGGATTTCGAGCACGCAATAAGCACTGCAGCTTCATTTGCCAAGCGTATCATGGATGCAGGGAATGCTGTTGGCTTATTTGTTAATACACGTCTGGCAGATTCCCATCAACCAGCCAGGATATTACCGGGAAGCAGCTCTTATCAACTGGTAACAATGTTGGAAATGCTGGCTAAAACTACCCGAATATCTCATATCCCATTCGAAAGTTTTCTCAATGAAGAACGAAGGAACTTGCCCTGGGGGACCACCCTGATTTTTATCTTCTATACTATCTCTGAAGCAATGGATAGTATCTTAAACAATTTGAAAGAATCGGGATATAAGGTTCTGGTTTACCAGATCAGCACAAAGAATACTGAGGAACCAGCAACGGCAGCGGGGGACATATAATGCCGGGAGCTCAACGGGAAATGCCGCTAAATACCAGGATCAAAATGAACTGGCGTTACTTCATTTTAATCGGCGCTGCCACTGCCCTGGAGATTTGCTGGCTGTACATTATATTGAAAGTACTTAACCAGGCAGTTCACGACCAACTTTCCCTGTTCGGAATTTTGTTATTCTATCCTTTGGCCTTTGGCTTAACCAAAATTATCCGATTAATGCCATTGAAGAAAGCGTATCTTGCCACTTTGGAATGGCTGGTGTGGGCTGTACTGCTGCTTGTTTCAATAAAATTCCAGTTGTACAGCACTAGTGAATGGACAAACCCCGAATGGATTCTTTCATTGCCCCTGGCGGCATCTCAATTAATTTATAGTTTTAGACCGGAGGTTTTACTACTTATAGGAAGTGCAGCCACCTGGTGGCTGGGTAACCGCCTTGCTGCCGGACCTATCAATTTTGAATCACTCCTTGCCAGATTCCAGTTCGGGTTGGTTATCCTGGTGGCAACTTTTTTCATCGTTTCCTTTCTCCAAATTGATATCGAGTATGCTATTCCGGTTATTTTGATCTTCTTCTTTGCCTCCCTTGCCGGGATTTCGATTGCGCATGCTCAGGAAAATAAAGGCTGGCTCAGCGACAGAAATAGATTAGGATGGTCGTGGATTTTGTTCGCCAGCATCGGCATTATTTTCGCGGCAGGTTTTAT
This sequence comes from uncultured Chloroflexia bacterium, assembly GCA_963784375.1. Lineage (GTDB taxonomy): Bacteria > Chloroflexota > Dehalococcoidia > GIF9 > UBA5629 > JBBIPA01. The sequence continues at coordinate 277,126 of CAWAQY010000001.1, read as the reverse complement.
CGTCAGTCTGATACTATCCCATGATTTATTACAGTTTATTGTCGATGTCATAAAATGGCTGGGCAAATTAATAATGAGTGTACTCATTTTTATAGCCAGTCTGCTGCCGAAGCCCGAACCTGGCACTATTCCTCCGCCGGGCGCAGAAATTCCGACCGTGCCGCCTGAAGAAAGATTCCAGTTTTTGAATATACCTGAAAATCTACGCAGCTGGATGAATATCGCCATGGGGATTATCTGGGGCGGGCTTATCCTGGCTGCATTATGGCAAATATCGAGAAGGCTCTTCAATTGGCTGCGCGGGAGATTCAGTGCGACCAATGCCGAGGTTGAACCTATGGAAGGAGCATTTAAAGCAGACTTGATAAACCTCTTAAAGCGCATCTACTATGTGTTGTCCAGATTGAAACTGTTATCATGGCTGACCAGAAAATCTGAACCGTTATCACCGGAGGTTCTTTCTGTATACCAAATTTATCGTCTTTTGCTGCGTTGGGGAGCTAAAGCCGGGCTACGCCAGGAAACTATTTCAAACGCCGAATGAATATTTCGCTACCCTCGTGGATTTAATCCCTCATGCCCGGCAAGACCTGGCTTTCATAACTCAACACTACATCAGAACGCGTTATAGTACTACTGTACCAAACGATGTAGAATTACTGGAAATGAGGCAAAGCTGGGACAGAGTTAGGCAGAATCGGCTTAGAAGACAAAATAGTTGAAGTAGTCCAAGGAGGAAAAATTATTTGGATAAGATCGATCAAAAAAGCGAGTTGAATATCTCTCGGATTAAGGAGGCTTCTGATAAATTTAGTGCCAATGTAGGCAAAGTAATAGTCGGTAAAAAAGAGGTAATCGACCTTATTTTGGTTGCTTTGCTTTGCGAAGGCCATATCTTAATTGAAGATGTACCCGGCACAGGTAAAACGATTTTAGCCAAAACGACGGCAAAATCGCTGGGCTGCAGTTTTAAAAGAATTCAGTGCACCCCCGACCTTCTGCCATCCGATGTAACGGGAATCCACTATTTTAATCAGAAGACATCAGAGTTTGAGCTTCGCCCCGGCCCAATAATGGCCAATATAGTGCTTGCCGATGAGATAAACAGGGCTACCCCCAGGGCTCAATCCAGCTTCCTGGAGTGCATGCAGGAGCATCAGGTCACGGTTGATCTGCTCACTGTACCCCTCCCCCGCCCATTTTTGATTATGGCCACGCAGAACCCCATTGAATTAGCAGGTACGTTTCCGTTGCCTGAGGCACAGCTTGACCGTTTTCTTCTTAGAATAAAACTGGGTTACCCTTCCGAAAGCGAAGAAGAGTCAATTTTGTCCCGTTTTCAGCAAACAAATCCGCTGGACAATCTATCCAGCGTTATTGAAGCAGACGAACTATTGGAACTGCAACAATTATGCCGGCAGGTTTATACCGAGAGCTCCGTACGTAACTATATTGTGGCCATTGCCAGAGCGACCAGAAGCCACCCGAGCATTGAACTTGGCGCCAGCCCGCGTGCCGCACTGGGACTAAGCCTTGCTTCTCAAGCCTTTGCGGCTATGCAGGGACGGAATTACGTTATTCCGGATGATGTAAAGCAGCTTACGGCACCGGTGCTGGTACATCGCATGATTGCAAAAACCGAGGCGAGGTTGAAAGGACGCTCTACAGAAACTCTGATAAACGAAATCGTCTCAAATGTTCCCGTACCTGTAGAAAAATAGCTGATTTTGAACACACTGTCATCATGAGATCCGTCACACTTCAGTGAATGTTGTAGTTGGATTCTTCACTGTGTTCAGAATGACAGGCGGCTCTCTCCGTCCACTGAGACGGAGTCGAAGTGCATACCTTTCCTTGCTTGTCATCCTTGAGGAGACCCTGACACTCGTCGGGGACGACGAAGGATCTCTGTGCGCAGATAAAACCACTTACCTTTGAACTCTTCTGGACTCCCTGCACCGAATTGGTAAAAAAAGTTGAGTGTTGAAGGGGATTCTTCTCCCGATTGCATCGGGATCAGAATGACAGGGTACTGGCCCTGAATTCGGCATAGTCGGCAAGCCTGGCCAGTGCCCAGGCAGCCCTTCTGGCATCTGCATACACCGGAAGTTTATGCTCAGATAAAAATGCGAACTCGGCTGATTCCAGTTCCGGCAAGGCAAATGGTGTGACCGCCAGTGGTTTCTTCAGGGTTTTTGCAGCTTCAACAATGCTTTGAGTACAGGGTCTGCCGGGATCGGTTATGGCCAGCAGCATATCCACATTTTCATCTTCATCCAATATTTTAAGCGATTCGCCATAGAGATTTGGGTCTACCAGCACAGCAACACCTATATCAAGCGGGTTTGTTGCCGAAGTACCGACCGGTGGCAAACGTTTTACCAGCTTTTCCGTGGTAGCACTGGAAAGTTTGGCTATTTCCAGTCCCAGGTCAACGCAATTGTCAGCAGTGCCCACAACAGTTCCTCCCTGGCCGGCTACGATAGCTATTCTCCTTCCCCTGGGCAGCGATAAGTAATAAAACGCGAAGAGACAATCAACCACGTTTTCGAAACTGCGTACACTGATAATTCCTGCCTGTTTGAACATTGATTCCCAGACAGGTTTGGAACCGGCAAGAGCGCCGGTATGAGAAAAAGCTGCTTTAGCGCCGGTCTCTGTCAAACCACCTTTCCAGACAATAATCGGTTTCCTTTTGGAAACTTCACGGGCAAGCTGGAAAAATTTTCTGCCGTCTTTAACCCCTTCCATATAAGCGATGATAATCTTCGTTTGTTCATCCTGTCCCAGATATTCCAGGAAATCCACAGCATTGAGATCGCATTCATTTCCGCAGCTCACTATTTTGCTGAACCTGATGCCCTTTTTGCCCAATATATAGGTAAGATAGTCCACAAAGGAGCCGCTGTGCGAGAAAGCACCTACAGGCCCGCTTTCGGGGGATATGCCGTGCATTAATCCCTGGGGGAACATCAAGCAGCTTGGATTCCGGACAGTGGAGCCCCAGAGAATTCGGCCCGATTATTCTAAAACCAGCCTGGTGAGCGATTTTTGCCATTTCCTGTTCAATTTTCTTTCCTTCCGGTCCTTTCTCCCCAAAACCGGCGGTGAAAATCACGATACCCTTTAATCCCTTCTGAGCGCATTCCCCAACGATTCTCAACGTGTCCGCGGGAGGCGTCATAAGGATGGCCAACTCCACGTCATAGGGGATATCTTTGATACTCGGATATGCCTTTAAACCCAGCATTTCAGTATCGCGGGGATGCACCGGATAAATTTTTTCAAATCCGTAACGAATGACCCCTTCCAGAAACATGCGGCCAAAACTGCCTGGCTTATTCGAAGCGCCGATAATGCTCATCGATTTGGGGTGCAACATTCGGTCTATTTCAGCTATGGTAGTGGCAACCATTCAGGTCCTCCTTTACGTTATGCTTTGTTTCAAAGGGTATTATATAGGATTCACAAGATAACAAACCAGTCAATCCTGTTATCCTGTCTGGTGCTTGTCAATTCAAATTTTCTTGACACTCCGCGTACTGCGATGATACACTCAGTCCGCATATGAAAACAGTGGGCATTTTATATCACCCGAAACTTGAAAAAACGATACAATTCAGCCATGAATTAGATGCCTTTCTCAAAGCCAAAGGCGTCCAGACATGGCTGTGTTCGGCATGGGAACCCGAGAAAGCAAGATGCTTTGTTGAGGGAACAGACTTACTGCTGAGTGTTGGCGGCGATGGTACAATTTTACGCTCCGCCCGCACCGTGATCCCTGATTCAGTACCGATATTGGGCATAAATCTAGGCAAACTCGGATTTATTGCTGAACTTAAAGCTGATGAAGCTATGGATAAGCTAACGGCTGTGCTCAATGGTAAAGGTTGGATTGAAGAGCGAGCCATGCTGGCGGCTGAGCTTGTTTCTCAAGGCAAAACACTTCATGCTTTAAATGATGTGTTCGTCGGGCGCAGGAGATTAGCAAGGCTGTTAAACATCCAATGTAAACTCAACGGCACCTTGCTGACCACATACCGGGCTGATGGTGTTATTGTAGCCACAGCCAGCGGCAGTACCGGCTATGCGCTGGCCGCAGGGGGGCCCGTCCTTCATCCGCAGGCTAAAGAAATGGTTTTGCAACCGGTATGTGCTCATTTCACGCTGGACAAAGCGATGGTACTGCCGGCAAAAACTCTGATTGAACTGACAGTAAATACCACCCATGAAGCGTTGCTCAGCATAGATGGACAAACTGAGGTACAATTAAATAGCGGAGATACTATCAAAATTACGCTGAGTCAGTACACGGCAAAGTTCCTGCGGCTCCAGCCGAAGACTTACTTTTATAAGTCCCTGGATGCAAAACTAAAAAGGAAAGTCCTATGAAATTAGAAAAGGCTAAAATAAGTGACGTTCCCAAAATACATGAACTGGTCAACAAATTCGCCGAAAAAGGCGAAATGCTTCCCAGAGCATTAAGCGAAATTTATGAAGATATTCGCGACTATTTCATTATCAGGGACAAAAACGATCAGGTTACCGGCTGCGCGGTTCTTCACGTAAGCTGGTCAGACCTGGCTGAAATCAGGACACTGGCAGTAAGCGAAGAAAAACGAAAACAGGGGCTTGGATCATCGTTAATTAAAGCTTGCCTGGACGAAGCAAAGCAACTGGGCATAGAGAGCGTCTTTTGTCTCACCTATAAGCCGGAAGTTTTTGAAAAAAACGGATTTGTCCAGGTCGACAAAATGGAGCTGCCGCGCAAAATATGGTCGGAGTGTTTTCGCTGTCCCAAATTCCCGGACTGCGATGAAGTCGCACTTATTTATAAACCGAAGAAAACATAAAATACACTTTGTACGTTTACGTGTCACCGCAGCGAGGTGACCGTAAATCTGAAAAGATGAAGAAAGGGTCACCCCGATGGGGCGACACCTAAAAACAATTACCCTCACCTTAATCCTCTCCCACAAGGAGAGGGAACTTCCAAAAGAGGAGGCGAAATTTGCCTGATAAAATTATCGCCAGTGAACAAATATTTAACGGACGGGCTATCAACCTGCGGGTGGAAACTATTGAGAAGTCAGACGGGCAGAAGACCACCCGAGAAATTGTAGAGCATGCTGACTGCATAGCTGTGGTACCCATAGATGAAAATGATAACATTATCCTGGTGAGGCAATTCCGTGAGGCTGTCGGCAAAAGCCTCCTGGAAATACCGGCGGGTGGCATAGAGAATGGTGAAGACCCGATTGAAGCTGTGAAACGTGAATTACAGGAAGAAATAGGGTTTCTCCCGCAGAAAATAGAGGCCAGGGGCGGTTTTTATGCAACTCCCGGCTATGGCACGGAGTATTTGTACCTGTTTCAAGCTACTGAACTAAAGCCAAGCCGGCTTGAGGCTGAAGATACGGAAGCTATCGAGGTTGTCAGTGTGCCTGCAGCACAGATACCGGCATTGATTATTTCGGGAGAAATCGGCGATGCTAAAAGCATCGCCGGGTTGCTCAGGGTTCTCTATTTAAAAAAATAACGACAGGGGCTATACTTTAATCTGGTACTTGGCTTTGCCCTGGTCGTACAGGTCAGCCGCCGTGGATATCATTAATCACCGTGGCCGGGAAATTCTCCACTTCTAATCTTCGAATCGCTTCGGCTCCAAGATCGTTGTAAGCTATGACTTCTACCTTTTTTATGCTTTTCGCAATCAGGGCACCGGCACCGCCGATGGCAGCAAAGTAGACCGCCTTATACTTCTTTATGGCATCTTTAACCGGCTGAGTCCTGTTGCCTTTCCCAATCATGCCCTTGAGCCCTTCAGCCATAAGCCTTGGGGAATAAGCGTCCATACGATAGCTGGTAGTGGGACCTGCCGAACCGGAAGCATAGCCAGGTTTTGCGGGCGCGGGTCCCATGTAATAGATGATTTGATTCTTAAGCTCCAGCGGGAGCTTCTCTTTCTTATCAAGCGCTTCAACAAGACGCTTGTGGGCTGCGTCACGAGCGGAATAAATGACACCGGTAATTAAAACCTGGTCGCCAGCTTCCAGGCTTTCTATAGTTTTTTCATCAAGCGGGGTTTTTATCTTCACTATTTTCATTTTAGTCCTCCTTAAAACCAATGGGTCCTATTTACCCTTTACGGTAAATTCAGGTACCGGAACTTTAGGTTTGGTAGCCGTTGTCGGTAATGTGACTTTCGGAGCAGGTTTCTTCTTTTTTTCAGTCCCAATGGCACTTGAGACCATTCGCCTTTTCATCAATTGAATAGCCAGAGCGGGATCCACCCCTTTGGGGCATGATTCTGAACATGCACCGGCGAAATGGCAATGCCATACCCCATGCTCCTTGTCTACGGCAGCAATACGTTTCTCAAAGCCTTCGTCCCGACTATCAGCGCTATAACGATAGCACTGGGTCAGAGCCTGCGGACCAAGAAACTTTTTATCGCTGGCGGAGGTGGGACAGGCGGCTACACAAATGCCGCATTTAATGCAATAGCTAAACTGTAAGTAAGTATCCAGTTCCTCTGGCGTCTGACCATATTCAGCATCGGTTTTGTCCATCTCAGCTTTATCATTGCGGATAATATAGGGTTTAAGGCTTTGATGGTTGGCAAAAAATGTTCCTAAATCGGGCACCAGATCCTTTATGATAGGATGATTAGGCAGGGATTTGACAGTTAGTTTGTCAGTGTGAAATTCTTCTATCTGAGTATGGCATGCAAGATGGGGATAATCATTGATCAACATACCGCAGGAGCCGCAGATCCCCATACGGCACGAGGTACGGAAAGACAGGGTAGAGTCCAGGTTCTCTTTAATGTAAATCAGTCCCTCCAGCACTGTCATACCCTCTCTGTAGGGTACCGTAAAATCCTGCATATGAGGTTCCTTATCTACTTCAGGATCGTATCTCTGAACTTTATACTTAATTTCTTTAAAGGTTACCTTACGTCTTATGTGTTCAGTCATTAAAATGTGGTTCCTCCTCTTATGATAACAGGGCAAGCGGTGCCCAGATGCCCAGGATAAGGAAAATTACTCCAACTATAATGATAACTACGGTAATAGTTCGCTGAGCACCGGGTGAGGGTGTCAATTCCAATAGTATATTTCGCAATCCATAGAAGGCATGGTAAAGAGTGAAAACCAGCAGGGCAATGTAAATGAATGCCCAGATGCTTTGCTTGGCACGGCCTATCATCGATGTCCAGGACGTAGCGTGTCTGACATCAATGCTAAAGAAAAGCAAAATATTGTCAAGATGCTGGATTACCATGTGGATCGCCAACAATATTGCTATCAAGTATGCCGGTTATGAGTTGAACGAACTGCAGGTACGTATTACGCATTACCAACCTCCTGCAATAAAATCGTAGAGAGTAATCGCAGCCAGGATGACGATGATTGCGACGAAAACAAATGTGAGTGGTCTTTTCTTACGAAGAGAATCCTTGTAGGGATAAATTGGAGGAATAGGTTTGCCCAGGGTAAACCCAAGCTCCTGCAAGAAAAGCCGTAAACCGTTCAGAGCATGGAAAATAAAGGCTACTGCCACCAGGTATTCACCGAATTTCAAAATTGGATTATTCTAGAATACTCATCGCAGATTCCCATACTCCCTGCCCTTGCATACGAAAGACTGTTGTCACGGTAAAATGAAACAGGATGAAAAAAAGCAATCCTACACCGGTTACCCTGTGAAGGATATAAAGGTATCTCTCTAATTGATATCTACCACCGTATACCCATCCCCAGACCCCTAGCTGATTAGGACGAGGTTGTCGTTGTTCCATATAAACCCCCTAATATTTCCTTTCTACCGGGTTCCACATGGTTATGCTGACCGGGGATATATTCTAACCTGGGACCAGCCGGTGTTTTGTAAGCCAGAGTATGTTTCAACCAGTTGATGTCATCTCTCACTTTAAAGTCACGGCGGGAATGTGCTCCCCGTGATTCGGTACGGGCCAACGCCCCGGCGATGACGATTTCAGACAGGTCAAGGAGGGTATCTGCCTCCAGGGCATTTAATAAATCGGTATTGTAGATATGTCCCTGGTCCTTTACCTGTACTTCAGGGAGACGCTGTTTGTATTCCTGGATTTTCTTGCGGGCTTCTTCCAGTTCAGGTCCGGTTCGGAAAACCCCGACTTTGCTGTCCATTACTTTCTGAAGTTCAGCACGTATGGCATAACCGCTTTCCTTCCCATTGGATTTAAACCGTTTGAAAACGCTTGCCTCTTCATCTTTCAGTCTGGCATCATCCGGCATTGGTGGGAAAGCCTTCTGCTTCTTAACATAGGCAGCGGCCAATTCTCCGGTAATCTTGCCCCAAACCAGGCATTCAGCAGTTGAATTCGAGCCCAGACGATTGGCACCATGGAGTGATTCGCACCCGGCTTCTCCCGCCGCCCATATACCTTCAACAGGGGTGGCTCCGTCAATATTGGTATGGATACCACCCATGGTATAGTGGGCTGCCGGATGGATGGGAATCGGCTCCAAAATCGGATCGATAAAGTTGAATTTCATGGCAACTTCCCTGATCAGCGGTAGACGTTCATTAATCTTGTCTGCACCCAGATGGCGAAGGTCAAGATGTATAGACTGCATCCCTTCAACCGCGGGGAAACCCCGTCCCGCTTCAATTTCGGTCATTTCGGCACGGGCGACTATATCCCTGGGAGCCAGTTCCATCTTGCTTGCAGCATATTTATCCATAAATCGTTCGCCCTTATTGTTATAGAGGTAACCGCCTTCACCGCGGGCTGCTTCAGTAATGAGAATTCCCGAAGGAACAAGGCCGGTAGGATGGAACTGAACAAATTCGAGGTCTTTTATAGGAAGGCCAGCCCGGTAAGCCATACCCATACCGTCACCGGTAGCAGTAAGCGAATAGGTAGTGAAACCGTACATGCGGCAGGCACCGCCGGTAGCAATTATCAGGGCTTTGCCCTGTATAAAAAAGAATTCACCTGTAGTCAGATTCCAGACGGTAATTCCGCAAAAGACTTTATCTTTTATGATAATGGAATGAACATAGCACTCATCGTATCTGGATACGTTAGTATGCTGTTGCAGGGTGTCGTAAAGTGTCTGCATTTCAAAGAAACCGGTTTTATCAGCAGCAAATGTTGCCCTATCATAACTATGGCCACCGAAAGGCTCGCTGATTAATCCGCCCGTCTTTGCGGCGGGACCAGGGAATACCCCAATGTTCCATAAGTCGGATCTCTTCGGGGATCGCTTGAACGAATCGCCAGACTACATCCTGATCAGCAAGAAAGTCAGCACCACGGACGGTATCGTAAGCGTGAAGCTCAAAGCTATCTCCTTCATCCGGCTGCATTACTGCTGCCGTTCCACCTTCAGCGCAAACCGAATGGGCACGCATGAGCTGGACTTTGGAGACAATTGCTACGTCTGCTTCAGGATTTTTCCTGGCTACTTCGACGGCTGCCCTGAGGCCCGCCAGACCTGCTCCCATGACAATGATGTCATGCTTGAGTGTCCTCATAAGGCAGCCTCCTTATGACGCGCCGCATGACATTGTATGTTTATAGCCAGCGGCATGGTAGCCATATGAGCAGGAAAAGTCTCGACATTTACTGCTAACGCCGTAATCCTGCCTCCAAATCCCTGCGGGCCTATGCCCAGAGCATTAACTCGCTTCAGTAATTCCTTCTCTAAATCAGCATTTTCTGGATCAGGGCTTGGTGCTCCCGACTTTGCGCAATAGCGATTTCTTGGCTAATTCCATTGCTCTCTCAGCCGTGCCCCCAATACCAACTCCGACAATAATCGGTGGGCAAGGATTGCTGCCAGCATCATCTACAGCTTTTACCACGGCATCGATAATACCCTGGCGACCTGCAGCAGGGGTAAGCATGACCAGACGGCTCATATTTTCACTGCCACCGCCTTTAGTCACTACTGTTATTTTGAGTTTATCTCCCGGAACGATATCGGTGTGTATGATGGCGGGAGTATTATCACCGGTGTTGACGCGAGCTGAAAAAGGTTTATTGACCATGGATTTACGCAAATAGCCTTTTTCATATCCTTCTTTAACTCCGTCGTTAACGGCTTTATAGAGATCACCGCCGACAACATGTGCATCCTGGCCTACTTCCAGATAGACAACTGTGGCACCGCAATCCTGGCAGATAGCGACCCCTTCTTTCATGGCAAGCTTGTCATTTTCAATAATCTGGTCCAGTATTTGCTGCCCCGTTGGGGATTCTTCAGCTTTACGGGCTTTGTACAAAGCTTCAAAAACATCATCAGGAAGAGAAAAATTTGCTTCCTGGCTCAATCGGGAAACGGTTTCGGTTATTTTTTTTGTATCAATTTCTCTCACTTTTCGTATACTCCTTTCTCGGAGAAATTATCAAATCGACTAAGTTTTTGGTGGAGGGGGAATAAGCCCTTCTTTCATCAAAAGTTCAGTCGTCTCCCTGGCATTCTTAATCATGGTCTCAGCTTGTTTCGTGAGCTGCTCTCGAGTTGCTTTAATCCTGGCAACACCCTGCTCCTGAGCTTTCATTCCTACGGCTACAGCTTCACGAATAAATACGTCCCATTCGGACATCGTAGCCGCAATATTATCCTCGCTTATACCCCGATCCTCAGCGCATTTAGCGAGTTCATATGCAGCTGCAATGCACATTTCATCAGTGATTGTCTTGGCCCTGACATCCAGGGTGCCGCGGAAAATAGCGGGGAAACCGGTCGAGTTGTTAACCTGGTTGGGGAAATCAGACCTGCCCGTAGCAACAATCCTGGCGCCAGCTTCCTTGGCTTCCCAGGGCCAGATCTCCGGAATCGGGTTAGCGCACACAAAAATGATAGAATCCTTTGCCATCTTGCTCACCCACTCGGGCTTGATGACACCTGGTCCCGATGCGGAAAGCGATATGCACACATCAGTTCCCCTCAAAGCTTCGGCTATTCCGCCCGTTCTTTTATCGGGGTTTGTTTTTAGACATAAGATCCCACTTGTACGGATTTTCCTTCTGTTTCTCTTCAAGGTCTTTTCTACCTTTATGTAATATGCCTTTACTATCGACAACCAGAGTATTTTGCGGTTTAACTCCGGCAGTAAAAAGCAACCTCAGGATAGCCACATTGGCTGCACCTATGCCATTAACAGTCAGCGTAATTTTATCTATTTTCTTGCCGACAACTTTTAAGGCATTGATCAGCCCGGCAAGTGTCACAGCAGCAGTGCCCTGCTGATCATCATGCCATACCGGTATTTCGGCTTCAGCGCGCAGCTTATCCAATATATAAAAACATTTGGGGTTGGAAATATCTTCCAGATTGATCCCACCAAATGAAGGCTGAATCAACTTAACTGCATTGATAATCTCGTCCGGGTCTTTGGTATTAAGACAGATAGGAACAGCATCTACGCCGCCCAGATATTTAAATAGTAATGCCTTCCCTTCCATCACCGGCATGGCAGCCTCAGGTCCAATATCTCCTAAGTCCCAGAACCCTGGTTCCATCAGAGACCACGGCCACCGTATTCCATTTACTGGTATATTCATAGACCTTCTCTTTGTCGGCTTTAATCGCTTTACAGGGCTCGGCTACTCCTGGAGTGTACCAGATAGCAAAATCATCGACATTTCGAACGCAACACTTGGGTACGGTTTGCATCTTCCCTTTGTAAAAAGGATGTAAGATCATAGCATCCTTTGCCGGCTTTAATGCTTTAGCCAGCAATTCTTCTTTAGATACTTTTTCTGACAATGTAGTCCTCCTTCATTTTTTTTATTATTGCATCGGCTACCTGTGAGGTACCCGTTACATTTCGAGTTTGTTTTGGTTTCAGGTCGTAGGTAACATCCTTGCCTTCAGCAATTACCCTTGCTATAGCTTTTTCCAATCTGTCAGCAGCCAAGTTTTCTCCAAGGTGTCGCAACATCAACACCGCTGAAAGCATCATTGCCATAGGATTTACTTTATTTTGGCCCGCATATTGAGGAGCGCTGCCATGGGTGGGTTCAAAAACTGCAATACCTTCACCGATATTAGCCCCTGGGGCCAATCCCAACCCACCGATTAATCCGGCACAAAGGTCTGAAACAATGTCTCCATAAAGATTCGGCAATACTATTACATCGAAAACACCGGGATTTCTTACCAGGCGCATGCACAGAGCATCTACTACCACATCCTCAAACTCTATATCAGGATATTCTCTGGCCACTTCCCGTGCAACCGATAGGAAAAGGCCATCGGAAAATTTCATAATATTAGCTTTATGCCCGGCGGTAACTTTCTTTCTGCTATTCGCCCGGGCATATTCAAAAGCAAACTTCACGATGCGTCTCGAGCCGGATTCAGAGATCATTTTTATGCTGAAGCCAGAATCCCTTTTGATCTTTGAATTACCCGTGCTCTGAATAAAATCGATAAGCTTTTCTGCTTCTTTTGTCCCCCGGGCATATTCGATTCCTGCGTAAAGGTCTTCAGTATTCTCCCTGATAATAACGATGTCAACATTGTTGAAGGGCGTGGGAACTCCCGGATATATTTTGCAGGGACGAACGCAGGCGAAAAGGTCTAGACTTTTCCGAAGAGCCACATTAACGCTTCGAAATCCCGATACCTATAGGTGTAGTAACAGGTCCTTTGAGGGCCACCCCGTTCTTTTTAATTGAAATAAGGATATCTTCAGGAAGGGGAGTGCCAAACTGGGTCTGCGCTTTCTCACCGACGATCCCGACGTCCCATTTGAATTCGACTCCAGTAGCCTCCACCACCCTTTTGGTTGCTTCAGTAACCTCGGGCCCCACTCCATCCCCTGGAATAAGAGTAACCCTATAAGGCATACCTCACGCTCCCACGGACAGGTTTAGAGCTTGAAATCTCCATGTTTGTTGATATACGGAATAAGCCCGCCTTCAGCAAGAATATTCAGCATAACGGGTGGGATTTTGCCAAATGTGAGCTGGATACCATTGGTCAGGTCGTTAATTTTACCCGCCGATAAGTCTACTCCTAACATATCCCCCGTGTCAATCTTGTCGGTATCACATATCAGAACCGGCAACCCCTGGTTTATTGCGTTCCTGAAAAAGATACGGGCAACGGATTTTGCCAGTATGGCACTTATCCCTGACATCTTGATTACCAGAGGAGCGTGTTCCCGGCTGGAACCGAGGCCGAAATTCTTACCGGCGACAATGAAATCACCGGGTTTTACTTTTGTAACAAAAGTTTTATCAGCATCTTCCATTACGTGTTTTGCCAGCTCGGGTAAATTGCTTCTTAAGTGTGCATAGCGGCCTGCAATAATCAGGTCTGTAGAAATATTATCGCCAAACTTGTGTGCTTTTCCCTTTAATTCAGTTAGCTGACATTAAAAAATCTTCCTCGGATCCGTGATTTCCCCGGTAATAGCTGATGCTGCTGCAGTAGCCGGGCTGGCTAAATAAATGAAAGATTCGGGATTACCCATCCTGCCCTTAAAATTACGATTGGCTGTAGAAAGGCAGACCTCCTTATCTCCAAGCACACCCTGGTGAAGTCCCAGACAGGCAGCGCATCCCGGCGGCACCAGGATTGCTCCGGCATTGACCAGCGTTTGTATATAGCCTTTTTTCATCGCATCCAGAAGCACATCTCTCGAGGCAGGGGCTACAATTAACCTCACGTCAGCATGGCTATGCTTGTTCTTTAAAATGTCGGCAGCCACCGCCAGATCTTCAAGACGGCCGTTGGTACAGGTACCGATAAACACCTGGTTGATTTTGGTTCCCTCCAGGGTGCGTGCCGGTGCCACATTATCAACTGCATGGGGTATGGCTACCATCGGCTCAAGCTGAGAAGCATCGATAGTAATTATTTGTTCGTAACTGGCATCGCTATCCGGGTACAGCGGCTTATACTTATCACCTCGTCTCTGGCTTGAGAGATAGTTCTTAGTGATGTTGTCGCTTGGGAAAAGGCCAACCTTGGCTCCAACTTCTACTGCCATATTAGCTATTGTCAGCCGTTGGGATATGGGCATTTTATCCACCACTTCACCCTGAAAATCCAGTGCTTTATAGTTAGCCCCGTCCGCCCCAATTTTGCCAGCCAGATAAAGGACCAGGTCTTTGGCATTAACTCTATCTCCAAATCTGCCATTAACCACAATTTTAAAGCTCTCTGGTACCCTGAACCAGGTTTTGCCCAGGGCAAAGGCAATCGCTACATCACTCGAACCCATTCCGGTGGCAAATGCTCCCAGAGCACCGCCGGTTACCGTATGGGAATCTGCTCCAACGATAATATCTCCGGGATTGGCAAATTTCTCGGCAACTATCTGGTGGCAGACACCGCTGCCACCCTCTGAAATGACGCAGCCGGTTTCTTTGGCGAACTCTCGAATGAACTGTTGATCGTTGGATAACTGGCTGTTTGGACTTGGGACAGCGTGATCTATGAAAAGAATGGTTTTTGATGGATTGGCCAGCTTCTTAAACCCGGCTTCCTGAAACTGCCTGATGGTGAGAGGGCCGGTGGTGTCCTGAACAAAAGCTAAGTCAACAGGAGCAACTACAATATCGCCTGCTCTGGCGTCAACTCCCGCTTTCGCACTTAATATTTTTTCGCTTAAGGTCTGTCCCATAAAAACTAGCCGATTATAGCCAGGATTTCGTCCTTGCTTACTTTTGAGCCAGGGTTGAACTTGATTGACTTGATCCTGCCGGAGACTGGAGATTCTATCATGTTTTCCATCTTCATAGCTTCTAATACCACTATGCCTGTGCCAGCTTTGACCTCATCGCCCTCTTTAACCAAAAAGCGGATTACAGTGCCCGGTATCGGAGCTCTGATCGCAGTCTCGCCGGCAGCGATTTTCCTTTCGGAAGAAGATGGACTTTCAGGCTTTGAAGCTGAGTTCTTTCGGGGTCGGGCCCGGGCGACGTGACAGGTTTCTGCACTGAGCCCGGCAGGGCAGAATTGCCAGCGGGTTCTACCTCGACTTTATAATATTCTTCGCCGACATACACATTAAACGTCCTGAGTCCACGTCCTTTGGCCGGTGCTTTCAGTTCAATTTTCTCTACCATCTTGCCGGTCTTTGCTTGTGCAATGAGGTCGTCTTCCCGTTTTACATCTTCCAGAGTTTTTGCTTTTGTTTCCGCCGGCGGTTTTTCCAAGGCCATATTTCCAGCGCAGGAAACGCATCCCGGTTGTGGGATAGAGGGCGTAAACCAGTACATCGCCGATGTCTTTGGCAATATCTTTAGTCGCATCTTTGGCTTTCTGTAATTCCGGCTCGATAATATCGGCGGGACGGACAGTGATGGGTTTATTGCCTCGTGAATAATTTTTGAGAACTATCTTCTGAACCTCAGGGTCAATTGGAGCTGGAGGCTTGCCGTATAAACCGTACACATAATCTTTGGTCTGATCGGAAATCATTTTATATCTGCCGAACAACACATTTTGTATCGCCTGTGCCCCGATAATCTGGCTGGTGGGAGTAACCAGCGGCGGATAACCAAGCTCCTTACGGGTTCGGGGCAATTCAGCGTAAACTTCCTGTATACGATCCAGGGCATTGGCTTCCTTCAACTGGGCTACCATATTGGTGAACATTCCTCCCGGAATCTGATGCCAGAGTACACCGGTATCGATAACCGACATCTTGGTCGTATCCAGGAAGTCACGGTATTTAGGAGCAATAGATTCAAAATACTCGCCCGAGTTTGAGCAGTTGCTGCAGGTTTAAGTCCTGTATCTCTCGGCGAACCTTGAAGGGCAACTACCAGAGGCTCTATGGCTGGATGAGAGGTACGCAAAGCAAAAGGAGCAATACAGGTATCGATAAAATCAACTCCCGCTTCTGTGGCTTTCAGTATACTCATGCAGGCCATGCCGCTGGTAAAGTGGCTATGTAAATTCACCGGTATTTTCAGAGCCTGCTTCAAAGCTCTAACCAGTTCATAAGCATCGTCCAGGAGCAATGAGGCCGGCCATATCCTTAATGCACAGGCTGTCGGCTCCCATATCCTGGATAATAAGTGCCTTCTTTACATAATAATCAATGGTATATACCGGGCCGCCTAGCCTGGCGTTCGGTTAACGAGTAACTCAAGGTTCCCTGAATATGCTTTCCCTTTTCTTTGATTGCCTTAAACGCAGTCTGAAAATTACGTTCATCATTTACCGCGTCGAAAACGCGGAAGACATCAATTCCGCAATCTGCAGCATGGTGCACAAATGCAGTGACCACATCATCGGCATAGTTGCGATACCCCACCAGGTTCTGGCCGCGTAAAAGCATCTGCAATCTGGTATCTGGCATCAATTTCTTAAATAAGCGAATCCTTTCCCAGGGATCCTCATTTAAGAAACGGGTCATGACATCGAAGGTAGCACCACCCCACACTTCCATAGACCAGAATCCCACCTTGTTCATCTCCGGGGCAATTGCCTCAAGATCAGCAGTTCGCACACGGGTAGCAAATAAAGACTGATGCCCATCCCGGAAAGTGAGGTCGGTAATTTTTACAGGATTCTTTTTTTTGGCTGTTGTTGCCATTGTCATCAAACTCCATAATCATTTAATTAAAAGCAATTTAAAAATAGTCATTTCGAAAGTTTGAATTGCCTGGTACCGGGCACTACAATAGATTGTGATATCGGCCACATTCCCGATCCCGGCTTAGGTCGTGTCTGATTGTAGAGTTTTTCCGAGCTCCCATCTGCTTTCTCTGCCCGAGAAGCCACCACGTACTCAGTTTCGCTCCAGAATCTGAGGTTGTAATCTCTTCCTCGCTGATATAAGAGGTGACTGCGCTGGTGATGGCTACTAAAAGTTTTTTTTCCAATTCGCAAAACTCTTAAAGAGGAATGTTTCCATGTTTTTTAGACGGATTGGTATCAACCTTATTTTTGAGCATTTCCAATGCTTTAATAAGCATGGGTCGGGTGGTCCTGGGATCAATAACATCATCAAGATAACCCTTGCCTGCAGCTACGTAAGGATTGGCGAATTTTTCCCTGTAGTCATCGATCAGTTGTTTCCTGGTTTCTTCAGGGGTACTGGATTTGTCAATGGTATCCTTGAAAACGATATTGACTGCTCCATCAGGGCCCATTACAGCAATTTCAGCAGTTGGCCAGGCAAAATTAATATCTCCGCGTAAGCCTCTTGCTGCTCATCACAATATAGGCCCCTCCGTAGGCTTTGCGGGTGACAACGCTGATTTTGGGTACTGTAGCTTCTGCATAGGCGTAAAGAAATTTTGCGCCGTGCCTGATTATCCCTCTGAATTCCTGGTCAGTGCCCGGCATATATCCCGGCACATCAACGAGAGTAATCACGGGGATATTGAAACAATCGCAAAACCGTGACAAACCTGGCACCTTTATCTGAAGCATCTACATCTATGACGCCAGCATTAAAAGCCGGTTGTTGAGCGACAATCCCAACACCCTGGCCGCCAAGCCTGGCAAATCCCACAATCAGGTTGCGGGCAAATTTGCTGTGGACTTCAAAGAAATCACCATTATCGACGATTTTGTTTATGATGCTCTTCATGTCGTAAACCTTATTCGGGCTGTCCGGGATGATGGAAAGCAGTTCCTCATCGATTCTCTGGGGTCATCGCCCGTATCTATAAAGGGAGGCTCTTCCGTATTGTTCTGCGGCAAGAAGCTGAGCAGCTTGCGTACCATTTCCAGACATTGCTGGTCATTATCGGCAACAAAATGACAATTGCCTGATCTTGCTGGCATGGGTCATGGCACCGCCAAGTTCCTCAAAATCAACCTCTTCGCCGGTTACCGACTTGATAACCGCGGGACCGGTGATATACATTTGCCCCGTGCCCTTTACCATGAAAATAAAATCGGTTATCGCAGGTGAATACACTGCCCCGCCGGCACATGGCCCCATAACCACGGAAATCTGTGGGATAACTCCTGAAAAAAGCGTGTTGCGGGTGAAAATCTGAGCATAACCAAATAAGCTATCCACACCCTCCTGAATACGTGCTCCTCCCGAATCAAGCAACCCGATAACCGGCGCCCCTACTTTAGCAGCGGTATCCATGACCTTGCAGATTTTTTCCGCAGCTACTTTAGAAAGCGAACCGCCAAAGACAGTGAAATCCTGAGAAAATACAAACGTGTCCCGCCCGCTTATTTTGCCAAAACCGGTGACCACGGAGTCGCCGGGAAACTTCTGGTTTTCCATTTCAAAATCGGTGCAACTGTGAACGACAAATGGGTCCAGCTCTTCAAAAGTCCCGGGATCGAAAAGGACGTCAATACGCTCCCTTGCGGTTAATTTTCCTCTTTTATGTTGAGCTTCAATGCGTTTGGGACCACCGCCAGCCATAGTTTGCTGTTTTCGTTTAGCCAGTTCATTGGTTTTATCCCGCGTTCCCATTTTACGCTCCGTTTTGCAATAAAATAAAGACCATACAATTTTGTTGTCAGACCAGTCGGTATTTTAACATAATCAGCACCGAATAAGCGAAGTGGTGGATATATGTGACGGGATCACTTCGACTCCGCTCAGCGAACGAACGGATTCACCCTGTCATTCTGATCCCGATGTAATCGGGAGAAGAATCCCTTCAACTTTGCACTTTACATTTTAAGATAATCGAGGTACTGGTTCCCGATTATTTCGGGCGGGATCCTTCACTATGTTCAGGATGACATATGAGTGAAGTATCTGAAATGTGGACGGAGATACTTCGTCGTCCCGACTGCGTGAGGTCTCCTCAGGATGGCAGTGTTCGTTTCATGGCTCAAGCATATATCTGTGATAAAATAGTCAACGAATGACCATCAGAACTAATAAAGTTACTCTGGATAAATGGCGTAAGAAACGGAGCGTTGGCTCTACCGGCATTACCCGTTGCGGGAATACAGATTTCCAGTGGGGAAAACGTACGTATGTGATGGGCATTCTCAATATGTCGCCTGACTCCTTCTCGGGCGATGGAATAGCGGATATCGGCCAGGCCGTGGCACAGGCCCAGCGTTTCGTTGCTGAAGGTGCAGATATCATTGATATAGGTGGCGAATCAACCCGCCCCGGGACCGCGCCGCTATCAACTGAGGAGGCAATTGCGCAGGAACTTCACCGGGTTATACCTGTAGTGAAAAAACTTTCGGCCAGAATAAATGTACCTCTGAGCATTGATACCTATCACCACGAAGTAGCCAGGCAGGCGTTAGATGCTGGAGCTCAAATGATTAATGATATCTGGGGGCTGAAAAAAGATGTAAACCTGGCCAGGCTGGCAGCAGATAATAATGTGCCCATGATTCTCATGTCCAATCAAAGGGAAAAACAAAAACGTTATATCATGCCGGCAGTCATTGCCGATCTCAAATGGTCCATGGATACAGCTCTGGATGCAGGTGTTCCCTGGGATAACATCATCATCGACCCGGGTATAGGCTTTGGTAAAACACTGGAGCAAAACCTGGAAATAATGCGAAAGTTGGATGAGTTGAAGGTACTGGGAAGGCCCATTCTGCTGGCTACTTCCAGAAAATCTGTCATCGCGTCCACGTTAGGCCTGCCGCCCGACCAGCGTACTGAAGGAACGGCGGCTACAGTTGCAATTGGCATCGCCAAAGGAGCGGACATGGTCCGTGTCCACGATGTCAAAGAAATGGTACGGGTCTGCCGGATGAGCGACGCCATCATCAGAGGATAAAGTCAACAATGGCAATGGTTTATCTTGGACTTGGCTCAAATGTTGGAGACAGACGTCAGAATCTGAAACAAGCCCTGGAGCTAATTTCAGAGCGATCCGATGTTATGATGCTCTCCTCAATATATGAAACCGAACCTGTTGGATTTGCAGACCAGCCTCTTTTCCTCAATGCAGTGTGCTGCATTTCTACGGGGATGAACCCTCGTGAACTCCTCACCACAATTAAAGCAATAGAAGCCAAATTGGGCAGAAGAGTCTCCTTTCCCAATGCTCCCAGACCCATAGATATTGACATCCTGTTTTATGATGATGAAATAGTTAACAACCCGGATCTAATCATCCCTCACCCCCGTTTGTCTCAACGAGCTTTTGTTCTTATCCCGCTGGTAGAAATCAGCCCGGACTTTATACATCCTCGAACTCACACTACAATAAAGGAAATGCTCTCCAGCATTGGTAATTCACAGGGTGTCCGTAAATGGGCTGAAGCTTCGGAAATCATGAACCTAAAAGGGAGGCACGATGTATCAGGTATCAGTTGAATTGCATTTCGATGCTGCTCATTACCTTCGTAATTACCATGGTAAATGTGAGAATTTGCATGGTCATCGCTTCAAGGTCGTGGCACATCTGAAAATGGATAAGCTTGACGAAAATGGCCTGGCATATGATTTTGTAGAACTGAAACGCCATCTGGGGGCAATTCTGGATAAATATGATCACACTTGCCTGAATGACATCCCGCCATTCAATAAAATAAACGCGACTTCGGAGAATGTTGCAGCTACCATTTTCAAGAGGCTGCAATCAAAACTTGGAAGGCGAGAAAAACTATCCAGTATCGAAGTATGGGAGTCGCCTCAGACTTATGTGACCTATAGCCCCGGAGCCTAACCGACGTCCGGCGGCAAGAGGTTGGGTATGCTTTCTTTAATCGGGTAATTATGGTTGCACTTCTGGCAAAATAAAAAGCCGGTCACTATGTCCCCATCCTTCTCTTCAGTTACTTCCAGCGTCAATGAACTCTTGCATACCGGGCAGGCCAGTATATCCACAAAATCACGTTTCATCTCCTTGCTCCTCGATTAGCCCGGTTGCTTAAAAAAGATATAAGCCCACAGGGACATCACCACATAGTTGGTTGTTTTTCTTTCTTTGAGTACCCTGGTAGGTACCTGACGATATTTAACCACATCGCTGGTTTTTGTTACAGTTCTGTATTTGGTCACCTGCTCGGGGTAAGCGATCGTGATAGTAGCGCGGGATGTATTATCGGAATAGTAGCGGAATGGATAAAATTGCATGGTGGCGTTATTGCTGGTCCCGAAATAGTACTGGGAATTGGGATATGAGTAACCGTAGACATTAATTGAAACCGTTGCCGGCCTTTTTACATCAAATGTGTATGACCAGTTGCTGCCATTTACCCCGGAATCAAATACTGTCTCAGTTTTCGTTTCCGTTGCCGTATAAGGCTCGGTTACCGTATTTGTCTCTGCCACAGTATAAGCTTCGTCTTTCATCTCGGTCGCCCAATAGCTTTCGGTCACCTGGACGGGAACTTCTTTGAGAGGGATAGCAAATACAACAATGACAATGACAAAAGGAATCAGTCCCCACAGGATAGGCTTCCAGTTATTTTTTATCTGCTCTTTAAAATTCTCAAAACCTGCCACTTGAGGCCTCCTTATTTTAAGATTCAGCTGTATCTATTATTGAAATCTTCGGTTCCGGCCATAAAGAAATGTCAGAAGACAAAGGTATGCTTTATAATGTAAATCTATTTTAACCCCCATCTTATTTGAAGTAAAACAAAGAGAACGATGATGTTGACGGGGATTCTTCGCTCCGACTTTTTCAGAGGATCGAAGTGAGTACCTTTCGTTCATTAACTTCCCCATGTCACTAATTGAGCCCGTCCCTTCGACTACTCTCAGGGAGCGGTTCAGAATAACAGGGCTTGCCCGATTGACACCTTCAGGGAAGCAGTGTACTCTAAAGACAAAGGTGGTCTGAAGAAGGAGCGTCATGGCCAAAACAACGGTAGGGCTTGAAGAGAATATTGCCGGCTTGCTGTGTTACGTATTGGGCTGGATAAGCGGTATATATTTTCTGGTCCGCGAAAAGGAAAATAAATTCGTCCGTTTCCATGCCATACAGTCAATTGCCGTATTCGGACTGATTACGATTATCTATATTATCATTTTCATAATTCTCAATTCCGTCGCCGGCGTATTCAGATGGATACCTGGTTTCAGTTTTGTTCTCAGCATCCTCTTTGGTGTATTTGCCTGGTTACTGGGATTGCTGACGATGATACTGTGGATAATCTTGATGGCCTATGCATACCAGGGACAGCGATTCAAACTTGCCCTGGGCAGGCAATTTTGCCCAGAAACGCGCACAGTAGTAATCCTACCCATGACAAATTACGCCTTATTCAATTTTCATTTTCATCAAAACCTATTGACACCACCTGGCCATCAGTGTAACCTTACAAGATTAAATATTATTTTAAAAATGGAGGGGTTTAATGGCTAAAACATCGGTAGGGCTTGAAGAGAATGTTGCCGGGTTATTGTGCTATGTCCTGGGTTGGATAACTGGTTTGGTTTTCATCCTCATTGAAAAGGAAAATAAATTCGTCCGTTACCACGCCATGCAATCTATACTGGTATTCGGCTCACTCACAGTTATCAACATTGTCTTACAGGTTCTGGGGTGGATACCATTCATTGGCTTTCTTTTCAGCATACTTGCCCTGCTGGTTGGCATATTAGCATTGGTGCTCTGGATAGTATTGATGGTCAAAGCTTATCAAAAAGAAATGTTTAAACTCCCCTGGGCAGGCAATTTAGCCGAGAAACTAATCAAGTAATATCCAGATACTGTTCTGACAGTCGAAGACAACCACCATCCCCGAACGATCACCAAAGAGAGGTAGGAGAATGGTGGTTGTCTTTATTTCTGCAAATAATCAGGATTAACCGCTCACCACCTTTTTAGCACCGCCGTCCCATAGGAGCAAACACGATGCTGATAATTGAAATGGCAATCCCCAGCCAGAACGCCGGCTGGTAATTACCGAAAGTATCAAAAATGTAGCCGGCAATATATGAACCAAAACTCGCAGATGTTGCCTCGGCAAGAGAAAGAACCCCCATCACCGCCCCGATAGCAACAAGTCCGAATTCTTCCGCTGCCAGAGAGAATCTCAAAACTGCCTGCGCTCCCCAGCCAAAGCCAAAAATAACCCCATAAAGGAATAACATCCAGAGATCGTTTGAAATCAGCCCCAGGGCGAAAGAAACAGTGGTTAACGACTCACTTATTATCAATGCCCGGTGGTTACCAATTTTATCTGCCAGCCGCCCTATGATGATCCGTCCGAAAACGCTGGAAAGGGTCAATATCGCCACCACATTTGCCCCTTCAAACAGGGAAAAACCTTTATCCTGGACAAAAGCTGCCGTATGTGGCAGGAAAGCCGAACGACAAAATCCAAAGGTAAAGTACAATCCAGCCATGATCCAGAACTGCCTGGTCTTCATTGCTTTGTGGAGCGAATACCCGGTTTTTCCCTGTTTCACCGGATTGTCACTGGAGTCCATGCGGGTAATGCTTCCATCGCCAGCCGATTCCTTTTTGCTATCAGGGTTGCTCTTGAGAAAAAGCCCCGACGCAATAATTCCCACCAGAGCCACGATGCCAATAATGAAATACGAGAAACGCCAGCCATATGTTAAAATCAGCCAGGCAGTGAGCGGTGCTACCACCATTCCGCCTATGCCTACTCCCGATTGGACAATCCCGGTCACAAGTCCCCGTTTTTTCACGAACCATCGGACTATTGTGGACATCACCGGAACAAGAGTTGAACTGATGCCGATAGAGACCACCACAGCGTATATGAGCTCAAACTGCCATAAAGCCACAATTTGCGACATCAGTAAATAAGATATTCCCAGGAAGGAACCGAACACGGTTACCACGAACCTCGGACCAAGCTTATCGGTAAGTCGCCCCATAAAAATGCATGAAACTCCGGACAGAATGGTAGACAGGGAGAATGCCGCCGAAATTTCAGCCCTGGACCACCCGAATTCGGCCTGCATGGGAGTTAAAAATACGCTGAAGGCAGCGGTATACATTCCATTTATGAACCATACCGCGAATCCGGCTGTTGCAATGGTATAACCATAGGACTGTGATGCAAGACTGTTGGTGTCGGCTGAACTCTTCTGGTCAGTTAGATTGACGACTTTATCTTTTCGCATGGTATCAAGCAATTGATATTCTACAACAATTCAGATCTTAAACGGCGCATTGACACGGCTAATCTGCAGGTCTATACTCAAGAAATTACATAGAAATCAGGGTAATAGTAAGAATGATTCGCTTCCAAAAAACCCTTGAAACAGCTCAAATCCGTGATCCAGGTAAAGAATTCAAGCTTGAGGCTCAGACTATAGAATATCGGACTGACCCACTATCAGGCTTCACTTCCACGTTTCACACCCGTTCCAAAATATCCTCAATTTTCAAGACTGATTGGGCGGTCGTAGAAAAATTAATCGCAGAAACCAGACCGAACTGCTTTTTTTGTTCCGATAAAGTCGGAACCGACACCCCGAAATTTCCATCTAATTTGGTGCCCGGAGGAAGGCAAACA
Source organism: uncultured Chloroflexia bacterium (assembly GCA_963784375.1). Lineage (GTDB taxonomy): Bacteria > Chloroflexota > Dehalococcoidia > GIF9 > UBA5629 > JBBIPA01. The sequence goes on along the minus strand of CAWAQY010000001.1, from coordinate 252,752 downwards.
AGGGGTGAGGCAACGCTTATTCCCCAATATCTTTGCTCAGAAAGCTCATTCTGCCGTCATCGCTTTAACCAAAAAGCATTTCCTGCGGCTAAATGAGTTTCATAAGGATATTTACTACAATGCATTCAACCTTGCTGCCGACTTTCTACGGCGAAGTTATGAGGTGGATGGGACCAGATATGACGAAATCGGCCAGAACTATTTATATCCCAGCGGCTCCAGTGTAGCCCATCCGCACATTCAAGCTATGTCCTCCCACTGGCCGTATTACCTGATCAAACTATATCTTGAAAAAGCCAGAGAACATTATTACAAATATTCCGCTAACTACTGGGAAGAGTTGATCAAGAAGGAAAAACGGCTTAAGGAGAGATACCTGGGAAGGTTCGGCTCAACCGAGTGGTTTATTCCCTTTGCTCCCCATCACCACCATGAGGTCAACTTCACGGTAAAGAACAAATCTAATTTCTTAGAATTCGATGATGAAGACTGGGAGAACCTGGCAGAGGGGATTAGCAGGGTATTAAAGGCATACAGTGATATCGGCCTTTCCTGCTTCAATTTTGCCCTCTATTCAGCACCTCCGGGCAGAAATCTAAAGTATTTCTGGGCTGGCGGCAAGATAATATCCCGTTCCAGCATTCAGTCATTCCCCACGAGCGATGTTTGGTACGGCCCGAATATACTTCTCTATGGTTTTATCTGGACTTCACCTGAAGAGCTTGCCAAAAAGATACGCCCTTATTTTGGTAATCTATGATGTCAATTAATGATGGCTACAAACTAAAACCACTTAAATGGTACAAAGACCTGGCTACCACAAGGGGACGCCGTGATGCGGGAGCCTTCATTGTCGAAGGTGATAAAGCAATTCGCCAACTCATCAACAGCCATCCTGAAGCTGTAATTGAAATTGTGACCATAGAACAACCAGCGGTCACCTACGAAAGATTTCCTGTTCGTATTGTGACTGAGAACCAATTTCGGACGATTAGTTCCGTCACAACTCCTCAGGGCATCCTGGCTGTGGTCAAAATGCCGGAAGGTATATATACCAACAACGTACCCGAAAATGCCGGCCGCAGGGTATTGCTGCTGGAAGATATCCAGGACCCTGGCAATACAGGCACACTCATCCGCACGGCTGCTGCTTTTAACTATTCCGGAGTTATTCTCTCCGAAAAATGTGCGGACCCTTTCTCGCCCAAATGTATCCAATCGACTGCGGGGAGTATATTGGAACTATGGCTGAGAAGAACGAGCAGCTATCTGGAACAGGTACAATCACTGGTTACGCAGGGGTATTTCCTGCTTGCCGCAGACCTGAGTGGCACTGAACCTCCAGCAAATATAAGCCTGAAGGATAATCTTATACTGGCGCTGGGCAATGAAGCATCAGGCCTTTCCAGAGCAGCCTTAGACCTTGCACAAGTCCGTGCAAAAATCCCGATTGCCCGGGATAAGGCAGAATCCCTGAATGTGGCGGTGAGCGGTGCTATTTTCATGTATTTAAGTACGGTACAGGAGCAGGCAAAGGGAAGAGATTCTTCACTACGTTCAGAATGACAGGAGATGAAACATTCTGTTCATTAAACGAAGTCGAAGTGACACACTTTCTGAGCCTGTCATCCTCAAGGAGCCCGATGGTATCGGGAGACGAAAAATCCCTTCCGCATTCCGTTTGATTGTAAAATCCCTTCACAATTTCTCCATAGCTGGCGCCCTCGCACGTTCGGAAAAACCCCTTGAATTTGACAAATTTGAGAAAAAGTCCTATAAACTAGCTATGGGCAATACGAAGGTATTGATCTTTGCAGCGTTAGCAACGTTAATTGTTGCCTTGATTATGCCTATTTCGGTCATGGCAGCCGGCTGAGGTCCCGGCGGATGTCCCGGCGTCAGTTTGACGCCTAGCTCAGGTTGGGTCGGCAGTTCTGCAAGTATGACTGTTACCAGCAGCAGTTTTCCGATTGAAGGAGCGTATGAAATTCTGTGGAGTGCTACACCCAAATTTGATGAGGGCAAAACCATTACGCTTAAAGAAGGAAACGCGCCACGCGGCAGCCTTGCGATTACAGAAGCCTTTTCCATTCCTGAAGCGCCCATGGGACTTTATTACGTCGGTTATATTCGCCTTGGCCGGGAAGAATCCAATCAAACCGCCTCTTTTAACATTATGCCCCGGATAAAAACTCAACCGGTTCAATTAAGCCCCGGTGCGTCGATTACAGTCTATGGCACCGGCTTTCCAGCTGACGACATGGATGTGCTCAGTATTGACGGCAAACCGCTGACCATCAGTATAACATCGAGCAAAACGGGCAGCTTTTCGGTTGACTATACCATACCTGGTGTTGTTGCCGGTGAGCACCAGGTCTCAGTTTCCTCAACAAAGTCCGGCAGCGGTATTCCGTCAGCTACAATAGTTGTCACACCATCAGTTGCTATCGATACTCAAGCTCCGCAGTCCGGCGCAACCATTACCATGACTGGCCGTGGCTTCGCTGCCAGGACCACTGTTTCCATTAAATGTAACGACGTCTCCGTTACCAATTCACCTTCCAGCGATGATGCCGGCAATTTTACCTATAGCTTCACTCTACCCCCAAGCAGTCAGGGAGGTTATCGGTTTGTAGCTACCGACCAGAGCGGCAATAGCGCTACCATTACTTCAGGTTCAGCTCCACCGCCGTCTGCACCATCACCTCCACCCCCGACACCAGCTGCGCCACAGCCACCCAGTGTTTCGGTCCCAGTGGTCACCAAAAAAGCACTTCCAAAACCAACCGTCCTGGAACCCAAAGGGCAGACGTTTGGTATGATTGGAGGTGAAGCGGTAAAATTCGTGTGGTCGCCGGGGTCCAACCTGAATTCCAACCAGGTCACTTATGTATTGGAAGTCGCTGATAACTTCAAGTTTTCTGGCGTGAAATCTTCGATGCGAGCCTCAGGGATAACTCAAAATAGCCATGCTATAAACTTGGAACCGGGGACATACTTCTGGCGGGTAAAAGCGGTTGACAGTGCCGGAAACGAAAGCGAGTGGACTAACTCGCTCTACGCTTTTAATGTAGGAATGATGCCGGACTGGTTGATTGTTTTCGGGATCATTGTGGGTATCCTTATCTGCTATGCGATCCTCCGTTCTTCGACACGACGCCACCAACAGCAGCAATCATCCCCATATTATTACTTTTAACCGAATCCCTCGCTTCGTCATTTAAACAATTGCCCCCTCACTCTGACTCTCTCCCTCCATGGGGAGAGAGAGATTGCCTGCTCCCTCTGAGAGTCTCTCCCTCAAGTGGAGAGAGAAGTATTCCTTGAGATTTTCCTCCCTCCTTGATTTTATTCCCTGAGCGTATTCGAAGGGAGCAGACTAAGGTAAGGATGAAGACACCTTCTACTATGGGATTACCCCGGAATCTCCACTATCTTGTTCTTTCCCCCGATCCCACTCACGATCCTGATGGATGACTGCGGAACCTTAAAATACTCAGCCAACGCCTTTATCACCGCCCTGTTAGCTTTGCCTTCTTTAGCCGGCGCTTTTACCCGCACTGAATATCCGTCCTCACCCTTGTTCACTTCCTCTACCCTGGCATTTGCAGTCACTTTAACTTTAATTTTCATTGGACTATCTCGCCCCAGACACCGTCATTATACGTCTTAACCAGTTTCACAGAGAGAATATGATTGTTTAACCGGCGCCCGCTTCTGGCATAAACCCTGATGTAATTATCGCTCAGCCCGGAATACAAACCGCTGCCGGGTTTTACTTCTGTTTCCCACAATACCGGCAAAGTCCGCCCCAGGAAATGTTCCTGGAAGCTGCGGGCGCTCTCCCGGGCTAAATCCAGCATCCGCAGGCTGCGGGCTTTCTTCACCTTTTCATTAACATGGTCTTTCATTTCTGCGGCTGCCGTACCTTCGCGGCGTGAATAGGAAAAAACATGGAGGTCGGAAAAACCGATTTCCTTGCAAAAGCTATGGCTCTCCTCGAACTCCGCATCAGTCTCTCCGGGAAAGCCCACCATGATATCCGTAGTTACAGCGACGTCGGGAACCTCCTTCTTTATCAGGGAAATTGCCTTACGGTAATCCTCGACGTTATAACGGCGCTTCATCCGTTCCAAAACAGTATCGCTGCCACTCTGCAAAGCTACGTGAAAATGGCGACACAATCGAGGGTCTTTCCACAAACGGATCAAATCCCCGGTAATTTCCCGGGGCTGCAAAGAAGAGAGATGTAATCGTTTCAGATCGGCCTGTTCCAATATTCGGGCAATAAGTTGGTGTAAACCGAATCCATTATAGCTATAGTCGCCGATCTTGGTGCCGGTAAGGATCACTTCTTTATAGCCGATAGATACTTTTGCTTTAACCTGTTCGATTATGTTCTCTGCCGGCAGATAGCGTTTGTGTCCGCGCACAAAAGGGACGATACAATAGGAGCAGTAATCGTTACAGCCTTCCTGAATCTTGATAAAGCTGCGGACCCGCGATGCATCAGGAGATTCGAATGCTCCGTTCCGGATTTATCTGCCTTGAAATCGAGTTTCTTTTTTACCTGGTCCGGTATATCCGTTTTCTGTTCGTTGCCGATAACAAGGTCAACGTCGAGGCCGGAAATATCCCGGGGAGCTCTTTCGGCGTAACAGCCGGTAGCTACAATCAGAGCTTTGGGGTTCTTTTTCCGCAGCAACCGCAGCAAATGCCTTGATTTACGGTCGGCAATATGGGTTACCGTGCAGGTATTAAGGATGCATACATCGGCTCCGTCATCGCCGCCAACACGAAAACCGGCTTTAGCGAATTGATTCGCCAGAGCTTCTGTTTCTGCCTGGTTCAACTTGCAGCCCAGGGTATGAAAGGCAACACAGGGTTTCTTGTCCATATCAACCAGGGGAATTATATGGACAGCCTGTTCGAAAGGTCAACTTGAGGATTCCAGCTCATCGCGCCAGCAATTATTACATGATGGCTGACTATTTCTTAAATAAACTAAGAAATCTGTCCTGATATTGATGGAATAATCCCCATCGATTCAGTTCAGCAACCAGGATTGGCGCGAAAGAAGAATCCCTGCGGGTTTTTTCAAATAATTCTTCAATGTTTTTTCTGGCATCGGCAGGGATTCCCTCATTATCCATCCTCAAGAGTCCTCTTCTTCCCATCTCGGCAACATTTGTGTATACGGATTTGTTGGTCAGTTCATAGGTGAATTTAAGCAAGGAAACATCCCACATATCCTCCACACCTTTAATGATGGCGGTAAGAGGATCTCCGTTGCTGTCTATCTGCTGACCGATCTTTTCCACTACTTTACCCAACGGGTCGGATACAATGTTCATTTCTTTGGGTTCATTTTTGTAAGAATAGAATATGCCGGCTTCATGAGGATCTTTTTCTGCAATCATTTCAATATATCTTTTTGCCTGGCCGCTGAATCCTTCTAAATTGATCAGGTAAGCCGGGGTAACTATCCTGGGTTTGGCAGCAATCACTCTTCCTTCTCTCACTATACTTGTGCTCTCTATTAATTCGGTAATCAGGTAATAGTAAATATTGGTGATACCGAAAGTGGCCAGATTTTGTTTTGGTGATCTCAGCACCTCGGTATGGGCAATGGTGTACTGGATTTTCTCATCTATTTCCATACTATAAATTCACAATTGTTCTCTATAACAAAAATTATAAGGTAAAAGAATAACAAAAGCTAATCGTTATTTGTGGGTTGTGAACATGAGGGCTAGGGACTCAGGCCATGGTCATCGCCTGGTGTAAAGCAGAGTCAACATTGTCATGAGTATCTCCGTTAACACCAGTTGAAATTGAACTTGCCACTTGAAGTATTTTGTTCTGTTCATAATCAGTGAGATGTTCGATCATTTCTTCTATTTTTCTGCCCAGTAAAACCTGACGTTCCAGAGATATCTTTCTGGATTTTGGTATTGCTAATAGAGGGTCAGCAAGAAGTATAGGTTTTAATAGTGAAGTCAGGTGCGTAAATCTTGCCTGGCGATCCATCTTTGCGGATCGCAAAGTATTTTTGTCGCTCTGAGGTTGAATCCATTCCAGAATAAAGGCTGCCTGACAATCGATAAAATCGTGGGAAATCAGGAATTTACTCACTTCACACTCTTTAATAGCCGAAGAGAGATTACGGATGACGTGTTCTAACACATCCGGGTTTATGCCTTTGACCGAAGCCATCTGGCGGCAATCGTCGGGGATTCTGAAGATGTTATATTCCAGTGAGCCATGCAGAATAGAGTGGGCTGCTTCATGTCTTAAAGCACCCTGGCGTGCCAGCTTGGAGAACTCTCCCAATCTTTCGACGGATACGTTGACAGTGATATGACCGCTCCAGGTATGATGGGAACAAACTTCATCGACATCTTCAATTGTTGTTCTCCCCAGCCTGGATTGTTCCTCACGGAGGGAATCACGCCGGATTCCTTCAGTTTCTGTAATCAGAAGCTCGACTTTATAAGGAGATCTGGAGCCGAATTTACGATAGCAATCTTTGAACGTATTGACTATCTCGCTTTTAGCTCCCCCGGGGATTTTTCCTCTTGTCGTAATGACTAAATCAGTATTTGACATATCTGATTACAATCAAAGATAGCAATGTTATGGAACAATGTCAATATGTGTTGACAAAATATTGGCTAAAACCCTAATTTTATCAGCCAGTTTTGTTGCTTTTTATAAGAAATGTGCTATCCATGGACGGCGAAAACTGCTATTTAAGCACAAGGTCTCCGGTATCTTCATAAAAATACCATGACTGGCTATACATAGAATTAATGGAGCATACTTTCTTTACGCTCCAGATTCCATTGCCCAGGTATTCTGCAGTGATTATCGGATTAGACTCCTCATACAGAGAAGCAGGATCTGTGGCGCATCAGCCGCCGGTCATCACCACGTCTGTTTTTTTAACCCGGCACTCAGGGCTAAAGGCTCTGGCAATCCACTCTACCTGTCCTGTCAGGTACATTGGCGAGCCGGTAACGGGTGCACCGCGGGCTGCCGTCGACATCTTTGTCTGCCGCGGGGGGAGTACAGGCTGCACTTTGAAAGAGAAGTGCAGGCAAAGATAAAAGCAAGTACTATTCTTCCATAATGGTGTGACATACTATAGTAAATTATTAAAAACGCTTGCTTATTTCACGGAGAAAATTTTCTATTTCCGGTGAAAGCCTGGGTGTATTTTCGGTACTGGCACTCATTCGGCCTTCGTATACCATTTCCAATTCCCTCACCAATAGCTCGAGTTGTTTTTCGCTTTTCATCGCTTCATTAATCTTCTCGAGCTGCTTTTCGGCTTTATTTTTTATCGAGGTCAGGTCTATGGAGAAATTGTATAATCCGCAGAGTACCTCTAGAAGCCGCAGGTGTCCGGAATAATCTTCTTCCAGCTGAGCATATTGAGGTAAGTGTACTATCAAGCTCATGGACTTCGATATTATTCTTCTCTGCCTCCTGGGAGGTCAACATTGTTATGGTGGTAGGACCTTCGTAGTGAGATTGATGCACATTCAGCCTTTGTAACTCTTCTACGAGATGACGGCTAGAGTACCCGCTTACGAGAAGCGGTTTGGTATGCGGGACAGAATCGTACATGCTTCCCAATCAGACAATACCTTTCAACACCGAGCAATTGTAATACTTTGAATACTGATTCGAGAAAAATATTCACCAGCCATATGAGGCTCGAGCAGGTGAATGAATACGAGGTCGTTGCTGCCCTGTCCATGTCCATAGAAGATTCTAGTATTGGGTATGTCCACAATGCGTCTGTCATCAACACGTCGGATATTAGGCCTGTATCGGGTGAAGTCATAATAGTTGCCCGGCTTAGACAATCGTCCCAGTGGGCGGGCCTGAAATGTATCCTCCAACAAGTTCATGGTCAGACTGCCGACTCCGCCGGCATCTATCCACGGTCGCAGTATTACGAAGGCATGAGGCTTATTCAGGTTCGGAACGGGTTCATCGATCTGGAAAGCGCCTACATTCATGTTAGTTATATACTAACAACTACTCAGGGTAAAGACAAACAATGTCGAATATGATTTAGGTTTATGTATCGGGTATAATACCTGAAGCTAATTTATGCTTAAGTTACCGACGTATTTGCAGGAGGCAGGCATGAACCGAATGTGGGCTCCATGGCGCATAGGATTCATTATTGAAAGGCGAATCTAAGAACGGATGCTTTTTATGCCAGCTTCCCAGGGAGAAAGAGGATGAAAAGAATCTGATTCTTTTTCGGGGAGAATGCAATTTCATTATCTTGAATGCCTATCCCTATAATTCGGGTCATTTGATGGTAGTGCCTTATAGACATATTGGAAAACTTGAAGACTTGACTGATGCCGAATCAAAAGAACATCTTGATCTGGTAAAAATGAGTATAAAATTGCTCAAAAAAGTTTACCAACCCACAGGTTTCAATACCGGAATGAATTTAGGCAGGACTGCCGGTGCAGGAGTGGCTGACCATATCCACACACATATTGTTCCGCGGTGGCAGGGAGATGCCAATTTTATGCCGGTGATTTCCGATACCAAAGTGCTCCCGGAATCGTTACCGATGACCTATAAAAGACTCAAGGAGGGGATTGCCGGTTTATAACGGGCGAAAACTAAAGTTCGGCAAATGGGTAGGAGCCCAGTATTTTCAGGAAGTTTGTTTTGGTTTTGAGTTCTGCCAGGGCTTCCTGACAGATTTTGTCTTTTGAATGTCCTTCGAAATCCACGTAAAAGATGTATTCCCAAAGTTGAGTCTCTGCTGGGTCTTGATTCCAGTTTAGTGAGATTGACATTTCTGGTGGCAAACGTTCCTAAAATACCGTAGAGCGATCCGGCGGTATTTTTGGTTGAGAATACTACGGAAGTTTTATTCTTCGTTGCGCGCTCAGCAGTTTTCTTGGAGATAATAAAGAACTTGGTATAGTTGGTGGAGCTTGTTTCGATATTTTCCGCTATTATATCCAGCCCGTAGATTTGGGCAGACCGCTTGCTGGCAATGGCAGCGTGTCCCTGGAACTCCTTCCTCTTTAACCCTTCTGGCGCTTACCGCGGTATTATAATCGGGAATCACTTCTATTTTCGTCTTGTTCAAGAATTCCCGGCATTGAGCTATTGCCATGGGGTGGGAATAAACTTTAGATATGCTCGATAGAGTCTCCCCGGGGAGGGCTAATAAGCAGTGGTTAATCTTCATATTTATTTCCCTGAAGATATTAAGAGGATATTCGAGCAGCAAATCGTAAGTTTCATTAATGCTTCCTGCAAATGAATTTTCTACGGGTACCGCTCCAAAATCAGTGGTATCATTGGAAACAGCTTCAAAAACATCACGGAATGACTTACATGGAACTGTCTCAGCATATTTGAAAAAACTGAGGATGGCATCCTCGCTGAAAGCTCCCGGTTCACCCTGAAATGCAGCCTTTGTCATCTTTCATCCTTTAATTCAATTAATCAATGCTTTGCGGAGATCGTCTTCATTGTCCAGACTGGTCAACGCAATAAATCGATCGTTCGCTTCCAGGATAGTGTCCTGAGAGGGCACCCGGGGCTTTTCTCCATTACGTATCAATAATGCCAGAATGGAGTCCTTGGGAAGGTGTAGTTCTTTAATGGACTTACCAACGGCTTTCGAATTTTCTTCTATTTTGATTTCTACGATCCCTGCACCCTCTTCTGCCATAGTTACCAGATGAACCAGGGGATGAGTGGGTATTTCCTCTTCAATGTTTTTCAATATAAGGTTGGTTACCACTACACTGCAGTCTATGCCCAGTTTTTTGAATACCTCTTCATTTTTAGGGTTGCTGACCCTGGCGATTGTGCGGGGTACCTTAAATTTATACTTGGCCACCTGGCAGGCCACAAGGTTATCTTCATCCTCATTTGTGGTGGCAATGAAAACGTCGGCTCTACCGGCTCCGGCATCAGCAAGAGTCGATACTTCGCAGCCGTCTCCTCTGACGCAGACGCTGCCCAGGTCATCTTCAAACCGGGCGCATTTTGCAGGGTCCTTTTCCAGTACCAGTACTTCTTGTCCCTCTTTAAGGAGCGCCTGACATAAATAATAACCTACGCTTCCTCCGCCGACTATAATGATATACATACTATTATCACCTGTTGAGTAATTTGTCCTTTAATATCTGGGCAAACACAGTCGTGGGGCTGATTGCTTCAATTCCAACGATTTCGTACACGTCTTTACGAAGGGGGTCGTATATTCTGCACATGACTCTTGGTACCTTAAAGACGTGTTTGGCTATTTGTGCTGCCATGATATTGCGGTTATCGCCTTCGGTGACCGCAACAAAAGCATCGGCCTCCTCTATACCGGCTTTTTTGAGGGTATCCATATCAGTGCCGTTGCCCAGCAATGAGGTGCCGTTGAACTTTGGAGGCAATCTTCGGAAACTCAGTTTATTGGTATCTATGACAGTGACTGTGTTGCTTTCATTGTCCAGCATAGCTGCAAGCTGGGCTCCGACGCGGCCGCAACCCATAATAACTATTTTCATACTTCTTCCCGAACAACCGGATCTCTAATCAATATAACACGGCAGGGTGCTTCTTCTAAAATATAGGGCACTGTTTTGCCCAGGTCAAATGCACCGAAACGCTTCTTATAAGGTAAGCCCATTATTATCAAATCGGCTTTCTTCTCTCTCGCTTCGTCAATTATCGCCGGGCCTGCCTCGCGTGACTGAATAATGTTCGTCTGCACTTCAGATTTATTCGCTGCGGCAATATTTTCAACCTGAGTCAGAACTTTTTCTGCTTTCTCGATATCGGCTTCTACCACAGCATCCAGCGGCAAATTACGGTTCACCTCAATAACATAAACGATATATATTTCTGCTTTGGGTTTTTTAGCAAGGTCGCAGGCTAATTGTACCGCTTCGTCACCCTCGGCACTTCCCCGAGTGGCTACTAATATTCTATGTAATTTCATACCCGGATAGCGTCTTATCTTATCACTGCAGAAACTTATCTGCAACGAAGGCGAATTGTAGTATTGTTGACACTGGTTGTCAATAGCCGGTAATCCAGAGGAAGCTCGAAGCGGGCTTGCCCCTTCGAAAGTCACTCCACTCCCTTCAAATTGAAGACTAGTGACATGAGATTGACTTATCGTGCCCAATCATAACCAGGTAATCGGGACTCTGAGGAAGCTCGAAGGGGCTTGCCCCTTCGAAAATAACCCCACTCCCTTCATTTTGAAGAGCAGGGGCAGAAGATTGAATATGATTCAACTGTTAAGCTATAATTGTTGGTTGTTATTCATGGTGAGCGTAGCCCAGTGGTTTAAGGCGCCAGGTTGTGGCCCTGGAGATCGAGGGTTCAAATCCCTCCGTTCACCCCAAACCTGATTACAACTTCAAACTTATTATATATTGCGCCTATAGCTCAGCGGACCAGAGCATCGGTCTTCGGATGATGAGTCCAAAATCCAGTCCTATCCCATCATATACCGTTTAATACAATCTACGCGAACTTTTACAGTTAGCACAGATAAACACAGACGTTACCAGTTTTTCCTTTGCTTTTTGACATCAATAGATTGATTAGTTAATGAATATTCTCCTTCAAGCACAGTTATAATTTTCCTTTTGATTACGCAGTTAATCGCTACATCAACATCATGAATACGGAAGATCATTTAACTCTGTCCCTTCATCATTGGTTGAAGAAGGGACAGAGTGTCTGATTACTACTAATTTACTATGTACTTAAGTCCTATAGTTTCCATGACCATGTGGCTATTCAAAATCAGACAATAGTCATAGATAATTCGTATACATGACCAATACCCTGGAGGCTGAATCATGAATATTAAATTGTTTCGATTTGATGCATTGACCATTTTAGCTTGCATAATCACTACAGGATGTTTACTACTAGGTAATATTCTTGCAGGGCCATTACCAGTATCAGCAGATAACTCCGGTTGTTCCCTTGAAGTTAAATCCGGGACAGTCGACGTACTGGATTTCGGTTCTTTTAACTGGAGAAAAGTTGTCGGTGATACTACTTTACAAGCAGGAGCAAAGGTTAAAACCGCATCGGATGCAAGTGCTGTAATTACCTTCTTAGACGGAAGTGCAATGGAACTCGGCCCTGATACTTATATTCTGATTCAGCAGGTCGATTATTCACCTGATAAATCCGTAGTCACTATCATATCTCAGTTTTGGGGCAAGACGTGGAATAGGGTTGTAAAAATGGTTAACGCGGGATCAAAATACGAAATTTTTACTCCTTCCTGCCATGCTGCAGTTCGTGGGACATATTTTATGGTTGATGCTAGTTTAACTGGTGCAACGACGACTCAAACTTTTCAGGGGCTTGTTGCTGTAGATGCCCAGAATACTACGGTACTTGTACCGCCGGAGCATTCAGTAACAGTAGATCAGGGTAAGGCTCCACCGACTCCAAGTAAAAGCCAGGACCAGAGCATAAACAATAAACAGGATACTGGTAAAGAGAACGGTCAGAGCAAAGAAGATAGCAATAGCCAAAATAAGAACAACAGTGAAGGAAAAAATGAGTCCAAAAATTCTGGAAGCAGCAATGCCGGTGGCAACAGTAGCAGCAGCAATGCCGGTGGCAACAGTAGCAGCAGCAATGCCGGTGGCAACAGTGGAAGCAGCAATGCCGGTGGCAACAGTGGAAGCAGCAATGCCGGTGGCAACAGTGGAAGCAGCAATGCCGGTGGCAACAGTGGAAGCAGCAATGCCGGTGGCAACAGTGGAAGCAGCAATGCCGGTGGCAACAGTGGAAGCAGCAATGCCGGTGGCAACAGTGGAAGCAGCAATGCCGGTGGCAATAGTGGAAGCAGCAATGCCGGTGGCAACAGTGGAAGCAGCAATGCTGGAGGCAGTACATGCTGGTGGCAACAGTGGAAGCAGCAATGCCGGTGGCAACAGTGGAGGCAGCAATGCTGGAGGCAGCAGTGGAAGTAGCGGAAAGGGTCATATCGTAAAAATCAACGACTATGGGGTGCTTTCAACTTGAAGGGCGTAGAGATGATAAAGTTAACTCGTGAACTAAAAAATACGATGGTATCATCAAGTCAAGCGGCAGGCTATCAACTTGACAGACTATTTCATATTAGAGGTGAACACTCTAAATACGACCGTAAGATGATAAACAATTTGGGGCTTGAAAGACATGTTGGGGGATTGGACTTTTTATGTGAAATTAGCAAAAAGGTTACGGAGGAATCAGAATCAACCAAGTTGATTAACCAGATTCTAACGATGACCATTAAAAACCTTAAATGTTCTGCTGCCTCATTGTTTTTGGTGGATGAAAGTCCGGCAATCTGTATTTTGAGGATGTGGTTGGTCAAGCGGCGAAGTCAATAAATAAGATAAAACCTGAGATAAAGAGTGGAATTGCTTTTTGGGTTGCTAAACATGGTGAACCCCAAATCGTTAATGATGTAACTAAAGATAGTCGTTTTAACCCGAATATCGATAAACAAACGGGTTTTACAACTAAGTCGATGTTGTGTGTTCCTCTTTGTGTGGGCCATAAGATAATAGGTGCTATTCAAGTGCTAAATAAGACCGATGGAAGCGATTTCAACAATATTAATTTAGAGGTATTAATTGCGCTGGCATCAATCGCTGCAATGGCAATCGAGAATTCCAAATTGCATCAGGCAGTGATAGACGGATGTGACAGTACTATTAAAGCGCTAGCTGCAACAATTGATGCAAAAGATCCCTATACTTTCGGTCATTCAAAAAGAGTAGCAGAATTCGCTGTGATGGGGGCAGTTGCGCTCTCGTTATCGTCTAAAGATATCAAGACAATTGAGTATGGCGGAATACTGCACGATATTGGCAAAATAATTGTCGATGATGCCATACTTCGAAAGCCTGCAGCTCTTAGTCCAGAAGAATGGGCAATTGTTCGTGCCCATCCGGCTGCCGGAGCCCACATAATTGCGGATGTTCCTTTTTTAAAGGAAGCAGGCAAGCTGATCGTACATCACCATGAAAAATATGATGGTAGTGGTTATCCCGATGGGATTTGCGGAGAACAAATTCCTTTTGGCTCCCGAATAATTGCTATTGCTGATGCTTTCGACACTATGACTACTCATCGTTCTTATCGACAGGCTTTAAGTATAGAAATGGCAATCCAAGAACTTGAAAGATATAAGGGTACACAATTTTGCCCGATTGCTGCCGACGCTTTTGTTTCCTGTATAAAACATAAAAAAACGCATAAATTTGATTCAACATCAATCCCAATAGACGTGATGGAACTAGTGGGACTGCATGAATTTTCATTATAGGTAGTATTTGAAAATAAGACATCTCGTTGATATTCAGTATTTGTAAAAGTCTAAATGACTTTATGTGAAAGTACGCGGAATGTATGAGGAAATCGAATGAGCCACAGCCAAAGAAAACGCATATTCAATACCCTCGTTATCGTAAGTGTCGGGTTCTTCTTTGCACTCCTATTTACTATTTTCCAACCCTTTAACAACATAAATTCATGGCTTTCGGACAGACTATTTATATCCGAGAAACCTCTTCCAAATATTGTTATTGCTGGTATTGATGATAAAACACTGGAAGCCTACGGAAGGTTATCTGATTGGCCACGGAACCTTCATGCAAAAGTAATTGATAATTTAGCCAAGGATCAAGCTAAAGTCATTGGCTTTGATGTTTTGTTTATTGACACTTCTCCACGATGACAATGAATTGGCAGAATCCATCAGAAGGGCCGGTAATGTCGTTTTACCAGTGATTGGATTAGCCTCAACTGAGTATCAGGAGACTACCATTCAATCTAATCATATTGTTTTTCCAATTATGCCACTTAAAAATACCTGTAAAAACATGGGGCATATCAATATAACTCCTGACTCGGATGGGATTACCCGTCGTTTCCCCTGCTAATTCTCCGGGGACGTGGCACAATTTTATCCCTCGTTCACGCTGGCTATACTTTCAACATTGTTTAATGCTGATTTACCAACAACATATAGCTAGAGAATAACGCACTATATTTTTTGGATCGTCGTATCCCTTTGGATAATGCCTACAATCTTCGAGTCAATTTCGCTGCTGAAAGCAAAGATCGTCCTTATATTTCATACGGGGATATCATTAGAGGTAACTTATGATCCGGAAATGGTTAGAAATAAAATCGTGTTGATCGGGATAACGGCCTCAGGAGAATTAGATACTTGGTCAGTTCCAGTATCATTAAGTAAAATGCCCGGTGTTATGATTCACGCTGCTGCACTAGAAACAATTCTAAGGGGAAATTTCATAGTGAGCAGCGGCATCGGGACGACACTGGTAACCTTGTTGATATTGGTAGTCCTCGCTGCTCTGGTGCTCCCCAGAATTAAACTAATTTACGGAGGATTATTTACGATTGGGCTTATGATTATTTACATAATTGCCAGCTTTTTGTCTTTTGATAATGGTTATATTCTTAATATGATATACCCAATATTGATTATGCCAATTGCGTATGGCGGCAATGTACTATGCCAAACGATGAACATTCAATCGGAAAAAAACCTGGTAAAAAATCTTTTTGGTCGTTATGTTTCACCACAAGTGGCTAGAGAAATTATGACTTTGGCCGATATGAATAAATTGCATCTCGGGGGAGAGCAACGCGAAGTTACGATATTATTTGCGGATATTCGTCATTTTATCGAAATTAGCGAAAAAATGTCACCGACGGATATTGTAAGAATGCTCAATGCCTATTTTTCGGTCATAATTGATAAAGTTTTGCAGAATGGGGGTACGATTAATAAATTTGCGGGCGATAGTATTATGGCGATGTGGAATGCTCCTCAGAGCCAACCAACGCATTCTCTGCTCGCGATTAAAGCTGCTTGCGAGGCACAAAAAGCTATTAACGAGATCAGGTTGGCCGAAAATTCGAGACAAAAACTACAGTTTGGTTTAGGTATTAATACTGGTCAGGCTTTAGTAGGGAATATCGGTTCATTGGGAAGGACAGAATATACGGTGGTTGGGGACGCTGTTAACATGGCTGCGAGAATTTGCGAATGCACGCCAGGAGATGAAATTTGGATTGGCATTCAAACATTTAACCAAGTGAAAGATAGAGTAAAAGTAATGAATCTGGGGCCCCAAGAATTTAGAGGAAAAGCAGAGAAACAGACAGTATACAGAGTAGTCGATTGTATTGCAGGATAATATATTTTAATTAAGGTCTATTAGAATGATTATAAAATTTTTAGGTAGACATAATTCAGAATCCAAAGGTACAAAGTTAGTATCTTTCGTCATAAACGAAGTTCTGGCAGTAGATGCGGGGAGTCTTGCGTCTGGGTTGTCTTTTTCGGAGCAGGAAAAAGTCAATGCGATTCTTATATCCCATGCTCATTATGATCATATCAGGGATATACCAGCCTTTGTTTTCAACAATATAAAACGCAGGTTACGACTTTACGGAATAGCCAGTGCTTTGGATTTGGTATCCTCGCACATGTTCAATGGATCGATTTATCCCAAATTCACCGAGGAGTCTTCTTTTGTTGGGCAACGCGTAGTAGAATTGTGTCCACTTGAACCTTATCAAACATGTAATATTGAAGATTTCACAATTTTGACGGTACCGATGAATCACGGTACAGATGCGGCTGGTTTGGAAATTACTTCTAAAGACGGTAAAAGATTATTTTATTCCGGTGATACTGGATCTGGCCTTTCATACGTGTGGAGCCATATTACTCCGGATTTGCTAATTATTGATTTAACCTTTCCTAACAGGTTTAAAAAAGAGGCTAGATAATTCAGGGCATTTATGCCCCGAATTATTGAAAAAGGAATTAGATGCATTCAGCCAGGCAAAGGGTTATTTACCGAAAATATTCCCTGTGCATTTATATCCTGTTTATGAGAATGAAATAATCGAAGAAGCGAATGAAGTTGCCGATCAACTCGGGTTTACGATTTGTTCGCTGAATGCTAATAAAGATCTGATTTTATAAAACTTCCAGTAGCCTGATGCTGCGCTAAATATTAACAAAACTTCCAATGGCACCTCCAGCATCCGGGGAGAGTCAGCATATAAATGCTTGGCCAGGTACCAGTTATTCAGTAGACGCACTGACCTCTTACGTATATTTTGGTAGAATATATAAGAGTGCTGGGGCTTTTTGACCTCCACTCCCTCCAGCGGCGCGGGAGCGTCAGCGTTTGGAGGTTTGATCGTGTGCGCCTGTAGCTCAGTGGATCAGAGTACCGGTCTTCGAAACCGTGGGTCGTGGGTTCGAGTCCCACCAGGCGCGCCACTCTTTAAAACCGTTGTCAGATTTCTAAAGATTTTTCAGGTTGACAGGGGTTTTCTTTTACCAGATAACATGAGTGACTTATCCTCTTTCAGCATAATCTCGTCGTACTGTCAGGTTTGTTGAACGGCCAGGAGACTACGAAATGAAAGTTTTAGTAACAGGCATCATCCCTAAAGAGGTTATGGACCTCATTAAGAAAGAACATGAAGTGGAGGCTCACGACGAAGATCTGCCAATGAAGCGGGATACACTTCTCCAGGTCTATCGGTGATAAAGACGGTCTTCTTTGTATGATAACGGATACTATCGACGATGAATTGTTGAAAAAAGCTCCCCATCTAAAAATGATCGCAAACTTCGGCGTTGGATACAACAACATCGACCTCGAAGCCGCCACAAAAAGGGGCATTCCGGTCTCCAACACACCGGATGTGCTTACCGATGCTACGGCTGACACCACATTTGCGCTCATACTCGCTATAGCCAGGAGGGTGGTGGAAGGTGATAAAAGGACCAGAGCGGGGGAGTTTAAATTCTGGGCGCCGTTCCATTTTCTGGGACACGAAGTATCCGGGAAAACCCTGGGCATTATCGGCATGGGCAGAATAGGCAAAGCCGTTGCCAGGAGGGCACGCGGCTTCGATATGCGCGTTATTTACTATGACAGCCGTCCCCTGGAAGCCTCGGAGGAAACTTCCCTGGGTGTGAAGCTTGTAAGCAGGGACACCCTGCTATCGACTGCCGATTTTATTTCACTCCATGTCCTTCTCGCTGACGACACCCGTCATCTTATCAACAGTCAGGCTTTGGCAAAAATGAAGCCCACTGCCTACTTAATTAACACTTCACGAGGACCGGTCGTGGACGAAAAGAGCCCTGGTTGAGGCTCTTAAACAGGGGAAAATAGCCGGAGCCGGGCTGGATGTCTACGAAAACGAGCCGGCATTGACACCGGGACTTGCTGAACTCAATAACGTTGTTCTTCTACCCCATGTGGGAAGCGCAACACTCGAAACCAGGACTAAAATGGCGCGGCTTGCAGCACAAAACCTCCTCGCAGGTTTAAGAGGTGAAAGACCGCCCAATTGCCTTAACCGGGTACGCTAAAAGAAAATATACAAAGCGCTTAGCGGAGGATTCAAATAGCTATGTATGGATATGCCGGAAAAATCCTGGATATAGATTTATCGGCAGCCAGAGTTACTCAAAGAGACCTTGAACCACAATTTGCCCGGGAATTTATAGGCGGAATGGGATTCAGTTGTAAGCTTCTCTATGAAGAGGTAGGGAGAGACGTTGAGCCCCTTAGCCCGGATAATGTAGTGATACTTGCTGCCGGTCCGCTGACGAGGAACACCGGCACCCTGCTCGGGCAGAATGGAGATAACGACCAGGTCCCCGCTCACGGGTCATATCGGCAGCGGGAACACCGGCGGATTATGGGGTGCAAGGTTGAAATATGCCGGCTATGACGTGGTATTGATCAGGGGACAGGCTGAAAAACCGGTATATGTGTGGATTGATGATGATAAAGTTGAAATCAGGGAGGCCGGTCACCTCTGGGGCAAGGACACAAAGCTAACCTCAGATATTCTCATTGAAGAGTTAGACCGCTCTCACTCAAACAAAATTTCTGTGCTGACTATCGGGCCGGCGGGGGAAAACCGGGTCAGGTATGCCCATGCGCTTAATGATTATTACCACAGTGCATCGAGGTGTGGTGCCGGAGCCGTAATGGGAGCGAAGAAGCTGAAGGCCATAGCGGTACGCGGGACCGGTTCCGTAAATATCGCCGAGCCTGAAGAATTTCGGGAAGCAGTGAAGGAAGCCAGAGAACGTATCATCGCCAATGCAAAAGCGCAAAGTATGCCGGGCGCTCCGGAAGACCCCAGAAAGCTATTTCTGGAACGCGGGTCTCTGCCAGGTAAAAACTTTCAGACAGGGGTTGTACCCCGATGGCTGGAAACGAGGAGCATAGACGTTGCCCAAAAGTATTTTACAAGGGCAGAAGGCACCTGCCATGCCTGTCCCGTAACCTGTTTCAACATGGTAGGGGTTAAAGAGGGCAAATATGCAGGGGTACAGGTTAATAGAGGCCTTCACCCGGGACTTGTTTTCGACTGGGGGGCGAAGTGTGCTCTCGATACTATGCCGGCTATCTGGAAGTGTAAAGAGCTATGTGAACGCTTTGGCATGGACTATGCGTCCACGGCAGGTTGTATTTCTTTTGCTATGGAGCTGTTTCAGAGAGGTCTCATAGATAAAAAAGATACCGACGGCCTGGAATTAAGCTGGGGTAATGAAGATGCAGTAGTAGAAATGGTGCACAGAATAGCTTTTCGAAAGGGATTTGGAGATATCCTGGCGGAGGGGAGTGTGAGAGCAGCGAAGATTATCGGGAAAGGAGCAGAGCACTATGTCATGGCCACCAAGGGTATGGAGATGATGTCGCATGATCCCAGAACGGGTTATCGGGGATGGGTTTTCGGTGATCTGACCAACCCGAGGGGTGGGGATAACGTGAAGGACACGCATTTTATGGCGGAGGATTACAATCCAAACTGGCCGATTGACAAGATAGATATGTTTGAGGATGTAAAGCAAAAAATCTATGGAGAATCTCCACGGGAAGTACCTTATATATGGGAAGGGAAACCCGTCATGTGCAAGTGGTTTGAAGATATCTTCTCGATACTTAATGCCCTGGGACTTTGTTTCTTTGTGTCGGGCAAGGTTGCCCTGGGGCCAACCCATCTTTCCAGGTTATTTTCAGCCTGTACCGGCCGGAATACAACCCCTGAGGATATTATGAAACTCGGAGAGAAGGTTTTCACCCTGCTCAAAATTTGTAGTGCCAGGCAGGGATTAACCAGGAAGGACGATATCTGGCCTGACAGGTTTTTTACCGAGCCATTGCCGGAAGGAGCCGCGAAAGGGAGCGTGTTATCCAGGGATACAATAGACCGGCTGCTGGACGAATACTATGGACTGAGGGGTTGGGATATAAAAACCGGGCTTCCTTCTAAGGAAAAGCTCGTTGAACTGGGGCTGGGTGATATGATTGGTGGACTCGAACTGTAATCAGTCCCACCATTTATTTCGGCATTTTCCCTACCGTTAACAAAGGGAGCAACATGCGAACATCTTTCATTTCCTCTAATGTCTCAACCAGGGAAATGATTTTACCGATATTGTGCTGCGGGTAATACCCGCGAGCGTATTCTATGCATCCGCGGAACCTTTCGATATGGTCCTCTTTGGTAAGCGGATTCCCCGGAAAGCCGCTGGCAATGTCCACGCTTTTACTGTAGAGCATGCCCCCTGTCGTTTTCACCTCCATGGTTAAAGCGGTATGCCCCCTGGCATTCAGCTCCGGCTGGCTGGATACAGATATTTTCCCGGTCATTTCAGAAATTTTGGGCTCCTTAACCGAGGCCTCATCGAAATGCTCCAGCCTGGAACTTCTCCTGAGCAGGGCATTGGCGACACAGTATTGAATGTTGAACTGACCATCCACTCTGGGATTGTCACCGATCTCAAACTGTTTTCCCGCCAGCCTGTACGTAGCCGGTGTTACCTGTATATCGACTGGATAAAATCTCTTCCGGTGGAAGATTATGTTCGTTGATTAAAGCAAGTATGGCATCGGTACTTGCCTGAGTAGCGCCGCAACTGGGATATTTCTTGAATACCGTATTAACGAATTCGTACCGCTTGCCAAGTCCATTCACTATAGCTTCGCTATTGCTTTTATCTTTCCCGTAGAGATGGAAGTACCCATAAATACCGCTGAGGAAGTCGAGGGGACCGGTCATATTTATTTGGGCTAACTGAGCACTTACTATACCATTTTGAGAGGCAAATCCTTGATTAAGCCTCACTGCCAGGGAGCCGCTAATATGGCTCTGAAAACTCCCCGAGCACCTGTTGAATGCCAGAGCCAGAGCGTTCTGCATTTGCCTGGGGTTCAAACGTAAAAGTCTACCGGCAATAGCACAGGAAGCGAAAAGGGAACAAATGCCGGTGGGATCGAAGCCGCTGTACTGCTCTTCATTGAGATTGAGCCGGGCACTTACCTCGCTTCCCAGGATCAGTGCCGTGAAAAAGTCCTTGCCGCTGCAGCCGCCAATGAGCTCGCTGATGGCAATCGCTGTTGGTACAGTTGTGGCACCGAAGTGAGGCCCCGGAATAAAAGCATCATCAAAATCCAGGGCACGGGCTATAGTGCTATTTACAAATGCGGCGTTGTAGGCAGGTACCTTTCCGCCGTGCATCAGGAGAGTAGCTTCTTTCTTGCCGCCCCAATCTCTTACTTTATCTACCAGCGGTTTAATTCCAGTGAGATTGGAGCCGGCGATAATGGTACCCAGCACCGTAAGTACTACATTTCGGGCGGTTGCTATTGCTTCCGGGGGTATTTCTTCAAATTTAGTGTCGGTGACAAATCGGGATAGTATTTGTTCTACCCTGGCTTCGGTCATAATGCTTTCCTTCAGCGTGCAGCTATTCTTTCAATAAGAATCGGGATCAAACGCCGTTCGTAGAAACTCTATATGTTGTTTGCTCCGCTGCTACGCTACTTTGCCGATTGTCTTCCTCGATTGCAATTCGGCCTGTCTGGAGGCGAAAGAACGCCCGTGAAAATACTCGAAGTCATATTCCGTACCGTGGCAAAGACAATGACGGCACATCGTTGAGTAAAGATTATCAAAGCCATGCTTCTGACGAAGCTCCATATATCCTTTGCCCAGTTCCAAATAATACTCAAGCGGCGGCGGAGCCTGGCCACCCAGTTTGCTTCTGGGCTCGATACACCAGAAACCACCCTGCCTGGGAAGTACACCGTGACTCATCAGAAAATCATAACCTCCCAGTGTGGACTTTACTGCATCCTCAGCTTTTTTAAATCCAAACGGTTGAGCCATTTCCACCCCTATGACAAAGCTCGGGTTCACGTTGCCCGGTCCCCAGTACTTTACGGCGTTGATAGTACGCTTAACCCACTGATCATAGCCGAACGCTTCGTTTTTACCGGGACAAATGATTTCGAATAGCTTTTTGTCCCAGACCTCGATATTGGGCTCAATACAGGGAATGCCGGTGTCGTATATTCGTTTCCATCCTTCATCTTCGAGTGCACTGATCTGAAGACAAGACGGATACCAGGTCCAAATGCGTTTTCTTATGGCATCAAGGAAGTCAGCATACCATTCAATTTCTGTTTTCTCCTGATACTTCGCCAGGAATGTGCCTCCATTGATTAAGATATGACGGAACCGTCTCTCCTGAAGACCCGTATAGATAATTTCACCCACTAAATCGGCCCGCTTGCGAAGAACCATTGCTTCTCCACCCTTTTTCTGCTCGGCGGAAGAGGGCGTCAGGTCACAGAAGAGGCATTGTTTATTTCGCGAAAAGTAGTCGCAGTGTTTGTTGGCAGTAATCTGCAATTGGTCCCTGCCTACGCTGAAAACGTATGCTTGATAGGGGATACCTTCTTCTGTTAGCCGGTCATAATAGCCGGCCTGTTCTTCAAACGAGAGTACTTCGCCTATTTTTTCACGGTTCCAGAATATCGGGTATTTGCCATCGACAAAGTCGATAAGGTAAGGAGTTTCGTCCGACACTCTTATCTGTATGTGAGTCCCCTCTTCGGTGCCGTCTTTAAAAAAGAAGCTATTAGGTACAGCATCACTGGCCAGAGTCATCTTCTTGGAAAAGTCATAGGAAAATAAGCTATAACCTTTAACCCTCAGGTTTTTTATTTTCCTGACTTCAGCGAGTGCTGACTGACTCAAGCTTGTTCCCAGCCTCAACATGTCAGACTTAATGATGATAGCCTTCTCAATATCCCGGTAAGCGTCAAATGCCTGGTAAAGGTCCATGTTCGTCTCCTTAAAATGCATTTCAGGCTGTTGTCAACAAAGCCCTGAATATGGCTGTTTTAAGAGCGGTTGTGCTCATATCATATCACGAACCAGCCGGTAGTTGTATTGTTCGATGCCATTCCATTATTATTTCGTTATTGATGAAACCGGAGGAATATCAGCATGGCAGATGAAAGGGAAACCAGGTTACGGAATACATTGCCCGATTCCGAGTTTGAACGAAGGTGGAATGCGGTTCGCCGGGCAATGGAAGAGCGCAAATTGGACTTCTTAATCTGCCAGAGCTGCTCCGATTTTCTGGGCGGGTATGCAAAGTGGTTTACCGACTCACCGTCGATAATATATCCGGTGACTATTCTCTTTTCTCGTGACGGTGAGATTACTACGGTATGCCACGGACCTACTTCTCCTGCACCCCCAAACCCTCCTCTCTGGACTGTACGCGGAGTGAAAAAACGAATCAGCTTACCGATTGTTCCCACATTTGCATACACAAACATTTATGACGCAGAGAAAGTAGTCGAGGAACTAGCGCCCCATCGACAGTGCCGAATAGGTTTGGTCGGGGTAAGGTTTTTCTCTGCCACGTTCCATCAGCATATTATCAGGAACTTAAGCGCCGCTCGGTTCGAAGATGCCACCGATCTGGTAGATAACCTCATGATGATTAAAAGTGATCAGGAAATTAAAGCCACACGAGAGACTTGCGCTTTACAGGACTCAGTGTTTGAATACGCATTGACCCGCATCTGGCCGGGTCGAAGGGACTATGAAATTCATGCCGAGGTAATGCAGAAATGTTTTGAGCTGGGGAGCAGCCAGGCAAATGTAATGCTCTCTTCGGCACCCCCTGGCAGCCCCGCCAAGCATCTGCTTTCATTGTATACCAACAGGACTATTGAAAAAGGAGACCAATTTGCCTTCCTTATTGAGGCAAATGGGATCAGCGGTCTCTTTGGTGAATTGTTTCGCTCTGTTTGTCTTGGTAAAATCCCCTCCGAACTTCAGGAGCAGTTTGAGCTTGCTCAGAAGGCTCAAAAAGTTATCCTGAACCTTCTCAAGCCCGGGGCAAACCCCTCTGTAATCTGGGACACCCATAACGAGCTATTAAGGAACGCGGGTTACATGGAAGAAACCCGCGTGTTTGCACATGGTCAGGGATACAATAGCATTGAAAGGCCTTCAATAGACCGTGGCGAAACCGTAAAACTACAGGCGAATATGAATATCGCGGTTCATCCGGCGGTAATGTCTGCGAAAGCTTATGCTCAGGTTTGCGAAAATTATATTGTTTCTGAAACCGGCCAGGCCGAATGTTTGAGCAGAATTCCCCAAAAGATATACGTGGTTTAAAGATGATTCTACTCATAAAAAGAGGTTTGAACTAAAGCCTTTATAATAATCCGACGTTATCAACGGAGAGTAAGTGTTGTAAGTCCACAATTGTTTTCTGGAGGTTCTCAAATGCAACAGATACCCCGGGACATTGAAATAACTTTGCAGTCATTAAGGAAGAATCGGTTCGATGCTCTCTATGCTCGGACAAAGGAAGATGCCAGAAAAGTAATGCTGGAGATAATACCGTTAACCGCAAGTGTTGGTGTTGGTGACTCTGTAACTCTGCGGCAAACAGGCATATTGAAGGAATTGGCACAACGGGTAAACACCATTATTAATCCTTTCATCAAGAAATTCCTCGAGCGCCACCGGACAGATGAGGCCGTACATACAGTATTTGTTGAAACTTGCCGGAAGGCGATGCACTGCGACGTTTTCCTAACCGGGAGCAATGCCCTGACTCTGGATGGCAAGTTAGTAAGCATTGATTATGCCGGGAACCGGGTTGCAGGTATGATCCACGGTGCGCCCAGGATTATTGTAACCATAGGAAGAAATAAGATTGTAAGGAATGTGGATGAGGCTATTTCCCGCATTAAGGATGTTATTGCACCTGCGCATGCCCGAAGGAAGAAAATACCTACCCCGTGTGCCAAAACGGGCGAGTGTTCTGATTGCAACAGTCCAAACAGGATTTGTAACATTACAGTGATTCTGGAGAAGAAACCCGGGCATGCCGACTTCACCGTTATCCTTATCGACGAAGACCTGGGTTTAGGTTGGGATCCGGCATGGGAAGAGAAACGCATAAGCAAGATACGTTCTCAGTATCACAAGAATACCCCTGTTACTAAGGACACCCCCTCGTGAATCAGCGCCTGTTCTATATACGACACTTTTATCAGAAAGGAATCCGGGAAGGTATTGACAAACGGGTTGAGCAGGCTATAATGGTGTTTGGTTGGCGATAGACTTGTTGCTGAGGAGGTGAATTGGGCAAACGAAGTAAATTTTGTATCGCACCGTTTTATTTAAACAAATGATGTGGAGGTAAAATGAATCGTAAAGTTTGGGTTGTTTTAGTAATCAGTCTTATATTAGCAGTTGCTCTGGTACTTCCTGCTTGTTCCCAACCAGCTCCAGCTCCAAAACCTTCAGCACCCGGGGCAACCACTCCCCCGCACCGGTCGCAGCCAAGACACTTAAATTCAGTTATACCATGCCTAAAGCTGCTTCAGTGGGAAGAGGGTATGATTGGTTCGGACCTGAGTTTGAAAAGCGCACCCAGGGGCGCTACAAGATAGAAACTTATCCGGGGGCACAATTGATACCGATTCCTGCAGCCCTGGACTCGGTGAAAAAAGGTGTGGCTGAAATTGTCATGACTTCCCATAGCACATTTCCCAAGGATTTCGCTCTTACCCTGGTCATGGGAATTCCAACACTTGGTTTTCCTATGAATAGTGAAAAAGAGGTTCAGGATGCTTCAGCGGCGTCCTGGGAGTTGTTCAACACTGTGCCCGAGATTAAAGCTGAAAATACAGCGGGTTTTGTTCCGCTACATTTTTTGATACTGGATCCTTATAACCTGATGTCCAGGAAAAAGGAGATTCATTCCGCTAAAGATTTCCAGGGTATGAAAGTCGGAGGCAGCGGTGCCAAGATGGATATTGTAACTGAGAACGGTGGCGCCAAAGTCCAGATGATTCCTCCCGATTCTTATACCATGATGGATAAAGGAGTGGTCGAGGCAGGCTTTCTGACATTTGCCCAGGTGTTTGATTACAAACTGACCGAGCTTTGCAGCTATTTCTATACAATGGACTTTGGCTGCGGACAACATAATATAGTAATGAACAAAGACGCCTGGGCTTCAATGACGCCGGCAGACCAGAAGATATTAATGGATACGTTTAAGGATTCGGTTGTAATATCCGCCCAGGGCTCTGCGGATAATATTGTCAAGGGCAAGAAAATGGTCACAGATGCCGGGTATAAGATAACAGATCCGACACCGGCCGAAAGAAAGGCTTGGGAAGATGCCGCAACGCCGGCTATAGCTTCCTGGATAAAAGATGCCAAAGCTGTGGGTATTGATCAGGCGGTTTGCGATAAAGTACTGGCAGCCTGGAAACAGATTAGAGCAAAATACATAAAATAAGTGAGATTGTAGATAAATTAAGAAAGGGCTTCGGTAGAAACCATGCCGAAGCCCTTTGCCTGTTTTCTTGTTGATATAGACGCATTTATTCGTGCAGATTCATGTACTGTAATATCAACCGGGCCGTATCACAAGCTACTATTTTTTTAGGAGGATACTTATGGGTTACAAAGATTTGAGAGGCTGGTTAGCGGAAGTAGATAAAATGGGAGAACTCAAACACATTACCGGAGCACACTGGGACCGGGAAATAGGCGCCATCAGTGAATTAATGGCAGAACGCAATGGCCCAGCCCTCTTATTCGACAAAATCCAGGGTTATCCTGAGGGGTACAGGGTACTGAGTAATGCTTTTCAGAGTTACCCGCGTACCGGGTCAGTTCTGGGTGTTCCGCGAGAGCTATCAAGTGTAGAGATGGTGGATGCATGGCGGAAGCGACTGAAAGAAATTAAACGGGTTCCGCCCGTCGAGGTTAAGAACGGACCTGTTATGCAAAATATTTTAACCGGGAAAGATATCGATCTTTTTAAGTTCCCGACACCAATTTGGCACGAGCTTGACGGGGGAAGATTTTTAGGCACGGGTTGTGCGGTCGTCACCAGGGATCCCGATGAAGGCTGGATTAACGTAGGAACGTACCGATGCAGGATATTTGATAAGAATTTGATAGGTGTCGGCGTAAATCCAGGTAAGCATGGAACGATGATGATGGAGAAATACCACAACAAGGGTAAGAGCGTTCCTATGGCTATTGTATGCGGTATGGATCCTGTTCTGTTTCTTGCGGCCTGTAGCCCGATCACCGGGACGGGTGAGAGCGAATATGAATTTGCCGGCTGGATAAAGGGTGAGCCGATTGAGATTATCAGGGGTAAAGAAACAGACTTGCCTCTACCGGCGACTGCCGAGATTGTGATTGAAGGTGAGATACCTCCCCCGGGTAAAATCGAAAGGAGAGAAGACGGCCCCTTCGGCGAATGGCGCAGGTCCTATAATTCGTCTCTCCATCCGGTTATGGAAGTGAAATCTATTTTGTATAGAAATGATCCTATAATACTCGGCGTTCCACCATGGAAAGCGCATATCCCCTTCCCCTTCGCAATCCCGGTGATGGCAGCGGAAATCTGGAATGTTCTGGAATATGCCGGTATTCCCAACGTAAAAGGAGTCTGGTTCGGTCTAGGATTAGTGTGGCCGGTGTTTTTGGTAATCTCCATCAAGCAGAGCTATTCCGGACATGCCAAACAGGCGGCACTGGCCGCCGCATCATGTCGGGCCAACACCGTGGGTGGATTATTTGTGATAGTTGTCGATGATGACATCGACATAACAAATGAGAAGGACGTGATATGGGCAATAGCCAGTAGAGCAAATATGGACGATGTTCAAATTATAAGCGGGATACAAACAAAGGCTGGAACTTCTAAATGGATCAAAGGCCCTGGAGACAAACCCGGACTGGTCAGTAACAGGGTAATCATTGATGCCTGCTGGCCCTACGAGCATCGTGATAAGTTTCCCATAACACATGGCTTTAGCCCTAAATATCAGGAAGAAATTAAGAAGAAATGGAAATCACTTTTTTAAATATGAGAGGCAGTGAACCATCGAATTTTCCAGATTTTAGCTGGGTCAGTTATGCAATTATTGCCCATCTTTACCTGGTGATTTGTTCTTTTTAAAGTAAGAAATAGCTAACCTTAGGGAAACTACACGTGTTTGATCAGCCAGGCCTCCATATCGGCCATGACCTGCTCACAATCCGACTCGTTGAAGATCTCATGGTAAAAACCTTCATAGACAGTGAGCGTCTTATCTTTCGAACGTGCCTGTTCATGAAGCAAAGTGCTTCCCCGAGGATTTGCCAACCGGTCTGCAGAGCCATGCATAATGAGCATAGGCAATGTTAACTTTGCCAATTGACCGGGCAATGTCTTCCACATACGGGCTAACTCAGCACCCGTCCGGGCGGGTATCTTGCCATGGTATACAAGTGCGTCGTTTATATAGGCATCAACAAATGCCTGATTCCTGTTGATCGTAGACGCATCGATGGTAGCGACGCCCAACCTGGGTATCAGAGTCGAGAGTACTCCGGCTGCAGCGAGTATTAATGGCGAGACAGTCGAGCTTGCGATAAGTGTCGCTCCGGATAAAATCATGCCGTCCAGCTCTTGTTGATGCTCAATAGCATAGGAAACGGCAATCGTTGCTCCCAGGCTATGGCCGATGACAAAAATTTTGGCGTGAGGATATCCCTGGCGAACTATTTCAATAAAGGTCTTAAGATCAGCGCTATACTGGGAAAATCGGTCGACATAGGAGCGCAATCCTTCCGATTTGCCATGCCCCCTGTGGTCAAAGGAATACATGGCAAAACCTCTGGGCACAAAATAATTAACCAGGTTTTTATATCGTCCACTGTGTTCAGCCAAACCGTGAACTAATACTAGTATTGCCCTGGGGTTTTCGTCAGGAAGCCAACATTGATAATACAGATTGACATCTTTTTGCCCCTTGAAGGTTCCCTCTTTGTGTTTCATCTTTTCAGCTCCTGGGCAGCGATGGTGGTCAAATCTTACTCAATACTGACCGGAACTATCAAGGTATAACAGTTCATGTTCTCCCGGGCATTCAGGAAAATCGCCGGGAGCGGCGGGAAACAGGGGCCACCTTGACATTGATTGTTTCCATTACTACACTAGGAAACAATGAAACTATAAAGGATATGTAGTACGAAATTTCTCAAGAGCATAGTTCTGGGCAATTTTTTCAGTTTCCTTTTTTCCTTTTCCGCTGCTGTTTGCTTAATTTTAGGTACGGTATTTGCCGTTACCAATGCCTTGCCCACCATCTCTTCCATACCCACGTCCCCCTTTCTTTTCATATGCGCTTTATTTTATTTTGCTCTTGCCGCCTTGATTGCATTTATCAGGAGCAAAAAGAAAAAACCGCCTTAAATACGGTTTTATACGCTGCCCATCAATCCATATTTTGTAGCTTTGCAATTTCGTTTCCTCCTATTTGCCGGTGATCGGGTGCTACAATCGTAATTATTGTAGAGGGGAATTACTATTTTTATGGGCGGTCAATGAAGAAAGCGGGGGGTATTTATAATCAGAGATATTTATGCCTTAGGCTTGTTGAGATTTTTTTGATAATAAAAGACCTTCAATAGCCGCTGCTGCCAGGTCGGCGTAGGCTTCCAGGAGACGATCCTGCTCAAGAGTTATTTCCGATAAGGAATCTGCAGACCATAGAGCCATGATGCCTATTGTGCCTCTACCGGTGACGAGAGGTACATACGTTGCCTTAGCATTGGGGAGGGTATCTGTCCCGTGTCCTACCATCTTTTGATGCTGGAACGACCATAGTGCTGCTGCATACTCATGCTCATCCAGGTTAAAGTTCGCCTTTTCCGGATACGGTTTGAGTTTTTCCGATTTTGGATTTTCAGGCAATAGAATTACTGCTTCGCGTGCGATGGTCTCTTTTATCCTTTGCACAATGGCTTGTATATAAGATTCCAGGTCATTTAAGGCAGCCAGGTCTTTGCCCAGGGCGTAGAGGGCCGCTGTCTGTCGTTCGCGCTGTCTTGCAGCCTCGTTACGCAGGCGAACTCTGGTAGTGAGATAACTGACAATCAGGCCAACCATGAGAAATATAATAAAGGTAAATATGTATTGCGGATCTGAGAGATCAAAAGATAAATCTGGAGTCGTTAAAAAGAAATCATATGCCAGGACTGCAAGGATGGCGGTGAGAATTGATGGGCCGAAACCCCAGAAAACAGAGGCTATTGCGACACATAGCAAATATATCATCAGTACGTTGATTGGGGAAAATACATCCCGGGCAAGCTGCCCCAATAAGGTGGCAAGGGCTACCAGGGCCAGGCCCTCCAAGTAATGTAACCAGTAGCCAGGTTCCTTTTTACCCAGTCGTTGAGCTCGTTCCAATTGAATCGCTTGTGCGTTTACAATGTAAATGTCGTAGTTGGAACTTTGCTGGATTATTTCATTCAAAACCGAACCTTTGAATAACTTTCTCCAACCGGTTCTCTGAGGTTTTCCTATAACAAGCTTGGTAATGCTATTGGTTCTGGCAAAGTCCGCGATTGCCGAAGCAATGGAACTTCCCTGGATAGTCACGGTTTTAGCGCCAAATCTTTCCGCCTGTCGGAATATGTTGGTCAACCGGTCCTGCTGATCCAATGAGAGCTGGGCGTGCCCCTGCATTTCAACGAAGACGACAAACCATTCGGCACGCAGTTGAGAAGCTAACCGCCGTGCAGTTCGTACCAGTTGATTACCCAGAACATTGGGGCTGACACATACCAGAAGACGCTCCGTAGTCAGCCATGGTCCCGGGATTGAATGTTTTTCCATGTAGTCGCGCATCTGCTCATTGACACGCAAGGCGGCGGTACGCATGGTGAGTTCCCGGAGAGCCAGAAGATTGCCTTTGCGGAAAAAATCCTCAGTAGCACGCCGTGCCTGGTCGGGGATATAGACTTTTCCCTCTTTAAGACGCCTCAGTAATTCATCGGGAGGGAGGTCAACGACCTCTATCTCATCTGCAGCATTAATAATATTGTCCGGGACAGTCTCCCGTACCCACACGCTGGTTACCTGCGCCACAATATTTTGCAGTCCTTCCACATGCTGGACATTAAGTGTGGTATACACGTCGATGCCTGCTTCAAGTAATTCCTCTACGTCCTGGTACCTTTTGGGATGGCGCGAGTTCGGTATATTTGTGTGCGCAAGTTCATCTACCAGAGCCAGCCTGGGGTGTCGTTTCAACGTAGCGTCAATGTCCATTTCGGTCAGGGTTACACCGCGATAGGTCGCTTTTCTGCGCGGAATAATCTCCAGACCTTGCAGCAAAGCTTCGGTTTCAACTCTGCCGTGAGTTTCTACATAGGCAACTACGATGTCAGGTTCTGCCATCCTCTGGCGGGCAGCTTCCAGCATGGTGTAGGTTTTCCCGACACCGGCAGCATAGCCCAGAAATATTTTGAGCCTGCCTTTTGTGCGAGGTTTCTCTTCTGCTTCTATACGCGCCAGGAGCTCGTCGGGATTGGGGCGGTCTTTATAAGTTGCCATTTGTAATCTCTGGAATCGAATTATATACCTTGAAATTGTCCAGGTCTACTGGTGAAGGAAATTTTTTCGCTGGAAGTAAAATTAGAGTTGATTAACGACTTGACAAACTATTTTAAAGCGCCTAATATGTGCGACTTAGTTACTCAAATGTTAATAATACACTGGATCATGAACCACGTCAAGCTAATTTCCCTGAGATAAAAACAAATGCAAATAGTAGCGTACATAGTTTTCATCGGAATAGCCCTTGGGCTGTCATATCCATTTGGCAAGTACATGGCAAAGGTCTTCCTCGGTGAACGCAACCTGCTTACGCCGGTGATGAAACCCGTTGAGAATTTTGTTTACCGGATATGCGGAATCGATGTAAACAGCGAGATGACCTTGAAAACCTATATCTTTACGCTGTTGGGCTTTTCAGTTGTAGGAATTGCATTTGTATTCCTGGTTCTGGAAGTACAGGGCATACTTCCCCTGAATCCCCAGGGAGCTGGTCCTTTTAGCTGGGATTTAGCCCTGAATACGGCCGTCTCTTATGTTACCAATTCCAACTGGATTTCTTATGTCGGTGAACGTGATTTGAGCTACATGGCACAGATTGCTGGGGCCGATAGTTCAGGATATTATCAGCCCGACATTGGGGCTGGTGGCGATTGTTACCATGGCCCGTTGTTTCAGCCGCAGCCACTCCCCGACCATAGGCAACTTCTGGGTCGATATGACCCGAGGAATTCTCTATATCTGGGTACCTGTTGTCCTGATACTGGTATTCCCGCTTATCTCCCAGGGTATCATTCAGAACTTTAACCCGTATGTTGTAGCTCATACCCTGGAAGGGAAAGAACAGCTTATACCGGGAGGACCGGTAGGCTTCATTACCACATTTAAAATGGTTGGCGAAGACGGCATGGCCTGGTCTGCCTCGCATTCAGCCCATCCTTTTGAAAATCCCACCGGGCTTTCCTGTTACCTTGAAATGGCTTACATACTATTTGTTCCACCTGCAATAACCTTCATGATCGGAGAGACTGACCAAAAACCGCAAGATAGGCTGGGCACTGTTTTCTA
Organism: uncultured Chloroflexia bacterium; assembly: GCA_963784375.1. Taxonomy (GTDB): domain Bacteria; phylum Chloroflexota; class Dehalococcoidia; order GIF9; family UBA5629; genus JBBIPA01. The sequence goes on along the minus strand of CAWAQY010000001.1, from coordinate 219,835 downwards.
CTATGCTGGCACTTTTTATATTGTCTATGCCTCTGCCCTTCATTGGAGAATCTCAGGGCAATCCTATGCTGCAACAGCTCGGTGTTGCCGGTGGCGTCAATATGGAGGGCAAGGAAGTGCGCTATACCATGTTCGAACACATAATATGGATTAGTGACTGCAATGTCTCCGGCAAATGGCTCTACCATCGGCATGCATGATAGCTTGATGCCGCTTACCTTATTTCAGATCATTATGAACCTGGCAATCGGAGCGCCGATATTCGGATGCATTGGAACGGGCTCTTTAAACATGATGCACTATTTTATTGTGAGCATGTTCCTGGCTGGGCTGATGACCGGGCGTACGCCTGAGTTGATAGACAAGAAGCTCGACCTCAGGGAAGTAGTCCTGGCCTGTATATCGTTCTTAGCGGGTTCATTTACCTCGGTAGGATTTACTGCGATTGCTCTTCTCACCCCGGCAGCTCTGGCATCGCTGGGTAATAATGGGCCCCATGGGTTCACCGAGATTCTGTACATCTTTTACTTCGACAAGTATCAACAACGGCTCAACCATGGCAGGGTTGGCTACAAATACTCCCTTTTATAATCTGATGACCATTGTTGCCATGGCCACAGGAAAATTCTCCTGCCTGATTGTGGGACTGTTAATTGCAGGGTCTATTGCCCGGAAAGGTAAGATTGCAGTCAGTGCCGCCTCTCTGCCTGTAGCCAGCCCGCTTTTCATCATTACAGTTATTTTCGTGATCATAATATTGAGTGCTTTGACCTTTTTCCCGGCATTGACGCTGGGTCCTATTCTTGAACAGGTCCAGATGCTGGCGGGAAAGACGTTCTAGAGTGAAATAATATGCGTGGTAAAATTTCTAATTTATTGCAATCAGATCTCGTTTGGCCGGCGGTAAAAGATTCATTTCTGAAGCTGAATCCGTTCACTCTGTGGCGCAATGTGGTCATGTTCGTAGTGGAAATAACCGCGGTTGTGACCACAGTCATTACAATTTTCGATATATTCAATGGCGGGAACACTTACCTGGATGCCCAAATTTCCATATGGCTCTGGTTTACCGTTCTATTCGCCACCTTTTCCGAGGCTCTTGCTGAAGGCAGAGGACGTGCCCAGGCGGAAAGCCTGCGCCGGGCCCGTAGCGATGCCATGGCAAATGTGCTGAAGGATGATGGCAGCGTTGAACAGGTCTCAGCTACAAAGCTACACAAGGGCCACATTGTTCTTGTAAAAGAAGGTGAAATAATCCCCAGCGATGGAGATATTATCGAAGGTGTTGCGCTGATAGACGAATCGGCTATGACCGGCGAATCGGCACCGGTGGTGCGCGAACCCGGCGGCAGCATTTGCGGTGTTACCGGAGGAACAAAGCTGGTCTCAGGACAGATCAAAATCCGCATCACAGTAAATCCGGGTGAGACTTTCCTGGACCAGATGATATCGATGGTAGAAAATGCCAAGCGCCAGAAGACTCCCAATGAAAGGGCGCTGGAGCTTTTGCTTATCGGTCTTAACGGTGATATTTATTGTGGTGGTGCATTACCCTGATTCCCTTTGCCAACTTTTTGGGAGTGAGTATAACCATACCGGTTTTGATGGCATTGCTGGTATGCCTTGTGCCGACGACTATCGGCGGACTTCTGCCTGCTATCGGTATAGCCGGTATGGAACGCATGCTGCGTAATAATGTGGTAGCTTTGAGCGGACGTGGTGTGGAAGCTTCAGGAAATGTGGACCTGGTCCTGATGGACAAAACGGGGACGATCACTCTGGGAAACAGGATGGCAACAGAATTTATTCCGGCACCGGGAGTTACGAATGAACAACTGGCTGAAGCAGCCATGCTGTCTTCGCTTGCAGATGATACCCCGGAAGGGCGCAGCATAGTGGACTTGTGCAAACAGGTGCTGGGAATTCGGGGCAGGGATATGAAAGCCCCGGAAGGTTCGGTATTTGTACCGTTCAGTGCGACAACGCGCATGAGCGGCATACAGATTGGTAACCGGGACATCCGGAAAGGTGCTGCCGAATCGATATCAGAATATCTCCTTGCCAACCGCAGCAGTACACCGGCGGATATTAAAACGGCAGTGGACAAGATATCCAGGGAAGGCGGCACTCCTCTGGTAGTTATCGAAGGTTTTAAGGCACTGGGTGCAATCCGCTTGAAAGATATCGTGAAACCGGACATTAAAAGCCGTTTGAATAGCATGCGCAAACTGGGAATCCGGTTTGTGATGATTACCGGAGATAATCCTTTGACGGCGGCGGCGATTGCCGCCGAGGCAGGCCTGGATGATTATATTGCCCAGGCAACACCCGGCGCCAAGCTGGAGGTCATCCGAAAGTATCAAAAGGACGGCCATATGGTGGCCATGATCGGTGATGGCACCAATGATGCACCCGCCCTGGCGCAGGCGGACCTGGCAGTGGCCATGAATGCCGGTACTCAGGCGGCACGGGAAGCGGCTAACATGGTTGATCTGGACTCCAATCCGGCCAAATTGCTGGATATTGTGGAAATCGGTAAACAGTTGTTGATGACCAGGGGTGCATTAACCACATTCAGCATCGCCAATGACATCGCTAAATATTTCACCATCTTCCCGGCGATATTTATTATTCAATTCCCCGGTTTGAATGTCCTGAATATTATGCAACTGACTACTCCGACCAGTGCCATACTATCGGCGATTATTTTCAATGCCCTGATCATCCCGGCATGTATTCCGCTGGCCATCAGAGGTGTGAGTTATAAACCGGCAACGACAGAAGCTTTGTTACGCCAGAATCTTTTGATCTATGGTATCGGTGGATTGGTGACGCCTTTTATTTTCATCAAGCTAATCGATCTTATTTTAACAGCGTTCGGCTGGGTATAGGATAGTTAAAGAGATGCTCAAAGTAATTAAAATATCAGTGATCTTCATAGTTCTGGTTTGCGTGCTTCAGGTGGCTTACACGTATGTTATAACCGGAATTGCGCAACTGGCCTTTCCCTATCAGGCAAATGGAAGTCTGTTATATGTGGATGGCAAGCTTGTGGGCTCTGAGCTTATCGGACAGGAATTCGACCAGCCCGGGATATTTTCACGGACGGCCTTCTGCCCGGGACTATGATACCGAAGAGTCGGGTGGCAGCAACCTCGGCCCGACCAGCGCCAAGCTGATGGAACAGGTGAAAGCAAGAGTCGAAGAAGTCAGGAAAGAGAACGGATTAGCCCCGGATGCAACAGTGCCACCGGACCTGGTACTGGCGTCGGGAAGCGGGCTCGATCCTCATATCAGTCCTGAAAGTGCATTTCTTCAGGTAGGCCGTGTTGCTAAAGCACGCAATCTGACAGAAGCTGAAGTGAAAGCGCTGGTTGAGAAATATGTCGAACAACCTCAATTTGGTGTATTGGGGCTGTTAAAGTTAACGTTCTCAAGCTGAATATAGCGCTTGATGAATTAGCTAAGAAGAGCAAATAGCTCAATCTTCTGTGGTTGATTTTTCCTCTGCCGTTTGAATGGTTTCGTTTATCAATATATCTTCTTCCTGCCACTCATGTCCGCAATTGGGGCAGCGGTACGATTTTTCTTTAATGAGTTTTTTGCCTCTTTCCCAAATCTGACCGCAATGCATGCATTGATAAGATTCTCTGCTGGATAAATACACTACCCTGCTGCTCCAGCCGCAACCAGGGCAGATTATTTTCTTCATAGTCCTATTGTACCATATCGATAAGGTACTGAATTAAATGATAGGCACTTTCGATAACGCCATAGTTGTTTATATGTGTTGGTTAATTTCCGGGGTTATTGACAATTGCCTCGACTCGGGTTTACCATACATTCTACAATTTGAGCACTACGGGTTGTATATAATATAAATCATTAAGATTTGAGGAGGCAGCGATGGCAATTTACCTGTTGCTTACGAATTTAACTGAAGAAGGCAGAAAAACCATAGAGGATTTTCCCGAGAGAATTAAGGAACTGAACAAAGAAGTGGAATTCATGGGCGTGAAAATCATTGCTCAATACGCACTTCTAGGCCAATATGATTTTGTTAACATTGTTGAAGCACCCAGCGACGAGATCGCTGCCAAATTGTCGATTCACCTCAGTGCCAGGGCCGAACTGCGTACACTTACCTTGCCTGCAATACCCCTCGACAGACTGATATCCACGCTGAAAAAGAAACAGGTGCCCTTGTAATAATCCTGGTTTGTCTTCCTGAGGAATCCCGACTAAAGTCGGGATGACGAAGGATGCCGGGGACCACTGGGTACCAAAATACCTTAAAGTGTTAAATGGCGATGTGGCGGGACTGCCACACTTCGCTCGAAATGATGAAAAGACGATGTTGATGGGATTCTTCGCTGCGCTCAGAATGACAGGCGTTGTTTAACTACCATAATATCTCAACCCTGTGGAAGGCTTCTGCGAGTGCATAGCCTTTCTCTTTGCCGGCATTTTCATACCGGGCTCTAATAAATTTTTCCCATTCGGGAGGGTGATTCCCGACCTGGCTTTTATGGCAGCGGAGCGCTGCCATTTTTATATCATAGGTTTCAGTAATATCGCTGAAGTAGTCCGGCTGTTCAGAACCCCACATCAGTACCTCTCGTACTTTATGTGGCATCAGACCAGCTTCAAGTAAGTCAGGATAAGCTAACCTGTCCCGGGCATAGGGGAAAATAGCATCAAGCACTACCTGCCCGCAAATGCGATGATCGCGGTGCCATATATAACGCCTGTAAGGATCGCTGCTGGCTACTAACTGTGGTCTATACGTTCGAATGACGCGTACGAGCTCTTTGCGGAACTCCGGAGTATCTTCCAATGTTTGGTCGTCATGTCGCAGAAAAACGACCTCGTTTACTCCCACAACTTTAGCTGCTGCGCGCTGTTCCTGTTCTCGAATTTCAGCGAGTTTAGCAGGAAAAATTGCAGGGTCATCGGTGCCTTTGTTTCCATTAGTACAGATTACATATACTATTTCTTTGCCTTCACGTGCCCATTTCACTGCTGTGCCGGCAATTCCGAATTCGGAGTCATCGGGATGAGCCGCAATTACCATTGCGTAAAAGTCTTTCATTACTATTACTAATCCTCCATGATTTAAAATGCTGTACAAATTTGAAAGCTATCAGTTATTGAGCATGCTGTTATATTCCAGCTGCATCATATCGGCGATATGTGTTCCAGCCATAACCGGATATCAGGTTTCGTATTTTATCAGGTACTTCTGGTTTATCATTTTGTTGCGACAGCAGTCGCATAATCTTCGATGCCAGCACATCGGGAGAATTATCTTTGACGACGTATCCGGCTTCCGGTTCACGAATTATGTTTCTTAAATCACCAACATCAGTGGTTACAACCGGGGTACCGCAGGCAAGCGATTCCAGGGCAACCAGACTGAAACTTTCGTAATAAGAAGGAATCACACTTACATCCGCCGCACTGTAGAATATTGGCAGTTTATCCTGATTGACGGAACCAAGAAAGCTTATACTATTTTCTATATGCAATTCTGCTGCAATTTTTTCTAAATCTTTTATCCTGTCCTGACTGTATTCATCGCCGCCGATGATTATTAATCTCATTTTGTCCCGGGTAATGATCTTGCTCATTGCTACTAAAAGCTGTTCCAGCCCTTTTAGGGGGTCAAGTCTGCCTACGTAGAGCAGGATTTTTTGGTGGTCCAGCCCCAATTCAAGCCGTGCTCTATTCTTGTCTTGTGGTTTAAATAGATTTAAATTGACACCGCAGGGAATCACTGAGATTCCTCCACCGGATGCTCCATAATGCCGGATCAATTCATTTTTTTCCCTGCTGGTAGCGGCAATAATACGATCGCAGGTGTGCACAAGTTCTCTTTCATTTTCAACACGAAGCTCCGGTTCGTCCATTCCCAGGCCGATCGAATTCTTTACTGCGGCCAGCGTATGGAACATGATAATGTGGGGAATATGCCACCATATTTGCAGTTGTTTACCGGTTAATCCTGATAGCCAGTAGTGGCTGTGAATCACATCATAGTGAATAGATTGAGAGCTTCTGAAACTTTCTATTCCGCACATGAAATTCTGTAGATAGGAATAGAAGGCCACCTTAGGGATTTCCTCATCAATTCCGGTTTCTATATGAATAAGCCTGACGCCGTTTCCAATCTCCATGAGCTGTGTATGGTCCGGTTTATGAGATCGGGTGAATACGTCTACTTTATGGCCTCTCCTTCCCAATTCCCGGGCAATTTCCTGTATGTAGACGTTCATACCACCTGTGTCTCTTCCACCGAGTTTGCCCAGAGGACAACTGTGGAGGCTGAGCATGGCTATATTGAGATGTTTGGACATAAAATATTTACACTCAAAACTATTTTATCAATGTCACAGAATACCTGTATACTGGAAATTCCTGGCCGCCCAGGTGATATTTATATTCTTCATTCCCCTTGAGAAAATCAAAGCGCTTTCTATTTCTCTGAATACTATCCTGAATACACATTGCTTTGGATATCAAACCCGCACTTAACCAACTGAAATCCGGGTCATAACCGCTATTATATAGATATACGCTATCTTTATAATCCAGGCAAATCGTAGCTGCAATTGGTTTGCCATTTAGTTCCAGGAAATTCAACCTGAGCAACTTCATTTGAGCCATGGTCGCAAAAAGAGACCTGAAAAACGCCTCCATTTTCGGGGTTAAAAACGCGGCTTTATCCGTACGGCTTTGCTGAAAAAGTTTGAGAAAAAGGTTGATGTCCTCCTGGTTGGCATCGAGGTTAGCCCGGAAATTGATCGTACCCATTTCAGCAAGCCTTCTTATTTTACGCTTTATTTCGTGTCTTTGTTTTGAGTTAAGCAGTTGAAGATAGGATTCCCAGGTCGCCGGCAGGGATAGGTCAAGGGATACATCCTCTTTATTTAAGGTACCCTCGAATTTCTGGTACTGTACTATTTTTGTTAAGTGCAAAAGGACTGTCGAGTCCGGCCTTAGAGGTGCCAGGTCTAAACGTTTGATGCCCGCCCGTATCAGGTTTTCCAACAATATTTCGAAAAAAAGGTTTTCCTTGCCCGGTTCCACAATGAAATCAAGATAATCGCAGACATCAACGCTTCCAATAAAGGATGCCTCGTTTCCTTTTGTCACAAGGGGAGCTATTCCGATGACCTTTCCCTGACTTCTTACAGAACCGAGATTAATCGTGTTATCGAGGCCAAAATGCTGCCACCAAACTTTTGACCATGCCAGGGATGAAAAGATGTGGCCAGCTTGTGATTTTGCCTCGAGATTTGCCCACTCACCCGAGAGAGAGTCAAAGCTCTCCAGTATGAATTCCCCGCTCATAATTCCAAATTAATGCTATTAGGCTGTGGCGGAGGCGGACCATGGTTCAATTCAGTGTTTCTATTGGGAACCGGCTGGATCTTAGTAGGCGAAGGATACGGGCAGTCCCTTGGGATGTACGGCGACTCTTCTACGTTTGATGTACCTTTTCCTGCCCATAGGCTGCTGAAATAAGTACGGTCAAGGAGGTGCTGATTATCAACTATATCCAGCAAGTCCTTGGATACCGCGTTCTCGAAATATGCTACTTCAACGTGTTTGCCCATATTTTTTACCGCCTGGAGAGCATAGCCAAAGTCAGAATCGCCACTTACCAAAATGGCGACGTCGTATGAATTGTTCCAGGCGAAATATAAAAGGTCTGTGGCTAACATAACGTCTACGCCTTTCTCAATAGGGATACCCTGAGCGACCTTGGTTCTTCCCAACCGAACCTCTAAATACGGCGTCTTGCGTAGCACTTCCAGAAAATCCTGTTGCTCTTTATGGGTTTCGGGCCATTTGGTTTGGTCCTGTAGTACGTTGTAGTAATAGGTCCTGAACAACGGTCTGGATCCACACAGCTTAGCCATAAACCCGCTAAAATAAAGATCATTTCTTCCAAAGTTACTTTTTAAGGCGTGGTATAAATTGCTTCCGTCTATGAATATCGCTACCCGATCTTCCACAAGTCCTCCTTTTCATTTGAGATAGATACAATTAACAAATAACAGTATAGCTTATTTTAGTTGCAGTTGTTTTTTTATTATCAGTATTTGACAAATCAAGGTTCTTCCCGTAATATATCAATATTTATATATATAATAACACATATATTAAGGTATGTGGTGGTCAATGACTGAATATAATCTCGAATTGTACAAGCTGAAAGCAAATTTATGTAAAACCTTTTCAGACCCTAAAAGGCTGATTATTCTCGATGCATTGAGAAATGGTGAGAAATCGGTAGGTGAACTGGTCCAAATCTTGAATATTGGCCAGGCGATTGTTTCGCGACAATTGGCGATTCTAAAGGATCGCGGGATAGTGACACCGCGGCGAAGTGGAACCACAGTTTATTACAGCCTGACTGATCCCAGGATATGTAATGCATGTGACCTGGTGCATGAAATACTGTTAAAACAGATTGAAAAAAATAAGGAAATGAGCTGAAAGGTTGATAACTTGAAAGGTTAAAAGATCAGGGGGTTTGATCATATGAACAAAAAGCAGTTAGAGAATTAAAAAGAATTTTGCCACCGCTATATCCTTTGATAAGACAGAACGTAAACTCTATGGTCATGATATTGCTGCGGTACCGAAGATGGTACAAGCCATTTATCGGTAGCTACAATTCCTGATGTCGTGGTGCAACCTGAGACTGAGGATGAACTGGTTAAGTCTGGTTATGTGGGCTGTGAAACATGACATCCCGCTAACCCCGCGGGGTAAAGCAACCTCCGGCTACGGAGGTGTTTTGCCGGTAAAGAAGGGTGTTGTGGTAGATTTCCATCGCATGAATCGTGTTATCAAGGTTAATCCTGATGACCGTACTGCTACAGTGCAGGCTGGTGTTATCTGGGAGAAACTGGACAGGGAGCTTGGCAAACAAGGATTGACTCTGCGGTTATATCCCTCCAGCTATCCCGGGTTCCACTGTCGGAGGATGGCTGGCTCATGGTGGTGCGGGAATTGGTTCCTTCGAATCGGGCATGTTTAAAGACAATGTAATCAGCGCTCGCGTGGTATTCCCTGATGGCGCGGTCAAAGACGTAGCGGTTCCGAGCTTGATCTGATAGCTGATGCCGAAGGCATCACAGGCCTGATCAGTGAGGTTACCATTCGTATAATGCCTCTGGAGGATTTGAAAGTCGTTGCCGTTGGCATTCCGGATGCATATAAACTGCAAAAATTTTCGCAATTGCTTGTTGAGCAGAATTTACCTGTCTGGTCAGCCTTATTTATTAATCCTCGCATGGCAGAAATGAAGAACAAATCACCGTTGTCAGAACATAGACAGCAGATGGTTGAAGACAGGATTATCTTGCCCGAAGTATATATCACTACTCTGGCTTTTAGAACCATGGATAGTAAAGCAGTAATGGAAAGATTGCCCCAAATAGTTAAGTCTTGCCATGGTGAGATTCTCAGTGAATCCATTGCCCAGCATGAATGGAAAAACGGTTTAAGATAATGATGGTGAAGCGGCTTGGGCCGAGCCTTGTCCCCGCCGAGTTTATTGTGCCCTGAGACTGGAGATAGCCTCGCTGAGATTGAGAAGAAGGTACGACAACCTATTGTTAAAGAAGGCCTGATTATAAGAAATGGTTTAAACGGTAAACCGGAGGTGGTAATCCTGGGATTTATTCCCAGCGACCAGCGTAAATTTGGCTATAATTTCGTATTTGCTCTTGCCATAACTATTATGAAAGTTGCTGAAAAATACGGCGGCAGACCGTATGCAACCGGTATTTATTTTGCCGGCAGGTCGGCAGAAGTATTGGGGAAAGAGCGGGCGAGGCGACTAAAAGCATTTAAACGAAAGGTAGACCCGAAAGGTATCTTTAATCCAGGCAAGGTCATTGGAAAGGGATTCCTCGGTGGACTCATGAGCGTTGCTGGTTTCCTGGAACCACTTGTTCGTCCGTTTGGCAATAGTGTGGTCACCAAAATTGGAGAGTTGATACCGACCAAATCGGTCCGAAATATTCCCGGAGATGTGGCCTGGTATGCCTATAGTTGTTCACAATGCGGATATTGTGTTTCTGAGTGCGATCAATTCTACGGCCGTGGCTGGGAAAGTCAGAGTCCACGGGGCAGGTGGTACTGGCTTAGAGAATATTTAGAAGGCACGTGAGAAATGGAATCAGTATATGGTTGATGCTTTCTGGCTTGCACCACATGTGAAATGTGCAATATCCGCTGCTCGGCGAACTTGCCGATTGAACCTTCCTGGATGAAGCTGCGTGGCATCCTTATCCAGGATGAAAAGAGAATGACGTTTCCTCCGTTTGAGATGATGACAGCTGCTTTGCAAAAAGAGGGAGATATCTGGGCTGGCTATCGCAAGGATAGACTGCATGGTTTCCCGAAGACTTTAAACGGAAACATGGAACCACTCATAAAGCCAGGGCTGCATATTTTGCCGGTTGCACTGCCAGCTATGTGGAACATGATATTGCCATGGCGAGCGTCCGGTTGCTGGATGCCGCTGGCAGTTGACTTTACCTATCTGGGGAAAAAAGAGAGCTGTTGCGGTACACCCATGCTGGTCGCTGGCAAGTGGGATGTATTTGCCGAGACTATGAAAAAGAATATTGAAGCAGTGAAACCTGCAGGTGCGGATACGGTTATTACATCCTGCCCTGCCTGCGATATGATGTGGCGGCATGTATATCCTGAATGGGCAAAGAAGCATGGGATTGATTACGATATCAAGGTTCGTCATTATAGCGAAGTAGTTGCGGAAAAAATCAAGACCAAAGAATTTTCTTTTCCTCATAATAACGTAGAACCGACGAAAGTAACCTGGCATGACTCGTGCCATATGGGTCGAGTCTCCGGTATTTACGATGCTCCCCGAGAGGTAATTAGAGCTATTCCCGGCGTGGAGCTGGTTGAAATGGAATATAACAGGGAACAGAGTCATTGCTGCGGCAGTGTGCTTACCTTGATAAAAGATCCCCCAGTTGCTGCTGATGTTGGCAAAGTGAGACTTGACGAAGCAGTCGATGCTGGCGCCCAAAAGCTAATTGCTCTCTGTCCATGTTGTGAGTTCCAATTCAGGGTTACCAAAGATAAGAAGAAGATTCCCGTTGATATTGTTGACCTGGCCCGCTTTGCTGCTTCCGCTCTGGGATATAAGTTTCCGGATCCTGATCCTGAAGTGCAGAAGCAATGGGCAGTTTTTGAAGCTATGATTGAATTGATGACACCTCAGGGATTTGCTACTCTTATGAGTACCATGTGGCCTGAGCTTATAATGGCAATGCCTTTGGGTATGGGTAAAATGATGAGTCTCATGGGTAAGATTCCCGGCGCGCTTACAGATTATGAAGCCGTTGTTTCCCGTATTATTCCCTATCATGTTGCCAATGATGATGCCGAAAGTGATGCCTACCATGCTGGAAAGGGTGGCAGAACGTATACCCATGCCTGATTATATGAGCGAACAAATGGCAGAACTCATGCCTAAAGTCATGGGTAACTTGATGCCTCATATGATTCGTGATCTTATTCCATTGGTTACCCAGCCATTGATTGACTATTTACAAGGCAAGAGTCAGAAATAATTTGGTAAAATATTTCTGCTTTGGAAATAGTACGAAGCAGAACTCGGCTATTTAAGAATAACACTGGGCCATTTATGTTTCTTAGTGGAGGCAATTAAATGAAAGTACTGGGAATTATGGGCAGCCCGCGAATAAAGGGTAATACTGATTTATTGCTTGATGAGGCTTTGAGGGGTGCCAAAATTGAGCTCAATGAAGTGGAAAAAATTGTGGTGGATAAGCTTAAAATATCACCCTGTAAAGAATATTACGGCTGCCTTAAAGATGGTAATTGCGTCATACATGACGATATGGATAGTGTATACCTAAAACTAGTTGAAGCAGACAGGTTGATTGTTGCTTCTCCCATGTTCTTCTATGGAATTACCAGCCAGCTAAAGGCACTTGTTGATCGCTGCCAGGCAATCTGGGCCAGAAAATATATCCTAAAGCAAAAAATTTCGGATACAGAACGAAAAGGTGCTTTTATCGCTGTGGGTGCTACCAAAGGTAGCCAATTATTCGATGGTTCGATATTGGTGATCAAGTATTTTTTCAAAGCTATCGATGTCCAATATACGGACGAACTTCTGGTTCGCGATATCGATAAAAAAGGTGACATCAATAAATATCCTTCAACTTTGTCCCAGGCATTTGATCTGGGCAAAAAACTGGTTCAAAACTAAAATTCTTCGTTATCGGATTGCCACTATAAAAGCATAATGATACCAATGGTTGTGGTATGGCAGCCGGCCTTTTAAAAGTAAAACGGTTAATGTAATATATAGTCGGGGGTTGAGAAAAGGGCGATGCAACGAACAAATAGGGATATTGAACTCGGTCTAGGTTTTATTCTTGGAATGGCTGCAGGTCTAGCTCTGGGATTAATTTTTACTCCTAAACAGGGTGGGGATATCAGGGACATGATAAAAGACAAAATTGTTGATACCGGCGAGAAGGTATTGGAAATCGCCGCTGATGTCGGTGGAACCTTCCAGGAAGCTGTCGGCGACCGGGAAAAAATCTACACGAAAACGTGGAAGCAGCCAAAAGTAGAGCCATACAAAGATAAGTTTTAGAGCGGCGCGCGTAAGCTTTGTTCTCTTCCTCAGACCTTTCGGCCGCTGGCAAAATAACTATCGCTGTTATCTTCTATCTTTATACCATTGAATCCAGCCATTGACAACATGTCATATACTTCTTCGTTGTCAGGGATTAAGTCATCCTTAAGAATCTCGATTGCCACGTGAATGTTGTTGATTGTAGAACGATTGGATGTATGGCAAATATATAAACTACCTCCGTCTTTTAAGACACGGTATATCTCGGTAAGTGCCCTTCGTTTGTCGCGGAAGTGAGGAAAACTGGAATAGCAGACAACGGAATCAAAAACACTTTCGGCCACAGGCAATGTGGTTATATCGGCATGGAGGTAATCAATGTTTCCATTGAACCCCTTTCTCCTCGATACTTGTAACATTTCTTCAGCAATGTCCATCACGACCAGTTGACCTGCTTTTCCTATTTTATTCAATAGATAGGGAATGAGAATACCGGTTCCCGAGCCGACATCAAGGATTGAGTTGCTACTTCTAATATCCAATCGTTGAGCTGCCATTTTAAGCTTGAAAGGGTCCTTTTCTGCTATTGTTTCATCCCAGACATTTGCTTTCTGGTTAAAAAATGTTCTAAGCATTTTTAACCTCGAGAGGCGATTGGGTTCGCCAGTTTTTTAATTTCTTTTTAGTCGAAAAGATGCTCGACAAACCAAAAATAACTGAGGAAACGATCACTATTGTGGCACCGCTGGGGATATCGAGCAGGTAGGAAAATAATAGCCCTGCCCAGCCGGAGACAACTCCAAAGACTGCGGAAAGGATAAATAAGCGTTTCATACTGTAGGTGAGCTGATAAGCGGCTGCTGCAGGGTTGAGAATCAGGCTGAAAATAAGCAGACCGCCTATAGAGCGAAGTGAGGCTGCAATAGTTGCTCCCGTTAAAAACAGTAAGCCATATAAAATGAGTGTGGCGGGTATACCTACCGAGAGAGCTATGTTACGATTAAAAATTGTCGCCTGAATTTCTTTGTAAAAAACGGTAACGATGGTAATTACGACTGCAGCCACAATTCCCAGAATGACGATATCACCACCGGTCGTGGTCAGAATATTCCCCCAGAGCAAATCGAGTGCCGTTGATTTTGTTGTAGGCATCAGTCCAATAAATAGAAAGGCCAGTCCCAGCATCAAAGAGAAAATAACTCCGACTGAGGTTTCAGGATTAAGCTCTCCACGGTCAGCAAGAGGTCCAACCACGGCTGCTGCAAGTAAACTAAAACCAAAGGCGCCGATGAGCGGCTCAAAGCCTAACCAGATTCCGAGAAGGGCTCCGGCAAAGGCGGCATGAGACATACATACGCCGATAAAAGGCATATGGAGAAGGACCACGAAAACGCCTATAACCGAGCAAGCTAAACCGCCTAGAAATGCGGAAAGGATGGCATTTTGCATAAACTGGTACCCGATAATAGGTATATCCATTGATTTCCTTTGAACTAAGCGGCTATGTTTTCTCGCCGGCGGCTTTTTACCTCATCAATCGGCACGTCATATACCTTGCTAAGATTGATGTCTGTGAGCATTGCTTCTGGCGTACCCTGCCCCCAGATAATGCCTTCTTTCATGAGGACAACTCGATTGCATGCGGTGGGTAAAGCGCTGAGGTCGTGAGTGACAAATATGGTTGTAAGGTGTCGAGAATTATGAATCAGTTTGACCAGTTGCAGTATATCAGCTTGTGCTTTCCAATCGAGAGATACGGTTGGCTCATCGAGTAAAAATATTTCCGGTTCCTGGGCCAAACAACGGGCAATAGCTACTTTTTGTTGTTCACCACCTGATAGATGACCGATCGGCCGATCGGCCAGACGGCTCATTCCTACAAGCTCTAGAACCTGGTCTACGATGGTCCAATCATTCTTCCCGGGTCTCTTGAAAAGTCCCAGGAGTCCATATCGTCCTATCATTACCGCATCGCGAACACTTACCGGTAAGCGGGGGTCAATATTTTGCGCTTGGGCCACGTAGCCGACCTTCTTCCGGATGTAATGGCCATTTCCCGGTGTCAAATAATGGCCCAATACGCATACCCGTCCACTTGTTAATTTGCCCGTACCATTTATAGTCGTGAGCAGCGTAGTTTTGCCTGCGCCATTGGGGCCGATTATGCCCACGAATTCTCCTCGAGTTACCTTGAGTGAGACACCTCGAAACGCTACGTCCTCTCTATAGGAAACCACTGCATCCTGGATTTCTATTACCGTTTGTTCCATCTGTTTTACCAACTCTGAAAAACTTGTTACCTGGCTATAGCCCCCACTATTAGTTCGATGTTTTTGTCGATTGCTTTTTCCCAGGTCTCAGTATTATCAAGCCCACCAGGGAAGTTAGAAAGGTTGATCTGTTTTGCACCGAGTTCCTCGGCTATGGCTTTGCCGGCATCCTTGCCGTTGTGGACATTATCGACAATAAGGGTTACCCTTGCCGTTTTGCCTTGATCGACTAATCCCTTAACTACCTGAGGGGTGAGCGATTTCGGGTCGGTATAGGTGGCAATAACGTTAATCCCAGCCCATTTTAAGAAATCTGCCTGCATCGCGGAGGCAATGGCATTTGTTTGTGAGGCATTGGCTTTTGACAAAATGGCTTTGATTTCGGTTTCTTTAGCTGCAATCCTTCGCTTATATTCATCACCTGATTTTTGGTATGATGACGTATTTTTGCTATCAACCTGGATTAATGCACTCAAAACCTTATCTGTTGCTGCCAGTTGTAAAGATGGTGTCAGGTTTGCACTTATTATATTAGCCTTGATTACGGTAAGATTGGGATTGTTGGCAGAAGTAATAAGTTTATCAGCCCAAACCTCTCCCGGGGCGCCCATCAGGAGAAAAAGTTTCGCACTGGCCAGCCTTTCGATATCGCCGGGTGTGGCATTAAAGTCGCCGGGGTGCTGTGTTGCCGGAATAAGGTTCGTTACATCCACTCTCTCTCCACCGACCTGTTGGGCGATATATGCCAGCAAAGATGTGCTGGTAACTACTTTTAATTTAGAAGCATTAGCTCCCGAACAGCCTGCCAAAATTGTGGCTAAAAGGCTTAACAATAGAAATAATCTGGTTGAGAAATTAAGTATTCTCATGAATCCCCTTTAATTGATAGCGATAAACAAGTATATCTAAACTGCTTTCTTATTGCAACTAGTTGCAATAAGACAGTATTTGCTTTAACCCATAATTAGTGTGGTGGTACTATAATTAAGGGTGGGTTTGGAATTTTGGGCTTATGATATAAAAAACAGGACATGATGGGAAAATGAATTACCCCGAAACTATGGAAAGACTCAAAGCTTTATCAAATCCGAAAGCGGTGGAAGGTATGGCGCGGTACGGTATTAATCCGCACAACACATACGGAGTCTCTATTCCCAATCTAAGGAAGATGGCAAAGGACATCGGAGTCAACCACACTATGGCTCAACTCCTTTGGGCATCAGGTATACATGAGGCGCGGATATTGGCGAGTATGATCGACGACCCAAAGAAAGTAAACGAAGGGCAGATGGAGGCTTGGGTCAGAGATTTCGACTCCTGGGATGTTTGCGACCAATGTTGCATGAACCTTTTTGAAGATACCGGATTTGCCTATGAAAAGGCAGCTGAATGGAGCTCCAGAGACGAGGAGTTCATTAAGAGGGCTGGATTTGTTCTCATGGCGCGGTTGGCCGTCAGCGATAAAAAGGCAGTTGATGACCGATTCGAAGCATTCTTTGAGTTAATAAAGCGCGGGGCCTCAGATGAACGAAACTATGTCAAAAAGGCAGTCAACTGGGCATTGAGACAAATTGGAAAGCGGAGTAAGCGTTTAAATAGTAAATCTATTGTCACTGCCCAAGAAATCCAAAAAATGGATTCAAACAGTGCCCGGTGGATTGCAGCTGATGCTATTAGGGAGTTGACGAGTGGACCGGTTCAAAAGAAGTTGCAAGGCTTAAAAAAGAAATAACCACTATGAGGAATGCAGCTATATTTATTGGAATTAGCTATAATTTGGGGAGTACCTAATAAGCGAAAACGGAAACATTATTATGACGAAAACTTTAGCTTCACGATTAGAGTCATATTTCCCACAACCGATTTTAGAACTTCTGAGGAAAGCTGGCGGCCAGGCTGAGAAATCGGGACAGAAGATATATCTTGTTGGTGGAGTTGTTCGCGACATTTTTCTGGGGCGTGTGAACCTTGATTTTGATTTAGTTGTTGAGGGTGATGCCATTGAACTGGCACAGAAACTGGCAAAAAGCTGTGGGGTGTCCCTGGTAGTTCATCCTCGTTTTGTGACTGCTAAACTCAATTTTACTGACTTTAGTCTTGATTTAGCTACTGCTCGGCGGGAAACATATAAGTGTCCCGGTGCCTTGCCCGATGTCCAACCGGGCAGCATTGCCGAAGATCTGTTTCGCAGGGATTTCTCCATTAATGCTATGGCACTTTTTCTTAACCCAAAAAGGTTTGGTGAGCTTATTGATATTTACAACGGTCAGGACGATATTAAGAATTGTCTTATTCGTGTTTTGCACGTTAACAGCTTTCGGGACGATGCCACCAGGATTTTCCGGGCATTTCGTTACGAACAAAGATTAGGTTTTTCCTTAGAATCGCACACTGCTAAACTTCTGGAACGAAATATTGGCATGCTTAAAACCATTAGCGGCGACCGTCTCAGGCATGAGCTTATGCTGACGTTGATGGAGGAATTTCCCGAGCGGGTTTTAATTCGAGCCGGGCAATTCGGCGTATTAAAGGAACTGCATTGTTCTCTTTCAGGTGATGAATGGCTGACCGAGAAATTTAAGAAAGCAAGACTTGTACAAAAGCGAAGTTCACTTATTCCGCTTTATTTAAATTTGCTGATCTACCGCTTGACTCGAAATCAAAATGATGAATTTTTAGGCCGGCTTAACTTTTCTAAAACCTTGGCAGAAGCCATGCGCCAGACATTGGTGCTAAAAAACAAACTCAATTTCCTGGAGGAGCGCGCGCTAAAATCCAGCGATGTATATCAGATGCTTCATCAGTACCCTATTCCGGCTGTTGAAGCCAATATGCTGGCGGCACAATCAGATATCATAAAAAAAAGAATTCGGTTGTATTTGACCAAACTTCGGAATATCAAGCCGATACTCAATGGGGAATATTTGAAGCAAATCGGAGTATTTTCGGGGCCTGAATTGGGTAAGATGTTGAATTCACTGCGTAAAGCAAAACTGGATGGAGAGGTTAGAACAAAGGCGGATGAGGAGAGATTGGTACTTAACTTGCTGAGAAAGCGGTCTAAACACGTTTAGTCAGACCCATGTACAGTCTGCCTTTTTATTGATAAAGAATCGTGTGCCAGGTTTAATTAAACATGGAATCCAGGTGAGTGGATACTGTATACCCGGTAAGGCCGAACTCTTTCAGGCGATGGCACAATTCATTGCCATGTTTTTCGTCTTTAACAGGAGCAAACAGCGCAGGTCCTGAGCCTGCTAAATGGATATTGGCTACCCCGACCTTTTCCAAACTTTCCCAGTAGGGCTTTAGCACCGGATATATTTCAAAAGCAACGCGGTCAAAAACGTTAAATAGTGAAGAGGGGTCGATTTTATCGCTTTCCGACCACGTTTCCATTGCTCGGCGGCAGAACGTACCATCCGTGTAATACCGGGCGTTCAGGCGCAAGTATGCCTGTTTAGTTTTATCCGGTACTGTCAACGGCGGCATTAATATCAAAAACCAGTTTGGCGATAATGCCGGTAACGGCGTAACCTTTTCTCCTTTACCTTCTATTATCGCTGCATTCCCATATAAAAAAAAAGGAATATCTGATCCCAGTTGAATTGCCAGGTTTACTAAATCTATGGTCTCAAGTTGCAATGTTCCATAATTTATTGAGAGCTAATAGTGTGGCAGCGGCATCACTGCTGCCCCCACCGAGTCCGGCGCTCCAGGGGATTTGTTTTTTGAGACTTATTTTTACTCCAGATTTGAAATTATATGTTTTCTTGAGCAACTCAGCGGCACGAATTATCAGATTATCAGGAATCTGTAAAGCAGGTTCGGAACATTCCAGGGAAATCTCGGTCGCATGGCTCAAATGAAAGGATATCGTATAGATTGATAGTCTGAATCAGGCTTCGGATTTCATGGTAACCGTCACTGCGTTTGCCCAGGACTTCCAGTACAAGATTAAGTTTTGCAGGTGCTGCTGCTTTTATCATGGTGATTGTTACTATCCCTGATGATACTGCAATTCATATAGCCTTTGCCATTCTGTGAGGGTAAGCGTTTCAGGACGGCGCTGTGATTCAATACTTGCGCTATCCAATAATGTAGCGATTTCAGCCGGTTCCCTCTCCAGTCCTCGAGCCAGAGAATTACGCAGTTGTTTTCTGGGTGACTTGAAGCCGCATTTAACAAATGACAAAAAGAGGTTAATATCATTGACTTTGACTGATGGTTCTGGAAGAATGTCAAAACGGACAATGACTGACTCCACTTTGGGCTGTGGATAGAAGCTCTGTGAAGATACGTATGAAATTATTCTCGGTTTACTGAATACTTGCATGCTAATTGCGAGCATGGATAATTTCCCGGGTTCGGCTACGATCGCTTCGCCGACTTCTTTTTGCATCATAACTACCATCAAGGATGGTTTTAGAGGCGCTTCCACAAAGTAATGGAGAATAGGCGAAGTAATATAATAAGGTATGTTGGCGACCACTTTATATGCTTGTTTATCACCAACTAAATCAGAAATATTAACCTCAAGTATATCTGCATTGACAATAGTCACGTTGGGGTTTGAACGACAGTTTGTGTTTAAGTTGAAGACTTAGTTTCGTATCCAGCTCAACGGCGACAATGTTGCCGGCTTTTTTTGCCAACTCTGAAGTCAGTATGCCGAGTCCTGGTCCTACCTCGATAACAAAATCCGTTGATGTAAGATCAGCTGCTGAAACAATAATATCTAAGACCGACTGATCGATCAGGAAATTTTGTCCCAGCCATTTTTTCGCTTTGAGGCCGGACTGGCGGAGCGATTTCTTGATTTCAGACGATGGCGAACTTCTTATCTTAGGCATACTTTGTTTTTATCGGCTTCTCTCAGAGGTGCTATCACAGGTTTTCGTAGTGAAATATGGGCCGTGCACCAGTCTCTCGATTTTCCTTCTCAGCTTACTCCAACCAGCCAGCTCCGACCAGGTAACCTTGTGGCACCCAGAGTTTACTATTTACCGCTGCTTCCTTCCGGACCTGACGGGGTTCATAGCCCTCTGCCGCGCAAGACCCAACCTTCAACACCACTTAATTAAAACAGTCCCAGGAAGTAAAACCTCGAACCGGAATTCAACCCCGCTATAGCGGATTTCGGGTACAGGGCACCGCTGGTTCCCCGTCTAGCACGACCCAGATAAATATTACTACGGAGCTTCACTGGTTTCAAGCTATAAACCGTTGCCGAGACGCTGGATAAGAAATTCGGGCAAACCCAACTCGGTCATTTTCCCCTGTGTAGCTTTTATATCATAATCGACTCGATAATGATATATGGTCTTTGATTCGCTGTCGTAAATCGCATAGCTGGCGCGCGGGTCACTGTCTCGAGGTTGTCCTACACTCCCTGGATTAAGGATTAAACGATGTTTGTCCCCAGTATTGAAACTTCGTCGCCAAGCTCTTGCAAATCTGCCTTATCATCTAAAAATATCGAAGACCAACGGGATATGGGAATGCCCTACCAAGCAGATACGTGTTTCAAAAAATTTAAGATTGTCCTGGGCTATCTTAGTTGAGATCAAATATTCCCAGATAGGTTCCCTGGGACTTCCATGGACAAGTGTAAAATCGCCCTCGACAACGATCAACTCCAGTGATTTGATATAGTCTTTGTCGGAAGGGATTAGCTGATTGCTTGTCCAGTTATTGGCCAGAGCGGCATCTTCGTTAAAATCGTTTGTGTCGATATTGCCTATAGCTGCCCAATCATGATTGCCAGCGACACAGAGATGATTGAATTGCTTTAAAAGTTCGATGCATTCATGGGGTTCAGGCCCATAACCTACGATGTCTCCCAGGCACCAAATTTTATCAAATCCACCTCTTTTGTTTAAATCCTCGAGAACAGCTGTAAGAGCCGCCAGATTACTATGTATATCTCCCAGGATTGCATATCGCATTTCGTAAACTATATCATTTTAACGATATTTTTGTTAAATAATTATCTGGGTACCTCTTGTAAAAAAATTATCGAAAGTGATGTACAATTTCGATTAGCAGATTAATATAAAAGGGGAGAAGTCAATGTACTATTTTGCCTATGGTTCCAATCTTAGTAAAAAACAAATGGCGGAAAGATGTCCCGGCGGTAAGCCAAAATTCAGCGCTGTTTTGCCTAACTACAAGTTAATATTTAATGGATGGTCCCGACAATGGAAAGGTGGTACAGCCAGCATCAAACCTTTTCGAGGAGAGAAAGTGAAAGGTGCTTGCTATGAACTATCGGAAAGCGACTTAAAAAAGCTGGATAAATATGAAGATTATCCCACAACTTACGATCATATGAATGTGATTGTCTGGACTGATGATGGAGATCAAGCAGAAGCTGTCACTTATATCAAGAAAATTCAATTTCCCGAAACGAAAATATCTCCTGAATACCTGGCGGTGATTCAGCAAGGTTACAGGGATTGGGATATAGAATAGTCCTTGAACCGACTATTTCTCACTAATCGTGACTCCAACCATTAACACGTCTACGGTTGGAACAGAAACCTCGCCGGTAAAAGACGCTTTGACGGGTACATTCCCTATCTTCTGAATAACATCCTGTCCACTACTTACCTCGCCAAAGATTGTGTAGTTTTTAGGAAGTTGTTTAGTCAAATCAGCCAGAGTGATGAAGAATTGACTTCCATTTGTATTTGGACCCGAGTTAGCCATAGCAAGTGTTCCTTTAACATAATCCCGGGTTATTTTTTCATCGACAAATTTGTATCCCGGACCTCCTGTACCGTTGCCCCGCGGATCCCCAGTCTGTATAACAAAGTCTTTCATAATCCGGTGAAACTTCAGGTTGTCGTAAAAGCCCTGGTTAGCCAGGAAAACGAAGTTGTTTACTGTAATGGGCGCTTCTTTCGGGAAAAGTCGAACTGAAATATCCCCGAAGTTCGTTTTTATTGTTGCCATGTATTCTTTATTTTGATTGATGCTCATTGGCGGTGGACTTGACCATTCCATAATTTTGCCGTCTTTAGTACTTGCTGCCGGCTGATTTGGAATAGAACCTGTTGTTGTAGGCTTGGCTGAAGCATCGGTACCTTTACCGGTAAGGTATTGAAGTCCGAAATAACCTGCAGCAATTACTATAATAACGATACCAATTAAGAACAAGTAATTTTTAGCAGTCCATTTTCTTCCTGATTTAGCCTGCTGGTGCTTGGAGTGAAAGTTTTTTGCCTTGTGGGTCTTCTTTTTCTTCGACAAGGTAGGTCTCCTGCAAATTTAGGTTCGAAATCTGCCTATTTTAACATAACTTGCAAAAAGGAGGGACATATTTTATTTGATCACGATTCGAAAAATTTGATATTTCCAGAGCTTATAACGTAATCAAAAAGTTCTGGATAAGCAATAATGGCTTTATGATATGTTAACGAAGAATATAGGCCCTTACTTGGGTTCTGCCAGGCTCTTCCTAAAATCAATGGCTGCATAACAAATTTCTGCAAAAGCCAGCATGCCAAAGCCATAGAGCAGAGAAATAATAATTCCACAGAAAGCCATCCCTATAACCGTGAGAGTATCGAAGGTTATTCCCGGTATAAGCGATTTAACTTCTCCACCCATAAGCGGCCATATAGCTATAAAAATTGAGAATACTATTCCAAATATCAATACGATCCAGCCAAATATCTGGAAAAGCGTAGCGGCAGTGCTTAAAATACCATATCTCTGGGGTTGTCGGGCCTTTTTTGGAGGTTGAAGTCGCATTCGCTGCTGACGCAACTCCAGTTGCAGCCATAGACGGCGCTCCTCTGGATATATTCGCTGCATTCTGAGCTTGCTGAGCCATTGGGGGTTGTTGCTGGTTAAGGCTCGCCAGGTTTGTTCCACATACCCCGCAAAATAGCTGCCCCGGGGAGATCGGGGTACTGCAGGTAGGACATGCATTTGGCTTTTGTTGTGCCATGGCTGCAACGTTAAGCCCGCACACTCCGCAAAATTTCTGACCCACTGTCATCGGCGAGGAACAACTAGGGCAGTTAACCATCTGTTGCATAGTATCACCCCTTTTTCTTTCTTATAGGCATTATATAACTTGTATTTGCTATATACAAGGGTTGAGGGTTCTCACTACTATTTTAGTTTACCTTGAGTATTACAGCCTATGCTATAATCCAGCCGTGAAAGTTTCTGATATAGGTGAGTTTGGATTACTACGGGTTCTCCAGGAAATTATTGAAAAGAACAAAAATCCACGAGACGCAGCGTGGCAAAATCTGCTCATTGGAATTGGCGATGACGCTGCTGTATGGGAGAACGATGCCTGTTTCCATCTGGCAACAACGGATTGCTTAATTCAAGGGATACATTTTGATCTAAACACTTCTACATGGGATGAGCTTGGATGGAAAGCTATCGCGGTAAACCTGAGCGATATTGCAGCTATGGGAGGGATCCCGAGTTACGTCCTTGTATCTCTGGCTTTGCCGGGTGAGATTGAAGTTGAATCTGTGTCCAACTTATATAGAGGGATGATGGAAATCAGCAACCAATTTGGAGTAGCCATAGCAGGAGGAAATATTTCGTCAGCGAATACGGTAATGATCAGTATCACAGTCATGGGCACGTTGAAAAACAAAGATATGTTAACTCGCTCTGCTGCCAAAGTTGGCGATAAAATAGCTATTACGGGGTACACAGGGTTATCAGCAGCCGGGCTGCAAATGCTCAAGCACAAACTTCAATTTGATACAGAAGCATCAGCTATTTTTCAAGAAGGCTCATCTAAAGCCCGTTCCCAGAATCAATGAAGGGCAAACTATATTGCAATGTGGAGTTAAATCTGCTATTGATATCAGTGACGGATTGGTGGCTGACTTGTCCCACATATGCGATAAAAGCGATACAAGTGCCAGGATAAACCTGGATCTCCTTCCCATTCATCCCTTGATAAGGACTAATTTTAAAAAAGACTTTTTGCAAATGGTATTAACCGGCGGTGAAGATTATGAGTTATTGTTTACAGCCCCTGACTCTATCATTAAAAGATGTAAAACAAGCTTTGGATTGTCCTGTTACTACCATCGGTGAAATAGTTGATGATCTCAAACAAAGGGTGACATTGGTTGATAACGGTGGAAATGTTGTTCCATTGTCATACACAGGTTGGGAGCATTTCAAATCGAAAGCGTGAGCGATGCCAGATAATAGTATAAAATTAAAATCTCAGAGCACCGAACAGACACAAAAACTGGGAAGATACCTCGGTGAATTGGCCTGTGAAGGGGATGTTTTTCTTCTTAGCGGTAATCTTGGGAGCGGTAAAACTTCACTGACACAGGGTATTGCCTGGGGATTGGACGTTAACGAGTATGCTTTTAGTCCCTCATTTGTATTAATCAGGGAATATCATGGAAGGTTACCTTTGTATCATATAGATTTGTACAGGCTTGAACATATTAAAGAGATCGAGAACCTCTATCTGGAAGAATATCTAAATTCAACTGGTCTTTGCGTTATTGAGTGGGCGGAAAAGGGAATTGATTTACTCCCACCAGAGAATTTGCATATAACTTTAGATTATCTTTCGCTTACCGACCGTTCCCTTAAATTGGAACCCAGTGGCAAGCGTTATTTGCGCGCTGATAAAATCTCTTGAACCGAAGTTGAAGACATGGAACTAGCACTGGATACCTCAAGTACCTTTGCCAGCATTGCACTGGCTGACAGGGGAAATATATTGGCAGAGCTGTCCTGGTCTCTGGGGCAGAATCATACAGTTGAGTTAGTGCCAAATATTGCTCGTCTTCTAAAACTGGCAAAGGTGGATAAGAAAGCTCTGGGGGCGGTTTTTGTAGCCAAAGGGCCGGGTAGCTTTAACGGCCTTAGAGTAGGTATTAGTGTAGCAAAAGGGATCGCTTTTACTTTAAATATCCCATTGGTAGGAATTAGTACATTGGAAATAGCTGCTTATCCTTTTGCTTTTACGGAATTATTACTTTGTCCTATTCAAAATGCTGGTCGCAGCGACATTGCGACTGCTTTTTATCAACAGAAACGGATGGAGTGGCGGTGCCTGGAGGCAGAGCATTTAACCACGGTTGACGATTTATGCGGCAAAATAAAGAAGGAAACAGTTTTTTGCGGTGAAATTTCCCAAGCAATTATGGAACAATTGCGGATGAAATTGGGTGAAAAAGCTATAATACCTTCAGCGGTAAACCGGTTACGCCGTTCAAGCTTTATTATAATGTTGGGACTGCAACGTTTGAAGGCTGGTATACAGGATAATGTAGCAAACATGCAACCACTATACTTACGTCCGCCGCCGATTACCTTGCGCAAAGTCAAGTAACTTATTATTACTTATTATATTCGGGAAATGTTATTGAGTGAGGAGCAGTAATGGAAAAAACTTTGGTACTTGTGAAACCGGATGCTATTCAGAGAGGATTAGCAGGAACTATTATTGAACGTCTTGAACGGCGTGGACTCAGGATTATTGCCCTAAAAATGCTTCATATGGATAAAAGCCTTGCTGAACTTCATTACGCTGTTCACCGGGAGAAACCATTCTTTAATGATTTGGTGAGGTTTATCACAGCGTGCCCTATTGTTGCAGCCGTTTTTGAAGGCAAAAATGCCGTCGAAGTAGTAAGGCAGACTATGGGTGTGACTAATTCGGCAAAGGCATCACCAGGCACGATAAGAGGTGATTTTGCGATAGATCTCCAGTATAACCTTGTCCATGGATCAGATTCTCCAGAAAATGCAGCTAAAAGAAATAGGAATATTTTTTTCGCCGGAAGAGATTTTTAAATATACCAGGAATATAGACAGTTGGGTTACTGGATCCTGATTACCGGAGGGGCGGCGCTCCATAGTTCATCAAGTTTATAGTAATTGCGTTTTTCAGGAGAAAATACGTGTGCAATGACCCCGCCGAAATCCAGGAGGATCCATCCTGAATCGGCCGTGCCTTCCGTGCGAAATGGAGCCGACCCCGCCAGTTTAAGTGATTTATTTATTTCTTCACGAATTGCTTCGGTTTGGCGGTCACTATTAGCAGTACATATAACAAAATAATCGGCGAAGGAACATACTTTTTTAACATCAAGCATAATGATATTTTCAGCTTGTTTATCGGAAGCGGCTTCTACTACTTTATGTGCAATTTCTATTGATTCCAGAACTAATTCTCCCTGCCGGTCTGTCTATTGACAGATTATAGTGAATTTATAGCTTTTTTACAAGTAAATTGATTGTATTTTGGTGGGTTAAATTGGTGTTTAATTGGTGAATATAGAGAGACAATTTTCATTCTTAGTTATGAATATAGTCGGTTATTTTTCACGAATACACGAATTTCTGCTATAATTTAGATTCAAAGGAAAATATGTAGTATGAAACGATGGTGGCAAGGTAGTTTATTTTATCTGGTTGTCTTAATGGCCATAGTGGCTTTGACTTTTAACTTTTTTTCGTCATCCAAAGGCCCGGAAGAGGTCGGTTTCTATGACTTCACCAGGAGGGCTAACATTGGTGAGATTGATACAATTCGTCAGCAAGGAAATGTCCTTGTAGGCGTGTTGAGAGATAAGGAAACTGTCAAGACATCTTTCGTCGGCAGTACCAAGGAACTGATGGATGCCCTCAAAGATGCAAATGTAAACCTTGAAAACGGGAAAATAAGTCTTGATGTCAAATCCGGTGGCATGGATTGGGGTGGAATACTTATCGGTGTGCTGCCGCTTATTTTATTTGGTGCTCTGCTTATTTTTCTTTTTCGCTCTGCCCGTGGTGCAAACACGCAGGCCTTTAATTTTGGCCGAAGCCGGGCAAGATTAGCCAGTGGAAATAAGCCGACGGTTACCTTCGAGGATGTCGCAGGAGTCGACGAAGCCAAAGGAGAGCTCCAGGAGGTTGTGGAATTCCTTAAATCTCCTCAGAAATTCCAGGCACTTGGTGCCCGTATACCCAGAGGGGTACTACTGGTAGGCCCTCCCGGTTGCGGTAAAACCTTGATTGCCAAAGCAGTTGCTGGTGAAGCGGGAGTCCCATTTTACTCGATAAGCGGTAGTGAATTTGTAGAGATGTTTGTTGGTGTGGGTGCTTCAAGAGTCAGAGACCTTTTCGACCAGGCTAAACGCAATACCCCATGCATCGTATTTGTCGACGAGATTGATGCTGTAGGCAGACATCGTGGAGCGGGTTTGGGAGGAGGCCATGATGAACGCGAGCAGACATCTAAATCAGATACTGGTGGAAATGGATGGTTTTGACACTAACACGAACATTATCGTCCTTGCTGCGACAAACCGTCCTGACATATTGGATCCGGCTCTTGTTGAGGCCGGGAAGGTTTGACCGTAATGTGATAATTAGTATTACCGGATATAAGTGGCCGCAAAGCAATACTCAACGTGCATGCCAAAGGAAAACCTCTGGCTAAAGAGTCTAACCTTGAGGTCATCGCAAAGCAAACTGCAGGGTTCAGCGGAGCTGATTTAGCAAATTTGATAAATGAGGCAGCAATCCTGGCTGCCAGGCGTAACCTTAAGGAAATAGGCACCAAAGAGTTGGAAGATTCTATCGATCGCGTAATTGCCGGTCCCGAAAGGAAAGGGCGGATAATAAGTCAGAAGGAAAAGGAGAATACCGCTTACCATGAGGCGGGACATGCACTGGTTGCAAAGATGCTTCCCAATGCGACCCGGTGCACAAGATTTCTATTGTGGCAAGAGGAATGGGAGGGTTGGACGAAATTGTTGCCGACGAAGATCGACAGGAACTACACACGATCCCAATTTGAAGATTTGCTGGCAGTGATGCTTGGCGGTACGGACCGCTGAAGAGATTGCCATAGGAGAGATAAGCACAGGTGCTCAGAATGACCTTGAAAAAGCGACCAATATGGCGCGCCAAATGGTAACCGAATACGGCATGAGCGATAAACTCGGGCCGCGTACCTATGGCAAACGGGAGGAAATGGTATTTCTGGGCAAAGAAATACATGAACAGCGGAACTATAGCGAGAGAATAGCCCTGCAAATTGACCAGGAGGTTAATGCGATTATCCAACGGGCGCATGAGACCGCCAGGAAGATATTGTTGGAAAACAAAGCAGACGGTTAAAACTAATCGCTGATCGGCTTATTGCTGTAGAGACTATTGATGACGTTGGATTTGAGGAATTGATGAAACAGGCTCTCTGCCTTCCAGTGAATTGGAAACGGCACCAGCTTCTTAAACCATTTGTACCTAATTGCTCTTCGAATACCAGTCGAAGCTTGATCCTGCCAAGAATATACAGATTTCGCTTCAATATGGTAGCTTTCCGTGTTTGACTTGGCAAGCAGTTTATTTTCTGCGCTGGATAATATATGTAGCCAGATCGATTAATGCCTTTCGGGTGTTGTTATCAGGTAGTTTCTCCAGCGATTTGCGGGCTTTAGAACAGAATTCAGATGCTATTGCCAGACACCTGTCAATAATCGGCGAGTTCTTGATCTTCTCGACGACAAGCGCTATTTTCTTGGTATCTTTATTTTCGACTATGTCCTTGAGATACTTACCATCCGGGTTCGATTCGACAAAGAGGATTGCGGGCAGATGTTATTGCGCCTTCAATCAGATCTGATCCAACAGGCTTTCCCAGTTCATCTTCGCGTGCCAGTAAAATCCAGGACATCATCGATTACCTGAAACGCCATACCGAAATTGTGCCCGTAATCTTTCAGGGCATTTACCATATCTTCTGGTGCCTGGCTCAATACTGCTCCTGACTCGGTAGCCATGGAGAACAGGCATGCCGTTTTAGCACTTATCCAATTATAATAGTGCTCAAGTGCCCGTTTCCTATCGAAAAGAACATTTATTTGAGCTAATTCGCCGCTGGAAATAGTCATGAGAGTTTCGAGCAAACAATTTAACCACCCTCAGATTTTCGGTGCTGGCCACAAGCCTGCCTGCCCTGGCAAAAAGGTAGTCACCCAATAGAAGGGCGCTGGCTTCTCCCCAGGCGAGGCTGACTGATTGTTTGCCGCGCCGGATAGGGGCATTGTCGACGATATCGTCATGAACCAGGGTCGCATTGTGTAGAAGTTCTACCGCTGTAGCCATCGGTATAAGCACATTTAAGTCGTAGTTGTAAAATTTCCCGGCGAGCAATGTAAGTGACGGTCTGATCCTTTTGCCGCCATTCTTCAGCAGGTATTCCATCAATTGCGACAGCAGGGCAATATCAACAATTGGAGACTGACTCAAGGCTTTGTTCCACTTTGTCAATATCGTCTTTTATGTCCCGATAAATAGTATTCAGGTCCATTCTACTTTTTCACAAGTTTGTTCATTTCTTTTTCTATGATATCCGGCTCTAATTTGGTAAATAGAGGTCGTGGCGGAGGTAGAGTACTACCTATTTCCGGTAGAAGCAATTCCCAGCAGCCGTCCTCTATCTCTCCTTTAAAACCGAGAAAATTGTGAAGTTTTTGTGAACTGAAAGGTAAATATGGATAAAACATCGTCTTCAAAGCTGAAAGGACGACCATTGCACCGTAAATGCCCATGGCTGCAGACTTTTTATCTTCCTTTATTGTTTTCCACGGGGCTTTCGCGTCAAGATATTTGTTGCCTTCCTGGGCTAGTGCCATACATGCTTTGATGCCGTCTTTGAAATGGCATTGGGAGATATATTTATCCACGTTTTTCAGCGCGTCTTCAGACTTGGCAATCAGTTCAGTAGTTTGACTGTCAAGGTCGCCGGCATCTGGAACCACACCACCAAAGTTCCGGTTTGTAAAGCTAAGCACTCTATTTGCAAGATTACCATAAGTCGCAACCAGTTCATCATTGTTGCGGCGGAGGAATTCATGCCATGAAAAATCGGTATCACCAGTCTCAGGCATATTAATAGACATTACATAACGCAGCGGATCAGGGTCATAGCTTTCAAGATAGTCGGGTAGCCATATTGCCCAGTTACGGCTGGTTGATAGTTTTTTCCCTTCGATTGTTAAAAATTCATTCGCGGGGACGTCGCTTGGCAGGGGGAGACCACCATAACCCATAAGCATTGCTGGCCAGATAATAGTATGAAATGGAATATTATCTTTTCCAATGAAATAATAACTTTGTCCAGTGTTGTTCCAGAAGGGTTTCCAGGCGGAGTCGTTACCTTGAGAGTGTGCCCATTCTATGCTCGCTGAAAGGTAACCTATAACTGCTTCAAACCACACATAAATTCGCTTATGTTCAAATCCGGGTTGGGGTACTGTTATACCCCATTCAATATCTCGGGTAATGGCACGGTCTTTCAGCCCTCCCTCAAGGATGCCCATGGTGAAATTCTGTACGTTTTGACGCCAGTGGTTTTGTTCTTTGACCCATGATTTCAGCCTTTCTTCAAAGGCACTCAGACGCAAAAAAAAGTGCTCGGAGCTCTGAAAACGCGGAGCCGAAGAACATATCCGACAGCGTATATTGATTAATTCATTGGGATTAAGAGTTCTGCCGCACTCATCGCATTGATCTCCCCGGGCGTTAGGGGATTTGCAGTTTGGGCATGTCCCTTCAACATAGCGGTCGGGTAAAAAACGGCTACACTGCGGGCAATAGGCTTGAGGAGTAGTATTTTTATACAGGTATCCCTTATCCAGCAACTTTAAGAAGATATCATGAACGACTTCTGCATGGTTCGGTGTTCCAGTGCTGGTAAATAGATCAAAAGAAATGCCAAGTTTTCGCCAACTCTCAAGAAACTCCTGATGGTATTTTGAAGCAATTTCTTGAGGGGACTTATTCTCTTGCTCAGCGCGTATTGTAATAGGTGCTCCATGTTGATCGCTTCCGGATACCATCAATACTCTATTACCTTTGAGGCGGTGATATCGTGCGAAAATATCTGCTGGCAAATAGGCGCCGGCCACATGTCCAAGATGCAGTGAGCCGTTTGCGTAAGGCCATGCAACGGCAACCAGAATATGCTCAGCCAATTAATTACCTCTCGTGAAAGAAATAAAATACTCGTGATTTAATCTTGAGGCTATCACTCAACGAAAAAGGTTAGAATCTCTTCCCCTTTTTCTTTAATGTTGCGAGCGTACTTTTTGCTCACGCAACAATCCACGCAAATACGCTGTTTCTGATCTTCAGCATCGCTGTCTTCTGATATAAGCAAATAGCGTTCACCATGTTCTATGATCCGCTCGCAATTGTTGCATTTAACAATACCTATAGTTATACATCCGCGTCGCATAATCAATCTCCTTTAGTAAGTTTTAACCAGGCCTGATAGAGCGTCTTTTTTGTTATGCCGCTCGTAATCGTGCAGCTGGGATACAGCATCTTTCGCAGTAAACCCCTGCTTAAATAGATCATTTAAATTTTTCTCAACGGAATGATTAACTACCGGTTTTTTCATTTCACAACCTTGTATTACCAATGTAAACTCACCCCTGGGTAGAGTAAAGTGTGAAATAGCTTGATTAATGGTGCCCCTGAATATCTCCTCGTATATTTTGGTCAACTCCCGGCAAACTGCAATTCGCCTGTCTCCAAGGATTACCATACTCTCTTTCAGTGTCTCTAATAGCCGATGGGGTGCTTCAAAAGCGACGATAGTTCTTGTTTCGTCACTGATCGATTGCAAAAGACGCAATCTATCCGATTTGCGGCGTGGGAAAAAACCGACATAGAGAAACTGGTCGGCTGGTAAACCGGAAGATACCAGGGCGGCAATTGGTGCTGAGGCCCCGGGGATAGGCACAACGGGGATGCCTTGCTCGATCGCAGCTGAAATGAGTTCATATCCTGTATCACTTAATCCGGGCATTCCAGCCTCGGAAACTAAAGCTACATCACCTTCTTTGAGGCGACCGAGTATATAATCAAGTTTGCTTATTTTGTTGTGCTCGTAATAGCTGGTAACCTTTGTTTTAAGGTTATAAGCATTTAACAAATGGCGGGTAGTACGTGTATCTTCTGCAGCAATCAATTTAACCTGACCTAGTAAACGCAAAGCCCGTAAGGAGATGTCTTCCAGATTGCCGATAGGGGTTGCAATAATATAAAGTGCGGACACAATGTGATTGTAACATTATATCGTAAGGGCAGTAACTAATCTAGTAAAACGTATATTTGACATTACCTAGTGCCTTTGCTATAGTTTCTGCCAACTTCGAGAGGTCAATATGGAAATCCCAAAATTTAAAGAAATGGAACGTGCTTACGGTTTTGATGAAGTTGCTATTGTGCCTGGAGATGTAAGCGTCAACCCGGATCAAGCGAATACCAATTTTACTATAGGCAATTTTACTTTCTCTATTCCGGTCATGGCATCGGCAATGGACGCTGTTGTCGATACAAAAATGGCCATAAGGTTTAATAAACTGGGCGGATTAGCCGTCCTTAACCTTGATGGACTTCAGGCAAGATATGAAAACCCCGAAGACGTTTTGGCTGAGATTTCTAGCAGCTTCAGATAAAGACGTTACCGCATTACTTCAAAGAATATATGCTCAACCTGTTAAAGAAAACCTTGTTGCCGAGCGGATAAAAACCATAAAGAAGGCTGGAGCCATATGTGCCGTTTCCGTAATTCCTGCCACAGCAAAGAAATTTGCCCCTGTTGCTAAAGAAGCAGGAGTTGATATTCTTGTAATTCAGTCTACAGTCACGACAGCGAGACATATATCTAAAAGCTACCATGGATTGATTTTCTCGGAGCTGGTGAGAGAGATAAAATTGCCTGTTGTGGTTGGCAATTGTGTTACCTATACAGCGGCTTTGGAATTAATGAGAGAGGGGGTGGATGGTATTCTTGTGGGTGTGGGCCCGGGTGCTGCCTGTACTACCAGAGAAGTACTTGGTATTGGAGTACCTCAAGTAACGGCAACTATCGATTGCGCTGCGCTCGAGAAACTTACTTTAAGGAGACCGGTAAATATGTAATGGTTGCCACTGACGGTGGAATAAGGATAGGTAGCGATTTTTGTAAATGTTTTGCTTCCGGAGCGGATGCAGTAATGCTCGGTTCACCTCTTTCTAAGACAAAAGAAGCTCCGGGTAAAGGTTATCACTGGGGTATGGCCCATTCACATCGGGAGTTGCCGAGAGGCACCCGGGTAAAGGTCGGGACAAATGCTACCATAGAGCAGCTGCTTTTTGGCCCTACTTCGATGACTGATGGAAGTGAGAATTTTATAGGTGCTCTTCGCACGTGCATGGGAGTTTGCGGTGCGCTTACTCTCAAGGACATGCACAAGGCTAAGATGGTAATAGCTCCTTCAATTAAAACCGAGGGTAAGTATTTTCAGGCTATGCAGCGTGCTTGCTAAGTGATTTGCTGTCTAGGAAAAGACTGAAACGCAAAACCAGATTCCAAATCCGATCAATACAAGTGCACAAATTGCAAATACGACCTTCTGAACTTTAGCTGTCCATAAGTGCCTTGTCTTAAATACCGTAAATGAGATTAATTGCTCCCATACCAGATCGCTTGCCAGGTGAACGATAGCAAATACTACCAGTCCGTAGATTCCGAATTCAGCAGCACCGTAAATTAAGGCGATACCTATTGTTGCCCACCATAAAAAGAAATAAGGGTTTGCTCCGGTCAGCACTAATTCCCGTGGTTAGAGAATTATAGGGTAGATCGGCAGCAGCTTTTCCCATAGTCTTGTTCATATTTCGGAATAGCATCAAGCCCATGAAAAGCAAGCATGAGGCCGCCAGCTAAACCGACAATTCTTTTTACTTCAGGTGAAGCAAGAAAATTAGCAAATCCGAAATATATCAGTGCCATGATAGGCAGTTCAATGATTCCATGCCCCAGCGAAATAAATATGCCGGCATATTTATCGTTGTACCCTTTGGTTATAGTCGCAACTGTGAGCGGACCGGGTGCCATGACTCCGGAAAGCGATATACCTATCGCTGAAAGTAAAAACAAACCGAAGCTTGCTGTCATATTCAGATATCCTCACCATCACCATCGTCTTCCTCTTCAACTTTTTCCACGCTGGCTTCTGTTTGGAGACCAATGTGGGGGAGAACTGCAGCGCCCGTTCCGGTTTTGCGTTTGTTGGTTTTGGGTAGTCCGCTGATTTCTTTTTTAAGTTCAGCAATAGATTTCGGCGGCATTCCCTCCGTGAGAATCAACCCCTTTACTCCAGCGGCATGAAGATTGCTTAATCCCTCAGAGCTGATTGATGAATCTAAGTTTACTAACAATGGTTTGTTAATCAAGCTGGTGAAAAGCTGGCACGTTAGTAAAAACCCTACGGTAGCGGAAGGATTATTGTTGGCAATAAAAATCCCATCGATGCCAAAATTTAACTCATTAATTGTTCTGACCAAAGCGGGAGCAGTGGAGGGCTCGATTATTAAAATCTTACCCTTTTCTTCCTTACTTACAATCTCTAAAGGGGTTTGCAGCCCGAAGGCGATAAAATCCCAATCTAATTTAATAATCTTTCCAATGTGATCAGGTTCACTATTTTCACTTATAAAAACACCCAGCGGTAGAGTGCCTAAAGCGGTTTTCAGTTCATTGAAACGATTTGTATCAACACCTGCGCTATTCACAATTGCTGCGTCCACCTTATCACCAGCCATACTTTTTGCCTTTTTTACAGTTGCCTTGGTTATGTCGGCAATAATGGCCATTGAAGGAATGTCTACTTCTTCTGTGGCCTTTCTGAAACCAAGGGACGGGGCTGACGTCTTGTAGATGCGTACCAATTTATCTATAAACTTACTCATTTTAATTAATCCTTATAATCGATTTACTGATTATTGCTATTGTGTTGGTAATCTAGAATACCGTTCAGTTTCGGAAAAAGTCAAACCACGAACCTGGCGCTAATCAACAAGCCAGTTACCTACGATAGAGCGGTTGATTTCAATGCTGGTAGCTATACCTGAAGCACCAGCGGCAGCGCGGAATAACCGCTCTATCTTGAAATCTCTGGTATATCCGTAACACCCGTGCAGCTGTCTCGCTACATCAAGGATTTCAAGAGTAGTGGGGATGACAAATAGTTTTGCACAGGCTGCTTCATTTTTCCAGGTCGCGGCTTTTTGATCGTAGAGAAAAGCCGCCCGGTAGGTGAGAAATCGCGCCGCTTCTAGTTTGCATTGCATGTCTGCCAGCATCCATTTTATCCCTTGCATACTGGCGATCGGTTTTTTCCTTGATTTTCGGGCCTTAACATATTTTATAGCTTCGTCCAATGCAGCTTGAGCTATTCCAACGTTGGCGCTGCACTGCATTATCTTTTCTATAGCAATCCAGTGCAAAAGGATATCAAAGCCTTTTCCTTTATTGCCCAGGATATTATCTTTGGGAACCTGCAAGTTCTGGAAAAAGGCATCAACTGCTTCTATTCCTCCGGCACCCATCAAATCCCAGTTTTTTTCGGTTGAATAGCCCTTCTGGTTTTTCTTGACCACAAAAGCGGTGCAGCCCCCATTTTCATCTTTAACATAGAGGATCGCATAACCATCCCTGGCACCAAAAGTGCTGAACCGCTTCATACCGTTTATGACATAGGTATCTCCATCCAATTTGGCTCTGGTAGTAAGCGCTTCCGGGTCAGAGCCGGTATCTTCCTCTGTAAACTGGACACTTCCATAGGAGCTGCCATCACAGAGCGGTTTTAAATATTTTTGTTTAAGGTTTTCTGAACCATAACGAACAATGACTTCCGGGATACTATTATTGAACGCGACTAACCACCAGGCACCAGTTCCTGAATATGCTATTTGCTCGATTACCAGAGAACAATCCAAAGTACCTGCTTCACTGCCGCCATAGCTTTGTGGAATAGTCATGCCTAATAGCTTGACATTCGCTAGTTTAACTATTAAATCATCCGGCAGCTTGCCTTCACGGTCTATCTGTGCGGCAATAGGTTCTATGTTACGGGCAGTGAAATCCCTTGCCATATTTTGCAGAATTTTTTGTTCTTCTGTTAAGTTGAAATTCATCTTTATCTCCGTTGCTGTATTATGGCATAGGCATTTACCAAAAGTATAGCGTTTGGAACTATTTTTGACCGTTTGCCACCAGACATGCCGATAAGTCACTTCATGTTCTAATCATATCTTTTGTGTTATTGCCGGAACACTTGTTTCATGCCTACGATACCAGCGAATATTGAACAGCTAAATTATTTTTTATTATAATGATTTATAACCGTCCGTGGAGGCTATTTGATTAAGTAGAGGCCAATTCGCATTTTGAAGTATAATACCTTCACCGCATAGTAGCATCAGAAAGTTACATCGCCCACAGATGCTGGAATTTACTCATAACATAGGCAAGGAATTATAAATCTGAAGGAGAACATATTATGATGGAATGGGGAATGGCAAATCGAATGGCGCAGTTGATACAGCCCGATGGGCATGCTTTGTTTTTGCCTGTAGACCACGGTTATTTTCAAGGTCCTACCACTAAGTTGGAGGAACCACGTAAAACCATTGAGCCGCTTCTACGTTACGCCGACGCCCTTTTTATTACCAGAGGTGTATTACGTTCGTGTGTTGATCCTGACAAGACTAAACCAATTATCCTAAGGGTAGGAGGTGGCGCCAGCGTGGTCGGGAGAGACCTAGCTAATGAAGGTATTACTACGTGCATGGAAGAGGTTATCCGCCTTAATGCCTCCGCTGTTGGCATTTCCGTCTTTGTGGGTAGTGATTATGAAAAAGAATCATTACTAAATCTTGCAAAACTCGTTGATGAGGGCGAAAAGTATGGTATTCCAGTAATGGGGGTTGTTGCTGTTGGCAAAGAACTGGAGAAGAGGGATGCTCGCTACCTTGCACTTGCTAGTCGCATTGCGGCCGAGTTGGGCGCTCGCGTGGTGAAAACCTACTGGTGCGAGGACTTTGATCGAGTGGTAAGAGGTTGCCCTGTTCCGGTGGTAATGGCGGGAGGACCGCGGGTCGATACAGAGCTTCAAGTATTCGAATTTGTTTACGATGGAATGCAAAAAGGAGCTATTGGAGTAAATCTGGGAAGAAATATCTGGCAAAATGCTTTTCCAGTAGGGATGATTAAAGGAATACGGGCCATTATTCACCAAAAAGCTACTCCCAAAGCGGCTCAAGAGATATATGACGGAGAAAAGAAATTAAAGAAATCGTAGTTGAGTAAAGCAGAAGACGATGCGCGTCGCCAATTGGTATAACAACCATGATGTACGAGTCGAGGAGGCTCCAATCCCGCAGATCGGGCCTGGAGAGCTTCTGGTAAGAGTAGAAGCCAGCGGGATTTGCGGTAGTGATGTAATGGAGTGGTACCGCCTTGATCGGGCTCCTCTGGTACTGGGTCATGAGGTTGGCGGTCAAATTATAGCGATAGGGGAAGGGGTGAAACGCTTTAAAGAAGGCGATCGGATAACGGTGGCGCATCATGTTCCCTGCAATACATGCCATTACTGTCTCAGCGGTAACCATACCGTTTGCGATACTCTGCGCATGACGAACTTTGACCCAGGCGGTTTTGCTGAATATATTAGACTTCCAGTCATTAATGTCGATCGCGGGGTATTTGTCTTACCAGATAAAATGTCTTATGAGGAAGCGACGTTTATTGAACCGCTAGCCTGTATCCTGCGTGGACAGAGGCGGGCGAATATGCGACCTGGAAATAGTATTCTGGTTATCGGGAGTGGCATTGCTGGGTTACTCCATATACAATTGGCGCGCACGCTCGGAGCGCGCTTGATTATGGCAACTGATGTCAGCGACTATCGGTTAGAAGCGGCACGCCAATCCGGAGCCAATATCGCCGTCTCTGCTGCAGAGGAGTTGCCTGGTTTGTTACGCAAAGTTAATGATGGTCGCTTGGCGGATTTAGTAATAGTGTGTACAGGTGCCACAACTGCTATCGTTCAAGCAATGCAAACAGTCGAGCGTGGAGGCACTATTCTCCTGTTTGCTCCCACTGGTCCAAACGTTACAATTCCAATTTCAGTAAATGAGCTTTTTTGGCGTAATGACGTAACACTTACTACCTCATATGCCGGTAGTCCAGCAGACTACCAGACCGCATTGGAGCTAATAAAGGCTGGCAGTGTTTCTGTGCGCCCAATGATCACCCACCGCTTAAGCATGGCACAGATAGGGTTGGGTTTCCAGCTTGTCTCCAGTGCCCAGAATTGCATTAAAGTAATTGTTGAACCTCAGAAGTAATCTATACCCATCTGCACAACTCCGTTTTAATATATCAGGCAGCTAAAAGTTAGACTTTTCACAATATTTAGACTCAAAACGTTGATTTTGGGACGTTGAAATCCATAGTGTCAGAATTAATATTAGAGTGTAAATAAGGTGGGACTGAACCCGGATGGTGTTCCTCGAGTTTCTCTTGACAGTTGTTTACCTTCGTTCTAACATACTCTCAAAATATTAAAGGAATCAATTGGGGAATAGAACAATGTGGGAATTAGAAAAGAAATTGGTTCTTGAGACCAAACGGAAAATGATAGCAAACGGGCTAGTGATTGGCAACGAGGGAAATGTGAGCCTGCGTATTGTAAACTCAAATGTAAATACGCTATTGGCGATTACACCCAGTGGACGTAATTGTGATTCATTGGACCCGGACGATATGATCATTGTAGGCTTTGATGGTTCGAAGGTGGAGGGGAGATTTGAACCCTCAATGGAAACGATGCTGCATGTTGAAGTTTATAAAAATCGAAAAGATGTTAATGCAATTATCCATGCCCATCCATTGTATTGCAGCGTTATAGCAGTAGTAGGCAGAGAAATACCCAGTATTCTTGATGATCAGGTTATCTTTCTTGGTGGCGATATCAGGATCGCTAAGTATGCGATAGCCGGGAGTCAGGCATTGGTGGGGAATGTGGTTCGATCTCTCGGAGACAAAAATGCGGTGATAATGGCAAATCATGGTTGCTTGAGTGTAGGTAAAGACATAACAGAAGCCTTTACCAATTGTGAAATTTTGGAAAAGACGGCAGAGATTTACGTGCATGCTCTAAGTCTGGGGGAAGTTAAAGTGGTCCCATCGAATTCAGGTAAATCGGACACAAATGATAAAGGTATAAAATAACTTATGATTCTGGGTGAGGTTTGAATCATAACAGTCATTTTCCGCCAGCAAGTGTGATTATAAATGGAGTAATAACCACTTCGATAATCGCTGCGATAAATAAGCTGGCAAGCCCCCATTTCAGGTATATTTTCATGCTCTTACCCAATTCCGATTTTACCGAACTTTTTTGACCGATCAGGAATCTCACTGACTCTGCGCCTATCTTTAACCCTAGCGCTGAAGTCAAGAGGAGTACCGGGATTTCGATTATGCCATGTGGTACCAGACTGGCTGCGATTACCCCGTATCCTACCTGATATTTTAATGCCGCAACTGTTATACCGATAATGAAACCATTGCTGCCAATGAAAAAGAGTGTTGGTAACCCCAGCAAAATTCCCAGAACCATTGCCAACAAAGCTTTAATAGCATTGTTCAGAAAGATAAAAAGTATCAACGCTAATGGGCCGAAGGCGCCTAAGAACTCAATTATAGGTTTAAGAGTTTGGACAAGGTCTTCCAAAGTTCCGCCGCTTAAATCAGAGGAGGAATTTAACCCGATGATGAGTGAAAAAACGAATAAAGTGGTACCGAGTAAAAGATACCACAAATGGCTCGTTTGTAATAAGTAACGTTTACTTATTTTAGCTGTTTGTTGATATTCTGCATCGTGAATAGTATCGACCATAGCTAATTTTTCTAAAAGATATTCCCTATAATTTCTAAAGAATATTATCTGGCGGCCCCAGTAACCTCTTTTGAACAATATTTTATTACCTCAGCGAAACTGTTTATTTTTGACTGGTTGTTGGTCTCCATAAAGCCATCATAAGTAAGGCTGATCCAGGGTTTGTGATAAAGCGAGCTGAATTTTTCTGCCATGGCTGCCACGATTCCCCCTGGCATGCAACCGTGTGGCATCACTGAAATTACTCCAGCAAACCGAGGGTTTTCCAGCCAGTTGATCCCGCAACCGATGCTGAGGACTGCTTCACTACCGCATTTCGGAGAAAGGTAGAGACTTGTCAGGCGAAGCAATTCAGATGTAGAAGGTTCTTCAGTGTCCAGGATTGCCCTGCAATCCATAGAGATAGAATGCTCATCATGTTCCTGAATATGTTTTTTGATACCACTGATCACTATTTTTTTAAAATTTCGGTCGATGCAGGCATCTTCAAAGTTCCGGAACGATGTATATTTAAACCATTCCCCCAGGGGAGAAACAACAGCCTCAAGTCCGGCATCTTCACAGACTTTTACCAAATTCCTGTTACTGAATTTATTAGATCGTAGGTAGATTTCGCCGTTAATGCCAACAAGAGGTTTTCGCGGTTGATCAAGATAAATAAGCTTTTTGAATTCGGCGGTGGCCTGTTTCAACACGCTATGGAAAGTTTCCTTAAGTCGAATGCGTTCTGCGATTTTGCTAACATATTCGGCAAATAGTAATTCTGATGCCCCTATTATTCTCTCGTAAGGACGGGTGCGCCATACCAATTTTTCGAGACAATCTATCGCTACAATACCGCGCCAGGCGATTCGCTCAAAACCGGGCCCGAGGTTTAAATCTCTGTAGGCGTTATTTGATACGGTGGTGCGAATTGGCAGGTCGAATCCCATGTTTTTAAGTATTTTGATTTGCTCTATCGAATACTTGCCCAATCGACAAGGGCCGTATGAGCCCGCAGCGAACCCCTCGAAGTTTCGGGTATCGGGTCCGTGTTCGTGGTGGAACCTGATGAAATCGCCTAATGTAATCCGATAGGGCAAACACTCAGTTCCCGAAGTTACCTTTTCGCTATAGAGGAGGTTGCGTTCGTCGGGTTCCGGCAATACTATTGTCCTGACTCCAAACGCTTCCATTGAAGCCGATATGACCTCACAATGAGGAGCCATTTTAGGGATCAGAAGCGTCTTTTGAGAATTAATCAATGCTGACGTTCCACGGTAAATATTTGTTAAAGGGACCTCAGAGTTCCTCGTGGAGTCAAAATTGCTGATGGTATCAACGAAGGCTTCGAGGCGGGTGACGATTCCAGCTTCGGCAGCATGTTCATCTATTTCCAATTGCCCCAACGGTTTATCACCCATAATATCTTCTACCAGCCTTAATATAAATGAGTTAGGCCCGCAACCAAAATTTGTCAATATTAAACCATACAATTGAGGATCAGCTTTGGTTATCACCGCTCCAGCTATTTGTTTGTTCTCGTAGAGCCAGTAAGGCCTATCGGAATATCTATTTGCGGAAACAGTTGAAAGGGGTAGAAAATCTAGAGGGATGGGAACAACTCCCAGCTGAGCCAATTTTTCTGCTATGCTGAGGTTTGCTCCTGCATCCTGGGACATATAAGAACGGGCAAAAATTACGACTCCTAATTGTTTGTTTTGGTGGAGTTGTTTAATTAGTCTCTCTCCAAGGGCTGTTTTATCCAGTTCGAATTGCTGTTGTGCTTTAATCCCGGCAAGCGCTGCCTGAATTCCTGCTTTCTTGTTGAATCCCATTTTAATAGCTGTATTTGCAAGCGTATTTATGACTGCAGAATTGCCATGACTGAAATCGAATATCGGTGCCAATAATTTTCCCTTTAATTCCAGTACCTGATTTACTATAAAAGGTGATGCCTGAACCAGGGGGCAGGCATATTTCTGATTTTCCTCTCCTTCTTTTTCCCCAAGTCTGATGATGCAGGGATAAAGGATATAGTCATTTTCCAAAAGGCTGGCTGTGTGTCCGTGAAGAAGCTTAAGAGGGAAACAGCTATCGGTGTAACTTAGCTGTGTCGACTTCTCTACTATCTCTTTGGTTGTTTTACCGGAAAAATTTACTCTGACACCGAGCTTGTTGAGAAAACCAATAAGAAGCGGGGCATAGTCGTATATCAATAATGACCTTGGGATTCCTACTTTTGGTCCAGACCCTTTATTTTCTATATATTCGCGGAAGAGAAGCTTTTCTCGTTCATCGAAGAACGTAGTCGTTTTTTTCTGGTTTGCAGCACTTTCATACCGGTCACATCTGCTCCCGTAGAATGTTGGTTTCTCCTTATTGGTTTCAAGACGAGTGATGGTACAATTATTGTCACATGCTTTGCAGGTAAATGAGGAGAGGTTACATTCGCTGTCAACTACCTCCTGGAATCCTTTGAAATTTGATTTACGCCCTGACAGGTCTTCTTTTGCCAGTAAAGCTGCTCCAATAGCTCCGGTGACTTCTTTATGTTCGGCTACCGTGAATGTTTTTCCTTTAAGCTGTTGCCTGAATGCAGAAATTACAGCCTGATTGTAAAAAACGGCACCAGTTAAAATAACTTTATTCCCCAATTTCCTATTACCTACAACTTTGGATAGATAGTTCTTGGCAATAGAATTCGCCAGGCTCGCTGTTATCACTGATAATGGAATTCCCTCTTGTTGGGCTAGCGAAACAGCCTGTCCCATAAACGCAGCGCATCTGGTTCCTAAATCAATAGTATAGGGTGCTTCAAACGCAAGTTTGGCAAATTCCCCGTTTTTTACTGAAATATTGAGCATTTCTGCGAGTTCATCTATGAAACTCCCCGTGCCGGCAGCGCATGCTTTATTCATCTGGTAGTCGAAGACGATGTCGTTTTTTTTAAGGACTAGCTTGGAATCTTGTCCGCCAATTTCTATGATATCTGCTTCAGAATCAATATCCGCAGCGGCTCTAGTCTGTGCCGTGATCTCATTTTTGATCAGGTCTGCTCCAATCAAGGAACCGATCAGGTATCTTCCCGACCCGGTAACCCCTGCGCCCGCAATTTCCGTTTTCCCTGCTCCCTTCTTAAGTAAGCCTGTGAATACCTCCTTCACCGCATTAACCGGTCTACCCGCTGTCATCAGATAGTGCTTGGCGATTACATTACCTTTATCGTCAACTATGACGGCTTTAGTGCTCGTGGAACCGACATCAACTCCCAGGTATCCTATGCCCGGTTTTTCTATGAGCTTATCAAAATCATCATTTTTTTCTGAGATCACTTCCAATTTGGGCATTTCAAAATACTTTTGCAGCCGGTCCGATTCTGGAATCAAAATAGTTTGTGCTCGCTTTCCCCTGGAAAGCAATGCCGACCCTATTGCCTCAATATAGAGATGATTTTCGGGTACAATCACCTGTAGTGGATGGCTGTTCTTGGCAGAAAGTACTTCACTCAGTGCTTTTACCACGGCTTTGTTTGAAGCAACCCCGCCTAAAAAGTATACAGGAGGCTCAAAAGCTCCTTTGTTTAACGAAGAAACCATTCGGGAAATACTTTCACAAAGTGCATAAAGCATGTTTTCGACGGCAACACCTTTTTGCTGCAGGTGAATTAAGTCGGTTTTGGCAAACACACTACATCTGGCCGCGATCCTTGGAGGACTTTCTTGACATTTTAAAGCCATAGTGGCGAAGTCCTCCATACTAATCCCCAATCGGTATGCCTGCTGTTCCATAAATCGTCCTGTACCTGCTGCACAGAGGGGATTAGAGAACGTTTTCCAGGGTTTCTTCAACCCGTCTTCCAATGCGATGACAATTGAGCTCTGTCCACCTATCTGTATGATTGTCTTTGCGTCAGGATGGAAGTGGATTAGCCCTGCGGAAATTGATAGTGAACTGCTGTTCTCAGCCCAGTTGAGTTCTTTAGGAATTATAGTTTTCCCTGAACAGGATGCACCCGCACTGGTAATTTGTTCGTGATTGAACTTCTTACTTATTTTGATTAATAGCGAATTGATAGCTGCTTTTGGCCCGGAAGCGATTTTTTCACTATCTAAAAAAACAACATTGCAGTTGTCATCAATAAGTGCTGTTTTTACGTTTACGGAGCCGATATCGACTCCCAGAGAATAAGTCATTTCGTGGATTCAATTGTAACAAAATTCAGTAGTCTGGTATAACCGCATATTTAATTTTGAATCTTATGGATGTATAATCGGATGGCATAAATTAGTGAGATTAGAATGAAGAACTGTAGTCCTGTGCGAAACTATCTTTTTGGAGTTTTGCTTATTTTGTCTGTTGGCCTGGCGATAGCTTGTTCAGAAGCTGCGCCAAGCCCCAAAATACAGGGATCTAGTTCTGCATCAATGCCTGAACCACCTAAAGTGAAGCCACCTGTCATTGTTGTTTTTGAAATAACTCC
Organism: uncultured Chloroflexia bacterium; assembly: GCA_963784375.1. Classification (GTDB taxonomy): domain Bacteria; phylum Chloroflexota; class Dehalococcoidia; order GIF9; family UBA5629; genus JBBIPA01. Next base: position 175,690 of record CAWAQY010000001.1, on the reverse strand, counting down.
GCCCAAGGCGACCATTGTCGAGCAAGTAACATTGCGATGGGAAGTGACTGGCGCTGATACAATTGATATCGATCAGGGCATCGGTAAAGTATCTGCAAACGGAACAAGAAAGCTTGTACTATCCCAAAATACGGTCTTTAAAATGACGGCTAGTAATGCCGGTGGCGTTGTTTTCAGGACGACTGCGATTACTATCTATGAAAATACAAATGCCTCAAAAATAGCTTTGACTGACGATGATGTTAAATCCGCGGGATTTATTTTCCGAAGAAATACAGAACCGAAAATGGATAACACGATATCAACGTATTCGGTAACTTTTTTTCGAAAGGGCAATGCATTTGCTGATGAAATATTAGATAATGTAGTATCAATTTATGCCACCGTAGCAGACACGGGGAATCACTATATAGAAACTAAAGCAAATGCCAGAGGAAGCTTGCCGAATATTATTGTAATCGGGGATGAGGGATATATCATGAAGGTTCCTGGCATTGATCAGAATTATCCCACTACCTATGCAATAAGGTTCAGAAAAAATAACGTTTTTGTTAATATCGGGACATTATCCGATTTGAAAGAACTTGAATTTTTTGCCAGGATCGTAGAAGCGCGGATTAAGTAAAGAAGACTGACCTGTAAATTATGACTGTTGATTTGGAATTCCTGAAGAAATTACCCTATTTTGTCGGGTTGTCTGAAGTCGAACTGGAGCCGATAAAGAAATTTATTACTGAAAGAACGGTTGGAAGGAATGACGTTCTTGTTCTGGAAGGTGATTCAGTTAAGGCTTTATTTTTTCTTGTTTCGGGCGCATTAAAGGTATTTAAAACGTCATCTGATGGCAAAGAACAAATACTCAGTATCGTGCATCCCGTCGATTCATTTAACGATGCTCCTGTTTTCGACAATGAACCCAGCCATGTCAGTGTACAAGCTTTGGGTCCCGCAACTGTTTACGAGATTGGAAAGACAGAACTGGAAACTATAATAAGGAAGTACCCCCTTGTTGCCAGAAATATAATCAATGTTCTGGCGGGCAGAGTACGTCAACTCGTTTCGCTTGTTGAGGATCTATCTTTCAGGCATGTGATAGGCAGGGTTGCTAAAATACTGTTGGAAAATGCTGCGAATGGTTCAAGCTTCGGAGCCAGACTTACCCAGCAGGATATGGCTGCGATGGCTGGGACCGCCAGAGAAGTAGTGGGTAGATCGCTTAAAGTACTTGAAGATGAAGGTATTATTAAATTGGACCGTAACCGAATTGTGATTCGTAATAAAGCAAGCCCTCAACAATAGAATCGGCTCTTCTTTTTGAGACAAAGGTCACATACAGTTGAAGAAATCTGGTGATAACATGAAGATATTGGAGATAGTTATCCAGTGAGTTTAATGCCGGTAATTATCATTGAGAAATGCAATGGCTGTGGCCTATGCGTAAAAGTATGCCGTTGCAAGGCGCTTGAAGTAATCGGCAATGTAATTACCTATTTAGAAGTGAATGATTGCGGCTGGTGCACTCAATGTGAAGCAGTATGTCCTACCGGCGCCATATCTTGCCCTTTTGAGATTGTTATCGAAGAAACATAGCTCCTTTTTCTTTTGAGATTCTCTTTCCACACAATTTCCTGACTGTTCCAAAAATCGCTTCCCCAGTCTAATATATTTCTGATATCTGGCTAAAAGTTTTATCCTGAATTTGAGACAAAAGTCGCATAAAATCGATAGTTCCTGGTTTAAAATATATTTTGTTTAGAAAAGGAGGACTTTGATGGAATCCAAGAGAGGAGCAGTATTAGACAAAATTGGTACTCGAAGTACGTGTAAACATTATTGGGTTATTGAAACACCTGAAAAGGCGACAAGCAAAGGTGTATGTAAGCTATGCGGTGAGGTTAAAATATTCCACAATGTTATCGAAGAATTTGTGCCTGCTAAAGACAACACCGCTAAATTAGATTTGAGTGAAGTCCTGGATTTTGAAGAGATTTAATTATAAATGGAATCTCTTGAATATAGACTTGTTTGGTCAAAGACGAGCCATGGAAATAGACATTTTCTTTTTGAATTTATGCTCTGACAGAGCTAGAATAAAATAGCATTTATGATTTGAGACAAGTTAGGGAAAAAGGTGGATAAGTTGAGAGAAAAATTTCAAGCCAAATTGCTGGTAGATAATAAACCTATCGAAATGATTCCATTTGTAGAAGAATTATTGGCTCGTGTTTCGGTTGGAGCGGTCAGTGCACTTAAAGGTGTGGACGACGTGAAGAGAATGGAAATTCATAAAAATGATAAGGATATGACTATTATTGTAAATGGCAAGGAAATTGCCTTAACTGAATTTCCCATAAAGGTTATCACGAGCACTTTGTCCGGTTTAATTCTTACTCTCAAAGGCGTTGATGGTAGTAAGAATTTCAATATCTCTGTTGAGACTAAATCTTAAACAAGCGCGATCAGCCAACAAAAAAATTATCCCTCCCTGATTGCAAATGAGGGAGGGATAACGAGCACATTCGTATCTAAAAAACTAATAGCCCGGCAATAATTGCTTGTTTAATCTTACTAGCCAGGAAAAATAGCGAATATGAAAATTTTTTATTCGCTTGCGATTTCCAGGTTACTTGCAGACGCCGCTGATCCAGGGAATGCCATCATATTTGCCAACGGCACTAACCCAGGGAATACCGTCAAATTTGCCAACGGCACTGACCCAGGGAATACCATCATACTTGCCTACAGCACTGACCCAGGGAATACCATCATACTTACCCACACCACTGACCCAGGGAATACCCTCATATTTGCCTACGCCGCTCACCCAGGGGATGCCGTCACAGGTTGCAGCAAGTATAGCGGTGGGTAATATGATAACAGCGGCAACAACTAAACAGACAACTAAAATAATTACTTTTTTCATTTTTCCTTCCTTAATCATTAATTGATCCAGTGAAATAAGTGAAATCTTACGTCTATTTGATTTCTCCTTTTACCCCCTTTTATCTTTTATTCTATCACTTGCTGCCCTTCGCCGCCATCTTTATTGCTTAAACGTAAATTTGCGCGAGAGCAATTATAAGATAATTTAATGACTATTATTATTAACGTTTAAAAACGTTTTGTCAATATACTATTATATACAATAGTTGCTCGCTATTCAGGTAAATAACTGAATCAATGTGGATGTTTTTGGGAGGAATTGAATATTTTTAGGTTTGCCCGAAAATTATTTGGGAAAATATAAGGTAGAGGTAAATGTTGCAATGAAAGAATTGAAATTATTATCCTGGAATGTAAATGGTATCAGGGCCGTTGAGAAAAAGGGTTTTAGCGAGTGGTTGAAGAAAGAAAATCCCGATATCCTATGTTTACAGGAAACTAAGGCACAGCCTGGACAATTAAGTAATAATCTGGTTGAGCCGATTGGGTATACGACTTATTGGAACTATCCTGAGGAAATAAAGGGTTATAGCGGGGTGGCTTTATTCTCTAAGCAAAAACCTCTTGATATCCACTATGGATTTGGAATTAAAGAATATGATGTTGAAGGAAGAATTATTATCGCAAAATATCCTGAATTTACCTTATTCAACGTATATTTTCCCAAAGGGGATACGGCGCAAGATCGCAGGCATAGGTTGGATTACAAAATGCGTTTCTATGAAACTTTTCTTAGTTTTGCTGATTCCCTGAAAGATAAAGACAAAAAGCTAATAATTTGCGGTGATTTAAATACGGCACACGAAGCAATAGATCTGGCAAGGCCGAAAGAGAATGAAAAAAATTCTGGTTTTCTGCCCGAAGAAAGAGCCTGGATGGATAAATTTATAGCCAGTGGCTTTAGGGATACATTCCGTCAATTGAATCAAGAGCCGAATAACTATACATGGTGGGACATGAAAACCCGTGCGCGTGATAGAAATGTAGGCTGGAGGATCGACTATTTCTTTGTGACACGAGAATTTAATAAAATCGGTTACTCGGGCATTTATCATGCCTGAAGTCATGGGGTCAGACCATTGCCCTATCGGTATTATCCTGAACCTCTAAGTTTAATCCTTAGCAAATGGAACTAAAAGCAACGACTTATCCGTGGTCTGTAATACCTTATAGGTTACACTTCCGTAAGCCCAACGTTCAATTCCGGTATGCCCATGGCTTGAGAGAGCAATAAGTGATGCTTTGGAATCCTTGGCAAACTTAACTATCTCGCGGTCAGCCTCTCCAGATTTGACCTCAAATTTGCTGACGATGTTTGATTCAGCAAGTTTTTTGCTTATGTTGTTAAGATATTCTCTGGCGCGAGTTTTGGAAGCATTTAAATCAAGATCCTGGAAATTGACGATAGTTGAGGCCGCCGACAGTGTGAACATGTTTGCCCGTGGCCACCACCTGGAAAAGAATGATTTCTGATTTCAATTTCTTATTTAGTTCAGCAGCATAGGGTATAGCGGCTCCTCCTGTTTCAGAGCCATCTAACGGAACTATTATTTTATTGAATAATCCGGACTTCCCTGCCACTGCAGATTTTTCAAAAGCCCTAACAATCAGTAAAGGGGCATCAACTGTGTGTAATATCTTATCTACCGTGCTGCCCAACGACCATGGCTTAATACCGGAACGTCCATGAGATGTCATTACCAGTAGATTAATAGAGTTTGCTTTAGCATATTTTAATATCTCTTCAGAGGCTTTGCCCGGTAAAACAACGGATTTAATTTTAGCTTTTGCTCCAATTTTACTTTTCAACAGGTCGGCCTGGCTGTTCTGGTACAACTGGCAGGTTTGAGCTTTGATCCTTTTCTTCAAGTTCGCAAATTCCCGCACATATTACTTCAGAATCGAAAGAGGTTGCTAATTCTACAACGTAAGGAAATGCCTGTTCAGCAATTTTAGAGCCGTCCAGTGGCAGCAATATCTTCTCAAACATATTTCTGTATCCTCCCTAAAAGTAAATGTCTTTTATGGAACTCAATCTTCTAACTAAATTAAGTATGTAATAATATGAGCAAAAAGTGACAAACACCAACCACGAGAATAGTTCCCGGAATGGCATATTTACAATATCTGCCCCATCCACAGGGATAACCTTCTTTCTCGGCCACTGCTGTACCCACCACATTAGCAGAAGCCCCTATAGGAGTAGCATTACCGCCGATGTCTGTGCCCAGGGCAGTAGTCCAGGCTAATGATTGTAGACTTATTCCGGTAGTCTGGGCGAGGTTGCTGATTACAGGTACGAGCGTCGCAGCAAGTGGAATATTATCTACCAGAGCTGAGACAATTGCGGATAACCAGAGGATTATTGGTATTACCAGAGTGGCTTTTCCTCCGGATGCTTCTCCGATGACTTTAGCCACTACTTTCAATGTTCCCGTTTCCTCAAGTCCACCGACACAAACAAATAAGCCCACAAAAAACAGCACGGTTCGCCAGTCAAATTTCTTAATGATATGAGATGCTCCCTTGCCTGAGTTCAGTAAAGTGAGCACAGCCGCAATGACGCCTATGGTGGCTACCGACAATCCAGTTTGAGCATGGGTGACCAGCAATACTATTAACAGGATGAAAATGCAGGTACTCAGGACAAAAAGACGAGGATTGGTAATGGCTTCTCTGGGTTGGGGATATGTTTTCTTCGAGTCACCTGTTACATTTTTTGGAGGTGCAAGAATTTTGCGGAAACAGAAATAAAAGAAAATAACAACTACGATCATCCCTGCCCAGGCAATCGGCCCGGTATTGGTAATGAAATCGGTGAACGTGTAACCGAAGGCGGTTCCGATAATTATATTTGGGGGGTCACCAGACATTGTGGCACTGCCACCGGTATTAGAGGCAAAAATCTCGGCGATTATGACTGGTATGGGATCAAATTTAAGCAAACGAGCCAGTTCGATGGTAACTGAGGCAAGAAACAGCATGACGGTGATACTATCAATGAACATGGAAAGAAAACCGGAAAGTATAATGAAGGCGATAAATATGGGTATAACCTGATATTTACAAATTCTGGCTACGTAAAGGCATAACCAGCGGAAGAAACCCGCAATGGCAAGTCCCTCCACCATGAGCATCATGCCGGCGATGAAGACGATAGTTTGCCAGTTTATTCCCCTTGATTCAAGAGGTTCATGGCCTGGAAACCAGAACCTGAGTTGGCCAAGTTGACCGAGGTTGAAAGTATTGGTCACGGCTTCAGGGCTCTGCATTACTCCCAGAAAAACAACTACCACCACAACGCCACCGCCGATCAGAGCGGGGATGTAGCGGTGTACTTTGCCAATCGTAATGACGACAAACATTATCAGGAATATAGCGATGGCAAGAATCTGGCTTAATGTGAGCATTGATCACCTTCACCTTTCCTCAGCCTCTTCGAAAAAGAGACCGGAATATTATTATTATAGTGTTTTGAAATGGGCATTATCAGTATATCTACGAGCCTTCATATTTAAGTGGAAAAATTCGGTCATCAGGACAAAGTCAAAAAACATGGGCATTATATACCTAGAGATACTGACATGCAAGCCTGATTATCAGAGGGAAAAAAAAATACAAAAAAACTGTTTATCGGTGTACTGGTTATTGTCTTTCTATATAGCTACTATTTTTGATTGCATCCAGTACGCCTGTTTCACTGGCGTGATGGGCGAGATGTAGCAATTTGTGTGTCGTTTTGTTTACACAGTTGGCTCTTCAAATCGCAAAGAGACTAACGTACAGTGCTCTAGTTCCACCTAGTGAGGCTTTAGTTACAATAGGTTAGAACATACAACCTTGAAGATGACTAGGAGATATATAAAGGCATTGAGACTGACGATGTGCTTAAGAGATGTGTTGTGGCTAATCTGGTGGATCGACTCTTAAATAAGCTATTTGTTCACTAGATGTTAAAAACATGTGGGTTGGGAAAATGTAGACCCAAAGAGATGAGGAGAGAACGCCGCTAGCCCCATGAATAAATATACGTTTTTCGAGCCGCTATGACTAACGCCACTTTACTTGCTGAAAATCGTCTTATAAAGTGGAATAGCTATTATCAGAGCTATAGCAAGAAATATCCACCATATCCATATTGGCAACCACGTTGCCAGCAGCAAACCTAATGCCACCCCAGCGAGAAACTTGACCGCTATTAATAGGAGGAGGTGACATTTTGGTAACTGTCTTAACTTTTCTATCTTTTTATCATACCAACGGACAATACTTGCCATAGTATTTACCTCCTATCCAATTATTAATCATTGTCTCGCAACTATCCAATACATGTATCAAGCCAATTTTCTATTTACTTACAAACAAATAACATCGGATGCATTATCCAGTACTAAAAATAAAAGCATATATTCTTTAAGATGTCGTGTTATCAGGAAATTCTGTTTTACATGTTCGTGTCCATTTTTCCCCAGCCTATTAGCATATTCAGGATTGCTTAGTAGTTGCTTCAACCCGTAAGCTGCACCCTCAGTACTATAACACAGTAGACCTGTAAGTCGATTTTTAATTTGAAGAGGTATACCGCCTACCGCACTGGCTATTACAGGTTTACCCTTCCACAACGCTTCACTAATTGTTAATCCGAAACCCTCTTTAAGTGATTTTTGTATGATAACGGTGGCTGCTCTTTGCAGGGCATTAATCTCGATGTTGCTATCGGGAGGAATCAGCAAAATGTGTATGTCTGGATTATCAGCAGCCCGGTTTTTAACTTCTGATAATACTTTAGCTGATTCCGGGTCATCGTCGGCAGTGCCTCCCGCCAGGACTAGTTGGCAATCTATAGTTTTCTTGACAGTTTCGAAAGCTTCGATTACTCCAATCGGATCTTTCAAATAGTCGAACCGAGATATTTGCACGATCATTGGTTTCGCTGCGTCCAGTCCATAGTTATCAAGCACTGCATCTATTGCTTCCTGAGACAGGTCCTTGTTTTTATCACTCAACGGATCAATAGAAGGCGATATCATAAATTGCCGGATGGGCAATTGCTGAGCAAAACTGGGGGCTGAAAATACCGCAGCATCATATTTAATTACATAATTACGGAAGAATTCCCACACATTTTGTTGTGGTTTGGAAATATCTATATGGCATCTCCAAATCCATTTGCCGCCTAGCTTTTCCTTATTACTTATTAAAGCCACCGGTTGTGGATCATGAATAAAAAATACGTCTCCGTGCAATTTAAGTTCTTCGATGTTCTTCTGGGTAACTTCCAGAAAAATCGAAAAGTCTTCCTTTGTTATATTCTCAGTTCTGTCATGAAAAGCATTGTGGAATTTCTTGGTAATTTCAAAAAATGTAGCATTTCCCTGGATAATGTTCCAGCGTGCGTCGACTCCCAGTTGAGTTAGAAGCGGAACCATGCGGGTTAAAATCTCAGCAACACCTCCACCGGAAAATGTTGAATTTATATTGTTAATGACCTTCCCTCTGAGCTTATCTGCAAGCATACGTAATTCGTCAATGGTATTTTTGCCCACAATGGGTTGATAATCCTGTATTTTAGCTGGGAGGTTTGTCATTGTTGTCATGATTCAATTCCTTTATTTAATACGTTTCTCGATCTGCTGAATAATCATGGATCTCAACGATTCCAACGATCGGGCATATGGGTCAAGTTCTGAAATCTTGTCAGCCAGATCATTCTCTCCTAAACTATCTCGAAACCATGCAGAAAAATCGTTATTACCTGTATGCAATCTAAGGCGAGCTTCGAAGACATGGAAATAGATGGAATATATAGTTACCTTCCTTAATACTTCGACAAATTCTCTTAAATCGTGAGCCACATAAGGCGTGGGCAGGACGATACTTATTGATTTAATAAAGTGGAATTCATTACCCTGAGGTGCAATATGTTCATCCGGTTTGGTGGACAGATATTCCCCGATTACTTCGGTTATCCTCCGTTTAAGAGAATTTATGGTTGAAAACTGAAAGGTATCGATACTTGCCAACTTTTCTGACAGGACTGCATCTCCGAGGGCATCATCCACCCACAAAGCAAAATCATTAGCAGGTTCAGGTTCCAAATATTTGAATTCTTCTAAAAAATGGTGAGTATGATAATAGATCGCAGCGTCAGGAGCTTTTTCTAATATGGTTTTAAGTTGCGAGAGGCTGTTGGCTTTAAGGCCGGTCAATTCCTTCAAGTGGAACCTGGTATAAAATTTGAATGGTTGAGTTGCTTTCTTAAGCGGATGCCCATAATTGACAACTGTATTCTGGATTAATTTGCTGTTAGGTAATAATATAAGTTTGTCATCGAGAGTTTTGATTCTCGTGCTTCTCCATGCTATTTGCATTACATAACCCTCATCTCCAGATTCTAACTTGATGTAATCACCAGTCTTAATCGCATCACCTGTAGCTAGCTGCAGTCCTGCGAAAATATTAAGTAAAGTATCGCGCGAGGCAACCACTGCTATCAATATTAAGGCGGCAATTAGCAGCAGCAATGAGGTCACTGGAGCTCCCCAAACATCAATAATCATGAGTAGGCTCACTGACAGGATAATAACCCGCACTATGCCGATTATTAATCTGATTGACAATGGCGGAATTTTCAAACGATTAACATAAATTCGAATGAGCTTTTCCGCAATTGAAAGGATGCACCATCCTAAAGAAACGATGAAGAGCGAAGCCAGAACTGTGCTTGCAAGGTCTTTGCCTTCTTGTGACAGGGTAGAAAGCAGCATTGCAATATAAGCACCCAGAAGCAAACACCATTGAAAGAATGGAGTTCTCAGCGTTTCCAGAATTACGTAGCGGCCTTCCCACTTGGTTTTAACAGACCAAATGTTTAAGTAATCGTACAAGAGTTTCCTGGCCCATATAGCAATAATGCAGAAAGCTAGAAATACAACAATGGGTACAGTTAAAATTGTCCAATTTTCGTTCAACCATTCAACCATGTTAATTCCTTAATTTAATGACAGTAATTTTCTAATGAAATCTTCTACTTCTGAAGTTGATCTTAGAAAATAGTTTGCTATTGAATGGGTGTATTCTTGGCCAACATACACAGCAATACCACCATAGCGTTCAATAACTTCAAAAGCATCTTCGTCGCTCAAATCATCACCAATATAAATAGGAAGAAGTCCGCTCTCTCTGCCTCCTCTGGCCTTGCGTTTCATAATGAATTTTACCGCTTTCCCTTTATCCCATGGAACCGCGGGCCTGACTTCAATCACTTTCTTGCCCGTACTAGTCCTCACTTTGCCGAGCACTTTAGCGGGTCCAACTGTATTATTTACCGTACTTTTTATATAGTCCAATTGATCTTCATCTGGCGAGGCGATAGTGAACGGTTAGAGTAACACCTTTATCTTCGACCGCAGTCCCTTTGAATGCACCGAGTGTTTTTTTTAAAATAATCCCTAAAATTCGCAATATTGGCCTGATTTCTTCAGCGATAGGGTGAACAAAACTCATATTAGGCCCAACAATCTCGAGTCCATGATTACCAGCATAGATCACTTCCGAAATTGCTACTTTGTTCCGAATATCATTGATTGCTCTACCGCTCACAATAGCAACTGTAAAACCACGGTGTTTTGCTAGATTTCTCAGGAGCTCCTTCATATCTTCACTTAGTTTCACCATTTCAGGTGTGTCCATTATGGGAGTTAAGGTTCCATCAAAATCAAAGACGATGAGCGTTTGCCGGGCATTTTTTATTCTATTACTAATATATTCCCAAGCATCTAAAAGATATTGCATAAAAAATGCCTGTTTATGCAGAACCGAGGCTGGTTAGTTCTGAGATAATATCACCTGCCCATTTGTATATGTTGTTTTCCTCCACTTTTTTCCGCATTTTCTTCATTCGTTTTTTCCGCATTTCTTTCGGCATCTCAATAGCGCTCCTTATCGCTTCGGTAATATCGCCAAGATCATAAGGATTAATCAGTAGAGCTTCTTCTAATTCCCTTGCGGCACCGGTGAAACGGCTCAGTATCAGGACACCATCATTGTCGGTTCTGCTGGAAACGAATTCCTTGGCAACTAAATTCATACCATCGTGCAGGGAACTTACGATGCAAAAGTTAGCCAGTCGGTTGAATGCTAAAAGTTGGTGATGAGATTGATGCCCTTTAATGTGAATAATAGGTATCCAATCTCCTGATTTGTGTCTTTCGTTTATATCTTCAACCAGGCTGTCAATCTCAGCATTTAGCTCTCGATACCTCTGGATGTCTGTGCGGCTAGGAGCTGATAGCTGGAAAAAGACCAGGTTATTCTTATATTCAGGGTAGTTTAGGAACAACTTGTCCAGAGCTTTGAGCCTGTCAGGAATGCCTTTAGTATAATCTATCCTGTCTGTTCCAATTCCAATTATTTCGTTTTTAATTTTCCATTGATTGCGTATAACATCAATTTCCGCAGTTACTTCCTTTTGTATTGCTGCCTCGGAGATTTTTTCAAAATCAGCGCTTATCGGGAATGGACGCACTGCTGTCTTCTTTCCGCCGCAGGTTACCTCATATCTTTCCCAGTCAACTTTTGCTTCAATTAGCCGGTCTACAGTATCCAGAAAATTGTTACAGTGATAACGGAGATGAAAACCAAGGAGATCATTGCCCAATAGACCGTGGAGGATTTCTTCATGCCATGGGCAGATGCGGAAAGCTTCTCGATTTGGCCAGGGAATATGCCAGAATTGAGCTGTGATTACATTCGGATTTTCCTTTTTTATCAACTGAGATAATAAGGACAGATGATAGTCCTGAATAAAAACAAATGCCTTGCGGCCATCAATTTCATCTAAAATAGCATCCGCAAAAAGTTGATTTACATGTTTGTAAGTGTTCCAATTTCCTTCATCAAAAAGAGGTCTTGTGTATACGATGTGGCATAGCGGCCAGAGAGCTTCGTTGGAAAAACCATAATAGTAACCTTGTTCTTCTTCGTTTGTAAGCCACACCCGGCGTAAAGTATAACTCGGGTCCTCAGGTGGTACCATCACTCTATTGTGGATATCAACCACCTGTTTGTCGGCGTCTCCGCTGCCATGTGCTATCCAGGTACCATGGCTGGTGCGCATTATGGGATCAAGAGCGACCGTTAATCCGCTGGCTGGAATCAGGCATTTTATACCCTCATTGGTAGAAATATGGATGTAAGGTTCTCGATTTGAAACTACAACAAAAAGGTAATCCTCTAACTTGGATTTTACTAATTGCTGTAAATCATCTTTTGTCCAGGCCACGAAATTATTCTCCTCTACATATATTAATATATTGTAGGATGTTTTAGTAAACCCCGGGGTTTGTGTTCCAATTAAACGGGCTATCTGGTGTAGATATCAGCAGTCATTTCAATACGGGAAATTGTTTGAAACGAACGATTTTGAAATCGTAGATGCCCTCAAGGATTCTCGTGTCATATTAATGCAGAAAAATACTCAATAAAATCAATGACTTATCTTTATCGCTCATACTTATCCAGGTTTTAGTAAATAATCATATGTATCCAATCTCAGCAATGAGTGGTTTATCCGGAACAATAATGAACATCTTCATTTGCACTTAAATATCAACGAAATGGCAATCATCAACCCAACAGCGACAATAAGAACCACAATGAACCCACCCATCATCAAGAAATGTCATAAATTTTCCCCAGAACCCTTTTGACTTTTTTATTTCTTCTCCAACCTTTATTTCAGGCTTCTTTTGTTCTGGTGTATTTTGTTGTGACATTTTTTCCTGTTCTCCTTTCAATCTAAAACAAATTATTCAATTGTTCTTTTCCGTTGAAGATTTGCCTCATTTGTAATATTCCTGCCAATAGCCTTCGAAGAGTATTAACTCGGGATGCTGGTCAAAAGTCTCCCATCCGCTCAATTGCTATCCCCTTCTCCTTTGTTTCTGATAAGCTGAAAACTCGGAGAAAACGTACCTTCCATTTACCTTCAAGGAGTCCTTCACGTTCGACACAGCGTATATCTCTAGCGAGGATATCAACGTCCATTTTGTGTGCATATATTAAATGTCCCCAGGCTCCCCCAGGGATTTCCTTTATTATTTTCTTTTTAAATAATCCCATCATTGAAACCTCTTGCTACTTGACAAATAACTAGTAAAAATATATATAATAAGTAAACATTAACATACTAATAAGTAATTATTCACTTACATAAATAATAACATAAAATGAAAATTTGTCAAGAGGCTTTTAAGTCGTAATTCAAGGATAAAAAGTGTTTAGATGTGGAGATGGTAGAATACACTTGAGTTCAGCAATCAGGAAAGACCAGATAATAGATGCTTCTCGGAAGCTGGTAGTTAAATACGGTAGCGAACACGTAACCGTTGGGAAAATTGCCAAAGAAGTTGGTATATCTGAGGGTGCTATTTATCGGCATTTTAAAAGTAAAAGCGACGTTTTGTCTGGATTGGCTGACCGTATTGCAGATGACCTTCTGGGGGATATCAATAAGCATATTTATACAAACTCCACTTCGCTGGAATTTCTAGATACTGTCTTAAAGAATCATTTGTCACGCATACAGCAAAAAAAAGGTATATCTTTTCAGGTTATAGCTGAAATTATCAGTTTTGGGGAAAAAAAGCTAAACAAAAAGGTTTCTGTGGTCATAAATAACTATGTCATCGGCTTAAAACATCTATTATCCGAAGGGATAAAGACCGGAGAGGTCAAAGAGGATGTAGATATTGAAGCAGCCGCACTAATTCTGTTCGGAATGATCCAGGGGCTGGTAAATATCTGGTCGTTGAGCAACTACGATTTTAATCTGGAAGAGAAATATTCAAGGCTTTGGAACGTTTTTCGTGAATCTATTGCTGAAAAGAATAGATTCTGAATTCAATAATTCCACAAGCCTACTTATCCAACAGCAAATTATTCACATCCATTATTCACATTAATTAATTTAAAAGGTGTGCAAATATCTCTGATGTCGAAAGGCGATTGAGTCCTGGTCGTCTTTTACCTGGTTTTGGTGCGCTTACCGTTTGCAAATTTGAAATAAGGATTAATTATCTTGACTGCAGCAAACTGTAAGACGGGAAAAAGTGTCACAAAATAAACTGTTTACCGGTGTACTGGTTATTGTCTTTCTATATAGCTACTATTTTTGATTGCATCCAGTACGCCTGTTTCACTGGCGTGATGGGCGAGATGTATTGCGTTTTTTATGGCTCTCGATTGGCTGCGGCCGTGGGCGACGATGATATTACCATTTACTCCAAGCAGGCAGGCTCCACCGTATTCCTTATAATCTGTACGTTTTACCATTGACGCTAATTCCACGTAGTGAACCAGGGCGGAACCTTGAAGCTGACGATCTACTTTTAGAGAACGACCGATTCCAAGTGCACTCATGAAAGTGTCCCCGAATCCTTCAAGTGCTTTAAGTACAATATTACCGGTAAAACCATCAGTGACAATAACATCTGCTTTGTTCTGTAATATATCCTGGCCTTCGACATTTCCAATGAAATTGAGATTTGATTTGAGCAAATACTGGTAGCTTTCTTTTGCCAAAAGGTTGCCCTTAATTTCCTCTGAACCGTTATTGAGTAGTCCGATTCTTGGTGAGTCTATGTAGAGGAATTGTTTTGCAAAAGTCGCTCCCAATTGACCGAACTGAACGAGATGGTTCGGGCGGCAATCGACATTGGCTCCGACATCTATGAGAAGAACGGGACTTTGCGGATTAATTTGAATTATCCCGCAAAGAGCTGGCCGCTGAACCCCTTTAATTCTTTCCAGAAACAAAAACGCTGCGGCGAGAACGGCTCCCGTACTGCCTGCCGAGACGAAAGCGGCAGCCTTGCCATCTTTGACCAATTTAGTCCCGATAACGATGGAGGAATCCGGTTTACTTCGCACAGCCTGGACGGGTGATTCAGAGCATTCAATTCCCTGGGTAGCTTCGATGATAGTAATATTTCTTTTCTTTCTGCCGTAACGTCTACCCAGCATATCAAGAATAGTTTTTTTCCCTATCAGGATAATACCAACGCCATATTCGTCGGAAGCTTCAACTGCTCCTCTGACCAATTCCCGGGGAGCATAGTCCCCGCCGTCTGCATCAACAGCTATTATCATACGTTAACAATCCTTGCCTTCAATGATATATTTGATTATAACCCACTGTTTGTTAACTACAAAACTATTTAAAGCATATCATTAATGTTTTATGTTAACCGCCAAAATTTGGACAATACCAACTAAGAGCATTAGTTGGGAGTAATTGTCCGGACAAAATTAAGCTGAAAAAGGGCAGTGGTTAATGTGAGGTCCTAATTAATTACGCGGAACCTTTGGTCTAAATTACTGTAATAGGTTTTTTATACCCGCTATAGAGAGCTCTTACCATAGCCCTCGGCTACTTTTCGAAAATGAAAGCCGTATATCGCTAACGTTACTGACATTACCAGCGAACGCGGATGTTTAAACAGTGTCCATGCTAACAATTTCCAGTAGTATTGCCTTCCCTTTTCTTTTATACCCAATATCCAGGTCGCCTGTGCAAAGGCTTGAATATACTCTATGGGGAAATTGGGTACTTTACCTGCCCGGGGTTTATATTCTCTGAGGAAATTTTTAACCCGCTCGTGATACTTTTTTGGAGAATAGATGGTCTGGACAATATTTTTATAACCGTTTATCAATGTTTCGTAATTCATCTTGGGGATGAAGTTCATAGAAAAATCAGTGTTATTACCCGAGAAACTCTTCACAAGCCTGTTCTCTTTCTGAAGCCTCTTATAGAGTTTGGTACCATTGGGTGCATTTAGCAATCCGACCATAGCGGTGACGATACCACTTTTCTGTATGAAATTGATCTGATTTTCAAATATCGAAACCGGATCATTATCAAAACCAACAATAAATCCACCATATATATGTAAACCGAGGTTCTGAAGCTTCTTAACGGCGGCCACCATATCGCGATTTTCGTTCTGAGATTTGCCGCATTCTGCAAGGCTTCCTTCATCTGGTGTTTCGATACCTATGAAGACCGTGTCAAAATTGGCCTTAACCATTAATGCTACAAGCTCTTCATCATCAACCAGGTTTATTGATGCTTCCGTGACAAATGGGAATGGATATTTTTTTTGTTCCATCCATTCGATTATTGCAGGAAGGGTTTCAGATTTTAGTTTTTTCTTATTCCCGATAAAATTATCATCGACGATAAAGACGCTGTTTCTCCAGCCTTTATTGTAGATTGCATCGAGCTCTTTGATTACATTAGCTTTATCTTTGGTCCTGGGCCTGTGTCCGTTGAGAACTACGATGTCGCAAAACTCGCAGTCAAAAGGACAACCTCGTGAGTACTGCAGGCTCAAAGAGGAATATTTCCTGGGATTGATAAGCTCCCAGGCTGGTATCGGAGTATCATTTATCTCAGGGAATATGTCTGAAGTATACACATGTTTGGCACAGTTGTTTTTTAAGTCCTCCAGGAAAGGAGCAAGTGTGAGCTCTGCTTCGTTAAGTACTAAATGGTCTGCTTCCTGGAATTCTTCACGTTCGGCGGTAAATAGTGGTCCGCCAACAACGGTTTTGGCCTCCAGTTTCTTGCACCTGCTGATTACCTTTTTAGCTGATTCCTTTTGAACAGCCATAGCGCTGATAAAAACATAATCAGCCCATTTGATATCCTTATCGTTAAGTGTGGATACATTCAGGTCGACTAATTTTTTATCCCATTCCTTGGGAAGCATGGCGGCCACAGTGAGCAGTCCCAGAGGTGGGAAAGCTGCTTTCTTAGAGATGAACTTCAGGGCATGTTTAAAACTCCAGAAAGTATCTGGATATTGGGGATAGACTAACAATATTTTCAAATTATTCACCTTACCTTATTCCGGTTGATGGCAAGAATACATGTCTTGAAGAGAGAAGTCAATATATACAGAGTATTCTTATGTAATGACATCAACTATAGTACTTTTCTCCGAAAAAAGAAAACACGATCTATTTACTAAAGTGATTGTGAAACAGGAAACAATTGCTGATAAAGAAAATAGATAAAGATTATTGATCAATATTGAGTTATACGTCATTTGGTTACAGTCATCCACGGGGGGATTTGAAATTTCTGGCTACCTTTTAAGTCAGGCGGCCAGACACATAATTGTTCTCCTTTGATCCATTGGACCAATGGAACTATTGCGTATCCTTTGGTTTGAGTCGTAAGCACGTCATGGGGGAAAGGTGTATTTATATCTCCAAAAACTATGCGATTAGTAGCTCCCGCAAAATCTGTGCTTTCCAATGCAGTAACACGGGTTTCTGAATCGAGTGAACCGATTTTTCAATTGCATTTTTATAAATCCAGACCGCATCATAGCTTGTGCTTCCATAACCAGGATATTCCTTGTATTTTTCAGTGAACTTGCTGAAAAAAGGTAATGTTTTTGCAGTTATTGCAGCGTTGGGAATTAATGTCCCAGTAGCCATAAACTCCATTTTACCTTCAGTTGCTTCGACTATTGATTTTGATTGAGCCGGGACGTTTAAGCCAAGCAATACACATGGTACCTGGGATTTACCCCACTCCCTGGCAAAAGCAGTGCCCGCAGGCCCGGTCAGCATTTGTATTACAATTTGCACACCATTTTCCTTTAAACTTCCAATTACTGAATTGAAATCGGTCGAAGTGGCTGAAGGACGAAAAATATTTACGATTGCCATTCCTGATTGGGGTAGCGACTTCTGCCAGAGGTTTACACATTGGTCACCTGAAGAACCTTTATCTGCCACAATCGCAACTTTAGGTTCCCGGATACCAAGTTCCCTTCCAAGAATATCGGCTATAAATGCTGCTTGAAGGTTTAAATAATAAGCATTATCCACTTCATTGATATATGTTCTAAACCAGTATTTGTATCTCTTATAATCCCTTTTAACCCTTACGCTTTGTTCCGCACCATTATTACCGGTGGAGATAAAAATTGTAGAGTAGTCCATAGCTTTATCCTGCTCTTCAAGTGCTGATTCCAATTTATTGCTGCCGATAAGGCAATTTACTTTTTCAACGACTATAGCTTTTTCGATCGCTGCCACCGCGTCAGTTACACTCATCATCTCATTGGTGTCTATTTTTATAATTTCTAGTGGGCGTTTTCTTCCTCCCAGGTTTGCCCCGCCCTCCCCATTGATTTCCTCAGCCGCAATGAGGCATCCATCAAAAATGAGCTTACCCGAATCATAATTCATGGGGCCTACAGCCCCGATTTTTATTGGTTCTAATTTTGAAGCATCGTTACTGCAACCATTCAGCATTGTTGCCACAAGGGATAAACTTACCATAGCGGCAATCAATAGCGAAACGATCTTATTTTGCATAGTATTTATTGCTAAATTTGTTTGAAATTACCATATATTTGATAATCAGGTATTTGAAGTGGGGTTAATAATAAAAGGTTTCAGGAAAAGCACCCTGTCATAAACTGTATGACTCCGGGGAACAAAAATATATAGTGAGCGGAACATTTGTGGACTATCAATAAAGATACTGAATATTTTAATTTTTCTTTTCGGCACTATGCTCTATGCCGTAATTGTAACCCATTTCAAAAGCTTTGATATTTAATTCCTCGGTTCCAGGCGGCACTGAATCTAACACTGCTTTCTTAAGGGCATCTACCGAGACAATATCACTTGATGCAGCCAGAAATCCCATTATGATAATGTTAGCCACCACAGGCCGTCCCAGGTCCTGCGCCATCTTATCAGCATGTATAGAAAGTGGTTTTACCTCCTGAGATGGAGCAACTTTAACCAGGTCGGAATCGATTATCAGAAGAGTTTCCTTTGGAGCATTCTTTCCAAATTCATTATAAGCTTCCTGTGATAAAGCTATTTGTATGTCGGGCTTTACCAGATAAGGGTATTCTATAGGTTTATCGCTTACAACTACTTCGGCTCGGCAGGAACCGCCGCGCGATTCGGGACCGTAGCTTTGAGTCATTGCAGCGAAACCACTATCATATATTGATGCTGCTTTGCCTATAATGGAACCGGAAAGGACGATTCCCTGCCCGCCAAAACCAGCTATTCTAATTTCTTTTCTGCTCATTTGTGAAATATTTCTACGGACTAAATCTGATTAGTAGTCCTTTCCTTTATTTCTTTCGCTTTTAGTTGCATCTGACTCAGGTTTTCCCCGAGTGTTGGTCGCTTCTTGTCAACAAATTTGCCGACAATGATAGGTCCATTAAATTCTATGTCGGCTTCCTTGGGATCGGCTCCATTTCGGATTACGCTTCCTTGTTGGTAGTAACGCAGGAACTCAACCCCTCCAGATTTCTTATTCAAACGTCCGAATAATGTCGGGCATGGGCTGATAACCTCTATAAAATTAAAACCGGGTCTGGTCATAGCTTCACTAATTGCACTCTCCAACTGAGTCAGATGAATTATCGTCCATCTGGCTATATAGCTTGCCCCGCTGGCAGCCATTAGATAAGGCAAATTAAATGGCGGTTCGAAATTTCCGTATGGGGTCGTAGTGGTACGGACATTTAATGGTGAGGTTGGGCCAACTTGTCCACCGGTCATCCCGTAAATGAAATTATTGACGCAGATTACGGTCATATCGATATTTCGGCGGGCGGCATGAATCAGATGATTCCCACCTATAGCAGCAAGGTCACCATCCCCTGAAAACACTACCAGTTTCAATTCCGGGTTTGCTAATTTCAACCCTGTAGCAAAAGGAATTCCACGTCCGTGCGTAGTGTGGAATGAATCCAGTTTTAAATAGCCGGCTACTCTTCCCGTACATCCTATACCCGATACTACTATCAGCTTGTCCAGGTTTATCTGAATATTCGTTGATAGCTCTGATAAAACAACTTAACGCTGAACCGATTCCACAGCCGGGACACCAGATGTGCGGTAACCTGTCAGTTCTTAACAGTTTTTCGCTCGACTTCATTTGTAACTTGGGATTACTCATCCTGATAATGCTTCCTTTATTTTTTCCAGAATTGATTGTGGAGTGTGCACACTGCCTCCCATATGAGGTACGAGAATCGTTCTGGCTTTACCGGCAGCGCATCTTTCTACTTCAAATACGATCTGGCCGTAGTTTATCTCCGGAACAACGAATAGTTTTGCTTGAGACGCCAGTTCTCTGATGCGTTCTTCGGGGAATGGCCAGATTGTTATCGGTCGGATTAGTCCTGCTCGAATTCCCTGGTCTCGTGCCATGCTGACAACCATCCGGGCGATCCGGGATGTGATTCCGTAAGCGCAGATGATTACGTCAGCATCTTCAATTTGAATTTCCTGGTACTTGATTATGTCCTTTTTATTCTGGCGTATTTTGTCTACTAAGCGCCTTACTAACCGGTCCTGTACCTCTACTGATGTTGAAGGGTAACCCCTTTCATCATGAGTTAATCCCGTGGTGTGGAAATGATATCCTTCTCCTGCGATTGCCATGGGAGGAACCAGGCTGGAATCTGCCTTATAAGGCAGGTATTCGTCCGGATGGACCGTTGGTTTTTTCCGGTGTGATGAGCGATTCTGGATTTGGGGACGTGATAACCACCTTTTCGCTCATATGTCCGACGACTTCGTCGGACATTAGAAGTACTGGAACTCGATACTTTTCGGAAAGATTAAAAGCTTCTATCGTAAGGTCGAACATCTCCTGTGGCGAATTCGGGGATAGAGCAATTATTTCGTAACAACCATGAGAGCCCCATCGTGCTTGCATTATATCTCCCTGTCCAACCATGGTTGGGAGCCCGGTGGATGGGCCAGCCCGTTGGACGTTGGCCAGAACACAAGGGGTCTCCAGCATAATGCCCAAGACCCAAGTTTTCCATCATGAGGCTGAAACCGGGGCCGGAAGTTGCCGTCATAGACTTTACTCCTGCCCATGAAGCCCCCAGGATGGCATTCATAGAGGCGATCTCATCCTCCATCTGAATATAGACTCCGCCTACTTGCGGGAGGCGGAATGCCATCCTCTCGGCGATATCGGTGGCCGGGGTAATCGGATAACCAGCAAAAAAGCGACAACCTGCGTTCAGAGCTCCTTCAGCGCAGGCTTCGTCACCATTTATAAAATAGGTACCAGGTTAAAGGCATTTTCTGACATATTTTAGAACAGACCTGCGTTTTTATTTTTGAGTTTCTACCGCATTCGTGGAGTTCGAATCTTCATTATTGGAAGTGACTGTTAAAGCAAAATCGGGGCAAATCGACTCGCACAATCCGCACTCCAGGCACTCACTCTCATCATCGGCTTTTGCCAGGTGATAACCTTTCGGTCCGATCTCTTTGCTCATGCTTAAAGTCTTCATCGGGACACAACTCAACACAATAACCGCAACCTTTGCATCTGTGTTTATCTACATGTATTTTCGGCGTCATGGGTATTACCAGATTTTAAAAAATAATTCGCTAAGTATATCAATTATATACCTTGTATAACAAGATATTACTTACAGTCTGCAAGGAATTATTCAGTAAATAACATTAATTTTTTCCAGCGAAGCTATTGCAAACACTAAATCTTTGGTGTATATTTTATATGTTTGGTTTCGGTTCAGGTTATCACAAACTTAGTCAGGTAGTTGTAAACTCACTCAAGTCCTGGATGACCGCAACTCAGAACCAAAAATATTTTTAGGAGGTCATCCATTGGGTTTCCAAGACAAATCACTTCAATGCGCTGATTGCGGAGCTACGTTTACGTTTACCGCACAGGAACAAGAGTTCTTTTCAACCAAGGGCTTCACTAACGAGCCGAAACGTTGTCAGCCATGCCGGCAGACAAGAAAGTCACAGAGAAATACGGGCGGAAGATCGCGGGAAATGTTCCCGGCAACCTGTGCTCAATGTGGCAAAGAAACCGAAGTTCCGTTTGAGCCACGCGACGGCAGACCGGTCTATTGCAGCGACTGCTTTAATAAATCCACGAGCGCCAAAATAACCTGATTTATTAACAACAAAACTATTTATTTAAATAACCATCTGTCCTCTGCAAAAGTGCAGAGGCGGGTGGTTATTTTTTTATAAATTGCTGATTTTTGCCTAAACTTTTTGTTGACTCCAGACGTTAACAATTCATGAAAGTCATGAATCGTCTTGACCCGCAACTTAAAGAATTTGTTCTCTTTTGCGTTGAACGTCGGGGGAAAAATTGGCCGGCGCTTTACGATGAGATGGCAAATGTAGCAGGTCAGCGTTTATTCAGAGGTTTGGGCTACATTGAGTTAAAACAACTCGGCCTTTCTCTGGCCGCATCAAATTTAGATAACTTAATTCGCTTTGTGGAACGAATAGTTTCGCAAGACGATATTGATTAACTCATTCACGTTCGTGCAATTAAAATCTTAAACCTTCTTTCAACGTACAGGCATTATTTTCATCGACCAGGAGTATAAACGTATTCACCGGTTTAGCTCTGTTGTTGTTGACATAATTCCTCATTAAAATTACACTTACTATTTATGATATGTCCTGCCTGCAGACATGATATGATTGTGGTCGAGTATAAAAAAGTTGAGCTCGACTATTGCGCGAATTGTCAGGGCGTATGGTTTGACGAAGGGGAGCTAAATCTTTTTCTTGAACGTTCGATCGGTGAGGATATGGAATCCTTTAATTTCGGAAATTTCCCCGAAATTGAGTCATCCGAAAAACGACGCAAATGCCCAATCTGCAACCGTAAGATGATAAAATCAAATGTGCAAGATTGTCCAACACTAGTCCTGGATGTTTGTCCCGTGGGCGACGGATTGTGGTTTGATGGTGGAGAGATTAACACTCTGGTAAAACAAGTTTGTGTTAAGGCGCATACAGATGACGATTCCCAGAAACAAATTATTGGATTTATGGAACAGGTATTTAAATCACAAGAATAATGCAGAATATCCTGTTTTGAAATTCAATTGCATATCTAAACCAAAGAATAATATTATTAGTTAAGGACTACAAGATTGAGGAGGAATAAATGATAGCAATCTGGATCATTATCGGTATTGTCGTAATTCTACTGTTTATCTTCATTGGTTTTTATAATGACCTGATCAAATTACGTAACCAGATGAAGAATGCCTGGGCACAAATAGATGTTCAGTTAAAAAGGCGTTATGACCTTATCCCCAATCTGATTGAGACGGTAAAAGGCTATGTAAAACATGAACGTGAAACGCTGGAGGCAGTTACCAAAGCGCGCAATCTTGCGCAGCAGGCCGCATCTGCAGGTGCCGGAGAAAGGTCAAAATTAGAAGGCGATCTGAGTTCTGCTCTTTCCAGGTTGCTCGCTGTAGCTGAAAGCTACCCGGATTTAAAAGCAAATCAAAATTTTCTGGCACTTCAGGAAGAATTGACTTCGACAGAGAACAAAATAAGTTTTTCCCGTCAGTTCTTCAATGACTCGGTGTTGAACTATAACAACAAAACACAGATGTTTCCTTCTAATATCATTGCCAGTATGACGGGTTTTAAAACAGGCGAGTTTTTCGAAGTACCTGCGGGCATCGAACGCGAAGCACCAAAGGTTAATTTCACGTCTTAACCGAACGCCTTTTAAGCTATGTGGCACCAGATCCAGTCTAACCGGAATAGATCGATACTACTTGTTCTTTCCATGGGCATACTACTGCTCGCACTCGGTTATTTGCTCGGTTTATATTTTCTGGATAGCGGTGAATCTGGTCTTGTCATTGCTCTGGTGCTATGGATAATACTTAATCTTGTTGCCTATTATCAGGGCGACAGCATACTTCTTTCTATTTCGAAAGCAAAAAAGATCAGCCGCGACGATCATCCCCGCCTTTATAACATCGTGGAAGAAATGAAAATTGCTTCCGGCCTGGGGAAAATGCCTGATATTTATATTGTTGATGATCCTGCTATGAACGCATTTGCCACAGGACGTGATAGCAAAACTGCTTCAGTAGCCGTTACGTCGGGACTCCTCCAAAAACTTAATCGGGATGAACTTCAGGGAGTTATTGCCCATGAATTAGCCCATATTAACAATCGTGATGTGTTACTTATGGCCATGTGCAGTGTGCTACTTGGGACTATCGTCATACTTTCGTGGTACGCATCGCGTTTCATGTTTTATGGAGGTTTGGGCAGGTCCAGAAGAAGTTCATCATCAGGTGGTGGTTCGGCGCAGTTAATAATTCTCGTTGTGGCTATTGTTTTGATGATACTGGCGCCCATTTTTGCGCAGCTTATCTACTTTGCCGTTTCCCGAAAAAGGGAATATCTTGCAGATGCTTGCTCGGCTCTCTATACCAGATACCCTGAAGGTCTGGCGTCCGCATTGGAAAAACTGGGAGCATCGACCTATCAGTTGCAGACTGCTTCGCAGGCAACCGCCCCCATGTATACTATTAATCCTTTCCGAAAGCAAGGTATGGCTGCGAGCGATATCACCAGCACCCATCCGCCTATTTCGGAGAGAATACGAATTTTACGTTCAATGGCCGGTGCATCATATGGCGATTATGATAAGGCATATCAGCAGGAGCATAAGTCTCGCAGCGGAATAATTTCTCCTTATGAAGGAACGGCTTTAGGCGCAGTTCCAATTCGTGCAGCTACTCAGGAAGCTGCAGAAAAAGAAAATATTGAACAGCAGATAGAGAGAACGCGAGAGACATCAAATGCCGTCTGGAATCTTCACGACTATAAAACCATAGACTGCGATTGCGGTACCAGGTTGAGAATTCCCCCGGGTTTCAGAAACACAACGGTGAAATGTCCCCATTGCGGCAGGATACATACAGTCTAGATATATTTCAGAAGCTAAAAAAATGAGCCATCCGCTATATCAATGGATGGCTCATTCTGTAGTATAAGCCTATTTAGAGCTCATACATCTTTAAATCAGGAGAAAGTATCAGTTTTGGCTCGGTGAGAGCCTGGACTTCTTCAGCGGTCCAATCAGGCGCAACTTCTTTCAGAACAAGCCCTTTTTTGGTTACTTCAATAACAGCAATATCTGTGATGACCAGATCTACACATTCGGGAGCGGTTAACGGTACCGTACACTTTTTCACCAGTTTAACCTTGCCGTCTTTGGTCGTATGTTCGGTAAGACAAATGACTTTGTTTGCATTAAAAGCAAGGTCCATACCCCCGCCAATATTACCCACGCCTCTCCCCGGGAACATCCAGTTAGCCAGATCGCCCTTTTCCGAAATCTCAATAACACCGAGCATGGTGATATCGACGCGCCCGCCCCTGATCATAAGGAAGGAGTCTGCATGATGGAAGAAACACATGCCGGGAAGCGGAGTAACGTATTGGCCGCCGGCATTCACCAGGTCGATATCTGCCATCTGAGCGGACTCGTCCGCAGTAACCACCGGACCAAAACCCAGCATGCCATTTTCGCTTTGGTAAATTACTTCAATCCCTTCGGGAACAAAACTGGATACCAGAGTTGGTATACCAATGCCAAGGTTTACTACAGCGCCGTCGAATAACTCTTTGGCTGCTCTCATGGCCATTACTTCACGGCTCAAACGTTCTTTCATTAACAGGCCTCCTTGCTTTTTCTCACTTCTCGATGGTACATAGTTCAGGCAGTTTTTACCCAAAAATTACGATTCAGATTACGCGGGAAAGATAAAGGTTGCACGATTTTGACGATCCTCTTCACAAAAATCCCCGGAACAACTACTGCTTCAGGATCGATCCCTCCTGCTTCTACTATTTCGTCAACTTCTGCGATGGTAACCCTGGCATTCATAGCCATTATTGGATTGAATTGCCTCATCGTTCCCCTGAAGATTAAATTGCCTTTAGTATCGGCTTTATAAGCTCTTACCAGTGCATAATCTGCCTTAATAGCCCGTTCCATTACATAATGTTTGCCATCGAATTCTCTTGTTTCCTTCCCATCGGCGATTACTGTTCCATATCCCGTTGCGGTGTAAAAGGCTGGAATACCTGCCGCACCGCATCTTATCCTCTCAGCGAGAGTTCCTTGAGGTACCAAATCCAATTGCACTTCTTTAGCCAGGATCTGTTTTTCGGCGGCGGTAGGCTTTGAAGCGGATGCAGAAAAGGGGAAACTGGCAATAACTTTTTTAACCTGTTTGTTTTCAAAAAGAATCCGGTGATCATCATAGTCCAATGTCAGCCCTATACCGCCTGCGGTGTTTGCCACAACAGTTAAATTACGGGAGCCCTTTTTCCGCAATGCCTGAATCAAATAGAAAGGGGTACCCCCTGGGCCGGCAAAATTTCCGATTAAAATAGTAGCGCCATCAGGGATATCTGCTACGGCTTCATCGAAACTTTTTAAAATCTTATTTACTGCCATTGCTTCCCTCCGTATTACAGTTTTGTATTTGAATTAGATTGAGGTGAAATTACTTAATTGGAACTGATGAAAGTCGACACATTTTAATAGTTAGTTCGCGCTGGTGTCAATTACTTAGTGGAGAGTTATTAAACCAGTTTGTCTGTTTCCATTTTTACATTCTGTCTTATTTGTATCGAACGTGTACGTCTGTTATTCTTCAATCAGATATGGTGTCTTTAGTTAGCAATGAGATTTCCTCCAGGTCCACTCGGTTTGGGATTTTTAACTCAATAAAGATTGCATTATTTGGCTTTGCCCTCAATACTTTATGGACTCCAATGAGTGCCATTATCATGCCGCTTCTGATGTTAAATTTTGTTTCCGAGTCTGAGAAAAACACTAACCTTGGTTTAATCACCTTTGTTGGACTAATTCTGGCCATCGTAGTTCAACCTGTGGCGGGAGCAGTCAGCGACCATTCAGGTTTTGGTTGGGGAAGAAGACGTCCTTATATTCTGACAGGTTCGCTTGCAGCCATAATTCTCCTGATGCTTCTTGGGCTGGCTGATGGAATCATCTTTATCCTGATTATTTATTGTCTATTGCAGGTGAGCAGCAATTTTGCTCATGGTCCCTGGCAGGGATTTATACCCGATCTGGTACCTGCAAGAAAACGCGGCACTGCTTCTGCGGTAAAGGGAATACTGGAGACTTTAGGGGCTGTTGCAGGGCTGGGAATAGCGGGATATTTCTTAAGTCAGCGTTTTGCCGGAGAAGCCAATGTCAAACTATTCTTAACTCTGGGAATAATAGCTGCTGTTATTGCGAGTTCCATGATAGCCACTGTAGTACTGGTTAAGGAAAAGCCGTTTTCCCGGAATACGCCATTTTCCCTCCTGCAAACTATGAGGAATACGTTGAGCATCGATAGTAATCTGAGCTCAAGTTTCCTTTTCTTTTTACTATCCCGCTTTCTATTCCTTATGCCGTTAATCATACTAAGGACTTTTGGCATGTACTATCTCAGAGATGTCGCGGGGTTATCTGATCCGGTAGCAGCCGCTTCTGACCTTATGATGGCTGTTGGTATTTCCCTTCTGGTAGTGATATATCCTGCCGGGCACTTTTCGGATAAGTTTGGCAGAAAGCTCATTTTAATAGCTTCCGGAGTGCTGGCTGCCGTCGGGTTTGTTATTATGCTCTGCTTTCATAGCTATTATGCGATTATTCTCGCCGGTGTATTTCTGGGCATTGCCAATGGTTGTTTTATGAGTACCAACTGGGCTATGGCTACAGAATTGCTTGCTGAAGGGGAGGAGGCAAAATACCTTGGCCTTACCAACCTGGCAACAGCCGGTGCCTGCGCATTTGCAGCCCTTGCCGGTCCTTTGATCGACCTGTTCAATACCTTTGGTAATAATTTCGGGTATCAGGTTATTTTTGAGATGAACATCCTGTTCCTGATTGTCAGTTCGGTGCTGGTAATAAAAATCAAAAAGAATTGACGATTATTTTTCTCCCTTATACATTATTCGTTCCAGTGTCAACCCTGATGCGCTATCATACGGCCTGTTAAAGGCATCAGGGTATTTTTCCCTCAATTCGTCGAGGTTTACCTTTTCGACCTCTATCAGAAACCCATTTGTAACCATTCCGGCACAGTTCTTAGAAGTAATATTATGCGGGGTAATGGTATTGATAGCGCCGCCCCTGTCCAACTCTCCCACAACTATTGGGTCATACCTCGCTCCATGCTCAATACCCACCACACCATTCATTACTCTCTCTGCCACGTAGGCTCCACACAGGACAGCACCGCGCTCGTTGAATACTTTCACAATATCCCCGTTTTTAATCCCTCTCCTTTCTGCATCCAGGGGATTAATCCAGGCAGGCTCATAAAGGTATCCGTCGGGGCCCTTGACCTTGCATGTATCAACTTCACGGAACCAGTTTACGTCATCGAGTTGGGCATGAACCCTCCAGTGAGGGTGGTTGGACATACAGAGCAACGGATATTTAATAGCCCTCTCACTGGATATCCTCTCGTCGTGACTTTCGCTTTTTTCAATCCAGTGGGGAACCGGGGGTCTCTCCTTATCATCAGGAAAATGTTGAGCCAATCGTTCGGAGTAGAACTCTATTTTTCCAGACGGTGTCTGCAGAGGGTCTTTTTCCGCGTTTATCGTGGAATTCCAAAAGACCGGCCGGGTATTTCTCCCAGTCCGGATCAGTGGGGATAACGTAATACCGTTTTTCCTTCAATTTTTCCCAGTTAGTCAGACCTGCTTCCGGCACACCTGAACTATCGAAGCCTGTTTTTATCCATTCCTCGATAGACTTACCCTCGGTATATTCTTTCAACAGGCCCATCTTCTCGGCTATAGCGCATACTGCCTCATAATCGCTCTTCGACTCACCTATGGGTTCGACGCACTTGTCCGAAAGGAAAATTGTATCGAAATGAATGCTGACTGTATCGGCTCCGATATCATCTTCCTCAAATTTGGTATTGACGGGCAAGATGATATCAGCGAAGATACAATCGTTCTCCAACCAGGGGTGTTGAGCCAGCATAAATTCGATCTTGGGGCTGCGGTAGGCCTCAGTTATGCTATTGCTATCATTCCAGCACGTTGTCAGACAGGGAGTATCGGTCCACAGCATGTGTACTTCCGAGCAGCCGGGTACGGGGTAAACATATTTCTTAAATTGGTCTTCAGTTGGAGCATTTTGGTGTGAACTTCCGTAAATCTCGAAATGTCCCTTCAATATAGCGTCGTGAATCATGGTCTTGGGGATAATTTGCTTGGCCAGGGGATTACCGGGCTCGTACCCGCGATATGCTCGATGCGGGAAAGGCCTGACAATAGCACCGGGCGTCATCGAATGTACCAGGTGATTAAGGAACCTGCAGGCAACAAATGAAAATTCGTGAGTGAGGTGGTTAGCTCCAGGCTTCCCCAGTCCCTGCATCGCCATCAGAAGAATCTCAAGTCTGCCGGGTTCATGTGAGAAAGCTCCCCGAACAAAGGGTCCCCCTGAACCATGCTGTAACGTGGTGGCCTTAGATGCCCATTCTCTTGCCAGGGCCTTGATTATTCGGGACGGCACTCCGCATTTACCCTCTGCCCATTTTGGAGTCTTGGGTATCCCATCTTCCTTACCTAAAACGTATTCCTTAAATTTTTCAAATCCAACCGAGTGCGTAGCCAGATAATCTTTATCATAGATATCCTCGATAATCCAGGTAAAAGCTATGGCAAGCTGCATCGCCGCGTCGGCATTTGGGAGTATGGGTATCCATTTATCAGCGTGAACAGCTGCTCCATAGTTCAAATCCGGACAGACATAAATCGTTTTAATTCCGAGTTGGGAATACCAGTAACACAGTCGGCTCACCATCTGCCCCCCACCGGCATATGCCTTTGATGTGGTCTCCGGGTCGCAACTCCAGCACAGAATCATATCCGTGTTTTTAGCAATATCCGTATACAGGTTGGTCTGGTGAGCCGTCATCAGACCCCATGGTTCCATGCCCCAGACATGCTTGGCACCGAAATACCACCCCTCCCAGCTATCTGGATTTCTGACCTGCTGCGTAAAACCTCCTAAAAGCTTCATGAGTCGGATGGAGCATCCGTGGGAAGAGTGCACTACTTTTTCTTCACCATGCCCGTCCGCCTGCAGAAGCACCGCCTCGGGACCGTACTGCTTAATCATCCTTTTAATTTCCCTGGCGATGATATCCGTCGCCTCATCCCAGGATATCCTCACATATTTGCTAATACCCCTGTTCTGAGTATTCCTTTCTCCGTCCGGGTCCCAATCCACCCTTTTTAGAGGGTATAAAATTCTGTTGGGAGAATAAATACGCTTTTTATATCCCAGAGTAAATGGGGACAGTATCGACTTAAGCGGAGCTTTAAAAAACTGACCACGCGCTTTTATCTCCCATGGTTCAAATTCCTCGGGCTTATATTTCCAGTCATAGGGAAACGGTCTAAACCTTACTATCTTGCCACCCTTCACATCGACCGCAGCCATATTAGAACATTCACCGAAATTCATAAGACCGGTGCTTTTCACCAGCGTTTCCTGGCCTTTTTTAGTCCTATCTTTCTGCGCCATCGTTACCTCCTTGTGCTTTCCCTTTCTTCTCTTCTTCTAAGAGACCTCGTTCAAACTTCAAACCAGAGATAGTTTCATAAGGTCGGTCGAAGCTTCAGGATATTTATTTCCTCACCGGGATTTGCCAATTCAACCCGTAGTGAGTTGATCCTTATCTTTTTTTGAGCGTGACACTAAGATATACCCGTCGCATCCGTGTGTCAACACCTTTTTCTTATTCACAGGTCTTCAATTGTTGACAAAGATAAACCATCATACTATTATTTGCTGCTAACCTGGCATTACGAGTTATTCTCTAACAAGCAGCTTAACCTGAATGATTTAGAATCCTGACACCAGGGCATGAAAAACCAGCAAATCGACTTTAGCCAACTCTATGAAGGGTATACCTTCCACCCCACAATTTTCAAACTGGAAGCTGCTCTGGTAAGGGATTATATCGAAGCTGTTGAAGAAACCAGTACACTTTATCGGAATACTCTTCTGGTACCACCGATGGCTGTCATAACCTTAGCCATAGCTGCTCTTTCGCAAAGCGTTTCGTTTCCTTATGGTGCTATCCACGTGTCGCAGGAAGTCGAGTTTCTAAAAGAAGTACATGTGGATGATACAATTACCAGCCAGGCAAAGGTAATTAAAAAACAAAAACGCGGCCCGCTTAATTTGCTGGCCATTGAGTTTCGTGCCTTAGATAAGGACGCGCAAGGGGTAGTTACTGGAAAAACAGAATTCATACTGCCCGAGCCTACTGCTCCCGGAGCAGCTTAAAAAAATCGCAGAGAATAAAGATGGATCTGATACAGGGAGAAGATTTACCCTCGGTTAGCAAGGTAATTACACAGGAGAATATTAACCGATATGCTCGGGCGAGTAAGGATTTCAATCCAATACATATCGACCTTGATTTTGCCAGGAAAACACCGTTGGGAGGAACTATTGCCCACGGTATGCTTATCCTGAGCTATGTTTCCCAAACGATGACCGGAGCTTTCGGTCGGAATTGGCTAAACAGCGGCAAGATGGGGATCAGGTTCAAGACACCAGCCCGTCCCGGAGATATAGTAACTATCACCGGGAAAATAGATAGTGTAGTGAAAGACCATGGTACAACCATGGTAACTTGCCAGTTGAAATGCAGCAATCAGAAAGATGAAACTGTGATTATAGGAGATGCACAAGTTAAAATTCCAGGCGACGACAATAAGGTATAATAACGAAGATAAATCTAGAATCTAAATTTCAAAAGGAGAATAACCCGATGACAGTTGAAGAAACCATCAAACAGATTGCCTCCCAGATTTTGCATAAGACGGACCTGGCTTTCAAAGAGGGAATGACATTTAAGGATATGGGTGCGGATTCCCTTGACGTGGTTCAGATGATGGTTAAAATTGAGGATACCTATGGTATTGAACTCGTTGATGAAGAGATGCAGAAGATCGCTAATATTAAGGAGTTCATTGCCTACATAGAAGGGAAAATATCCAAAAAAGGCTAAATAATTCACTTTAAGGTCAGGCCTATTTATGTCATTAAAAGGAAAGGTAGCTCTGGTAACCGGTGGCTCCAGGGGAATAGGGCATGCCATAAGCCTCAAGCTTGCTTCTGAAGGCGCTGACATCATCATCAACTATTTCCGAAAACGAAGTACTGCCGATGCCACGGCTGAGGAAATCCAATCGAAAGGCGTTAAAGCACTTACCATAAAAGCTAATGTTGGAGAGACTGCCGATATCGACCGGATGTTCAGTGAAATCGAGCAAAAATTTGGTAGTCTGGACATTCTTATAAATAACGCTGCTTCCGGAGTGGCCAGAGATGCCATGGCGTTGGATAGCAAAAGCTGGGACTGGACCATGAATATAAATGCCCGTGCCTTTTTGCTTTGTGCCCAGAAAGCTGCCCTGCTGATGAAAAATGGTGGCAAAATGGTGAGCATATCCAGCCTTGGTTCACGCATGGCTTTGCCCGCATATTCTGCGGTGGGTGTCTCCAAAGCTGCTTTAGAAGCGCTCACCCGCTATCTGGCAATTGAACTTGCACCACGGGGAATTTGTGTGAATGGGATTGCAGCAGGGGCAGTTGAAACAGAAGCACTCAAATTCTACACCGCAGATCCCACTATCCCCATGCCTGTCTGGAAGACGACACCGGCAGGAAGGATGCTGCAACCGGAAGATGTCGCCAACCTGGTTGCGTTTTTGTGCAGTGACGACTCGTCAATGATCCGGGGACAGATAATTGTAATCGATGGCGGTTTTTCCATCTCGCCTGTTTTACCGAAATGAGTAAAGTTAATATGACAAGAAATGCAACTTTTACTAAACCCAGAATAGTAATTACTGGTCTTGGAGCTATAACGCCGTTGGGGCTGACGGTTGAGGACTTCTGGCAGGGACTTGTCCAGGGGAAAAATGGAGTTGGCCCGATAACCACTTTTGACCCGGGCCTCTTCCTGGTAAAGTTGGCTGCAGAGGTTAAAGGCTTTGAGGCTACTAACTACATGGATATAAAACGTGTAGACCGCAGCGCCCTTTGCACCCATTTTGCCATAGCCGCAGCCAGGATGGCGTTAAAAGCGGCAGGATTGGAAATATCGAAAATAGATGCACAGAGAGTTGGAGTGGTAATATCCACCACGGGCATGATTCATTCAATAGCTGATCAGGCAGATGTCATTAAAAACCGCCCTTCGAGGGTTGATCCGCTTCTCATAAATAAGATAGCCCCGAGCATGGTTCCCTCCCAGCTAGGTCTGGAGATAGGTGCTAAAGGTCCGAATACTAGTATCAACAGTGCCTGTGCTGGAGGCAGCGATGCTCTGGGGACAGCTCTGGCCCACCTGCACCTTGGCCATGCTGATGTGATGATTGCCGGCGGCTCCGAGACTACAATTAGCCAGGTTTCCGTAGCTCCGCTGGGACGGGTTGGAGCTTTAACCAGGGAGACCGATCCCGAAAAAGCCAGCCGTCCTTTTGACCTTAACAGAAGCGGTTTTGTCTATGGAGAAGGTGCCGGCATGTTGATTTTAGAGACTCTGGAACATGCCCAGAAACGCGGTGCGCCGATACTGGCCGAGCTAGCTGGAGCCGGCTGGTCATTCGATGCCTATAACGATACTGCTCCGGATGCCGAACAGCAGGCAATGGCTATGAAACGGGCACTGGACGACAGCGGCGTTTCACCAGCGGATGTTGATTATATCAATGCTCACGGTACCAGTACCAAGCTCAATGACGCTGTCGAAACAGCAGCCATCAAAAAAGTATTTGGCGATCGGGCTTATAAGATCCCGATAAGTTCCAACAAATCAATGATAGGGCATCTGGCCTGTGCAGCGGGCGCTGTTGAGGCCGTTGCCGCAGTTATGACTATCAAAGATGAGCATAATTCCGCCGACTATCCATTATGAGACCCCCGATCCTGATTGCGATCTGGATTATGTTCCCAATAAGGCAAGACACCAGGCGGTCAACGTCTGCCTTTCCAATTCTTTTGGTATGGGCGGACAGAACTGCTGTATCGTCATAAAGAAATATCAATAAGGAATGAAATGGTGAAGGAGCTGGAAGGTAAAGTTTCCCTGGTAACCGGTGCCTCGCGCGGGCTGGGGAGAGCGATTGCAGTGAAATTAGCCAGCCTCGGTTCCAGGGTGGTGGTCAATTACCTGGCAAGCGAAAACGAGGCCAATAAAGTGCTGCAGGAAATTACCGCCACCGGCGGTGAGGCTATCCTCTTTAAGGCCAATATCTCTGATTCTGAGGCTGTGAAGACAATGGTTCGCGAAATCGTTGCCAGATGGGGCAAAATCGATATCCTGGTAAATAATGCCGGGATAACCAGGGATAACCTTCTACTCAGAATGCCGGAGAAAGACTGGGATGACGTCATCAATACCAACCTCAAGGGGGCTTACCTTTGTACCAAAATGGTCCTGCGTTCTCTGACTGGGCAGGGATGGGGCCGGATAATCAATATTTCTTCGCTGGCCGGTGTGATAGGCAATGAGGGACAGGCAAATTACTCTGCTGCAAAAGCCGGGCTCATCGCTTTTACTAAAAGCATAGCCAGGGAGGTCGGGTCGTTGAATATCACTGTGAACGCAATTGCCCCGGGTTTTATTACCACGAACATGACTGATAAGCTGCCTCAGGAAATCAAAGATTCGATATTATCGCGAATTGCCTTGAAGCGTTTTGGAAAGCCGGAGGATATAGCGGAAATCGTGGCTTTTCTTGCCAGTGAACGCTCCAGTTACATAACGGGACAGGTCATTGCGGTTGACGGCGGCGTAATTTAACCCGTCAGCTCTGTTCGTCGTCCCGATCATAGCAGGAACGGAGATCCTTCACTACGTTCAGGATGACAAAATCGTTCTGTCATTCTTGATTCCGAGGAAATCGGGAGAAGAATCCCTTTCCAATCACCATTTTCATTATTAGGTATATCTAGAATCCCTGACCCGCGAGATCATTCGTCATTCCAATCAAAGCGGGACGGAGATCCTTCACTACGTTCAGGACGACAAAATCGTCCTGTCGTTCTTGATCTCGAAGCAATCGGGAGAAGAATCCCTTCAATACGCCTTTTGATTTTCCTCTTCCTTGACGGAAGAGGACTAAGGAGATGGAGAAATCTCATTAAATCTCTCTTTCCCCCATGAATGGGGGCTTAGAGATTAGCCAGGTTCGCTATAAATCTCAAAAATAATCGAGGTGCAGGATTCTTCCTGCCGAGGGTCTGGGGGTGTCCCCCAGGTAAACTCTTCTTCCCCCAGGACTGGGGGCCAGGGGGTTGAACTTGAAACAATACTGTCACTATGCTTACACTTTAACCTGTTATTTAAAGGAACTCTTATGGACATTAGCAGCCTGGAAATGCTGGAATTTCCCAAAATCAAAGAGATACTTGCTGGTTTCACCTCCTTTTCGGCAAGCCGGGAGCTGGCTATCAGCCTGATGCCGTTGACAAATCAGGCTACTATTTCAAAGCTGCTGAAGCAATCAGCAGAAGCACGGCACCTTCTTGCTCTAAAACCGGGTTTCTCTATTGGCGGAGTACACGATATACGGGAAATAACATCCGAAGCTGCCAAAGGCAAGGTGCTTGAGCCTCTCATGCTGTTGGAAGTGAAAGAAACTCTGGCATCGGCACGTATTGTCTCTCATAACATCAAGAGGCTGTCGCAGGAATTGCCGGAACTCTGGAAGATAGCTGTCTGCATCAAAGAAAAGCCGGACATTGAAAATTCTATTGGCAAATGTATTACCTCTGCTGGCGAGATCGCCGATTCGGCTTCGGCAAAACTGGCTGACCTGAGGCAGCAGCTTAAAGACACTAAACAGCGGCTACATGAGAAATTGGATACTATGCTCAAGTCAAAAACTCATCAGAAGTTTATCCAGGACGATCCTTATATTACCGAGAGGGAAGGCAGATATGTAATTCCCATCAAATCTGATTTCCGCAAAGAAATCAAAGGCATTGTCCATGATGTCTCCAATACCGGTGCAACGGTTTTTGTGGAACCCTGGGAGGTGGTGGAAATGGGCAATGAAATGCGGCAGTTTGTCATCGGCGAAAAGCAGGAAATGGAACGGATTCTCTCCTCCCTCAGCGCCCAGGTGGGTGCCCACCAGGAGGATATTTGCAGCAATGTGCTTTTGCTTGCCGAAATAGACCTTGCGCTGGCCAAAGCGAAATTTGCTGAAAGATATCAGGCTTTCGAGGCTACTATTACGCACTATGATGAACAGAATAGACAGAAAAGCGCACTTAAGCTGGTAAAAGCGAGACATCCGTTGCTCAAGGGCAAAATAGTGCCCCTGGATATAGAAATCGGGCGGGATTATTCGGTATTGATTATTACCGGTCCCAATACCGGGGGCAAAACGGTAGCTTTGAAAACTATGGGGCTATTAACACTTATGACACAGGCGGGTTTGCCCGTTCCGGCTTCTGAGGAAAGCACTGTACCCATTTATCGATGGTGTTTTTGCCGACATCGGCGATCAGCAGAGCATTGAACAAACACTCTCAACCTTTAGCTGGCATATAGGCAACATCATACATATCATAAAAAGCTCGACGCAGAACAGCCTGGTGCTCCTTGATGAGTTGGGTATCAGCACCGACCCCGAAGAAGGCTCAGCTCTGGCTAAAGCTATACTTCTCAGTTTCTTATCCCGGGGAACCATGACCGTTGCCACAACGCATTATAGTGAGCTAAAGGCTTTTGCCCATACCACAACCGGTATGCGGAATGCTTCGCTGGACTTCAATCCGGCTACCATGGTGCCGACCTATCATCTTACCATCGGTATTCCCGGCAGGAGCAATGCTCTGTCGATGGCCTCACAACTGGGACTGGACCAGGAAATAATAGCTGAAGCCAGGAAGATGCTGTCCAGCGGTACCCGGGAAATGGATACTCTGCTTTCAGATATGGTGCAGGAGAAGCAAAAATTGGAAACAATGGTCAATGAGATAGAGCAGGATCGGAAAAGGGCAGAAGAGCTTAGAAATCACCTGGAAAAGGAAAGCCAGAAGTTGAAGGAGCAGGAAAGATTATTACTGCAGGAGACCAAAGACAGATTACTCCGGGATGCTGCCGACTTGCAAAGGCTGATACGGGAGACGGAATCGGAGCTAAGAAAAGCTAAAAAGAAAGAAAGCCTGGAGCAGGCTAAAAAAGCACTGGCCGAAGTACATCAGCAGATGAATAGCGAGAACTGGAGGGCAAAGGCCGGCTCCAGTGAGTCAACGGCAGATAATGTAAGCGTGGGTGATACAGTGAAGATTCCGGAGAGGAATCTGGAGGGTACCGTTCTATCCCTTTTCAATGAAAGTAAACAGGTGGAGGTGCAGGTGGGTAATTTTAAACTGACCCTGGGTCGAGAAGAAGTACAAAAAATGGCGGCACCCGCAGCTACCGCTTCGCATTCCAGCTTTCCCCTGGTCAAAAGACGACAGAGTAAAAATCTGCACTCCCTGGAGCTTGACCTCAGGGGAAAACGCGCTGACGAAGTTTCAGGTTTGCTGGACCGGTATCTCAACGATGCTTTTTTGGCCAGCCTGAGCAATGTCCGGATAATACACGGCTATGCCACCGGCACCGTTCGGCAAATCGTGCGGGAGCTTTTAGCTTCGCATACCCTTGTTAAGTCATTCCAGCCCGGTGGCAAAGACGAAGGCGGCGACGGTGTAACCGTGGTACAACTATAGTAATAAGGATGCTTGAACAATGCCAATTCGAAAGGAACACTTTGTACGCTCTCTTTATAAGCAGGATGCTCGAAGGGGTGCTAACCCCTTCGAAACAAAACTTACTCCCTCTCTTTTTAAAGAGAGGGCCGGGGAGAGTTTAATAATTATTATGTTTGAAAATCTATGTTAACCACATCTAAAAGTAAACTTACCAAAGACCGCCTCAACCGCCTGCTCCAAAAACTAAAAGCCGCGGACGAAAACGGCGTCAGCATCTACTTGCCCGGCTCTTTATCCTCATCGGACATCGAAAAAACAATTGCCGTCATCATCAACGATAAAGAAATTTTATTGGAAATTGTGCACGAAGTCTCGCATTCCACGAACGGAGCGGCTCTTTTCTGGGGTGAACGGTACAAATACCTGGTGCTGCCTCCTTTCCCGGTGACAGACAGGCTGATTTCTCAGGGATTCGACACCGAACTGTTAGAAGGTTTAATTAATCGGGACCTGACCATAGCTCTAGTCCTGGTAAGGATGGGAGCTTACGGTGTAGGCGTGTTTCACAATGAAAAACTACTTGCCAGCAAAGTTGGGACGGGATTGGTGCATGGCCGCCATCGACAGGGTGGCTCTTCGGCGCACCGCTTCGAAAGGCATCGCGATAAGCAAATTGAGTATTTCTTCACCAGGGTTTGCCTTCACATGCGGGAAAAACTGGAACCATATCTGCAGCACATAAACTACCTGTTCTATGGCGGTGAAAACTTCACCATACGCTCATTCCGCGAACAATGTCAGTTTCTAAAAAAGCTGGATAACAGGACTTTGCCGCGCCTTTTGAATGTTCGAGAGCCGAAGCAGGCATCGCTTGAAGAAGCTATCCACGATGCCTGGTCGAGCCAGGTTATCCAGTGGAAGGAATCATAGGAAGGCTATTTATCTTTGTTGTTAAAAAGGGTTTAAGAAAAATCGTTGCCACGGAGTACTGAGGAAAGTTTAGCCGATACTATAATTTGAATTCCTTCTCATTAAAGAGCCGCAGGCAAGCATCTACCACATCCGGATCGTACAGTTTTCCCCTGTTCTGTGCTATTTCATCGAGTGCTTTATCTATACCCAGGGCTGGTCGGTAAGGTCGATGAGAAGCCATAGCTTCTACGACATCAGCCACGGTTAGTATTCTTGCTTCGATAATGATCTCTTTGCCTTTTTCACACTCAGGATAACCTGAACCATCTAACCTGAGATGATGCTGAAGCACAGCTTGCGCTATCGGCCAGGGAAACTCTATGTTCTTTAATATATCGTAGCCGGCTTTGGCATGCATTTTGATCATATTGAATTCAGCTTCACTCAGTTGTCCGGGCTTACTGAGAATCTCTGCCGGCACGTACATTTTGCCAATGTCGTGAACAACTCCTGCCAGGCGGACTCCCTCGATCTGCTCTTTGGGAAGGTTCATTTCCCTGGCTATTGCACAGGCAAGTTCGGCGACATGATGTTGATGTCCAGCGGTGTAAGGATCACGGGTTTCGCTGGTCAAAGCTATTGCTTCGATGGTCGATTTAAGAGCAGTAAGTCGTTTATCGGTGGCTTCCTTAACTTCGGTAATATCCACTATATTACCCATTATGGCGGGCTTCCCATGGTATTCGATGGCAACCATTATTTGCTGTGCCCAGATTACGCTCCCGTCCTTTTTGATTCTTGGTCTTTGAAACACTAAAGAAACAGGCTCACCTTTATGCCTTTTGATAACCCTGTCTTTTACCATTTCCTTATCATTAGGGGGAATCAAGACCCAGTGTTCCTTCCCCAGCAACTCTTCGGGTTCGTAGCCATGCATCCTGGCAAATTTTTCATTGACATATACGAACTTTTCATCCTGTTCAATAAAAATGCCAGTCAGTGAGTTTTCTGTGAGTATCCTGTATTTATTTTCGGATTCTCGCAGTTCTTCTTCTGCTTTCTTCCGATCGGTGATATCGGTTACCGTTCCCAGAATAGCAGTATCGTTCTCATATACTATAAGTGTCGTAGAGAGTATTACTTCGATTCTTCTGCCATCTTTGGTAATAAGAGTATATTCGATCGGGATAACCTCTTCGCCATTCATATGTTTAGCAAAGCTTGCTTTTACCAAATTCCGGTGCTCTGGCACGATAAGAGTGAGAAAATTGAATTCATCCCGGCAGAGTTCCTCCTTCTTATACCCCATGATGGTCTCGCATTTCTCATTGGCATAAACTATACGCCCCTTTTTGTTAATGAAAATCATATTCGGTGACGTTTCTGCCAGGGTCCGGAATTTAACTTCTGATTCCTTTAATGCCTCATCCGCTTTCTTGCGTTCGCTAATATCCCTGCTCACACCAAGGATGAGTTTTCTGCCTCCAGATTCAATGAGCCGTCCTTTTACTTCCACCGGTATTAGAGACCCATTTTTATGGCGATGAATCGTTTCAAATGTGACAGAGCCATTTATTGCCATACTTTGCATCTTTGCCTTGATAGCGGGGGTATATTCTGCAACATCTATACCCTGGATACCCATGCCCATTAATTCATCTTTGGTATAACCGAGCGTTTTACACGCTGTCTTATTAATGTAGAGAAATTTTCCATCAGCATCATGCAATGCGATGGTATCAGTGGCATCGTCCAATAGTTCTGACTCCAGCCGCAATTCCTCCAACCAGCGTTCACGTTCAGTAACATCTTCTCCTGAACTCAGAGTACCTGCAAACTTGCCCTCACGATCAGTTATCACGGCATTATGCCAGGAAATAATTCGCTCCTCACCATTCCTGTTTAAAACGGGATTTAAATAGTACTTGTTTAAGCCGATTTCTCCACTGACTATCTTGCTAAACACAGCCTTCACCTCGGCTCTAACTCGTT
This sequence comes from uncultured Chloroflexia bacterium, assembly GCA_963784375.1. Classification (GTDB taxonomy): domain Bacteria; phylum Chloroflexota; class Dehalococcoidia; order GIF9; family UBA5629; genus JBBIPA01. The sequence goes on along the minus strand of CAWAQY010000001.1, from coordinate 135,162 downwards.
TGGGAACAAAATTATCAAACCAGTTTTTACCGATAATTTCCTTTTGTTCGTACCCCAGAATCTCGCAGCCTTTTCTATTTATCAGGGTAACTTTTTGTTCGGCGTCGATAGCTATCAGCATAACCTCGACAATATCCAGGTAATTTTGCGCCTTATCCCTTTCCTCCTTTACTGCCTGCTCTGCTCTCACTTGCTCGGTAATATCACGGGCGCTGGTTAAAATAAGCTTTTGATTGTTAAATTCGATGAGGCGGAGATTTACCTCTAACGGAAGCAACGAGCCGTCCTTTCGTACGTACACAGACTCGAACGTATCGCGGCCGGATTCAAGCAGAGTTCGTGCCCTTTGCGGTATTGACCTTTTGCCTTCCGCAGTGATTATCCGGTCAAAATTAATACTCTCCATTTCTTCCTTGCTGTACCCCAGCGCAAGGCACACCATTTCATTTGCATAGAGTATTTTCTTGGAATTGTAGTCACGCAGAAAAATAAGATCAGAAGCATTATCGAGGAGATGTGATTTGAGATGTAATTCTTTTTCGGCATGCTTACGCTCTGAAATATTCCGGGCAGAAGCGAGCACCAGTTGCCTGCTGCCAACTTCAACAAGACGGGCATTTACCTCAACTGGCACTATAGAACCATCTTTACAAACCCAGGCGGATTCGAAATTAATGACCCCACTTTCATCTAACACCTGATGATGTTGTGAAAATCGGCTATGAATCTCCGGGGAAACAATATGTTTCATGTTCATTTTAAGGAGATCTTCCCTGCTATAGCCCAGGGTCAGGCACATCATTTCATTTACATACATTAAATTATTATCGGGGTTATGCTCATGCAATAAGATTAAGTCAGAGGCACTATCAAGAAGCTGCGATCTGAGCTTCAGTGATTCCTCCAAATTCTTACGTTCGGTGATATCCCGTTGTATACCGATAGTGCCCGTAATACGGCCATCTGCACCGTACATCGGGGTTACTTTTAATTCGCAAATAAAGGTGCTTCCATTTTTTCTCTTGTTTGTGATCTGCCCAACATATGTTTTTCCAGATAAAACAGTTCTATAAATTTGCCCTACTAGTTCAGGAGTTACCTTTTCGGCGTTAAATAATGAAGGGGTTTTGCCAATGAGTTCTTCCAGAGAATAGCCGAATAGTTTTATGGTTGCCTGGTTAGCGTAAACTATCTTATTATCGGTATTGGTAACCACCATCGAATCGTTTACCTGTTCGGCTATCTGGCTAAGCCACTTGAGCCGGATTGCAGGCGCTTTTTTAGTTGCTACTACCATATAAACAACCTGTTCATTTATTTTTAACCCCAGAATGTTTCTTGACCATGCTCTTTAAAACAAATTTAATAATCTTGGCTAGGTACCGCTCACAATTTTATTGGTTTCCATTTTGAGTTTATCGACCTGTCCTTCAGTAAACAATCTCCACCCTCTTTTATCTCTATATTCCGCGTCAGAAAAAGTCTTGTTCTTTATCCAGCGAAATAAAGTGGCTTTACTGATGCCCGCGATTTTACAGACTTCATTTGTTCTATAAAATGTTTGTTCATTTATAACAGGCATTAATTCCCCCTCAACTAGTTCAATAGTCAACTATAGTCTAGTGTATTCAATTAGTTTAAGTAATAACCTTTTGGGTTATTTTCTATGGTACTTTAGATATATCCCACCTGATATCGAATGGTTTCCTTTATGTGGAGCAGACCCCAGGTTCCACTCTATCTATCCTATCAACGAACTATCAAACGTAAAACGTGCTGGAATGTTTAGTTGTTCTCTCGATGACAGTGAAATGGTTTAAGAGTATAATTGTAGGCCGAATGTCTGATTGGAGTTTCCGCAAATAGACCATCCGCTGTGTTGCTAATCTAGCGAAAGGTAAAAACCATCAAAAAGTTCCATTTCAGTGCGCTTTATACCGGGTTGCTGCCTTTATTAGTGCTGGCCCACTTCGGGCATCACTTGCTCACGACCCTGCTGATACCGCTCATGCCTATGATCCGTAACGACTTCTCCATGGATTATACCCAGTCCGGGCTTTTGCTCGCAGTATTCAGTTTAACCTATGGCATCGGCCAGTTGCCGGCGGGGTGGCTTGCCGACCGCATCGGGCGGCGCATCATGATTGCGGTAGGCATCGTGGGGGTGGCCCTTTTTGGATTATTGATTGGCCTTTCCAGCACCTATATAATGCTGGTGGTTTTTCTGGGGTTGATGGGGCTGGCTGGTGGCGGTTATCACCCTGCGGCATCGCCAGCGGTAGCAGCATCTGTTGAGCCCAGGAATCGGGGCTCGGCACTGGGAATTCACCTTATCGGTGGTAGTGCCAGTCATTTTCTGGCTCCGCTCCTGGGAGTAGGAATTGCCACAGCCCTTGGCTGGCGCGGCTCCTTCATCGTGCTGGCTGCACCTACCCTTGCCTTCGGCATCATATTTTACGTAGTGATGGGGCGTATGTCTGTAGCTACCACCACGGCACCAAAAATGAGCGCTGCTCAACAGAACCAGGTCATGGAAAGGCCCGGACGCGTTCGCCATCTGATAGCCGTCATAGCGCTTACTACCTTCACAATGAGTGTGGTATTTTCGGTTATTTCCTTTATTCCGCTTTACCTGGTGGACCATTTCCATGTGAGCGAAGAGGGAAGCGGTGCCTTTATGGCTATTTATTTCTCCACAGGGCTATGGGCAAGCACCTTGGGAGGCTATCTTTCAGACCGCATTGGCCGGGTGCGGTTAATACTGGCGGTGTGTTTCGGCTCAAGTATAATGACCTATTTCCTGGACCTGGCACCGTTCGGGATAATTCTCGGAGGTGTGATGCTTCTGGTAAGTATGTTTGGCTCGATCCGTATGCCGGTGGCAGAGTCGTACATTATCAACAATACGTCCGAGAAAAACCGCTCTACAATACTGGGCATCTATTTTTTAAGCGGTACCGGAGCCAGCTCAGTTTTGACACCGTTGATTGGTTATCTCATTGATAACCAGGGCTTTTCCTTTTGTTTTACCAGCACCTCGATTATTATGATTGTGGCAACTTTTATCTGCTGGTATTTCTTGCGCGACAGCCGCGACCATATTACCTCCAATCCCCTGGAATTACAGTGACAGTAAAACCGTATAGGGTATGGAGATGCGCACGTGTCCCGAATCTAATCACATTAGGCTTATTAAAAGGACAATATGCTATAATTTATCTGAAGATACGATATTGAAACGTAATATCTGTGAAGTTTAGTGAATTAGTTAGGCTTCTAAAAAAGAATGGGTTTGAACTGATTAGGGAAAAAGGCTCTATCAGGTATTATGCCAAATCTGGGTTAGATAAGCTTATTCGTATAGATTATCATAGCTCCAGGGAAATTCCTACCGGTACTTGTGCAGCTATTTTGAAAGCTGCTGGTTTGAAACAGCGAGGAGAATAATGTGATAGAACTTGAATATTCACTGGTAATTGAAGCAACAGATGATCCTACCTTCTTTACTTTTTATTCCCCTGATTTGGAGGGTTTCACGGGGGTAGGAAACTCTGTAGAGGATTGTCTTTATAAGGCAAAATGGGGAATGAAAGAGCATATTGCTATTTTAAAAGAAAGAGGAGTGTCTATTCCTAAAGCCAATCTCAGCCCAACTATCATTATTCAAAATGCTAACCGACAACGAGAGATGGTAAAAAGTTGAAGAAAAGTAAATCGGCATCTTCAAATCCTGTAGAATTAATCTCGATATAGAGAGACGAGTTCCATGTGATTGTTAAAATCCGTTCTTTTTACGTGTTTCTTGTTCATAGGTAGTTTCATCTATTATTCGAGTTCATAACCCGAAGTTCGTTGGTTCAAATCCACCCCCGCAATACCAATGCGAACTAAAAAGCCCTAGGTAGTGAAACCTAGGGCTTTTTAGTTTAGCAGAGTCATCCTTGTACACATGAATACTGCATACTACCATATTTGATTTTTCTCAAGTATCAATATTATTGGGTAAACCATTTAAAATTATATCCCGATGGCTCTTTACGAAAATATCTACCTTTGAATTGATCCATTGCAGATCGGAATTGAGCCAGAACCAATACCGCATCACTGTTCGAAGGAAGAGTTTCATCATCGAGTAAATCAACAAATTGAAGTGTTGGTTCATCAGCTAAAAGTTCTTTAATTTTTTCGAGAATTTTATTTATCATATCTACTTTTAGTTTATTTAGAGGGACATCTTGTTTCTTTTTTGATAGTTCTTTCATTTCAGTGTATATGGTTTCTAACATAGGCGATAACATTTGATACTTAGTTACATTTTCTTCCGTAGTATATTGTCCTGATTCAACTTTCTTACTCATAGCCGAAGCCCCTTATTCTCTAGAATGTATCTTCTTCTAATTCTTCCAAGCGTTGCAAATATTGTGATAGAATTATTACCACATCACTATTGTTAGGCAAATCGTCTTCAGTAAACACAGTAAATTGGTCAAATGGCTTATTCTTCTCGCTTAGCAATTTATTTGCTGTTTCCAATACAGTGTTAATAAGTCGTAGCTTAAATTTATTAACACCATCTGTAGGTGATTTCTTTGATAATAATGAAATCTCATCATAGAGTGCTCTCATTTGTTTAAGAGTCTTAGCCCATAATTCAAGCTCGCTTTTCTTCATAGCTTCACCTCCTGTTAGGGGCAGTCTCTAGTAAATTCTACATACTTTTTCTTAATCACGTCTAATGGGAATCTCTGTTTGCTCTCATACAGTTCGCACATTAACTTTAAATCTTCATCCTGGAGAATCAAAATACATCGTCTCTGCGCTGACCATAAATCTATGGTATTACGATAGATATTTTTTGGAGGAGGATTACGCGTAATAATAATACCGAATCTACCGAAATGGTCTGACAAGTATCTATTTAGCTGGTTTATATGTTCTCGTTCAATTTCCTTTACATTTTTTAATTCCATTACGATTTGTCGGCAATCATAATTATCATAAATATTTTCGAGAAAATCATTTGATTTATTGTTATAGAATATCAAATCTCTAATTAGTACACCGCTATCAGTCCTACTCTGTATATCAGCGAAATCTAGTTCTGGATAAACTAATGAAGCTATCAATTGGCATAGGTAATCCTCATAAAATCTATCTGCCTTATTCGTCTTACCAAAAGGCAATTTTAATATAGTCGACAACTTCCTCTTGGTGGATAGAACTGGGATTGGCTTAAATAGTGGATCATTCTTGCAATCAGATCTCTGTAATTCCTTATTCTTAATATAAGTTTGCACCATACCATAATTCTCTCGGTTATAGTTAAGCACAGTTACTCGCTCTAATTCTCCAATTCCTACCGGCGTAAAGCTTGTTCTGAAATAATCGTCATAATTAATCCAAGGGATAAATCTTAACCATCTCTTAGGTACTAAGATAATTGGTAATTTATTTTCAGGGTTTTGTGGCAACAAGACTTCTTCTTGTACAAATTTATGCTGTTTGTAATGATAAACCCCTACCTTAGTCTTAGTCATTGGGATTTTAAGTTTCGTACATTGATCTATTGTGAAATCTATTAAAAATGATTTGATGAAACTGCATGCAATATCACTAACCCGATCATAGGAAAACTTATCCACAAACAGTTGCGCCTCTTCAAAATGAACAAAGCCAGATTTATTGACTTGTGGAATGTCTTTAAAAAGTGAAATAATCTGCGATGAAAGGTTCTTCCCCATTGGTTTCCCAATTCTGTTTTTAGAATCTCCTAAACCAACCTCATAACACTCTGATGCTGTTAGTAGTATTGCAATCCCCTCACTTTCTTTCCCGTTATTTGCCAAATAACCTAGATGGTTAAAAGAATTGGTAATTGCTGTATGTAAAGCGTTATCTTGCTGAGATGGGGACTTCCATAAAAGAAAAGGATCAAGATAAAGAGGAATATCTTCATCCAGAAACGGAATTGCAAAATCAACTTCCTCTTGAGTTAATGGCAAATTATAATAATCATTTAACCTTGGTCTAATGATAGCCATCTTGTGCTAGGATTCTATCACCTAAATTAATCACTATCAATATAGTGTGAGTTATAGGCCGAAGTTGCGCGGCTATTTCCTGGCCTCCCGTGACCCACCAGGACGGCCTCCAAACTTTAATGCTACAGGTTTGGCCTAAGGGTTAAACGTGAGCAAGACCTGGAGCGTTCTGGGAGACCCAATAGGAGGGGCGAATTGGGATTGGCTTACGTAATGCTGCCAGTTTGTACATCTTTGAACTCTAGAGCCGAGCTTTTCTCGCCCTGCTATCGATGTTGTGTTGGAAGATTACATCAATCATTATCCATGTGTTATTATGTCTGGAGAAGATAATTTCTGGGAGGATTGAGATATGGATACAAAATTGCAGATGATTTACTGGAAAGATAGAAAATTTTGGGTTGGCAAGTTGCTTGAACATCCTGAAATAATGACTCAGGGTGAGACACTCGAAGAACTTGAGGAAAATATGAAGGATGCCTATGTATTAATGGCTCTTGAGGATGTTCCTGATGCTCACGAAATAAAAGAACTTGAGCTGAAGGTATGAAGAGGAAGGAATTGATAAAAAAGATAACTACTGCCGGCTGTGTGCTTATAAAACATGGAGCTCGTCATGATTTGTTCAGAAATCCTAGAACCGGGAAAAAGCAACCTATTCCAAGGCATGATGAGATCAACGAAAATCTTGCAAAGCATATATTAAAAGAACTAGCATAATAATAGTAAATGTATTCAATCGAATGTTGATTTATCCACTCGTGGTACCATAAAACAGCAAACTTCATCTCATTTTCCACCTCTATTTCCCGTCCCTTAGCTCTTTGCCTGCATTGAAGGCTTTGGCTACTACTTTACCAAAGGCTCGATAGTAAGACGGTTCCCCGACAGTATAAATGAGGGGTTTAATTTTGTCGGCGTCGGGTTTGCCATCGGTAAGGCAGCTATCAGACACATAGGTTTCTTCGATTTTGCCAATTATCAGGGAGTGGCTGCCAAGATCCAGTGTATGTACCACTGTGCATTCCAGGTTCACCGGGCATTGTTCGATCATAGGTGCGTTTTTAAGTTTGCCGTAAAATACCTTGAATCCGCAGATTTTAACTTTATCGGCTTTCTCTCCGGAAATAAGCCCGCAGTAGTCTGCTTGTTCCACCATATCAGATGAAGGTATGTTCACGGAAAATGTTTTAGTTTGCTTGATACCTGTATTGGTATGCCGTTGATGGCGGAGGGCAACGGAAATCATGGGCGGTATGCTATTGGCGATTCCTCCCCAGGCAACTGCCATGAAATTCGGTTTGTCACAGACATTTGCTCCTACCAGCAATGTGGGATTAGGGTAAAGTAATGTTTGGGGACCCAGTTGGATTTTTGGCATGGTATTACCTCCGGTTGGTTATTTTTGGACTGATTAGTCAAGTTTATCACACTGGGTTAGATGTTTAAATGGTGATGTCAAAGGATCCCGATGAAATCGGGATGACAAATAAACTCACCCCGGCCCTCTCTTTAAAAAGAGAGGGAGGAAGCTTTATTTCGAAGGGGTTAGCACCCCTTCGAGCATCCCGGCTACCAGCTGTGGGCGATGGCATTTTTGGTGCAGACTGTGTGGCAATTTTGAGCTTGCCCGCAGTTTTTTAAGCCGGGGCATTTGATGGCAATCTTCTTGCGGAGGTCTTCCTTGATCGCGGCGCGAGGTTTTCCACCTTCATCTTTGGCAATGACATAAAGTCCTGATAGGCAGGCTTTGACACATTCCCCACAGCCGTCGCATTGAGCGGTATCTATGGTAATAAAATAATCTCCCGTACCATCGGAATAACCATAGTTAACCTTCATACCTGCTATCTCTACGCCTTTAAGCCGTTCTTCGGCGAAGAGAGCCGCACCCAGGGCGCCGATAATCTGAGGATCTTCGGAAAGCAGCGGCTCCAACCCGATCTTTTCTTTGATCTTGGCTACCATTCCCTTGTTCTTGGAAATACCGCCGCTGATACTGAAGTCTTTCTGGATGGTAACCCGTTTCAGCAGGTTGAGACATCGTGAAGCAATAGCGTCATGTAATCCGGCAAGGATATCGCTCTTGGCGACTCCTTTACGAATATTATTGATAGCATCGGTCTTGGCGAATACGGCGCAGATCGTATTAAACGGCACTGCGGTTTTGGATTCCAGGGATACCTCACCGATTTTGGTCAGTGGCAGATTAAGCACCTCGGCTATCATTTCCAGGAAACGGCCGGTGCCTCCGGCGCATTTATCGTTCATGATGAAGTTGGTTACCTGTCCCTTTTCATTGACGCTGATGGCTTTGCAGTCCTGGCCGCCCATATCGAGGATTGTCCGCACCGACGGGAAATAGTAGTTAACCCCTCTGGCATGGGCGCTAATCTCGGATACGTTTTCAGTGGCAAAAGGTACCAGCACCCTGCCGTAGCCGGTGGCAACTACGTAATGAATATCTTCCATGGATAACCCGGCTTTTTTCAAAAGCTCTGCCATAACCATCTGCGACGTTTTCACGCTTTCAGGCCCGGTATCCCCGATAAATGAAGCTAGTATGCGGTTATCTTTGAGAATTACTCCTTTAGCCGCCCTGGAACCAATATCAATACCGGCTACTATCATGGTTGGTTGGCACTTCCTTTATCTATGGCTTCTTTCGACATTATCGCAGCGCCCAGAGCTGCCACCATCTGGGGGTTGTCGGGAACAAGAACTCCGAACCCGAACTCCTGTTCGAAAATGTGTACCAGCCCTTTGTTTAAAGCTACCCCGCCGGTGACTGCCACATCCTTTTTAATGCCGACCCTCTTGCAGAGAGTCATAATCCGGCTGACCACACCGTAAAGTATGCCGGCGATGATCTCTTCTTTGGGAGTGGGCGGAATACGGTGAACATGAGAAATCACTTCTGATTCGGCGAATACAGCGCAGGTATTGCTGATATCGGCCCGGCTTTTAGCCTTAAAAGAGTTCTGCGACATATCTTCCATGGACATTTGCATCAGTTTTGCCATCTGCTGGAGAAATATGCCCGTACCGGCAGCGCATTTATCATGGTTGGCAAAGTCGCTGAGTTTGCCCCGCTCATTTATTTTAATAACGGTACTGCTCTCGGCACCGATGTCTATGGCAAGCTGAACCGAAGGAATCAGGTAATGAACCCCGCGTGCCAGGCAGGTGGTAGCTGCCTTTTTGCTGCTGGCTGAATGTAGCCGCTTTAACGCCGACTCCGGTGGCGGTGATATAAGATATTATCGGAGACCAAGTCCCAGCCTTTTGGAGAGCCTGCTCCAGTGCATTTTTGGCGCTGATTTCGGCATCATCCCCAGTGAGCACAATGGTTGAAGACAGGATTCTGGTGTCGTCGAGGACGACTGCTTTTATGGTCTGGCTGCCTATATCCAGGCCGACTGCTTTTTTAGTTTCCATACATATTTTCCTTAAGGGCAATAAGAGAGTTATTAAACTTTTCTGAACCCCACCCCTTGGGAATTGAATCGGGGGACATCCCCGAACCCCCCTAAATGAATATCTTATCGTTCTTCGAGAAGCTCGAAGAAATGCTCTATTTTCCCTTTTATCTCTTCTTTGGAACTGATAGTCGGATCAACCAGGTCACAATCCAGGTCAGCATGGGAATATCGATTTCATTGAGCAAATCCTTGACCAGTTTGATGGTGGCACAGGTGTGACGGCAGCCGATAAAAGCCCAGTATATCGCTCCGTCAACTTTGTAATCTTTAGCAGCCTGGGTCAGCTCATCCAGTGCACTCTGAGTAAGAGGTCCGTACATGCTGCGGCTCTCCGGCGTGAGAAACGATTTCCTGGCTATACTTTCCAGCGGTTTCGACGGATCGAGCCCTCCTTCAGGCCAGAGAGCAGAACAGCGGTTCCACAACGCTCACTGCGCCGTATTCCTGAGATATCTTTTCCAGGAAACCCATCAAATAAAGAGGCGGAATAAATAATGTCATGAGGCGGAAACGCTCTTTAGAGACTGCACCCTTGTGGTTTTTTACCATTTCGGACAGGTCCTCGCGCAGCGCTTCCAGGAATGCAATTGCCTCAGGCTGACCGGGATACATATAATCTGCCGAGAGCAGTTTAAGAAATCCCTGGAAGGGGAAGGGAGACGGGAACTGCCTTGCGCAGCTCGCCGATATCCTGCATGAGTTTAATCTGCTTGTCCATTCGTGCCACATTCTCAGACAAGCCGGTCCCAGTTCATCTTCCTGTGTGCACTGCTCTTCCAGGAAGCTAATTAACTGTTTCAGTTCCCCAACGAAATAATCGACTTCTTCTTTGCTCTGCTGAAACGGGCGGTCGAGGAAAAATCCCGGGCATTTGGTAAGCTTCATTACCAGCTCACCGCTCTTGGCGGTATTATCACAGATCAGATTGGACCAGAGCATTACATCGGGTGTTGGCAATGCTTTGATATGAAAGGCGCCTGCCAGGCCGCGATGTGGGGAGCAGATTTCAGGAGCTAATCCCAGTTCGGCCCCGGCATTTAACAACTTCGGCCTGTTCGCCCAGAACATGGCGGTCATCCAGGTGGTCATTTCGGTATGCATGGGAACGATATCCATGGCATAGAGAATTTCCGAAGGGAAAAAGACCGTGTGAGCGGCCAGGAACTGGCCTTTTTCCGAAGCCTCACGTATTCGGTTATAGTATTTTGCCACCATATCGTTGTATAAAGTATCGCTTTTTTTAAATTCAGGCCGCGGCGGGCTTAACCTGGATACTACTTGCACTGCTCTGACAATTGAGCCAATCTTGTTTTTTCTATCAGAGGTAATCGTCATTTCTTATTCGCCTCAAGCATTTCCAGGAAAGCCTGGACCCTGGTCTGTATCTGTCCTGACCCGGAGGTGCCATATTCCACATCCAGTGCCAGCATCTGTATTCCGATGTCGTTGAGTTTTTCCCGCAGCAATGGTACATCATGAGCATAAGGAACGCAGTACCGGATAACCTGGCTGATAACGCCATTTACCTTGAAATCGCGGACCAGTGTCGAGTATGCGTCTGAAACGTTCATCCGATGGCACCATCCGGGCGCAGGGGAAATTATTAAGGTAACGGCGGGATAGTGATTTCAGTACGGGCTCGCCTTCTTTGAGCACTACCGGGTCGGACCAGTACCTGGTGCTGGTGCAAAGCTCATCGGTTACCACCAGTGCCCCCTGGCCTTCAATACATTTGATAAACTCGGGATTAGCCATGACGCTGCCGGCTATCATTACCCTGGCCCTGCTCTTATAGGCATTTTCTGATTTGGCCAGCTCATCCAGTAAATTGACTAAATATTTATTGAATAATTCCTTGGGCATCCTGAAGCTGGCATCGAGCACTTCCATGGTTTCAGCGCCGGTAATCGGCGGCTCATCCAGTTTGCGAAACTCATAGAGTTTTTTCAGAAGCGCTCGCGATTCGTTATAGAGATGAATCGATTTTAGCAGCGCTTTATCATCGATGGTGATCCCCAGAAATTCCTCGAGGTGCTGCTTGAATTGCTCGATCTGTTTGTAGTACAGCTCGTGTGCTTCCTCAGTATACTTGCGTGGAACGGTAATCATATGTTGAAAGGGGGTTTTGATATAGTAATGCCAGAGGTCGAAAAGGCGGCGTGCTCCATCACAGGTAGAGCCGGCGACCACGCCATCCAGAAATTCGTAGCCGCCCTTGAGCCCGAGCTGTAGGCAGCTGCGGGAGAAAGAGCAATTATTTACGTAGAAATAGGCATTGCCGTCCTCAAGTTCGACTTCTTCGGAATAGCCGGTAATGCGAATGGGCAGAGCTCCGGCAGCATGGATAATTTCTTCGGGAACATAGGTGCAGAGCCAGCCGAATATCTTCTTGCCCTGATCCTTGTACTCTAAAATCTGCCTGGTTTTGGGAAATGTAGCATTTATCTCCCTGAAAAGATCCAGCGTCTTAAGTTTAATGTTGGTATGTTGAGCGATAACCATAGCATTACTTCATTTAAAGGGTTTTTGTTACCGGTTTTGAAGCTTCTTTTTATATGAAATCAAATTCCAACGGTACTGCTGAGGTTGTATATTATAGTTTTTCCCGGCTGTTTCATCAACTCATATAAGACTTCTTGACAATAGACGTAGCGGCATTTATTCTATTAGGTAGGTCAGTTTGCTGCTAAACGGATGTTGATGTTGGGAAATTTGATAAGTTAGTATTCCCTCAAGATTACGGTTCTGCGCAAACATTTGGGTGAGCTACATAACTCGTTGCAGCAGCAATTTTATTTCGAAGCAGCGGACAGGACTTTCATTGTGGATTCATGTGACAGAAGTCGCATACAGATACTGGCGGTTAACCTACTATTAAGTTTAAGAACCATTAAGGAGATCGATAATGGGTGTTAAAAACGTTGGCGAGAGTTATCGATGTGCCATATGTGGTAACGAGGTGATCGTGACCAGGGGTGGAGGGGGAACATTAATTTGCTGCGGGCAGGAGATGAAGCTGATGGGGAAAGATAAATAATCGCCGCTGAATGTGGAATTTCGAGTCGTTTAACCAATCGTTTTTCAAATAACGTGCTAAATATTTAAGACTGGTTATGGAAAAGAAAGTTTATCTCGATTATGCTGCCGGTGCTCCGGTATTCACCGGAAGTAGATGGATGAGATGCTGCCGTATTTAAGGGAAATATACGGCAATCCCCAGTCAATCCATGCCTGGGGTGATGCTGCAAGGGAAGCTATCGAAAAGGCAAGAGAGCAGGTAGCCTCCCTGATTAACGCAAATGCGGAAGAGATAATTTTTACTTCGAGCGGCACTGAATCTAATAACCTGGCAATAAAAGGACTGGCACAGGCTCAATGTGCCAAAGGCAAGCACATAGTTGTCTCTGCCATTGAGCATTTTTCCGTGCTCAATGCCGTCCGTACCCTGGAGAAAGCAGGGTTTCAACTTACTTTAATCCCTGTTGACAAATTTGGTTTTGTCGACCCTGATGAAGTCGGCAGAGCCCTCAGGAAAGATACCATACTGGTCTCGATTATGCATGCCAATGGCGAGGTAGGCACGATTCAACAGATAGCCGAGATAGCAAAGAAAACAAAAGAGGCAGGCGTTCTTTTGCATACGGATGCCGTTGCCAGTACCGGGAATACTCCGGTAGATGTGAAGGTACTGGGGGTAGATGCTCTGAGCCTTGCTGGGAATCAGTTTTATGGCCCTAAGGGGTCGGGAGCTTTATGGATGCGTAAAGGCGTGCGATTAATTCCCTTGATTGATGGTGGTGTTCAGGAGGGTGGAAGAAGGCCGGGGACAGAGGATGTTCCGGCTATAGTGGGGATGGGTAAAGCTGCTGAACTGGCAAAAAGTAATATGGCCTCCAGCATGCAAATGATTTCGAAACTCAGAGATAAACTTATTAAAGGTATTCTATCTAAAGTTGACCATTCCATTCTCACCGGTGATCCTGTTCAACGGCTTCCGCATCATGCCAGCTTTTGTATCGAGTTTATTGAAGGCGAGTCGATGCTGATGCTGCTTAATATGCAGGGGATTGCAGTTTCCAGCGGTTCGGCATGTACCTCCCGGGCATTGAAAGCTTCTCATGTTTTGATTGCCATGGGACTTCCTCATGAAATTGCACAGGGCTCCCTGTTATTTACGTTGGGGAAGGATACAATGCGATGCCGACATAGATTATGTGATTGAGAAAATGCCGCCGATTGTAGATAGATTGCGTCAGATGTCTCCGTTATATGCTAAATTCATTAAAGAACAAAAGGGGTGAAGTTATATGCCAATATATAGCGATAAGGTAATGGACCATTTTACTAATCCACGCAATGTGGGTGAAATTAAAGATGCCGATGGTATCGGTGAGGTCGGGAATCCTGTCTGTGGGGATATGATGACCTTTTATATAAAAGTAAAAGACAATCGTCTGGAAGATGTTAAATTTAAGACTTTTGGTTGCGGGGCGGCAATTGCAGTATCCAGTATGACCAGCGAAATGGCAATGGGCAAAACACTTGAAGAAGCGGCAAAAATTACCCCGGGTCTGGTAGCCGAGCAGTTGGAAGGTTTACCCAAGAACAAACTGCACTGCTCTAATCTGGGTGCCCAGGCATTGAACAAGGCAATTCGTGATTATGCCACTAAGAAAGGTATTAAGATAGAAGGATTAGAAGAAAAAGGAGTAGAAGAGGATGAAGAACATGAAGAAGGAACAACCTGCGGATAAAAAATCGTGCATGTGCCCCTATTGCGAAGAGGAATTGTTTATTGCCAGTTTTCCTTTCTGCAAAACATGCGGATTGGCCTTAATGCATTGCGTAACGTGCGCAATAACTGTCACTGATAAGAAGGCTACGAAATGTCCCAAATGTGGAGGACCACTGGAGAAGGGAGGCAAGAAATAAAATGCCGGAAAAGGAGAAAATGACCATTATCGTCTTCAGCGGCGAACTGGATAAAGCTCTGGCGGCATTTAATATTGCAATAGGGGGGGCAACGTCAGGGATGGATGTGACCATGTTCTTTACCTTCTGGGGATTGAATATCGTTAAGAAGAACGAAGGTAGCGTGAAGAGCAAAGGAATCATGAGGAACATGTTGAATATCATGAACCGCGGGGGAGCCAAAAGGCTACCTTTATCCAAATTTCACATGCTTGGCCTGGGTAAATGGATGATGCAAAAACTTATGCAGGATATCCGTTTCCCGGGAGTAGAGGAACTGATGGCGACGGCAAAGGAATTCGGAGTAAAACTTATTGCTTGCACTACCACCTGTGGAATGATGGGGCTTGCCTGAGGAAGCTTTTATTCCAGAGGTGGATAGCTTTGCAGGTGTTGCTACCTACGTGGCTATTGCCAAAGAGAGCAAAGTGAACCTGTTTATTTAAGGTTTGTTGATCGAGAGGAGAGTAGGTAATGAAAGCTGACGAAACATTGGATTGCGTAGGGTTATATTGCCCTATGCCGATAGTCCACACCGCGAGAAAGATAAAGGAGTTGAAAAGCGGGCAGGTCCTGGAAATTCTCTCCGACGATAAAGGAATAAAACTAGACATGCCAAACTGGTGTAAAACTACCGGCAATGAGTGTCTTAGTACCGAAGAAGATAAAGGGATTTACCATGTATATGTTAAAAAGGCGTAGCGATCCCGCAGAGGCCTTGTGGGTGAAACGTTATTCCGAGGAGTTTGTCTATGGATACTGAACAGGCTAAAACATTGGAAGCGCTCCAAATAGGTATCCGGATGGAAATCGATGGCAGAAAATTTTACCAGGAAGCCAGCCGGAAATGTGAAATCAAGGTAGGCAGGGAGCTTTTTGAATGGCTCTCGGAACAAGAGGATTGGCACCGGAAGAAATTTGAGGAAATATATAAGAAAATACAACAAAACAAAACCTGGCCGTCGGTTGATTTCACCGTGGGGCAAAGGGGAGAAGCAACAGAAATTTTTGCCAAAATAACTCAATCTGATTCCTGTCAAATAAAGGCAAATAGCCTTGAAATGGACACTATTTCCAAAGCTCTGGAGATAGAAGATAAAACACGCGTGTTTTATAAAAAACAGGGTGAGACGGCAGTATATGAGGCGCAGCAAAAGTTCTACAAAGCGTTATCTCAGGAGGAACAAAAGCACTACCTGGCTCTGGTGGACTACCAGAGAATATCTTACCGACCCGGTGGATTGGTTCACCAAAGTCGAACATCATTCTCTTGACGGAGGTTAAAAATGAATGTTAAGGCTCTTTATTTAGTAAGCTATGGATTGTACGTGGTGGGCTCCAACAAGGGAGATAAATTAAATGCCCAGATCGCCAATACGGTTATCCAGGTCATGTTCAGAGCCGGTAAAGATTGGTAGTAGCGATCAACCGCACTAATTATACTCACGAGTTAATTACCGCCAGCAAGGTATTCACGGCTTCAATTCTGTCCAAGGATACGCCGCTGTCATTTATCGGTGACTTTGGTTTCAAATGCGGCAGAGATGTGGATAAACTTCAAGGCTGTTAATTATAAGCTGAGTGCAAATAATGCGCCTATAGTACTGGATAATGCCCTTAGCTTATCTTGAAGCCAGGGTAGTCAACCAGGTAGATGTGGGAACACATACCCTGTTTATAGGTGAACTTATTGATGCGGATATTATCAAAGACGGGCGAGCCTCTGACTTATGCCTATTATCAACAGGTCAAGACGAGGTACAACTCCCAAAGCAGCGCCCAGCTATGTTGAAATAAAGAAGGAGGCAATACCTACAATGGCAAAGTATAAATGTACTGTTTGTGGCTATATATATGATCCTGAACTGGGCGACCCGGATGGTGGTATCAAGCCAGGGACGCCTTTCGAAAAAATACCCGATGACTGGATATGTCCTGTCTGCGGGGCAGCCAAGGATATGTTTGAAAAGATATAGGAAAGCATCTGTCACCGGTCAGGCATAAAAAGGGGGTGTTACATGAAACCGAGACTGATTAAGCCCGATATCTTTGTGGTAGGAGCTGTAGATTGGGACAGGCGGCTATTCGATTCCTTAATACCTTTGCCGGATGGGACTACCTACAACTCGTATTTAATAAAAGGCAGTCAAAAGACGGCCCTGATTGACACTGTTGATCCCAGCATGACTTCGGTATTGACGAAATACCTCGATGACCTGGGCATAACCACCATTGACTATGTAATTGCCAATCATGCTGAGCAGGATCATTCCGGCTCTTTGCCGGCAATCCTATCAAAATATCCCGGAGCAAAAGCTGTAGTGAGTACAAAGTGCAAAGGGATGTTAATGGATTTGCTCATGATTCCTGAGGATAAGTTTATTACTGTAAACGACAAAGAAACCCTATCATTGGGTAATAGGACACTTGAGTTCATATATACTCCCTGGGTTCACTGGCCCGAGACAATGGTTACCTACTTGAGGGAGGATAAAATATTATTCTCCTGTGATTTTTTTGGTTCACATCTGACTGCTTCAGATTTATATGTAAATGACGAAGGGCAGGTTTATGAAGCAGCCAAGCGATATTATGGTGAAATAATGATGCCTTTTCGGGCTAATATCCAGAAGAACCTGGATATAGTCAAGAATTATCAAATTGATATTATCGCCCCCAGCCATGGGCCGATTTATAAGAAACCGGAATTTATCCTGCAAGCTTACCGTAGCTGGGCATTTGATAATCCCAGGAATATAGTGGTACTGCCGTATGTCTCAATGCATGACACCACTCGCAAGATGGTAGACTTTTTTATGGGAGCTCTGATTAATAGCGGGGTCGGAGTAAAGCGGTTCGATCTTACGGTCACTGACCCTGGCAAACTGGCAATGTCACTGGTGGATGCAGCTACAATAGTGATTGGCACCCCTACGGTTCTGGCGGGCCCGCATCCGGCGGCCGTCTATGCTGCATTCCTGGCAAATGCTCTCCGTCCCAATGTTAAGTTTGTCAGCATCATTGGTTCTTACGGTTGGGGAGGCAGGACGGTAGAAGTATTAAGCAGCCTGATTCCAAGCCTGAAGGTAGAGGTATTGAATCCGGTTTTATGCAAGGGGCTTCCCAGAGAATCCGATTATCAAGCACTGGAAAACCTGGCAAACAGCATCGCTCAAAAGCATAAGGAAAATGGATTCGTCTAGCATAGTACAGGGCATACTGGTTACGGGGAGATGGTAGTTCGGGCCGGGAGTATGGAAACAGAGGTATTATCGAAGTTGGAAAAAGCGAATATACAGGTTACGGGAATGACCTGCGCTACCTGTGCAGCTACCATCGAAAAGGCATTATCCGGGACGGAAGGTGTCGAACAGGCGAACGTTAATTTTGCCTCCGAGCAGGTATCGGTAACCTATGATCCAGCCAGGATAGACCTGGCCAAAATCAAAGATGTTATCCATGATCTGGGTTATGGTGTTGCCACAAAAAAGTCCATTTTCCCTGTAACCGGCATGACGTGTGCCTCCTGTGTCGCCAGGGTCGAAAAAGCATTGTCTGAAGTTCCTGGCGTCGTATCCGCCAGTGTCAACCTGGCTTCAGAAAAAGCTACTGTAGAGTATTCTGATAGTGTTACCTTCGCTACTCTGAGGGATGCCGTAAGGGATGCCGGCTATGACCTGGGGACTGAAGCAAAGGTCCTGCAGGACGTCACTGATGCATCTCAAAAAGAAATCAATTCTGTAAAGAAGCGTTTTGTTTTTGCTGCCATTTTCGCCGCCGTAATTATGGTACTGAGCCTTTTGCCGCCGTTTCCTTTCCACGGCTATTTACTCTGGCTTTTGGCTACACCTGTGCAGTTCTGGGCAGGGCTCAGATTTTATCGGGGTGCATGGGGAGCATTAAAACACAAGACCGCTGATATGAATATGCTGATAGCGGTGGGGACCAGTGCGGCCTATCTTTATAGTGCGGTGAAAGTTGTGCTGCCGCAACTCTTTGCCGGTACCAACATTGATTTGGGGCTTTATTTCGATACATCCTCGGTTATCATCGCTTTGATCCTGCTAGGACGCTTTTTGGAATCCAGGGCTAAGGGGCAGACATCAGAAGCAATTAAAAAACTTATCAAATTGAGTCCCAAAGTGGCTCTGGTTCTTCGTGATGGCAAGGAACAGGAGATTCCTGTAGAGGATGTTATAGTGGGAGATCTGATACTGGTACGTCCCGGTGAAAGAGTACCGGTGGATGGGATAATACGTCAGGGATATTCCAGCGTCGATGAATCAATGGTTACAGGAGAAAGCATACCGGTGGAAAAGAAAGTCGGTGACGAAGTTATTGGCGCTACTATTAATAAGACGGGTAGTTTTCAATTTGAGGCAACCAGGGTTGGAAAAGATACCACATTGGCTCGCATTATCAGATTAGTGGATGAAGCCCAGGGTAGCAAAGCACCGATACAACGGCTGGCTGATATTATTGCAGGCTATTTTGTACCCATTGTTATATGCATCGCTGTAATTACTTTTATCATCTGGTATTTTG
Source organism: uncultured Chloroflexia bacterium (assembly GCA_963784375.1). Lineage (GTDB taxonomy): Bacteria > Chloroflexota > Dehalococcoidia > GIF9 > UBA5629 > JBBIPA01. The sequence continues at coordinate 116,123 of CAWAQY010000001.1, read as the reverse complement.
CCGGACCGGCACCGACGCTTACGTATGCCCTGTTAAATTTTGTAGCGGTTCTGATCATTGCCTGTCCCTGTGCTCTGGGTTTGGCCACTCCCACAGCCATCATGGTAGGAACCGGCAAAGGTGCTGAATATGGAGTGCTGATCAGGAGTGGTGAGGCTCTGGAAACAGCTCATAAAATAAAGACAGTGCTGATTGATAAGACAGGGACTCTGACTAAAGGGGAACCTGTAGTGACCGATATAGTCGCTGCTCCCGGATTTTCCGAAGATGAAGTCCTGCGTCTGGCCGCATCGGCGGAACATGATTCCGAACATCCTTTAGGAGAAGCGATAACTAAAGTTCGCTCTGGATAAGAAATTAGCTTTATCCAAGGTATCTGGTTTTAACGCTATTCCAGGGCATGGCGTAGAAGCTACTATTGATGGTAACAAACTCTACCTTGGTAACCTCCGGTTGATGGAAAAACAGAACGTCTCAATCGCTGTTTTAGCCGATCAGGCCGATAAGCTCTTTAATGATGGAAAGACGGTTATGTTTTTAAGCTTGAGTAACAGAATCGTGGGAGTTATTGCCCTTGCCGATGTAATTAAACCTGAAGCTCATGAAGCAATCAATGCTTTACATAAAATGGGTATCAAAGTAGTAATGATCACGGGAGATAACAAGCGTACTGCCGAAGCGATTGCCCGTCAAGCTGGCATAGATAATGTACTGGCAGAGGTATTGCCTGAACACAAGGCCGATGAGGTAATGAAGTTGCAGGAGAATACGGTTGTGGCAATGGTTGGTGATGGCATCAACGATGCTCCTGCTTTAGCACGGGCGGATGTCGGTATAGCGATAGGAACCGGAACAGATATTGCCATGGAGAGTAGTGCTATTACATTGCTTCGAGGCGATCTGATGGGAATTGTCACAGCTATTTCTTTGAGCAAACGAACCATGAGAACAATAAAGCAGAACCTTTTCTGGGCGTTTGCCTACAATGTCATCCTTATACCTGTGGCTGCCGGGTTGCTTTATCTGGCATTCGGCAAATCAGGAGTGCCCTCAAACCTTCATTTTATTCTTGGTGAGTATGGTTTTTTGAATCCTATGTTAGCGGCAGCAGCGATGGCCGCCAGTTCCATTACGGTGGTAACTAACTCATTGAGACTCAGAGGATTTAAACCGGCTAAAGCAGGCAGTGATAAAGTCCCAGAGAAAGGAGGCGATACCATGGCAATCGATCCGGTATGTGGAATGCAGGTCGACGAAAAAAAAGCAGCGGCCGTTTCCGAATATAAGGGAAACAAATATTACTTTTGTGCGGTGGGCTGTAAAAAGGCATTCGATCAGAATCCAGGAAAATATCTGGCGAAATTGAAATAGAGTGTTATACATTTGAAAAAGGTGCTGATTTACTCCAGAAAGCTGTTGTAAACTTAAATTCAGGGTGTTACTATGGTATCTGGGAGACTAGCTGATAAAACTCAAAATAAAGGAGGAGATTTGTATGGCTGATAAAAGGTTACTCGATATGTTAAATGCTTCTATTGCACGGGAATTGGGGGTTATTGTCCAGTATATGTGGCAGCACGTAATGGTGATAGGTTTGGAGTCTGCCGAATTCGCCGATATTGTTAAAAAAGTTGCGATTCAGGAAATGAAGCACGTTGAAAAATTCGCTGAAAGGCTGGACTATTTTGGTGGTGTGCCTACTACCAAACCCACGGAAATCAAATATGGTGGCAATGCCGTCAAGATGCTGAATGATGATATTACCGCTGAAAAAGAGGCGATTGAGCTTTATCGTAAAGCAATCAAACTCTGTCAGGAAATTGACGATCCTGTTACCAGGCACATTTACGAAGAGATCCTTGGGGATGAAGAAGAGCACGACCATGTCTTCTCTACTTTGCTGGGTAAATAGGTATGGTGAAATAAGGGCATAAAGCCCTTCATTATTCGGGAAGCACCGGTATTTCTCTCCTGGTGGGTTTTATTGTTACCAGGGGAAAATTAAACTTTGGTATTCAAATAAATCTAAACGGTATAACCGCAATTAAATAAAAGGAGGATTAATAATGAGTTATACGGCAAAAGACTACAGTATTCTTATAGGAATGTCGGGTTTCACGGAAACCCTCTTGAAAAATCATTTTACGCTGTACAATGGGTATGTGACCAACGTGAATAAGGTCATGGATATCCTTTCCGGTATGGTAAAAGAAGGCAAAATAGGTACGCCGGAATATGCAGAGCTAAAGAGACGAATGGGGTTTGAATTCAATGGCATGCGATTGCACGAGTATTATTTTGAAAACCTCGGCGGGAAAGCAGCCATGGATAAGTCTGGCAAATTGGCTAAAAAACTGGCCTCAGATTTCGGCAGCTATGAAAACTGGGAGAAAGATTTCAAGGGCACCGGCACAATGAGAGGAATCGGCTGGGCTATCCTCTATCAGGACAATGTAACAGGTCAACTGATGAACCAATGGATTAATGAGCATGAAACTGGGCATCCCGCCGGCTGTGCTCCAATTTTGGTTATGGATGTTTTTGAACATGCTTTTATTACGGACTACGGGCTGAAACGTGTCGATTATATCGAAGCCTTTTTTAAGAATATTAACTGGGGAATCGCTGAGAAGCGGTTGAAATAAGGTGTTATAAAATAAGGAGGACGATATGGCATATTTACCGGTGATATACAAGGATTTCCAGAAGCAGTTTCCTAAAATCGCAAAAGCATATGATGCTTTGGCTGATAGCTGCAACAAACATGGGCCACTGACCAGGAAGTCCCAGCGGTTAATAAAATTGGGTATCGCAATCGGGATTAACTCTGAAGGTGGAGTGAGATCGCATGCCCGGCGTGCTTTAGAAGAGGGTATTAAACCTGCTGAGGTTCGGCATGCCGTGCTTATGGCCACGACTACCGCCGGTTTCCCAACCATGATCGCAGCTATGAAGTGGGTAGATGAGGTAATTAAGAAGACGAAATAAACAGAGTTGCCTTAAGCCTAATCTGACACGGCATCAGTGAAAAGTGGACTCCATGCTTCTTTCCCTATTTACTTGTTATCACCAAAAGGACTAAAAAAGAGAAATAATAGTTTGAAATCAACCTCATTAATTATTTCGGTGAGGAGAGGTTATGTACAGGAAGATTTTGGTACCGATGGATGGCTCAGGGTTTTCTGAAGTCAGTGTTAAGCATGCAAAAGATCTGGCAATTGGGTGCGGCACAAAGGAAATTATTTTGCTGGGAGTGGTTGAGCCAATCCCTGACTCGTCATGGGTGGATCCTGCGGAGCGAGCCGAAGCTGCCAAGAGGGCCGAAAAATGGATAACCGAGTATCTATTAAAAATAGCTCGAGGGGCTGAAAAAAGACAACGTAAATGTGAAAACTGTTGTCGGGAAAGGTGATCCTGCTTCTGAAATTTTGGACTATGCCAAGAAAGATGGCGAAGTGGATTTGATTATAATGGCGACTCATGGTGATTCCGGTATTCTACGTTGGCTGGTGGGAAGTGTCAGTGAAAGAGTCGTGTTACATTCGACAGTTCCGGTCATGTCAATCCCTCCGAAAAGCAGGTAGCGCGAGACCGCGCCAAAAGCAGAGGGTTTATTTGATGCCTGAAGAATTCAATATTATGGTTGGCGGTGAGGCGGGGCAAGGTGTGCAATCCATTGGCTTTATGCTGGCCAAAGCTTTTGCCAGAGGCGGCTTTCACGTTTTTGCCGACCAGGATTATGAGTCCCGAATCAGGGGCGGACACAATTTTTATCAGGGTCAGGGTAAGTGCGTCAAATGTAAGCGCTATTGCTGATAAACTAAACGTTCTGATTGCTTTAGACAAACCGACCATAAATATTCATCGTCAGGAATTGACCTCAGATGGCATTACGATTTTTGATGGCGAGCAGATTACCGATGTCAAGCAGGAAAAAGGGTTTTTCAGTGTGCCTTTTAACAGGCTCGCCGAGTCGGAAGCCGGCAATAAGCTGATGGCAAATACGGTTGCGCTTGGAGCAGCAGCCGGACTCGTAGGTTATGACTTACCTATTTTAAACGATGTCCTGCAATTTCAATTCGGAGCGGGTGATCTCACGGAAAGAAATATCAAAGCTGCCAGGGCAGGATATGACTTTGTTCGTAAGAATTACAATGTAAATTCCAGCCAGGTACTTGAACCCTCTTGATAATGCTACTAAAAGGATGCTGCTCAGCGGGAACGAAGCTATTGCTCTTGGTGCTATGGCCGCCGGGTGTAAATTCATGGCGGCATATCCCATGACTCCAACCACTCCCATCATGGAATATCTGGCGGCAAAGGCCAAGGATTATGGTCTGGTAGTGGTGCAGGCAGAGGATGAAATAGCTGCTATTCATATGGCAATTGGTGCCGGCTATGCCGGGGTCAGGGCGATGACAGCTACTTCCGGGGGTGGTTTTTGTTTGATGGTGGAGGGTCTGGGACTGGCAGGAATGACCGAAACGCCGATCGTAATCGTAGAGGGACAACGTGCCGGTCCTGCTATCGGTTTGCCGACCAGAACCGAACAGGGCGACCTGGAGTTTATAATCCACGCGTCTCACGGTGAATTCCCGCGTGCTGTCCTGGCTCCCTCAACTGTTGAAGATGCATTCTGGTTGACGATTAAGGCTTTCAATCTGGCAGATAAATACCAGATTCCGGTTATTTTAGTAACGGACCATCATCTTGCCACTTGCTATTCCACTGTTGAAAAATTTGATTTGTCAAAAATAAAAATAGAGAGAGGTTTATTATATAACCAGGGTGAACCGGCAAACTATAAGAGGCATCTGATTACGGATTCGGGCATTTCTCCACGGGCCTTTCCCATGCAGGGAAAATCGCTGGTGGTTACCGACTCTGATGAGCATGATGAAACGGGACATCCCATAGAAGATGCTGAAACCAGAACCAGGATGATGCAAAAAAGAATGCGCAAAATGAAAAGCCTTAAGCAAGAGATTTCAGCTCCCGAAATCTATGGCTCAAGCAAACCCGATGTAACTCTCGTGAGCTGGGGCAGCACGTATGGTGCTGCACGTGAGGCAGTTGATATGTTGAGCCGGAAAAAGGTGAGTGCCAATCTGGTTAATCTGATTGAACTCTGGCCATTCCCTACCGAAACAATGACCAGGATTATGAGCAGTGCCAGGAAGACTTATGTGATTGAAAGCAATGCCACCGGCCAACTTGCCCATCTTATGTGTGCCGAGACGGGAAAGAAACCGACCGGGAACATTCTTAAGTACGACGGACGCCCGATCACTCCCGAATATATTATTCGCGAATTGAGCAAGGAGAAGCTAATTTGACAATCAGTTTGGCTGACTATGCCGGAATACCCACCGCATGGTGCCCGGGCTGTGGAAACTTTGGGATATTGAAAGCAGTTAACCAGGCGCTGGTGGACCTTCAGATAGAACCATATAACGTTCTTCTGGTATCAGGCATCGGGCAGGCGGGGAAATTGCCGCATTATACCAGAGGAAATGTACTGAACGTCCTCCATGGCAGACCCCTGCCGGCTGCCATAGGGGCAAAAATAGTAAATCCCGGGCTTACTGTTATTGCTGTGAGTGGTGATGGGGATGGCTATGGCGAAGGCGGCAACCATTTTCTCCATTCGGTACGCCGGAATCACGATATTACTTATCTGGTACATAATAACCAGGTATATGGATTGACAAAGGGTCAGGCATCACCTACCAGCGATTTGGGTTTCGTTACCAAGACTTCATTAGAGGGAGCTTCAAATCCTCTTAATCCGCTGTCAGTGGCGATTGCTGCCGGCGCGAGCTTTGTTGCCAGGGGATTTGCCGGCGATATTCCGCATCTTAAGTTCTCTTATTAAAGCAGGCATCACCCACAAAGGTTTTGCTTTGATTGATATCCTTCAACCCTGTGTCTCTTTCAATCATAAAAATACCTTTAGTTGGTATCGGGAAAGAGTGTATAAATTGGAAGGGGAACAGGGATATGATGAAAGCAGTAAAAATATTGCTTTTGCCAGAGCTCAGGAGTGGGGAGACAGAATCCCAACCGGGGTTTTCTACAGGAAACAGATGGTAACTTTTGAGGAGCAACAACATATTCCCTTAAAAGATACCCTGGTGAAACAAGCAATTGAGCCTGGTAAAGTGTCCGGTCTCCTTGACGGCTTGCTTTGACCCTGCAGTGAAGTTTGCATAAGTCTATGACCACATGAATGAAGTCTCTCACTCCCACCAAGTAAATTCCAGCCCGGCACAATTTTTAGTAGATAATTTTGATCTTTTACCCCTGGGGAAAGCTCTCGACCTGGCTATGGGATCGGGACAAAATGCCGTGTATCTTGCCAGCAAGGGTTTCGAGGTGGAGGGTGTGGACATTTCTCCCCTGGCGATAGCCGATGCCCTGGCCCTGGCAAATAAGTCTGGAGTCAGAATCGAGGCTAAAGTTGCGGATCTCGAAGCGAATAATTTAATCAAGAAGGCTCACTATGATGTTATTATTTGTTTCCATTATCTGCAACGTTCGCTGATGGCTCAAATAATAGAAGGATTGAAGCAGGGAGGGATGGTTGTCTATGAAACGTTTATCATCGATCAAGCCAGGTTATTTGGTAAACCGCGTAACCCCGATTTCTTGCTGGGATATAATGAGCTTTTGAATTTGTTCCGCGATTTGCGTTGCCTTCGTTATCGTGAAGGGGTTATTGATGGAAAGCAGGCGATTGCCAGCATTGTAGCCCAGAAACTATAGGAATGGCCATTTTGTTATATTTATTATTTGAAAAAGACCTATGCCGGATGTAGATTTATCTGGAATGTAAAGTGCTTGCTATTTTTTTTGAATTGTAGTTACAATGTAAATATCGTATATGTCGTATAGTGCCGAAAAGGAGTAGTGGAATAATGGAAAAATTCAGTGGCAGGGCCCATGTGCCGGGGGCTGACAAGGACTGGAAAGTTGAACTGGAGATGGACTGGGATAAGCAGGAAACCAGCATTCATATCCCTGATGCTGGCGGTGCAATCACCACCTGGCCTGGCCTTGAGGTGAGGACGTTTGGTGCTTATGAATTAGTTTTCAAGACGAAGGGGATAGCTCCACTGCTTACCCACTGGTGGCATATCGTACGGGCCAACCCCGGTGAATTGTGGGGTATTATTGTCGGGTTGCCCGATAAATCCGGTAAATGGACAACCTGCCCAATATCGTTCCACAAAATTAATCAAAACTGACCGCTTACAACAGAGAGCGGTAGGAATACCTGAAACCTCTTACTCGTATCTTAAAGCTTCAATAGGATCCAGGCGGGAGCCGCGCCATGCGGGATATAATCCGAATATTAAACCTATTGCAGCAGATATGGTAAATGCCATAATAACGATATCGATTGAAACTGTTGTCGTATATTGCCCGAATTTGGACACGAGTATCGATGCTCCCCACCCAACAATTATCCCTATGATCCCTCCCACAATGGAAAGGAATGCCGCCTCGATAAGAAATTGAATAACTATCTCGCTTTCTTCAGCGCCCAGGGCTTTACGAAGTCCGATTTCCCTGGTCCTCTCTATCACCGATACCAGCATGATATTCATAACCCCGATGCCGCCCACCAGCAAAGAGATGGCTGCGATGGCTGCCAGGAGAAACGTCATGCTTCCCGCTGCTGCCGATATAGCTTTAATCATATCTTCCTGTGATGTAATGGTGAAGTCATTATCGGGACCGTTCAACTTGTGACGGTAACGCAGCAGGCTGGTAATATCTTCAGTAACCGTTTTCATATATTTTTGATCGGTGATTTGGACCATGACCTGGCCTACGATATGCTGTCCTGTAGTGGTCAACGACCGGGATGCCATCTGGTACGAAGTAGTAAGAGGCATTAAAATAACATCATCGGTTGAACCTGATACAGATGTTCCCTTACTTTGCAGCACGCCTATGACGTGCATCACCGTAGTTCCCATTCGTATCGTCTTCCCTATCGGATCGGCACCTTGAAATAGCGTATCATTTACAGTTGAACCAATGAGTACTACTTTAGCGGCGCTGGTGTAGTGGTAATCAGAAATTGGTTCCCCGGCCGTTACCTGCAGGCTAAGCATTTGCTGGTATGCAGGCGTGATGCTGGTTGTCCTGGCTCTCATATTTTGACTGCCGGCTACTACCTGCTGGAGAGCCGCTTGAAGTAGGAGCGACGAGGGTAACATTGGCAATTTCTGCCGTTATCGCTTCAGCATCTTCCGAAGTCAGGCTGGTTGCAGACCCGAATGCCGTCCTTACCCCGCTTTCGCTGGTAGCTCCAGGGGAGATAAACAGCAAATTGGTGCCCAATCCCTGTATGCTGCTGATGATACTGGTCTCAGCTCCTTTTCCTATAGACATTAATGCGATAACCGCTCCGACACCGATAACGATGCCCAGCATTGTCAGGAAGCTTCGGAGCTTATGTGCAATAACGCCAACCCAGGCTGTTTCCAGGGGTTCAAGCCATTTTTTCAGCCACTTTTTCATTTCTTTTCGTCCTTGATGATGTTGCCGTCCATAATATGCACTACCCGCCGGCAGTAGTCGGAGATGCGTGGGTCGTGGGTGATAATAATTATCGTCATTCCTTCTTTGTTAAGATTATTGATCAGGGACATTATCTCCGTCCCGGAGCGGCTGTCCAGGTTGCCCGTAGGCTCATCCGCCAGTATTAAGGGAGGATTTTTGACCAGGGCGCGGGCGATGGCCACTCTTTGCCGCTCGCCTCCCGAAAGTTCGGGGGGGCGGTGGCGGATTCTTTCTGCGAGGCCGACTTTAGACAGCGCTTCTTTAGCCGGTGCGTAATCTTCTTTTCGGGCATATTTTAGCCCCAGTTCCACATTGTGCAAAGCCGACATATAGGTTAACAGGTTGAAAGTCTGAAATATAAAGCCAATTTTTTGACCTCTGATGCGGGCAAGTTCCTTCCCGCTCATCTTGCTGACTTCACTGCCATCCAGGAAATAGCTGCCTGACGTTGGCCTGTCCAGGCATCCCAGTATGTTAAGAAGAGTCGTTTTTCCCGAACCGGAGGGTCCCATAATTGCCACCATTTCGCCCTTCCGGATTTCCAGGTTAATTCCATGAAGAATCTGGAGCTCCCCCTGTCCCATGGGATATGACTTGGTAATATCTTTCAGACGGATTACTGATTCCGGTGAGCTCATATGCTAGCGACCTATATTCGGTATGCCGGGGATCCTTGCCGGCTGCTGTGTGTTCGTACGGGGAGTAGTTGTTGTGGTGCCGCCGGCCTGTTTAGCAACAACCAGTTTCTCACCTTCTGCTAGTCCTTCTGTGATCTCCACATTTTGCCAGTCGCTTATCCCGGTCTTCACGATACGCTGCTCAGTGGTGTTATCGGCTTTTTGCACCTGGACTACGCTGTTAGCACCCTGGCGGGTGACCGCCCGGCTGGGTACCAGGATGACATTAGTTTTTTCCTCTATGGTGACGGTTATGCTCACGGAAAGGCCTTCTTTTAATGTGGGAATAACTGCGGGAGGCAGCCGCAACTGGGTTGCCGAGGAACTCTGATTTCCCCTGGCTGCCTGGTTTGCTCTGGGATTTTGAGCCTGAGTAACATTGGATGTTGTTGCCTGCGCATTACCTGAAGCTTGCTGTTGATTTGTGCCGGAGTTGGCCGTTTGAGTGCCTCCTGAAGATGCCGGTTGCGTGTTTCCAGACGGTTGCCCGGTGCCTGTAAAAGCAGGTCGGACTGATTGAGTTGTTTGTACTTTAAGTTCAACAGGGTAATTGACCACACCGCCGGAAATGGTAGCTGTCGGTGAGATAGAGCTTACTGTGGCGGGCAACGAGACCTGGGGAAGCGCATCGATTTGAACTGTTGCCGCCGTTCCCAGTTTTATATTAAATATATCGGTTTCATTGACCAGGGTAGTTACACCGAGCTGGGTAGGGTCGATAAGCCGAATGACCACTGTGCTGCTTGAGATTCTATCACCCACTTTGGAATTAACCTGGGAGACCAGTCCTGCGAAAGGTGCCGACACTTCAGCTCCATCAAGCTCTGCCTGGGCTGCATCTACACGCATCAATGCTTTTTGCAGTCCAAGTTCCTTTGTTTCGATATCCAGATGGGTCGGGGGCAGATGTCCCGCTGCTGCTTGAAGAAGGAGTTTTTGACCTTTCCAGGTTGAGTTTGGCGGTTTTGGCATCTATTTGAGCCTGAAGCAACGATTGCTGAAGGCCGGAAAGAGTGGTGGCGTCCAGCCTCGCCAGTACCTGGCCTTCTTCTACGGTTTCACCCACTTTTACCAGAACCTGGCTGATTGTACCCGATGAAGCTCCAAACGTAAGCTTGGCTTCCCGCGGCATCTGCAAGTTGCCGCTCGGGGTGATTTCTCTTTTTATAGTGCCTTTTTGTGCAGTGATTACCTGGGTGTCTGTTGACTGGGTAGTGCTGCCCTGAGAACTGCAACTGAGCAGAGAAAATAGTGCTGATATTGATATAATTATTAACGCAAACTTTTTTATCATGTATCTCGACTTCCTGACGTTATATTATCGCTATGACATTGCGCCAATGGATTGCATTAATTGTGACATGAACTTATTAAGATTTCATTAAGTTTACAATATGAATTGTAAATAGCAAAATGATTTAGGCATAATTAATAAAATATTCATAATCTTGTGATAAACTAAAGTTTCAGGCTTTTGTAATTCTAGCCGGTTATTCTCGGATCATCTTTATAAAGTGAAAAAAGCTTTTAGGCCTCTATTTTGCAAATATGGAATCGGCTTCTTATTAGCCTTGTCCATATTTTGTTCAATCATTCCACAATCAGTGCAGGCCGACTATTCGGATGTTCTAAAGTGGACGAAAATCGAAAAACCCGGTTCGATAGGCAGCACCATAGTTCATCCTTCAGAAGTCAGCAGAATTGCAGTAAGCACTAAAAATGTTATCTATGCTTTAGACTATTTCGAACCATCGTTACCGATACCAGTCCTCATCCGAACAGGGTTTTCCGTTCTCAAAAAGGAGGAACTACCTGGGACGATATCACAAGTGCCTTAATTAATTCCGGTGCGACTCGTCCCTTTTCCAACATCGCAGTCGCGCCTGATGATCCCTCAATTGTGGCACTGGTAACGGGTGATGGTACTCAATCCTGGTTTGCATGTATATCTGTCGACTGATGGTGGTGGGAACTGGTTTGATACTGGTGTGCCTGGTCTCAGCGGCACTACCATCCAATGCATCGCTATTTCAAAAACATATTTTGCAAGTGGCAATAAGGCTTTTCATGATATTGCTATTGGCACCGCGCTTTGGGGAAATGGTCCTCCAAATATACTGACGGGCAGGTATGGTGCAGTCAATTGGGAGGAGTTGTTTCAGGCTGGCATAATCAATATATCTCGGTGACCTTACATCTGCCCACTGATCCACCAGCTTCAGCAACAAGAGCCGAAGTCTCGGCTATAGCCTTTTCCCCGGATTATAGAGATGATGGGGGATTGCTTGTTGTTGCTTCACTGCTGGCGATGTAGTTCGGCCCGAATGGAAAACTTTTTTATGTGTTGGTATCAGGGATTTTGTTGCCCAGACCACGGTATGGAACAATATTGCTAATTACCCAGTAGTAATTGATCCCAATTCTGGTGATAGTGCAGCGGTTACCCGAGTTATTTCATCAATAACCCTTCCTTCAGATTATTATGCCGGTGGGGATTTAAAATCTATGATAGCTTTTTTAAGTTATAATTGCAGGCCCACTCCAGCCGACCCTGTCAACAGCAAATGATGTGTATAGATATATAAGTCAAACTAATGATTTAATAAGACTTATCAGTCCAGCTGGAGGTACTGGAACCAATATCAGTAGTGTAGCTTTGTACGGGACCGGAAGTGCCGGATCAGCCAGTGGCAAGCTTCTGGCAGGTGATTATTCGACATCCAATTGGCCATTTATACAGGTAAGACGATGCTTAAATCCTTTTGACCTTCCACCCTCGAGCGCCAGCATGGAGTATTGTCAACCAACCGCCTACTGGACCTGGCAATGCCCAGGTAGCTTGGAGTTCTGATGGCTTAACAGCTTATTGCGGCACCAGCAGGAACAAGGAGTATACACCTCCTGTTCTTGAACCTCCTGACTTTCCTGATGAAAGTGCTTTTCCCAAAGTCTGGATTATGGTAATAACTGGCAGCAGGTCGGACTTATTGATACCTCAATACGGATCTGCGACATAGCTCCGGCACCGGATTCCAAGAGTCTGTTTTTGGCCAGCTATGATCCGAGGGGACTTGAGTGGGTGTGGCGCAGTGCCGGTGAGCCATTGGGGTTGTACTGGGGACGCGTGTTCGGGTTGAATACATCTTCCGATCGAATGATTGTCAGATTAAGCCCTAACTACGATCAGGATAATACCATTTATGCTGCTGAAGAAGGCCCTCTATTCTTCCTCCCCCACCTCGTCCCAACTACATTGGCGTATCTCACGATAGAGGTAATTACTGGACGAAATATTATATTCCCCCTTCAATGATTGATATGGTGGTAGCTGATGGCAAAACAGTCTATATTGCTCTGCCCAACGGTGTTATCCGTAAAACAGTTAATGAAGGCGCGATATGGCAGCCACAAGTAAAGACCACCCTGGACAATATCAACATGCTGAGTTTGGCCAAAAATGGACATTTATTCGTAGGCAGCCGGGATGGAAAGGTTGTCTATTCAACCGATGGAGGTGCTACCTTTACAGAAATTCCCCAACCGGTGGGTAATCGTGCGCAGGTGAGTGATGTCCAGGTTATAGCAGACAGCAAATATAACGATAATAAAATTATCTATGCTGCCACCACTATTTCCGATTTTGGTATCTGGAGATGGAGGATTGGAACCTCTTCCCTCTGGGAAAAAATCGATCAAATTGTTACCGATGCTCCCGGTGCTGAGCAGTTCAGCGGTCTTGCTGTTGGAGATGAAGGGACCCTCTATGCCCTTCGTTTGGAGCCAAGCAATCCCAGCATCAATGGTGGTATGAACAGGTCTTTGAATCCAAATGAACCGCAGACTGTAAAAATTGAATGGGATGTGATCAATCGTACATTGCCTTCTGCCATTAGATTTTGATCCTGGACCTCCACTTTTTAATACTACATTGCCATTTTTAAAACTGTCAGGTAATTTTGTTGAGAATGATCTCTGGACTTTTACCACTGATAACCTTGACGATCCAGTTATTTACCTTTTCCGGGATAATCTTTGCAAGACTGGAGCCTGGATTAATGAGTTTAGCCAGGCTGGCTGCGACCCTGCCAGCGGCAGGAACCAGGGTTTTGATTTTATCTGGGAGCAGCTCTCGCTCAGCGATCAATATGGAGTCCAGATAGCCAAAGATAAAGATTTTACCCTGGGAGTATTAACTGAGCCGTATTATGATGTGGCCAGCAGCTCTAAAAGCCACGGGACTACTAACCAGGATACCCGAGGGGATGCCGCCACCATTTGACCATTATTATATTCCCCAGATTTTGACCAGTCCTGCTTTAGCTATTGCTTCGGGTGCTCAGGCCAACGGGGTATCTCAGTTCAGGATGATACCTCAGGACGGAGCTTTTATTCCCCTGTCATTTGAATGCGGACATGGCTACTTCTGGCGGATTAGAACCCGCCATGCGACCACCGGCGAGTTTATTCGGAGCCCGTGGTCCAAAACCGGGAGTTTTGTGATAAAGGCGGGATTCAGAGTGACCACACCTTACATGGGACCCCAACTGCTGGCACCGGATAACGGCTGTGCCTGCGCCTGCGAACATCCTGTATGTTTTTCCTGGTCTCCTTATAAAGGAATCACGTCATACTTGTTCGAGCTGTCCGATACCCCTGACATGATCGATCCGCTGGTGTCTGAACAGGTTTTCAATACTACCGCTTATCAGTTCAATGGCCGTCTGGATTGCAATACCAGCTACTTCTGGCGGGTGAGAGCTGCCGGCCCCGCACCCAGCGAATGGAGTGCGGTATTTTCTTTTAACACCGGGCAGCCCACCGAACCAATTCAGAAACCGTTTAGTATAATTGCGGGAACTCCCTTATGGGTCTGGGTGATAATGGGTGTGTATGGGGTTCTGGTAATAATAGTGCTTGTGCTTATTGGGAAACTTTGGAGAGAATAACCGGGTTCCAGGTTGGTCTGAATTTTAAGTCAGGTGGAATTACCGGCATCCGGGATAGAGGATCATAATTTGCCGTCGAGGCGGTTGATAACCAGGCCGGTTGGCAGCTTGGGGTAGAAGTAGGTGGATTTAAGAGGCATACGATCTCCAGCATCTGAAATCAACTTGATAGTGGTTACCGGCATGGAGCTTAAAATAAAGGCAAGCTGATTTTGGCCTTCATCTATAGTAGTAATGGCATGAGCTGTATCCGGGGTATACGTTATCCGGTCGCTGCTGCTCTTCAGCCCTAGCAGCTTTTCTATTATCAAATGCTCTACAACGCTTACATCCAGTTTCTTGTAGACTGCAGAACGTTCCCTGGGCATTATCTCATCCGGCGATAGTAGAAGGGAGCAACCGTAATAGTAAAACCTGCCCCTCTTCCAACCCCAGAACTTTTATTCCTGCCATCCTGTTCTCAACTAATTCATGCCTGTTGACAGGTACCGATGTTATCTCAAAGAAAGTGCTGAGCTGAGATTTCAGGTTATTCAGAGCACTGGAGTCTATTCCCTTTATCAGGCGATGAATTGGCAGCATTACCAGCCCGGGGTCTGAGAATGATACCAGGGTCATCATAATAAAGTTGAAAGCTTCGTAACCGGTATAGGCTGGTGTCTGCTTGCGTCTTTCGTCGCGGTAGGCGAGCGCCGTTTCATAGCGATGATGTCCATCGGCGATATAGATAGGTTTGGGACTCATGAAATGGCTGCTCCTTTGCACGAACTCCGGTTCGTTGGCTTTCCAGACCTTGTGGAAATCGTTGCCCATGTCAATGTCTATCAGCAGTTTGCTGGGTAATTGCTTTTGTTGCATCAGTTTGGTGGCTTTGTTGCCGGGGTCATCATAGAGCCCGAGGATGGGGCTGATATTGCAATTACAGGCTTTCATGATCTCAAACCGGTCGCTCTTTGCTTTTTGATGCGTATTTTCGTGGGGGAATATCACCCTGTTTTCCCAGGGTTCGAGCTTAACGCAGGCAATTAATCCCAGGCGTTTTTTCTTGTTTGCCTGGTAGGCGAATCCCTGTTCGTAAATATAGAAAGTCTGCGTAGTATCAACTTTAAGTATGGAATCCTTGAGCCATAAGTCGAAGGTAGTACGGGCACGGGTATATTTATTGTTTTTGGCGTTGTCTCCTTTAAGCTCCATTCCATATTCCAGGTGGATAATATTGAAGTCGCTCGCGCTGATAGTAGCCCTGCTGTTCTTCCGGCGAGATAATGTCATAAGGGGGGCAAATAACGGTGGACATGTCTTTAATTATGTCCTGATTAAAACGTATGCCCTGGAAAGGGGAAATCTCAGCCAATACAAAACCTCCTCAGGTTCTCAAAGTGCAACATTAAATATCCAGTCCGGATAGCCATGATTTTTCCATCACATCCAGTGATATATTTATATAGTTGTTTAATTTAAGCCGGTTACCTCCGACGGTTCCCAGCTTTGTGAGCGGCATTTGCCATTTTGAGATGAATTTTTCAAATTTTGCCATCTGTTTGGGTGATAACGAGACAACAATTCTCGATTGTACTTCTCCGAACAGGGCTGTGTCCAATCTCCCTTCGGTTCTCCAGTCCGGACCGCTAAAGCCTAATTTGTGTGCCAGGCAGCTTTCTGCAATGCAAACGAGCAGTCCGCCTTCAGAACAATCATGAGCGGAATTGATGATTCCATGCCTGATAAGATCAATACAGCAATTATGCAAACGTTTTTCAAGGGCTATGTCTATGGATGGATTTCCCATGACAAGGCCGTGTATCGTTGATAAATACTCGCTGCCGCTCAGGCTGCCGTTTCCAGTATCCTGGTTCCCGAGGAGAAAGACGAGGTCGCCTTCATTTTTGAATCCGTAGGTACAATGCCGGTTTACGTCTTCAATTAAGCCAACCATACCCACTACCGGTGTGGGATAGATGGATTCGTCCCTGGTTTCGTTATAAAGGCTTACATTTCCACTCACCACCGGAATTTTGAGTTCTTTGCATGCTCGGGCCATACCGGCGATACATTCTTTTAATTGATAGTACACGTCGTTCTTTTCCGGATTACCGAAGTTAAGGCAATTTGTTAATGCCAGCGGATGAGCACCGCTGCAGGCTAGATTCCTGGCAGCTTCGGCCACTGCAATGGCACCACCGATATAGGGGTTGAGATAGCAGTAACGGCCGTTGCCATCAGTGGTGAGTGCAATAGCCTTTTCTGTACCCTGAATACGCAATACCGCGGCATCACTACCGGGCAAAACCACCGTATTGTCGCCAACCTGGTGGTCATATTGGCGATATATCCTGTACTTGCTGGCTATATTGGGCGATGCCAGCAGCTTTAACAGTACCGTGCGGATTTTCTTCAGAGAAATATCCGGTACTGATCTGGAATCAAAAGATTGCAGCTTATCCAGCCAGCCTGGTTTCTTGGCTCGCAACCTGTATTCCGGCGGTTTCGTCAGTAAACCAACGGGGATTTCAGCAACAACCTGAGGCCCTTCTTTTATTCGGACCAGATTATCGCTGGTGACATAACCGATAATGTCTGACCGGAGCTCGTAATGGTCGAAAAGCTCTTTGACTTTACTATCATAACCCTTTTTAACCACGACCAGCATTCTTTCCTGGGATTCCGAAAGCATCACTTCGTAAGCGCTCATGCCCTTTTCGCGGCGGGGTACTTTGAGCACATCTATTTCTATTCCGCTGTTGCCTTTAGAAGCCGATTCTACTGAGGCGCTGGTCAATCCTGCGGCCCCGAGGTCCTGAATCCCTATTATCCAGTCAGTTTTCGCAAGTTCCAGGCAGGCCTCGATAAGCATTTTCTCCAGGAATGGGTTGCCTACCTGTACCGCAGAACGGAGTTCCCGTTCTTCCTGGAATGACCTGGAAGCCAGCCCTGAGGCTCCATGGAGTCCATCCCGGCCGGTATCGGCACCCACCAGCATGAGCAAATTTCCTTCGCCCTTCGCCTGCGAGGTAATAAGTTTATCGGCTTCTGCTATTCCCAGACAGAGAGCGTTTACCAGGGGATTACCGGAGTAACAATCTGCGAAAAATACTTCTCCCCCGACATCAGGTATGCCCAGACAATTGCCATAACCGGCGATACCCCCGACGACGCCGCCGAAGAGGTACTTATTGTGCGGCTCTTTAAGAGGGCCGAAACGGAGGGAATTAAGCAAGGCGATGGGACGCGCGCCCATGGTAAATATATCTCTGACAATACCACCTACTCCTGTTGCCGCACCCTGGTATGGTTCGATGGCCGAAGGGTGGTTATGAGATTCGATTTTAAATACTACAACCTGGCCGTCACCGATATCCACCGCGCCGGCATTTTCTTCGCCCTGCTTTAACCCGAACCTGTTTCCCGGTAGTGGGGAATTGTTTGAGCAAGGCTTTTGAATGTTTGTAGCCGCAGTGTTCGCTCCACAGGGCGCCAAACATGCCGAGCTCGACCTGACTGGGCTCTCTGCCCAGTTGCTCTACAATGAGCTTGTATTCGTTCAGGTTTAAGGCAATTTCATCTAGTGTTTCTTTGGATACTGGCAATAATTGACTCCCAGATTATATTCCCATCGCTGCTTCCCAGAATTGTTTCGCAGGCGCGTTCGGGGTGAGGCATCATGCCCAGAACATTTCCTTGTTTATTGGAGATGCCGGCAATGTTATGCAGTGCTCCATTGGGATTAGCTTGCTCGGTTATTTCTCCGGACGGATTGGAATAGCGAAAAATTATGCGGCCTGCAGACTCCAACTCGGACAAACTGGCTTCGTCAGCATAATACCTGCCTTCATAGTGAGAAATGGGTATTTTAAGTATCTGGTCTGATTGGCAGGCAGAGGTGAAAGGCGTGGCAGTATTTTCTACTTTCAGGTATGTCCATTGACAGCGATACTGGAGATGGTCGTTCTGTCTCAGCACCCCGGGGAGAAGCCCCGACTCGCAAAGAATCTGAAAACCATTACAGATACCGATGACTAATTTCCCCTGCGAGGCAAATTGCTCCAACGATGCCATTATGGGAGAAAAGCGGGCGATTGCTCCGGGCCGTAAATAATCACCATAAGAAAAACCACCGGGTAATACGATGCAATCATAATTGGAAAGATCAGTTTCGGTATGCCAGATGTAGTCTGCTTTTTGCCCCATGATATTAGTGAGGGAATAATAGCAGTCCCTATCGCTCCAGGTACCGGGGAAGATGACTATGCCGAACTTCACAGTTATAACTCCGAATAAAAATAGCGGCGGCTTTTGCCGCCGCTATCACATTTCTATCAACCTGGCATTCCTGCCCTGATAAACCCCTTCAGGAAAAAGAAATAGTTGTTCTGGAGGGTCATACCATTACTCAAAGTATTGAAGAATGTTCCGGTTGTTAGAATAGTACTTCTTAACTATTATAGATTACCAAGAAGCTCTGTCACGATATCGTTTACGGTTTTGCCATCAGCCTTGCCTTTAGTTTGAGCCATGAGTTTACCCATAACTTTGCCTTTATCACCGGGGCCTTTAGCTCCAACTTCAGCTATTGCTTTCCTGGCAAAATCCATGATTTCATCGCGGCTCAGTTGTGGGGGAAGGTATGGGGCAAGGATATCCAATTCGGTTTTTTCTTTGCTTACCAGGTCGGGACGGTTGCCTTTTTCAAAGGCCTCGATACTTTCGCGCCGCTTCTTGATTTCTTTGGCCACAATGCCAGCGATACCGGCATCGTCCAGCGCTTTATGTTGCTGATCTATCTCGGCATAACGGATACTGGCAATAAGCGACCTCAAAGTGGTACAGCGGGTGAGGTCCTTTTGCCTCATTGCCTGCTCAAGGTCCGTCTTGATTTGTTCAGCCAGAGCCATGTGTTAAGTGCTCCTGTGGCTTTTACGACGCTTTGCAGCTTCCTTGCGCTTACGCTTCACACTGGGCTTCTCATAGAATGCACGTCGGCGAGTTTCACTCAAAATACCGGATTGTTCCACTTTTTTGGAAAAACGCCTCATTAAGCTTTCAAAGCTTTCCCCGCTATGAATTTTTACCTGCGCCAATTAAAATCACCCTTTCTATTTATAAATACAAATGTAAGTTGTGAATCGCCGAATTTTATCTTTTTTATATTGATAATGTCAAGTTGAGATTAAGATGTTGAAGGTTTCGGCATCTGAATGTGGAATATTTTTATACTGCACGAAAATTTATGATAAACTGCTTATGCTAAAGATAAATGAAGGAGGTTTACATGGCAGGAACAGATTACCCGGCGAAATTATCTATTGACTACCCTGAGAGAAACTTAAACAGGCTGACTACTTTTTTCAGGCTTTTCTGCGCCATTCCCATTCTGATCATACTGTCCTTAACTATCGGAGCGTCCTGGGAGTTGGACTGAAGGAAGTTGGCGTTCAGCCGCCACCATGGGTGGGGTTGTAATGCTACCGACGGTATTAATGATTTTATTCCGAAGAAAATATCCCCGGTGGTGGTTTGAATGGAACCTCAATTTGACCAAATTCTGCTATCGTATTTCCAGTTACATGTCTTTGCTGAGTGACGTCTATCCTTCGACGGATGAAGAACAAAACGTTCATGTTGATTTAACTTATCCCGATTCGCAACAACTCAATCGATGGCTGCCGCTGGTGAAGTGGTTCCTGGCAATTCCCCACTATATTGTTCTGTTTTTCCTGGAAATAGCTGCTATTGTAATAGTGATAATTGCCTGGTTTGCTATCTTGTTTACGGGGCGCTTCCCCAGGGATATGTTTAATTTTGTGGTCGATGTATATCGCTGGTATTTGAGAGTAATGGCCTATGCTTTTCTGCTGGTGACCGATAAATATCCGCCTTTTAGCTTAAGGCCGTAATAAGCAGTTCGTTGAGCGCAGTCGAAACGATCCATGGAATTCGAAGGGGCTTAGCCCTTTCAAAAAACTTTTCGCCTTCCCTTTAAAGGAAAGGCTTTGACCTATAGTCATTAACGCATTAACTTACGGGGAAGCTCGAAGGGGTAAGTCCTTTGAGTTCCCTTATTTGTCATTGCGAGTATGCCTTGGCAGACGTGGCAATCCCGCGGTCAGGGGTTCCCGCGAGTACCTCATACTGAATTAGTTCTATCTATACTCGGTAATACCTCTTCACTCGCACTCTCAAGCTAAACAAAATAGCCCAAATTTTCGTTTTATTAAGAAGAAACCATAGTTGTTATAATCGTTTAATGAAGGAGTGATCGTTTTTACATGGAAATCCTGAAACTAAAGGTGATGGACTATTGGAAGCAACACTGGAAAAGGATTCTTATCGGGGCTTGTAGTGGTTGTGTGGTGCTGGCAATTGTATTTTCTTTCCCACTGATACCCATCGTGGTCGAGAATACCAAAATAGAATATACCACGGAATTAAAGCAAGAACCCTATACTGCCACGGAAGCTTATACTTCCAATGAGGTTGTGGAGAAACTGAGTCTAATTGCCAGCGGATTTTACATAGTTGTCCCCGCCGGTGTTGAAATTGCATTTGCAGTAGATAAACCGGAGACCAGGTTGGTGGGACAATTTGACAATACGATTCAGGGTAGTTTTACCATATTCGATGTTGCCAGCCATATTGTATGGGAAACTTTCGGTTCCCGGGGTTTAATTGATTTGCCTTTACCTCAGGGGCAGTATAGAGCAAGATTTAGAGAAAATCTTATGTGGGGTGAAGAATGCTTATATCAACCTGGCCTTAAAGTGGACTGATACAGAACAGGTAACCATGTACAGGGATGTAGTTAAGTACCAGGAAACCCCGCTTATGATTCCCAATTATATTAAAACTTCCAGAGTCGAAAAGGTGACTTTATGGAAATATCTTTTCAGCTAGAGTGAATTGGCTCTGCCCAATTGCAGTTTTGTCCAATTAAACCCGCATAAGTATCTACCTTTAAGTTGAATTACTGATGCTCTTGAGATATATCAAAATCCCACGTCGGCGTAGCTCAATGGTAGTGAAGCTGTTTCGTCTAAAAGCGTACACCCTCCTGCTTCTCATTTTGGTGTTCTGGCATGGCCAGTAGGAAGGTTTATCTTTTAGGATACTACTTGTATAATCATTGCGTTCTTGCAAATGAAATAGAGGGAGGGGAAAATGTGCGAATTCTGTCATAAACATGGTGAAGGCAAGAAGTGGTATCTGGAGGCACAGAATTACTCTGAGGACTTCCTCAGTGACCTGCGTCGCCGTAAGTTCATTCATGACTTCCTGGGCGATCCGGAGAAGCTGATTGAGAGCGATGGTCAACTCAAACGGTTCCACCGCCTTCCATCCTTTGTTAAAGCAGTGGTAACGCCGTTACTTACAAGTAGACAGAAAAAAGTTCATTTCGGGCAGGTTGTACCAATTGAAGATATTGAGCGCATCTTCAGTTTTGTTAATTCTGCTGTCAGGCTACCCTGCATCTGTCGCCAGACCACAGTAGGCTCTGAGCAACGGTATTGCTACGGAATCAGCGTGATGCCATGGGAAGAATCACAATTCGGACAGACAGTTCGTACAATTGACGCCAGCTACCTTATTGGACCGGGCACCAAAGGATTGGAAGTATTGTCTAAAGAAGAAACACTCACGTCTCTTCGAGAGCTTGAGAAAAGGGGGCTTTGCCATACCATTTGGACCATTCATCACTCCTTTTATCGGAGGTATTTGCAATTGCGATCGATCAGATTGCCTGGCTATGCGTTCCACTGTAACCATGGACTTCCCAGTGATGTTCCGTGCCGAGTATGTTGCTGAGGTCAATCCTGATTTGTGCAATGGCTGTCGCCAATGTATGCGTGTCTGCCAATTTGGCGCTATGGGGTTTAGTGCCGCCCGAGAAAAGGTAGCAATAGACCCATTACGGTGCTATGGCTGCGGTATATGTCGTGCCAGCTGTACCAAAAATGCTATTGTACTCAACCCTCGCTCTGCGGTGCCAGTAGCTGCAAACATTTGGTGAGCGACTGGGTCAACTGAGAGTTCCACCCCTGTAATCGAACCAAAGAAAAAATAAAGTGGGTGATTACAGTTGAGGGTGGATTATTTTACCTCTCGCAGCAGATATAAATAAGCAGCAGAAAGAAGCTATGGCGAAAATTACCAATGCGGTTTTGATGCTTTCGACAAATGCCCCGTAATATTCAGGTGTTATCTGTGCGGTGCCCATATACAGTGAAAACAAGAGCATCAGTATTCCCATCCCTAATGTTATACCCACATCCCTTGATGTTGCCTGGAGGGCAGATGCAACTCCGTAATATTTTCTTTCTACTGAACTCATGATAGCGTTTGTGTTAGGTGATGCAAAAAGGGATGTACCGAAGCCAATCAAAACCTGACTGATAATAAAAGACAAAAGATCAGTACCTTCTTTAGTCGCATTAAACAAAAGCAAAATGCCAATCAGTGTTATTACAATTCCGATCGATGCAAGAATGCGCGGCTGTATTTTGTCCGAAAGCTTACCCGCAAAAGGTGAAAAGACTGCTTGTATAACTGGTTGTGCCAACAGCACAAAGCCTGCATCCTGCGGACTCAATCCTTTTATATATTGCAAATAGAGGCTCAAAATAAAAGCTACGGGGAATACTGCGCCTTGAAAAAGTAATTGTGAAAGCCCTGAAAATGCAAACATCCTGTTCCGTACCAGCACGCGTATATTCAACGTAGGGCTTTCAACCCTTAGTTCCCATATGATGAATACGGATAATGCCACAATCCCTACAGCAATAAGTACTATACCATCCGTTGATGGCAATAGAGAAAACCCGTACATAAGGAAAAAGAGTGTAGCACCAAATAACAGGGAGCCAACAAAATCGTACTTATCTCCTTTAGCTTCAGCCCATTCTCCCCGCACTTTTGTAAACAATAAGGCCAGAACCGGTAACTGAAGGATGAAACCCAGGTAGAAAATACTTCGCCAGCCAAAATTTTGAGTTAATAATCCACCGATAGTCGGCCCAATCGACACTCCCAGATATACTGCAGCTACGTTCCAGCCCAGTACTTTGCCCCGCTCATTATGAGGATAAGCTGCACTCAACAATGCTGTCGCAGTGCCCCAGACCATAGCTAAACTCGTGCCCTGCACTACCCTGAGCACTATAAACATCAGTGAAGAATTTGATAATGTTGAAAAGAGCGTCGACACCGCAAACGAAAGAAGCCCTATTGTGTACATTCTCTTTCTTCCGGTTATGTCAGCCAAACGCCCAAGAGGAAGAGTGCAAATCACCAGAGCCAGGTTAAAGGCATACGCGACCCATCCCAATTCAATAGCATTCATGGATAATTCGTTTCCGATTGCGGGAAGTGCAACAGTAACACCACTCAGCATTATCGGGCCCGATACTGATGCCAGTAAAACGGTAATAAAAATGTATTGCCTTTCCTGGATTTTAGATAGTGCAGTCAGCATTTTATATCAACATTGTTTGGAGGTTTATTTTAATAGTATAAAAAACAGGCCGATTGAAATTGCCAACGGCATTGTATCATAGCAGGTTACAGAGTTCTTCCTTGCATTACTGATGCCGGTGAGTGGCACTGGGAGTGGCAAAGCTGAGAGGCTGGAAGAAATAACACACCCGATACGACCACATAACGCACTTAACTACCAATCGCCTGCTCTTGAGACTATGATTGTGCGACTAACATAACAAGTGGTATCACTTTTGCGGGTAAGTCATAGATTTGAATACAAAAATAAAGTACGTTCAACCAGCTTTTCTATTCATTTCGATTTCATTGATGCAAATCAGGGTGCTATCTGTTAACATAAGACTTATTTGATAATACGGGAGCAATTTCCGGAGGAAAGAGGATGAAAATTTTCAATGTTTTCTTTTGTATTATGTTTGTATTTTGCACATTATTTGGTGGTAGTCATCCTCCCTCCAATCCGGGGAATTTTATCGAAGATTTGATTGATAAACTATTAAGCCCTTTGCTTTGTATACCTGAAAAACCTGTAAAAAAGAACCTGGTTGGTGCCTGGGATATGTCCCTGGTTAGTGTTACCCCAGAAATTCCTAAAATCCCTGGGTTGAACCCTATAAAAGATAAATCCACATGGCTAATTATTGATAGTGACACGAGGTTATTCATCAGTTACGATGGCTCAGCTGCTAAATGGTACAATGAACCTCTCGATATTACATTTACGGCATCCCGGCATTATGGCACCCCAAATTCAACGAAGAAAGCATGTACTTTTTCTGGAACAGGATCAGCAGTAAAGGACTCATTATTTTTAATTTACAGCGATATTTCTGCCCGTTATACCGATTCGGTATCCATTACCATGAATGGTGATGACAGTGTAACAGCGACAATCAAGGTAACTGTCAGCGGGCAATATACCGAAGAAATCCCGTTTATGAAAGCAGAGACCAAATCTATTAATGCTGTTGAAACGATTACCTACAGTGGAGTGCGAAAATCCAAGTAAAGGTGAGCTGGAAATATACCGAAAAAGGCCAGGTCAAATCTATTAATGCTGAAAATACAAATTAGAAATATCAAAGATTGTCTTTCTGACTAATTACCTGGTGTTCCTACCACTAGTTTTGGGGGCATAAAAACTTTGTCTTTGGTGGTAAAATCACCAGCCGTAGTACGTACAGACAGTTTTTTCAGGCTCTTGGCATCATAGAGAGCGACATTCTCAAGATTGAAGGTATACATTGGTTTCTCGCCTCCCTTCAATTGAAAGCGTACGGTGGCAATGGGAATGTCTCCCGTGATACCGCTGCTACTTATCATAGCCACGATCACTCTTCCTGGATTATCGGTATTGTAGTCAATGAGAGTATTTTCTTCCGATACTACCCCGTCTACACTCATAGGGGTGAGGGCAGTGTGATCATATACCAACTCAACGTAAATGCTGCCAATACTAGTAGCCTTCTCGACCTCTATGGGTATCATAATGTCTTTTGGCTTTATCACTTGCGGCTCTCTGGGTACTAATAGAAAAACAGCCAGCAGAACTAAACCCAGCGCCACAACTCCCCCGATAATCGCCGGCAATTTTTTACCTGGCCTGACTTTTTCCTGCTTTTCTACCACTGGTGATGCAGGTGTTACCTTAGGGGCAGGGGATAGTGCTTCCGTGGCAAGATCAGGCAGTTTTTCAGATGAATTGATGATATCGGAAGAAGATTTAGCGTTTATCAACCCGATAAGCTGTTGGCGGTGTAGATTGAGTTGCGCAATGGCACTTTGAATTTTTTGCCTGGAGCTTCTATATGAGTCTATCGACAGTTCGCCGACCCTTTGCTTAGCGTCTAGATTTGTTAACTCCTGTTGATATTTCTCGAATTCCAGGTTTAACACTTCCAATTGCTTCATTAACTCTTTTTTTATCCGTTCTACCTCTAAAATTGCAGCACCCAGGTTTTGTTCATATTCGGCCTTCATTATGGAAAACATATCGGGAGTTAGAGAGCCATCCGCTCTCAATTTCTCTAGGTTAGACAGAAACTTTTCATTATCTTCTTTACTTGCCAGAGCTTTGGTCAGATTATTTGTTTGCTCAGTCATCTATGCACCTTATTCAGAGTGTTCCTAGCGTCTCTTTTAATCATGCTACATCAATTTGTCCGTTAATATTATCCGTAAATTTGCCAACATTTTGATTGTAAATACGCTGCCTCGTTCGCAGGTAAACGTACCATTAACCATAACTTACTTTTTCTTGACCGCCCACTTCAGAAAGAGACGCACATCTGCAATAGTGATTTTACCGTCTTTATCGGCATCCAACTTCAAGTCACTGGTGGATTGCCCGGCCGTTATTCTCAGTGCTAGCAGAGCAAGCAACTCATTAGCAGAATTGGCATCAATGGGAATAGTTACATTTTCATATTTGTTAGGTGGTGGTGGTAGCAGGAGTAGTTGGTAGAGTGGGTGGTGTTGCTGACGGAGGAGTTGATGGAATTATTGTCGGGGAGGTAGGTGGCTTTGGGGTCGCTGTACCGATAACCGTGAAAGTGGTCATATCAGACTTAAACTGGTTAAAGCCCGAGGCTTCCAACGCAACCTGCCACATCCCTATATCGCTTGCATCTGCCACACCCAGAGACATCATTTGCGTTGCGTTCGTCGGCAACGATAATTGTGTAGTCTTTGTTCCACCAGGCCCCATAACGATCAATTTTGCCTGGCACTGAACGGAGGCATGCAGATAGAGGGTTACCTGCTCGCCTACTCGAAAGGATCCCCCCGCTGTGCCCTGCCCTTGACCCCCTTGATTAGTCCAGATGTCTACACTTAATAAAATTGGCTTGGCTTCGGCGCTAACAATGCTAGGAAATATGCAAATGCAGATGAGGACGATATGGATGGTAAGAATTAGTATAGTTGAGATTTTTTTCATTATTTTTCTACCCCGAGGTAAAAAACAAAATAATGAACACTGGTTATTATATCCTTTTTCGTATCCCAAACCAAGCCCAAGGTAATCTCAGAGGCCCTTGGTCATGCCAGCGTAGCTTTTACAATGGATACCTATTCTCATATAATAAACAGCATGCAGGAGGATGCCCTGGAGTTGCTTGATGGGGTACTGCCCTCTGGGGTGGTTCAGCGGCAAACCGAGCGGCAAGAAATTAATCCTGCATCGAGCACGCCAGCGTAGCTCAGTGGTAGAGCAGCTGTTTCGTAAACAGCCGGTCGGGGGTTCGACTCCCTTCGCTGGCTCCACAGCTTCAAAAATGCCCCTTTTGGAGTTTTTTACCATAAAAACGACTTCCTAATCGGAAGACAACTTTAAGTCACCTTCTGGTTAATTACAGATCAATGGTAGTTCATGTTTCATAGACCATGCAGGACGTGATATTCCCGTAGGTTTCATATGGTTTCTGAAACTCAATTTAATCGACTTGTGAACCTTGAACTGTTTAAGAGTGGCCTTACGTCAATTGACTGCGTACCGCTATACCCCATGATGAAAGTATTGACCTCGCACTCCACGCTAAATGAGGATTGAAGTAAGATTCGTGAAGTAAGACTGGTGCCAATAATTAGCGAGTGCATTAATGAGCATGGACTTTTGGATTGTTTTGGCTGTGCCAAGTGGTTTATAATAGCTTTGATAATGCATATCAGTGAATTGCATCAGGGAAGCCGGGCATTGTGTAGGATATAACTTTTGACATAAGGGCGTAGTATAAGAAGAGGTAATTATCGATGTCATCTATTAAAACGAAATATGAGCATATTATCATGGAAAATGGTGTGCCAGTAATAGCGGGCACTACGTTGAAGGTGATCGAACTAGTTGTCGAGAAAATAGCCTACGGATGGAGTCCTGAAGAGCTACACTTTCAGCATCCATACTTAAGCCTGGGGCAAATCCATTCAGCGTTGGCCTATTATTGCGATCATTCATCTGAACTGGAACAAGATATAGAACATCGCCAGCAATTCATTGAGCAAGCACGACAAGTAAGTAGACCATCACCATTGTTTGCCAAGCTGAAGCCAAAAGGCTTGACTTAATGGCTATTGCTCTCTATATTGATGCTAATATTCCTAAGGCGATAACCCTCGGCCTCCGGCTACGTGGTATCGATGTTCTTACCGCACAAGAAGACGATACAGCTGAACTATCTGATTCAGAACTACTTGATCGTGCTCATGTATTGCAAAGAGTGATGTTTACCTTCGATGACGACTTGGTAGCAATAGCCACAAAGCGGCAACGAGAAGGCATTACTTTTGCCGGGGTGATCTATGCACATCCGTTGCATATTTCAATTGGAACTTGCATTCACGATCTGGAAATCATTGCCAAAGCTGCGGAGCCAGAAGACCTTGCTAATCGGGTGGAATTTTTGCCACTTCCGGGATAATTGCCGAGCCCTTACATCATCTTTACTCCTTTTTGAGGGACTTTGATGGCTGCGGATGAGGAAACATAATGCAATGAATATGCCAATTGACGCGGAAACCTTATGATAATGGCAAACGCAAAAGCTTAAACGCATTATCGAAAAAGATCATCTTTTTCTCCGCCTCAGAAATCGGTAGCTGTTCAATGCAGTTAATGCTATTTCTTATCCCACAATAGCCGTTCATGGGACCATAAGGCATGCCGGTAGCAAAGAGCACATGTTCGGGTCCAAAGAAATCGCAGGTACACCTCACCGCGGCAGGTGTCCTGATCTCGACATCACAGTAGAACTTCTTGTAATAGTCAATCGGTGCTTTGGTCAGTTCGGCATATTCCGGCTTTGCGAGTTGTTTATAACGATATTGTTCCTCGATAATACGAGACTCAAAGAAAGGTATCATAGCCGCATTGTGATGGGCTACGATCTTCAGGTTAGGGAATTTTTCCATCACTCCGCTAAAGACCAGCCTGGTTAAAGCGGCTGAGGTCTCATACGGCCAGCCAAAGATATGGTAGATCAGATATTTAGACTCTTTCTCATCTTTATAATCAGGAGTATCTTTCTGTCTGGTGGGATGAAGGAAGATTGGCAGGTCAAACTGGGACATCTTTTCATAGAGGGGAATGAACTCCGGCGAATCTATCGGTTTACCAGCGGTGGGAGTGAACATCTGGATGCCTCTAAAATGAAGGTTCTTGATGGCCCTGTCAGCTTCTTTTAAAGCGGCATCCATGTCATTCATTGGCAGGCAGGCTATAGCTGTAACAAATTTACCTGGATATTTGTCTACCAGTTCTGCAGCTTCATCGTTGGCCATCCTGGCGAACTCAATCGCTTTTTTGGGATCAGCCACCGTTTCCAGCGGAGGGCCTCCCACGGACAATACCATGGCCAGACCTTTTATTTGATCCGTTACCTGAAATACACTGTCCAGATCGAAGGCTGAATTATGATGGAGCCACTGCCAGTAAGAAGTGGAAGGCAGCCAGTTAAACAGGGCATCTTTGTACTTTGGAGGAAGCATATGTACCCATGCATCAATCTTGAGAGGTATTAATTCTGACATAGCGCACTTTTCTCCTTTAAAATCCGTTATTTAAGAAAACTTAACGTTATTTATATGGTTTAATGCTTCATCTAAAGTGATAACGTCGGCATATTTAGCATTCATACCGAATAGACTAACGAGATGAGATAGTTCAAATCTATCAAAAACGCATTCCTCGACCACAAAACAGGAAAAACCGTAGGAGAATGCATCTACCACTGTTGCTTGAACACAACCGGAAGTAGTGCAACCTGCTATCAAGAGGCTTTCGATTTCCAGTGCGCGGAGGCAAGACAACAGTGGGGTTCCAAAAAAAACACTTGCTTTGCACTTAGCTATCACAAGTTCTCCCCGCCTTGGTTTTATTGGCTCAGGAATCTCATTTCCTCCGGGGTCCAAATTCAGTTCCGGTTTCGCTTTCTTCGTTGGTCCCCAGCAGAACCGCCTTGCTGAAATGTCCGCTATGCTAAATAGTACCGGGATTTTTCTGGCACGACAAGATTCCTGAAGCTTCTGTATACTGGGCAATGCAGCCCATCCGGATTCTCCGCAGCTGGTGACATATTCATTTACAGATTTAAGTATCGGCTCAGGTGTTGAACCAATAAAAGATTTGGTTACGTCAATAATAAGCAGTGCCGATTTGTTTCTATGGAATTGACTGCTATCGGTCCCCATCTTTTTGACGATAGCCCGTTCAGTCCCTGTGAAAACCTTTTCCCAGCGTCTCACATATTTTTCCTGGTTATAGTTTATTTATCCTTTAAAGCATTATATGACCGCCGTCAACTACGATAGTCTGTCCGCTAATGAAATCACTATCCGAAGAGGCTAAAAAAACTGCTGTTCCCACCAGGTCTTCAGGATATTCGACCCGCTTTATGCATCTTGATTCGATGGGAGCTCTTACCCGTCGTTCCAATACCTCTTCATCTTCAGGGGTTGAACTCGCTTGCGATTCCTCGCTAAAAGTAGAACCGGGTGATATACAGTTAACATTTATATTGAATTCACCAAATTCACGGGCAAGCGCCCTGGTTAAACCAACAACAGCCCCCTTCGTAGCTATGTAGTGAGCGTATTTTGACTTACCAGCCCCGCCAGTATGGAATTGCGAAGACGAAACGTTGATTATTTTCCCGCTGCCCTGGGCCTTCATATAAGGGAAAACCGCACGTGCGCAGAGGAGCACTCCTTTAAAATTCACCGCTATGACCCTATCCCAGGTATCAAGATCAATCTGGTCGAATGGTACTTCTCTGGATATTTTTACTTTGCCAAAAATAGCTGCATTATTTACCAGGATATCGATACAGCCAAAACGCTCAAACGTCTTCCTCGCCATCTCCTCTGTATCGGTTATGCTGGAAACATCAGTCTTAATTGCCAGTGCCTCACCACCACGTTTCGTTATTCCAGTTACCGCTGCATTGGCTGCCTCGAGGTCTGTATCAGCGATTACGACCCTGGCGCCTTCCTTGCTAAAACCGTTGGCATAAGCCTTTCCAATTCCGTTCGCTCCTCCCGTCACAATGGCAACCTTGCGTTCTAATCTCACGAGGAAATTCCTCCAAACGCAGGTCTCTCTTCCTTTGAAAAGAATTTGAAATGGAATTTCATAATCTGGCTAATGTAGTTCGAAGACCAGGGCCAGAATGATGTTGACTAATACCATTGGCAACGTCCTATCAATCGTTTTTCCTCCTCAAACACCTTTTGCTTAAGGTATTATGCCATTCCTTGCCTGGCGAATATGAGCAATCTTAAAGCAACCTCCAGAAATAGTCAATAGAGGTATTGACAAGCGGCAGATGAAGATATATCCTTGTTAAAATTGGTAATAAAAATAATCTCTAACCGTGAATGAAATAAGGAAATTTAGCGTATACGTTTTTTCTAATATTTTGATTTACTAATAAACGTCAAGCGGAGAGGATTGTGGTCTAAAAAGGGTACGGTGAACTATAGGAAAAAGGCAGATAAACCGTATCCTTTTTTGTTTGTGTTTTTTAATAAATCAGTGCTGAAAGAGAAAGAAGGTGAGATTTGATTTACTTAACAGATTGCCGATCTAGAATATTTAACTATTAAGTAGAGGGAGAAAAAATGAGAAAACTGGTTACAATTTCACTGACAACGGTATTGTTCGTTGCTCTGGTCTTTGTGAGCTGCGCGGCGCCGTCTCCCGCACCTTCATCCGCACCCGGACCTGCACCTGCAGCTACTCCTGCTGCAGCACCAATAGTATGGAAGGCAGTAAGTGCTTATGCCAAGGGTTCCGAATCAGTTCGTGGTGTCGGAATGTTTGCCGATAAAATAAAAGCGGCTACCAATGGCCAAATAACTGTTAACTGGGCCGGGGACCCGAAACAATCCCGCAGCAAAATCAGCCAACCGCACTGAGGGACGGGGCCGTCGATATGATCATAAGCCCATCTTCCTATTATGAGAATTTGATACCAGAGATGTCTGCAGGCAACCTCATTGAAATACTTGTGCAAAAGGAAGCACGAGCAGCTGGTATTTGGGATTATTACAATACACTTCATGCAAAGATAAATGCACATTATTTAGGCAGCCCGGAGTTTGGCCTGCAGTACTATGCCTTCAGCAACGTCAAAGTCAAAGACCCCAAAACCGATTTTAAAGGCTTAAAGTTTCGATCTTCTCAATTGTACAAACCCTTTATCGATAAACTGGGCGCCGTTGCTGTTAACGTGGCTACTACGGAAGTTTATTCAGCGATGCAAAGCAAACTGGTTGATGGAGGCATGTGGATAATGAGGCAGTTTGATGCTGAGAAAGCCTATGAAGTAGTTAAATACGTAATTAACCATGGATTCTACTGCAATAGCTTATCTTTGCTGCTAAACCTGGATAAGTGGAAAGCCCTTTCCCCAAGCCAGCAGCAAATCGTGGCTAAAATTTCCGCAGAAATAGAAGATGAGCTGTACCCCCCACTAGCGGCGTATGAAGCTAATTTGGTTAATACCGTATTCCCTTCAAAAGGGATGGAGCTTATTAAATTCTCACCTGAGGACGCTAAATGGTATGTTGACACGGCAAATGAAGCCAAGTGGGCGGAAGTTAAAACAAAGGTGAGCCCTGAGTCTTATGCCAAATTGAGGGAAATGCTAAAAAAGAAATAGACCACCTGTTAAGTTTCTGGTTATAGAAGACCTGAAAATATAGTTCATACCCAGCCGTGGTATTTGGCTATAAAAGAAGCCCAAATACCACGGCTGAGGGTTAATGCGATATTCACACCAGGCTATCAAGGGGAACAAAAAGAGTAGTATCGCATTGTCTAAATGAGAGAGAAAGGCAGATGTATTCAAGGAAAACCCATGAGTCTATTACATCTGCCAATAGAGATCCCCATCATCATAGTTCATATCCGGATACATGTCGTGTAATTGCTCTTCAACTAGCGTTTTAATGCCGGGTGCCGGTGGTTTTATTATGATTAAAGGATTGTGGTGGTTTTATATAACTATACTATCCAGGGGAACAGTTGGCCTGGACTTTCTTTTTAATTAAAACACTGGCAATGACTCTGTAACAATAACAATATAAAGGAGTTAAGGAATTATGTTCAATGATTTAAGAGAATTCCTCAAGAAAGCAGAGGAATTGGGACAGGTTAACCGGGTGGAGGGGGCTGATTGGGATTTAGAGATAGGCCATATCACCGAACTCCAGCAATCAATACCTAATGCACCATTGCTCCTTTTTGATAAGATCAAAGGCTATAAAGCAGGATACCGTGTTGTCACCAACTTTCTTAATACCGAACTCCTGCTTAACATGACACAAGGATTTCCACTCGAAGCTAGAGGTCTGGAAATAGTCAAGATTTGGAGAGAAAAATTAAAAGAGGAAGTCAGGCCGGTGCCCCCAGTGGAGGTCAAAACCGGCCCGGTCATGGAAAACGTATATATGGGTGATGATGTTGACCTTTTTCGGTTCCCCACTCCTCGATGGCATGTACTTGACGGTGGTAGATATATCGGAACAGCGGTGCTGGTAATACAGAAAGACCCTGATGAAGGCTGGGTAAACCTCGGAACTTACCGGGTACAGGTTCACGATAAAACTACAGCCACTATTTATATCTCCCCGGGGAAACACGGGGACATTATCAGGAGAAAATATTGGGACAAGGGTCAAAGCTGTCCCGTGGCCGTAGTTTGCGGTTCAGAGCCACTGTTGTGGACCGCTGGCTATGCTGGAATGCCCTGGGGACACAGCGAATATGAATATGCAGGAGGACTGAGGAAGAAACCGGTTGAAGTGATTAAAGGAAAAACGACTGGCCTGCCAATTCCGGCGGGTGCTGAGATTGTTTTGGAGGGCGAGCTATTGCCGCCAGGGACAGACGACAGGCTGGAGGGGCCTTTCGCAGAATACACTGGCTATTACGCCAGCGGTGCCAGAGATGAACCGTCATTCAAGGTTAAATGCATTATGCATCGAAATGATCCCATTATTACAGGCCATCCACCAATGGTTGGCAGGTATCATTTGGAGAGTAAAAACGTTTCTGACGCGGCCGGTCTATGGAACGCACTCGATAAGCATGTCCCAGGTATCACCGGGGTATGGTATTTCCACGAATCCAACGGCCCGAGCATAATAGCTGTTTCACTTAAACAGATGTATGCTGGCCATGCCAAAACGGCTGGGCTATTCGCCGCTGGTCATCATACCGAAGCAGAATCTTGCCGGTGGGTAATCGTGGTGGATGATGATATAGACCCATCTAACATTGCCGATGTCGTTTGGGCTCTGGGGCAAAGAACTGACCCTGATATTTCGGTGGATATTATCAGGGGCCTGTGCACAAACCCACTGAACCCGATGACACCGCCTGATATGAGAAGCAAGAGAAATTATATCCACTCCAGAGCTATCGTTATGGCCTGCAGGCCATATGACTGGATACAGGAATTCCCCAAGTCAATAAAAAGCAGCCCCGGGGCACTGAGAGAAACAAAGAAAAAATGGGGCAAGGTACTTTACGGGCAGACATAAGGAAAAGTATAAATAGCTACACCAGGCAAATCCAGACAGTTGAATCATTCTACGAGGAATTAAATGGACTCAGGAGAGCTAGATGAAAATTGATGTTAGTGCTCATATAAGACCTCAGAAATTTATCGATGCCTTTATCAAACGTGTAGGCGGTCGAAGCGGCAATATCATACCGAATTATGATTTGGGAATGTCTGATGTCAAGAAAAGGATAGATATTATGGCTAAGTTCCCAGATTACGTTCAGATATTGACCCCCAGTATACAGACTCTGGAAACACGGGCCAGTGCTGATGACGCTGCTTACCTTGCTGCAATATTCAACGATGAAATGGCAGAACTTGTCCATAAATACCCGGACAAATTCATCACCGCGGTGGCCATCGTCCCCATGAACAATATCAGTGCTGCTCTGAAAGAGATTGATCGAGCTATCAATGAGCTTGGCTTCAAAGGGATAAACATTCCATCAATTGTAGCCGGCAAGCCCCTGGACTTACCGGAGTTTATGCCCCTGTATGAACGGATGGAAAGCTATGACTTACCTATATGGATACATCCTGTCAGGCTGCTTGAAACTCCGGATTATATTGGGGAGGATATTTCCAGGTATAGCATATACCTTGCCTTCGGCTGGCCTTATGAGAGTACTCTGTGTATGAGCAGGCTGGTTTGCAGTGAAGTGCTGGAGAAATTTCCCAATCTTAAAATAATTACTCATCATGCCGGTGCCATGATACCCTTCTTTGCTGGCAGGATATCTATGCTTCAGTTAAAAAGAACCACAGAGAAACCGTCAAGATCCAAGCCTGTAGAATACTTTAAACAATTTTATGCCGATACAGCTATCTATGGTAATACACCTGCGCTTATGTGTGCCCATGATTTTTTTGGCACAGATCATTTTCTCTTCGGTACGGATATGCCTTTCGGTCCAGGGCAAGGCGAGTTTTTTATCAAGGAAACGATAGATGCCGTAGATAAGATGAATATACCCGAAGTTGATAAGAAAAAGGTTTATGAAGGAAATATTAGAAAGCTTATCAACCTGAAAATATAAGGAGGAAATAGAATATTGAAGACATTTTCCAAAGTTTTCGATTCCATTATTAATTTTCTCGCTTTTATCGGGGGTGCTCTCTGTATCGTTATGATGTTGGGAATTAGTGCTGATGTGGTGGGGAGATACTTTTTGAAATTACCTATACAGGGAATGATTGAGGCTAACGAGATCATGATCGTCTATATCATCTTTATTGGTTCTGCCTGGTTGGCTAAGGAAAAAGGATTTATAAACATGGATGTAGTCCTCAATATGTTCAAATCCAGAGCCCGGGCCTGGTTGAATATTGTTACATCGATTTTAAGCGCTCTTATGTCAGTGTTTCTTTTTTGGTATGGCCTGAAAGTAACCCTGGACCTCTTTCAACGGGGGACCCTGGAACCCGGCCAAATAAACATCAATATGGGTTTTATCATTTTAGCTATTCCTTTAGGCTGCTTGCCTCTTTGTATCCAGTTTTTCAGACAGTCATACCAATCCTGGAAAGAATTAGGTGCACTGAAGGGTGAACAAACCAGGACCGAGGGGCTGCCAGCCGGGGAGGGCAGATGATTATGGAATGGTGGTTAATCCTGTTCCTTATTATAGGCAGCTTGTTAATACTGATGATGACGGGCTTGTCGACAGCATTTTGCTTTTTAATCGTCTGCGTAGTAGCGGTCTTTTTACTATGGAATGGAGAAGCTGGATTCAAAATACTCATTCTCTCTATGAGGACTTCTATAGGCAATTTTTCTTTGATCACCCTTGTGCTGTTTATGCTCATGGGCTCGGTATTGTTTGAATCAGGGATAGCTCCGAGAATGATTGATGCTGTCGATAAATGGCTGGGGCGATTGCCTGGAAGACTCGGGCTACTTTCCGTGCTGGCAGGGACCATATTTGCCACATTGAGCGGCTCCAGCATGGCGAGCACGGCGATGCTTGGATCGGCCCTCGTGCCACAAATGGAGGCCCGCGGCTACCAAAAAACAATAAGCATGGGAACGATCATGGGTAGTGGCGGCTTAGCCATGCTCATTCCACCCAGCAATCTGGCTGTTCTTATCGCTGTCCTGGGTGATATGTCGGTGGGGCGTACTCCTGATCGC
This sequence comes from uncultured Chloroflexia bacterium, assembly GCA_963784375.1. Lineage (GTDB taxonomy): Bacteria > Chloroflexota > Dehalococcoidia > GIF9 > UBA5629 > JBBIPA01. The sequence goes on along the minus strand of CAWAQY010000001.1, from coordinate 79,744 downwards.
AATGATCATTCCCGGCTTTCTCATGGCGATCATAATTGCCGCTTATGTCATCCTGAGATGCAAACTTCAGCCCTCTCTCGCTCCCGCCTACGAGGTTCCTAAAATCCCTGTATCCGAGAAACTTGCGGAATTTGCAAAATATGTGCTTCCTTTGGCGCTTATAGTTTTCCTTGTTACCGGTCTTATCTTTCTTGGTGTAGCTACTCCTTCAGAAGCTGCGGCCACCGGGGCTCTTGGCTGCTTTATCCTCGCCGCCGCTTATAAGAGACTTAACTGGAAGGTGACGAAGGTTTCTACAAGATCTTCTTTGCGCAGCGTTATCATGTTATTGTTTATCCTGGCATCTGCAACCGCTTATAGCCAAATCCTGGCTTTCAGCGGAGCGAGCGAAGGATTAGTAAAGTGGTTATTGGGGCTTGGAATGCCCAAAATTTCCGCTATTATCGGTGTACAGGTCATCATAGGTATATTGGGATGCTTCATGCCTACCGGCGGTATATTAATGATTGTCATGCCTATGTTCACACCCATAGTCATCGCCCTGGGATTTGATCCTGTATGGTTCGGCCTTTTAACGCTTATTAATTGTGAAATGGGGGGTATTACACCGCCCTTCGGTATGACTTTATTTACCATGCATTCAGTCGCTCCAAAAGGCACAACTCTGCAAGAAGTTTATAATGCCGCGTTACCGTTTATTGCCATAGATATTTTCATGATAGTGATATTATTTTGTTTTCCGTCACTGGCCCTGTGGTTACCGAGCTTCATTAAGTAGCGGAAAGAGGTTAAGTACCTACCGGGTGCATATTCATGATAAAACCACATCCACTCCGAATGAAACAAAAACGATAGAGAATATTTTTTCCACAGTATATTTGATGCTTATTAACAGTGTTTGCGTGCAATGTACCAGGAAACAAAGTCGGAATTAAGCTGTTTCTACCGCATTAAAATAATATTCAGGAGGAAAAAATGATTATTGACGCTCATACCCACGGTTTCCACGGCAAGTATCTTGACCTGTTACTTAATGCAGGAGGCAAGTGGGCAAAGAAGGAACTGGATCAATTTCTCAAGGTTACCCAGAAGAAGCCGCAGACCGTGGATATTGGACTTCGGCTGGAACAGCTTGAACGTTGTGGTATCGATTTCCAGGTGGTAACTCCGCACCATGCTTTAGATTGTAATCTGCTCAAGGGTGATATAAAAGCCCAACTGGCCATGGCGCGGGCCATTAATGATAACATGGCTCATCTGCAAGAAGACTCTAAAGGTAAATTGCTTGGTGTTGGAAGTATCCCCATGGCCAAGTTCGAGCATGGCGGCAAGCAGGAAATGGAACGAGCAGTCAATGGACTGGGATTGAAGGCCATTAGCATTCATTCTAACCTGAACGGAAAACCTATAGATCTGCCCGAATTCGAACCGTTCTGGGCACATGCAGCACAGATGGGAGTCCCTGTATACATACATCCTGGAGATCCGGCGGGGCACAAAGATAGGAGCTATGAAGCCGAGTATGATATGTTGCATAATTTTGGATGGCCGTTTGAGACAATACTGATGCTTGCCCGGCTCGTCTTTTCCGGGATTATGGAACGCTATCCTGAATTAAAAGTAGTGAGCCACCACCTGGGTGGAGGAACACCGTTTTTCTGGGGAAGAATAAATGAGACATATACTCCGGCTACCCAGGATAGAACCATCGGACGAGTTCTGCCGAAACCACTGTTCGACTACTATTCTCTCTTCTATTATGACACTGCTGTTGGTGGCAATGGATCCGCCATAAAATGTGCCTACGATATATTTGGGGCAAATCAAATTGTCTTTGCGACAGATGCCCCATGGGGGCCAGGAACAGGCGAGATTCGCCTCATGGAATATCCCAAAGTGATAAGGTCACTCGGATTTTCCGAGGAAGAGAACAGAAAAATATTTGCCGATAATGCCCGCAGGATATTAAACCTGGTATAAATTGAATCAGGAAGAGTCATTGAGACAACATTTCTTCGAAGGCCTTTGTTGAAATTAGACCGTCAGCTCTTGTCTTTTAATTGGTTTGAGTAAGATGGAAAATGCAAGACCGAGGACGCCAATACCTGCACAAATCAACAAAGCTGCCTGGTAATTGCCAGTACTATCAAATAGGTATCCAGTGAGAAATGGACCAAGGGCACCTCCTATTGTAAAGCCACCGCTAATAACCCCGAAAATGGAACCGTGCGACTTCATGCCAAATAATTCAGCTGTTAATGTTGACTCTATTGGAGCACTTCCACCAGAGCCCAGACCAAAGATCGCCGCACACAGGTAGAACATCCATACTTCTTTGGTTAACACCAGGAAGGATAACCCCACAACTACCATGATGAAACTGATTACACAAACCTTTCTGCTCCCCAGTCTATCTGCAAAACCGCCCAGGACAATACATCCGACAGCAGTTAAGGCTCCCATTACTGCCAAAACGTTGGCTGCAGTCACGGTTGAAATTCCCAGATCAGTTATGTGTGGTACCAGATGTACGTTGAGAGCCATTAAGCAATATCCCAGACAGAAGAAAATGAACACCAGCATCGCGAATTGTCTTGTACGGATTGCTTCTCTAAAAGAAAAACCTTGATCAAACGTATTAGGCTCATGTCTCTCTTTTTTAATCTCACCGTAGGGCCTTAATCTCATTTTTGACGGATCACGCCTCATCACTTGAGCAGAGAGCACGCCAATTACCAGAACGATACAACCTATTATGGTATAGGATACTCTCCAGTCATAAGTGGAGATTAGCCAGTTGGACAATGGGGAAAAGATAAAGGTGCCCACACCAAGGCCAGCTATTACAATGCCCGTCATAATACCTCTTCTCTTAAGAACCACCTGGCAATAGTGGATAAGGAAGCGACAAAAGAACCACCCATACCGGTGCCTACTATCACGCCATAGAATAAGTAGAGATGCCAGAGGCCGGTAACCTGTGACATTAACAAATATCCCACCCCCAATAAAAAGCCGCAGAGAGTCAATACCCACCGGGGGCCGAACTTATCATTCAATCTGCCCAGAAGTGGCGAAGCCACAGCCTGGAAAAGCATAGATGCCGTAAAGGCACCTGAGGTCAATGCTCTGGTCCAGCCGAACTCATTGAGCACTGGCTTGAAAAATATGCCAAAGCTAAAACGCGCACCGTAGTTCAGTGTGATGATCACCAGAGCAGCTATGACCAGGATATAGCCATAGAAAAAGCGCCGTCTACCCTCAGGAGATTCGTGTATTTCCTTATCGTTCATAAAAAACTAATTTCCAATTCATTCCTTGAGAAAAAGTAGCATTTATACTACAAAATACCGAGGTGCTATTTCCAGGTCAGTTTTGATTTTGAGATTCCAAATATTAATATATGAGCATGTCGGTGTTATTACCCGCTTGTCAGGAATTTGCAGCGGGATGAAGGACCGGGATGAGTGAAATCCAGGCCGAGCCTTTCCAGTTGATCCCTTGGGGGCAAGCCTTCCTGAGTCAGCTTTAACGTATTAACATAGTGCATCTTCTTTTCTCTCTCGAACTGTTCCCTTTTCCAAACCCAGGTGGTGCCGTATTTATCGGTTATAGGCTCCTCGAAGGCTCGCGGGGGCAACTAGTCATCTCTCGAAGGATTGTAACCTTCTCTCAGGCTGATGCACCTGTTGAAATAATAATTCCTGAGGGCCAAGTCCTGAACGTCCTCAATGCCCAGGTTCCAGCCGCAAGCAGGATTCAACAGCATACTGGCAATTTTTTCGTTTGAACCCCACATCCTGTTAAGCGGGAAGGAGGCAAAGTAACAAAAAGTTGCTGCTTCGAGCAGTGCGGCACTTATTCCGTTACCCATCCTGGCCCCGTTGTGGCTGGTAGCAAAGGCAAGCCCGCCTACCGACTCACCTTTGAATGCCGGGTTCTGGTTCCGGATATCGTAGGTAGGGCAGGCGCAGCCGTGGACCTCCCAGGCCAGGTACTCGGCTTCTTTGCCGAAAACAGGGTAAGCACGACGGAAGCCTTCCGCGAGAACCGCCGGAGCCGCGTCTTCCTTGTAGGCTATCTTCTTCAACAACTCGCACGTAGCCTCGACATCGCCCCACTTCAAGTCGATTCCGCCGAGGTCTTTTTTGGTGATAATGCCGTGCTCGTACAGGTCCATAGCCCAGGCGACAATGCCGCCCACCTCTTCACCATCCATGCCCAGCTCATCAGTCAAAGCCGAAATCTCGGTCATCTCTTCGTAGCCCACCATGATATTGGCGTTGAACCCGCCGGTATTGTCATGCCTGAATTCGCCGCCGAAAACGCCGCTGGGACTGTTCTTGAAGAACGGAACTTTGCAAGCCGCGGCGCAACCGGGGCAGCCGACGGTCCAGACATGGTACTTCAACTGATGGGCGTGCGAGTCGCTCTTTTCGACGATTTCGTGGTAGCCCAGGTGGCTGTTCTTGATGCCTTCGGCAGCTAAACGGAGCAGGCCGGGCATCGATGTCGTATGCCCCCAGCGGCTTTCGTTAAGCTTGTGGGCCATCGTTACCGGGCTGGTGGCGTATGTTTTAAAAAGCTCCCAGACCTTCCGGTGGTCCGCATACAGGGGTCCCCTTGGTGCCGCGCACGGCGATTGCCTTGAGGTTCTTCGAGCCCATCACCGCCCCGCAGCCCCACTTGGAAGCGCTGTGAATAAACTCGGTGGTGGCATTGGCGTACCTCACCAGGTGTTCACCGGCAGGTCCGATGCAAAGTACGCTGAACAACTCGCCGGTCTCTCGATCCAGGCGGTCCCTCAATGTCACCTCGGTCTTCTGCTTCCACTTGCCCCACAGGTCCGAGGCGTCTCGGATTTCCACCTTGTCATCGTAAACGTAGAGATATACGGGTTTGCGGGCTTTGCCCGTGATAAGTATGCCGGCATTATATTGTGCCCTTACAATCTCATCACCGAAATCGCCGGAGACGGCACTACGCCAGCCCAGCCGGTTAGAGGAGACATGAAACTAAAAATCGTTTTGGTCCCAACAATGCCGGTCAACGGCCCCACGCCGACGTGAAGGATATTGTCGGCACCGAGCGGGTCTGCGCCCTGCGGCACCAGGTCCCATATCAGCTTATTGGCCAGTCCGCGGGCGCCCAGGTATTTCTTGACGTCTTCGGTAACGTCAATATCCGCGGCTGTTCCCGCTGCTTAAATCAACTTCGAGCAGTTTGAATTTTATTTCCGCCATACTGCTACTCCTTCGGCTGCCACATGCTGTCTTTGGATAGAGGAAATAGCCTCCTGGCAATAAGCTCAGCTTTCTCGTCGGCACTCTTACGCATCAAGTCTCTTATCGGATACAATGCCCGTGGCTTCGAGATCTTTGAAATAGAGTGCCCCAGTAGGGCATACGTTGACGCACTGCGGTTCCCGCTCACCACTATTATCTTTATCGCAGAGATCGCAGAGAAAAGGCTTTGGCGAAAGCTGTCGGGTGATTCCTTATCGCTTTCGCAGAACATGCCTCGCGGCATAATAAGCAGCGGTCACCCAAACATCTTTCCTGGTCAAGTCTCATATGAAGCAAATTACCGTCATAATAGACCGCTGGTGGGTCTACAGGGCAGGCCTTCTCACATTCCCTTTCCTCTTTCTGGCACTGGCTGCAAACTACCTGGATGCCCTTAGATATTGGCAGCAGGTGCTTGCTCACTTTTATTCTGGCGAGGTCCTTATTAATCACACCGAAATGGTGCATCGAGCAGGCCATCTGACAGATGCCGCAGCCGATGCATTTCATCTCGTCGCATTCAATAAAGGCAACCCCTCTCGGGTAGGGATAATTCTCCTTTCCCCACACTCTGGACCTTTGAATCAGTTGTAGTTTGGTGTTTTGGCGCCCCTTGTTCCATGCTTCTCCCTTCAGTATAAATAAGTATATCTATCCAGGTTAGGAGCCCTTAATAGCTAACTCAATCCATTCTTACATATCTTAAACAGCGCGAGCAAATAATACAATCTCCGTACAGGGAATGATTCGGGGTGGTTTACACTCCTTGAAAATTAATTTTTATTTCTTCCGATATTTCCCTTTAATTGGCGTGGAGATTACTGGACACTTCGGTATCCATTTTGGTTTCCCATTTACTATGACTTATTTAGTACGGTGAAATTCATATTTTGTGATCTTCTCAATGGCGTCGTTAACTCCGGTCGCATAACCTGCCATTTGGCCAAACCCGTTAAATATTAGACCTGCAATAAGTATCGGTAACAAGCGAAGAGCGAAGGCGGCAGATTGCCTTCGAAGAATATCTCTCATTATGCGCCATAGACGAATCCATGGTATTAATGGTGAACCGGCAGTATAAACCAAACGACGAGGTAACGACCATGTTTTCGACCAAGTTGCAGCGAAGACGCGTCCGGAATAATACTGGACTGGCAGCCACTGCGACCACGTGGTGAAGTTAAGATGCGAGGTACAAGTACCTGCTTCAAGCAACAATTTAAGGCGCTCCGCTTTCAAATGGCGGTGCAGAATACTCTCAGCCTGCATCAGGTATTCCAGCTTGTTTCCGAACTTCAATAAAACATCTCGTTTGTAGCTACTGTTATGTCCTGGCAAGTGGCGAACAGCTCCGGATTGAATGGGATGGGCCCATTGGCCATAAGCCATGTAAAAATCGGCCCAGCTGAGCCAATTATCCGGATTACCGTTGCGCATGCTGGGACCGATGGCTGCCCATGGTTTCTGGTGTCCGGCAATAAAGGTCTGGGCCCAGTGGACATCGGGAAATGAATGGTCCTCTGTAAGTGCTACTATCGATGCATTCGCATGCCGTATACCTGCAAGGGATGCAGTGCCAATGGAAGTGACTGCTCCCACTTCAACGACCTGCCAATTTTGAAAACATTTCAGATCGGATTCATCCAATTTAATTTGCTGAAGAGAAGGTGCCACGATTACAACTTCAATTTGACCCGCGGCAGTCTGCGCCTGTAAATATTTCATTGTAGAACGCACTGTTTCATAAGTATCGGGAATCACAACAATAGCTGATAATAACGGTTTACTCAATTGCTTGATCTCCAATAAGACTATTGTAAATAACCCATGAAATACCAGCAAACTTGGGATTATTCACTTAATAAAGCGGACCATCGGCACATTTATTGCAAGTGCCAATTATTTCAGCCGATAGTGGATTGGGTTTTTTAATGTGACTTTTTCGCCACTTCTAGTTCTAATGAAGTGACATTGCGAATAATGGAAGGATAGAGAAAAATCGATCGCCATCTGAGGACTTAAACTCATAAGGATACTTTTGTGTCGAAATAATTACGAACTGATATCAACCAATTTGTGCTTTTTCAACACCCAGATAGTTCTCATAATACCAGGTAGCTAATTCCCATCCGGTGGTGAACCATACTTCTTTGTGTTTTTTCATATACTGTAATAACTTATCCAGAACAACTATTTTAGATGGTTGACCAATCTCAAAGGTATGCAGACAAAAAGCAAAGGTACGCGCTTGTTGGGCACCTTCGCGATATAGTGTGTCAAAGTGTTCTTTGGCCGTTTCATAGTATTGCGAAGGCGTGTTCTCGCGAAAGCGCAGGTCAGGTACGTTGTCCGAAGGCAGGGAAATGAGTCTTCCGGTTTTCACATTGACCGCATATGGCTGATCATCGTTACCCCAATCAGAAATATACCTGATACCCTCTTCAGAAAGAATATCAGGAGTTCCAAAACTGGTATTCATACCCGAACTGCGCCAGCCCTTGGGTTTTTGACCGGAGGATTTTTCAACTATTGCGATGCTGGAGCGAATAATCTCTCGCTGCTGCTCCTCCTTGAGGCTGCCCAGAAATCGGGAGTTTGTATCACTATGGGCCATAAACTCCCAACCCCGTTTTTTCGCTTCTTCAACGATAATCGGATAATGGGTACAGATTTCCGAATTTATGGACATTGTAGCTTTAACTTTGTATTTGTCAAGCAGTTCCATTATCCGCCAGATACCTATCCTATTGCCGTAGTCCCTGGCTGAATACGCCATCATGTCGGGCGGAGTTTGTGTCCGCCCGCCTGGGACAGGTAGTCCAATGTCAAAATACTCAACATTAAGCACTATCCAGACCGCTACTCGGGCTTTATTCGGCAGCTTAAAAGGTTTCCTTGCAATAATCGGTGAATAATCCCAACGAGTGTTTTCCAAAGTCATCTCCTTCCATAACAATTAGCCAATTTACATTGTGACCAATCCGATTTTACCCGTCGTAAGGGAAGTTCATACGCGTATCACCCATTGGCCATTTAACCTGTGAGAGCGGTGGTGCCACTGGTTTCATTTCAGGAGCATCGGGAACAATAGGCAAGAGCAGATGTGACGGATGTTCGGCATCATGGTATACAGTGTTTTTTGCCGGGACCGGAAGCATTTCGTAGGCATTATAAACTGTAAAATGTTCTCCCATATATTGAGGGTCGTCACTGGCAATTTGAAGCCATATTTTGTGGCCTTTCTTGAAAGTACGGAATATCGGGCATATTGCAATCTGATATTCATATATTTTGTTCGGCTCCGGGTTAACCCGGTTTTGGAAGGGGTGGAAGGGTAACCCAGGTTTTGATTTCGATTTATCTATTTCACGGTATGAAGCCCTTAGTACGCCTAAGCTAGGAGACACAGAGACTTTGCCGTCTGGTGCGACATCACCTATCTTTGCAAACCAGATAGTGTCTATGGTGGTTGACGAACCATATAAGGTGAGGCTAATCGGACCCCATACACGGGTGTCCTGCTCCAGCGCCTGACTGACAAAAGCTGCCACTGGTTTATTACCTGCGAGTAGACTCATACATTCAGGGGTCATCCAACTATCAGGTTCTTCTTTCTTGGGTGGTTCCTGGCTTAGCAACCCATATGGTGGTTTAGTTGCCGGGCTAGCGGAATTCGACCTGAGGAAGAACTTTGTCCACTTCGTTCTGTTTACGGGATATTCGTTTTCATAACGCCATTCGCCGGTGGCCGTATCACAGATGGCAACCATTGGCTCATTCATAATTCCCGTATCGATACCCTTAAGCCAGTGGTCATACCACCTTAACATATATTCGTTTATGGGACGGCTGCGCAGTTGGATTACGTTCATATTGGAAAAAGGCAAGGATGACAAGTTTTTTCGGCGATTTAATAGTGTCAAACCCGGATAGTTGTGAAGCGGAATGAAGAGGACTTTCCGCAATTGCGATACTTAAGACGGGTACTTTTATCTTATCCGCCTTTTTATAACCGCTCCTTTCCCAGTACCAGGGTCCATCGTCCAGGTTTTCACATACCTGAGCAATCAAATTGGTCGGTGGTAGCCTACCTTCCACCGGTCCGGGCCACATGCATTGTGAGATAGTATCTGCTGCCCAGTTGCTTAGCCAGCCAAGCCTGATAACTCCTCCATCGATACGTGAACGGTAATCATCCATACCTCCATTGAAGGGAGCTATGCACTTAAGGTGAGGAGGCTGCTGTGCCGCAATTAGCGGTTGGATTCTGGCAAAATAAGAATCTCCCACCATGCCGACATTACCCGTGCACCAGGGTTGCTTTGCCGCCCATTCGATTACTTCGGCGCCATCTTTTTGTTCTGTCTCATCGTACCAGTTATATTGTCCCTGGGATAAACCGCTTCCTCTGGCTGTGTAAATAATGTGGACATATCCCTTGGGCACAAAGAAAAGGGTCTGGCCGGCTTCTATCGATCTGCTCAATTCAGGTCCCCAGGCCTGTGCACCTTTTAAATAAGCTGCGGTTGCCACGAGAGCCGGATACCGTCCCTCTTTTTCTGGACGGTAGATATCGGCGGCAAGCTTAACGCCATCTCTCATAACGATGTAGACGTTTTCTTCAAATACGATCCCCGGTGGCAGTGGTGGTTTGGGAAATTTATTGCTAACGGTCATAAATTCCTCCTTGTTTTGATTACTGAAGTTTTATGATAAACCAGTTAGTACTTACCTTTAAAACGACTATATACAATCATAATTTTCGAGCGATCAAAGAACCCTCGTATACTGCTTTCCTGATATTTTGCGGTTCCTCGGAATCTCCAATGACGTAGAGTTCGGTTATTGTATCCTCCAGAGCATCCTTTAAAGCTTGAAGAGGTTTTGCGCCGGTGGCCATAATTACCCAGTCACTACTAATTTGTTGTCTGTTGCCAGTTTTATCGTCAATGATGGATACGCCGCCATCGTTTATCTCGATCAACCTGCGTTCCGTTAACATGTCGACATTATTCTTCTGAAGAGCATCCATAAGCCCTTTACGATTCGTTGGCTCCATATCCGGTGCCATTACAGGCAAAATATCCACAATCGTTACTTTGTTTTTACGCTCCGCCAGAAAATCGGCTGTCTCACATCCCACAATACCTCCACCAACAATGATGATCTTATTAGCCTCAGGCTCAACTTTGCCTGTGAGGATGTCCCTGTAGGTAACCACTTTCCTGCTATTTATACCGGGTATTTTGGGCATATTTGGCTCAGAACCAGTGGCAATGACCACAGCGTCTGGCTTAAGACTTTGTACCAGGGCCGGGGTAACCTCCATGCCCAACTCTACTTTTACTTTCAGCTTTTTCAGCTGAGTTACAAGATAATCCCGGAACCAGAGCAACTTATCTTTACCAGGTGGCTTCGAAGCAACCAGTAACTGGCCGCCCAGTTCAGATTGTTTTTCATATAGAGTTACCTTATGTCCTCGCAATGCTGCTACTCGAGCTGCTTCCATACCTGCCGGTCCACCGCCAATGATTATGACTCGTTTCTGCAAAGACGCTGGCTTCAACTCGACGAAATCCCTGTCCCTTCCCCAATTTGCGTTCACCGCACAGCGGGCAGCTGAATGACCATACCTGACTCGTCCGCCGGCACCATGGTGACATTCCAGACAGGAGATACAGGGGCAGATATCTTCCACAAGTCCCTGAGATGCTTTGTGAGGCCACTCGGGATCTGCAAAGGCCGAGCGGCAAAGACCAGCGAAATCAGCTTTTCCTTCAGATAAGAGTTTCTCGCAGAATTCAGGGTTTCTGAGGTTGCCATTAGCAATAACAGGTATTGAGACCGCCTTTTTAATTGCTTCCCATATGTAAGATTTCCATCCTTCGGGAAGGCGCATGATGTCATTGTGTTTAAACCAGGTTTCCTGGATGCCGGCGCAAACATCGATTGCAGCAACTCCTGCCTTCTCAAACATCCTGGCAATGATCGGTGACTCTTTTGTTGTTATTCCTCCATCAATAAACTCGTCCGCGCTCATCCGGATAATAATAGGAAAATCGTGGCCAATTTCCTCCTGGATTCTCTTGATTATACCCAGAGGCAGGCGCATCCTGTTTTCTAAACTACCTCCAAATTCATCAGTCCTTTTATTAAGATATGGAGAGATAAAAGAGTTTAAAAGGAAACCGCTTCCCACCGTGACGTGTATAATATCGAAACCAGCCATCCAGCCTCTCCTGGCGGCAGCGGCGTAACTATCCATTAATTGGTAAATCTCGCCTTTTTCCAGCGGTCGTGGAGTTGGATAGATATGTTCACCAAACAGGACAGCCGGGATAGCTGATGATGATACAGGTTGAGGCCCTTTTATAATCACTCGCCCGGTGGCATTTAATTCTATTGCCATTTTGGCCCCATGGGCATGAACAGCCTCTGTCAGATCACATAACTTGTTAATGTATTTATCATGGGCCAGAGACAGATGTGGGAAGAATGGACGCTCCGGCGTCCCCCCAATCTCATGGCATGCGACTACCAGAAGCCCAAATCCCCCCTTTGCTCTGTCTACAAAATTTGCTATTGTTTTGTCAGTAATCTCGCCTGAAGCACTTTCAAACTGCTGGCCCGTAGGTAACATTACCGTACGGTTTCTGATCTTCGCCTTCCCAATTTGTCCTGATGCGAATAATTTTGGAAAGTATGGATTAGCTTTCAAATCATCTCCTTATTTCTTGAGCCAGGAGGCATATCCCCAATAACCGTTTTGACAATCGCCGCATAAGCAGAATCCAACATCCTGGGCTTTTTTATCAACGATTACTATTCTTGGTTGGACCTGCATGGGTATATACGATGCATTGTCGTATATCGCTTTGGATATCTGCTGGATTAGCTTATTTTTAGTCTGGTCATCTTTGGCTGCCATTGCCTGGTCGAGCAGATCGTCCAATCCTGCAGGTTTAATTGTGTTTTGATAGTATTGAGTGTTGGACCTGAGATAGTTATTAAGCATGAATAGATTATCCGCCCTATAGTCAAGAACCATGTGTGCTGCGGTATTTTTCTCCAAATTGCGTCCCACGCGTACGGTAGTTTCAAAAGCAGCCGGTGCCAATTTTACTATTTCCATAGAGACGCCGATTTTCGACAGATAGTTTTGCACGGCTGTTGGAGGTTCCTGCGCTTCTGTTTCATTGATTAAGTACTTGAAGGAGAAGCCGTTGGGATAACCTGCTTCAGTAAGTAGCTGTTTGGCCTTAACCGGATCATATTTTCTCGGCGGACAGGCAGGATTGTAACCGGGAGAATCGGTCAATACCGTCTGATATGCCGACTTATAGTAACCCAGCATTGGGCCATTCATGATGGCTTCTTTATCCACAGCATACTCAATGGCCTCGCGAACCTTCTGATTGGCAAAGACTGAATCAGGATGATCTGTGTCAAAACAATAGCATTGTATTGTCGCCGGACTATTAAACAGTTGATAACCTTCTTTTTTCAATTGATCAGCAATTGGAATTCTGGCATCAAACATGACATTAAACTCACCAGACTTAAACGATGCCTGTGAAGTCATTGGGTCAGATATGGTGGTAAATGTAAACTCATCGAGATAGGGGAGATTCTTATCCCAATAGTCCGGGTTTCTCATGCCCGTTACAGAAATATTTCGTTCAAAGCCTTTTAGTTTGAAGGGGCCGGTACCAACCGGATTTACGCGTGACCCGTCTGCACCGTTCTTCTGGATGGCTGTGGGTGAAGCTATGCCGAGCCTCATGTCGGCTGCCAACCCATACATTATCAGATTATTGTACGAGGGGAGATTGAATTTAATGGTATAATCATCGATCTTATCGATAGAGCTGGCTCCGACTATGGTATTTGATTTAGGGGGAAGAAGAGGATCATAGTTGAATTTGACGGCATCGGCATTGAAGTCAGTCCCGTCGTGGAATTTGACCCCCTGGCGTAGTTTGAAGATGATGGATTTACCATCCTGAGCTACATCCCAACTGGTAGCCAGTTCCGGTTTATAGGTACACTTATCGTCCAGTCTTATCAAACGCTCGAAAAATAGCCTGGCAAAATTTTGATCGGGTCCGGTTACTGCAGCGGGATACCCGAAATTAACTGGCGGCCTGACGAAAGCTACCTTCAAAGCTCCACCCTTTAAGGGACCTGCCGTGGATGGAGAACTGGGAGCAGGCGTTGGAGCTGGCTTAGGTGAAGGGGCTGTTGTCGGAGCGCAGCCAACGAGCAAGCCAATTATTATCATTACAACGATGGAAAGAAACAACAGTTTTCGCATTTTCCTCTCCTTTAAGTTTTCTTACGACTTAAAACTATCATCACTACCCTCAGTATAGATTCTCAAATCATACTTCCTTCCCTCCAAGATAATTGATCTCATAAACCACACTGATTTGAAATTGCATTGGGGAACGGCCCTTTTTAACATACCGATAAGAGATTGTCAAGGAGCGGTTGTATTTGTTCATACTATTGGCAAAATTGAATTCAATCTATTGTCTTTGCAAATTCAGCAGCTTTATTGCATTGGCAGCAAAAGTCTACTTCTACCCTTCGGTTTTCTTTAGTTGTTTTGCGGCAATAATACTGGATTACTGGGTAGTGGCTGACTTAACAGGAAGTTGACTAAAATGCTATACTTACTGTGTTATTGGTAAAGAGCAAAATTGATAATATGCTGCCAAACAGTTCATCCCTATTTTTGAGAAACCATTTATCCTAATTCGATTCCTGGAGTCAGCGGGCAAAGGGATATTATTCAAAAATGTCAGTGGACAAGAGAGTGGAATATAAAGCTCAGGGAAAAACACGACTTATCAATTGTGTTAGACGATGGAGCCCGGATAGGAGTGATTGGTGGAGGTCCGGCAGGCTCTTTCTTCAGCTATTTTGCTTTGATGCTTGCAAAACGCATAGGTATAAAAATTGTTGTCGATATTTATGAACGCAGAGATTTCTCGGCATTGGGACCGACTGGATGCAACATGTGTGCCGGCGTTATATCGGAATCACTAATCCAGGCCTTGTCCATCGAGGGTATCGAACTACCTTCCGATATTGTTCAAAGGGGTATAAACTCATTTGTATTACACTCCAGTTCTGAAGCAGTCACTATGTACTCACCATTCCATGAGATGAGAATTGCTACTGTCTACCGGGGCGGTGGCCCAAAAGGAGCCAGTCAGGTTGACTGGAAGAGTTTTGATAACTATCTACTTCAACTGGCTGGTGCAAATGGTGCCAATGTTATTCAGGGAAAGGTTACCGATATAACCTGGAACGGTGATAAACTCCAGGTCCATGTTTCGGAAAAACAACAGGTTTACGATCTCGTTGTGGGGGCAGTTGGAGTCAACTCGCCGAGCACCGATCTTTTTGAAAAGCTTGGGTTTGGCTACCAAAAACCAAAATCGAGAAAAACTTATAATTGCGAGCTGGAACTAGGGTCAGATTTTGTTACCAATAAATTAGGTACTTCCATGCATGCTTTTCTGTTAAATCTACCGAAATTGCAATTTGCTGCCCTGGTTCCCAAGGGGAATTATGCCACTATGTGCCTGATAGGCGATGACATGGATACGACAGTTTTTGAATCCTTTAAGCAGCACCCTGTAGTCGGGAAGCTTCTTTCAAATGGCAATGTCGATACCCTGACAGCGTGTCGCTGCTCCCCCCTGGCCAGTTTGGGACAAGCAGTACAACCCTATGGTGATAGAGTGGTTTTACTCGGTGATTGCGGCATGAGCAGGTTGAATAAAGATGGTATTGGCTCGGCGTATAGGACTGCTAAGGTAGCAGCAGTTACCGCAATATTTAGCGGGGTGTCAGCGTTTGATTTTCGAAAACATTTTTGGCCGCAATGCAAATCCGTAAGTGTGGATAATCAATTCGGCAAAGTCTTATATTTTTTTATAGACCTGGTAAAAAAGAGCGATTGGCTCACCAGGGGTGTTATGCGGATGACGAAAAGTGAACAACTCAAATCCGGAAACCAGCGCCGTATGAGTATGGTGTTATGGGATATGTTCACCGGTAGTGCGCCCTATCGCGACGTATTTTTACGTTGTCTTCATCCTTATTTTATCACTAATTTTATCTGGAACACTTTAATGGGGTTTAGAGGCAACGTCGAGCCAGATCATAAAACGAAAGACATTCAGGAGACAGTTATGGAGAGAACCGCGCTGGGCAAAGTTTACAAGGATGGTGAGATTATTGTCCGCCAGGGTGAAAAGGGAAATTGCATGTATGTTATTCAATCGGGTAAAGTCGAAGTATTTCAGGCGAATAGAGATAATAAGGAGATACGCCTGGCGATTTTATTAAAAGGTGATATTTTTGGAGAGATGGCACTCTTTCAGGAAGAGACAAGAGCGGCTACGGTACGTGCGCTGGGAGATGTTCGTTTAATCACTGTGGATAAAAGGATTTTCTTAAAAAGAGTTCATGAGGACCCTTCCTTCGCATTCTCCATTTTGCAAAAAATGTCACAACGAATAAAGGATTTAGACAATAAAGTTGCAGGTGTTAAAACCTAGTATCTCCGTTTTATTAATGCCCCTGAGGCTAATGCAATTATAAGAAGAATAATTTCTGGAGGTCAGGATTTTCCTGGTGGGTGTGTGTTCTGGGCGACTATGCTCATTGTATATCGTCTGCGATATACAATGAACCTGAGAAACTATTACCTGTGCTTTTTACGTTTCGGTGCACTTTTAATGTCTGATTTGGGAGTATTCGTTTCGTTTGGAGTCTTCTCTGAAATTCTCTTATCTACCGCAAGAACTCCGTCTAAAACTGCTGACTTTAACAATTCAGTGAGCTGCAAAGCATTCGTTGCTATTTGTTCAACTTTGACGATATGTTCATTTGCCAGTTTTATAGCCTCTTCAACCCTGGCAAAATGTTCATTGATATCGATATTGCCTTTTTCAATTGTTTCTTCGAGAGTGGCAAAATGTTCATTACTAGTTTCTTCAATCCTGGCAAAATGTTCATTAGTAGTTTCTTTAACCCTGGCAAAATGTTTATTGGTTTCAACAGTGCTTTTTTCCACAGTTTCTTCGAGAGCGGCAAAATGTTTATTGGTTTCAACAGTGCTTTTTTCCACAGTTTCTTCGATAGTGGCAAAATGTTCATCGGTTTCTATGGAGGCTTGTTTAATAATGTCTTCAACCCTGGCAAAATGTTCATTGGTTTCTACAATGTTTTTTTCGACAGCTTCTTCGATAGTGGCAAAATGTTCACCGGTTCCTATGGAGGCTTGTTTAATAGTTTCTTCAATCCTGGCAAAATGTTTATTGGTTTCTACCGTGCTTTTTTCGATAGTTTTTTCAATTTCGACGATGCGTTTACTCACATTTTTGGTAGCTTCTTCAACAGCCTTCTCTCCGGCCTTGCGGGCTTCTACCGCAGCCTCTCTGGCAATTTTTGCCGCTTCATCGGCTAAGCCGATACTTCCCTCAATCTCATCCAATATTTCGGGAAGGGGCTTGGTCATGATTTTCCTGGTTTCACTTGTAGCCATAAACATCGCCCTCCATCCGGTTATTTTCCGTTCGTGAATTGTATTATAATTAATTGCATCAGCTATATCAACAATATATAATTAGCTTTAGATAAGGAACCTTGGGAAGATTTCAAATAGAAAGGCTGTATTTAACATCGGCGATATTACGTTATTCAAAATCAAACCGGTATAGTTAAAATAAGGCTTATTATCGGGGAAATATTGTAGTGGAGACTGGATACTGATCGTGGACCAACTGAAAACAATGGGGGTAAAAAATGGCTGATGTAAATGTTTCACTGCATAAAAATAATGGAGGGTCTAAAATATTAACCAGGCCCCTCCCTGAGATTCTGGATGAGATGGAGAACAATATAGTAGCAGCAGAGAAAGCGGCCAAAGAAGCCAAAGTTGCTGAGGAATCTGCTACTTTATCAGCAAAAGAAGCTACCAGAATGGCTCACGAAGCAACAGTTGCAGCAAGAGAGGCGGCGGCCGTGGCCACGAAAGCATTTGAGGAGCTGGCAGCCGCAGTTTCCAGGAAAGTTGATGATGCAATCAGAGAAACCAAAAAGGCCGAAGAGGTTGCCATGACGGTCTCAGAGGAAGCTACCAGGAAAGTGAGAGAAGCGAGGAAAATGTCGGAGGAGGCACTTGCCGAAGTTTCGATGAAGACGGAAGCTGCGGTTAGGGAGGCTAAAAAAGTTGAAGAGATTACCATGACAGCATCGCAGGATGCTTTGAAAAAGGTTGAAGTGGTGAGAAAAGCATCCGAGCATAGTTTGGAAGAAGCTCTGGTAAAAGTTGAACAATCTTTGCAGCAGGCGGCAGAGGAATCTATCCCCAGGATTGTTACGCAGAAAATAATCGCTTCAAGGCAGTTTCTCGTTTATTCTATAATAATGCTGGTTATATCCGTGGTTGCCGCGGTTTGTATGAGTATCGGCCTGAGTTATTTGGTCCGGTAGGGATGAATTCTGGTGATGATAAATCGGCGGTTTATAGCTTTCCGGCAAGGGTATAGATTTTACAAGAAACTGTTTCTGAACACTACTCGATAATACTCTCATTTTGTCTATGCCCCTGTGCTCCGGATTATTTACAGCGGTAGTGGTGAAGTCCAATATGCCTGATTTCGATTTCCGATGGCTCTCAAGATGGTAGCAAGCGGATGCAGCAATGTATCTACAATTAAAGTTTCGGACTTCGCAGGTGCAACGGGGGGGAATCGATCTATTCTTTTGATATAAGAATGTGAACCCGGGAACGGAGGTCAAGAATGGCGAAAATCAACTTGCAGGAACAATACGAAAACATACCGTTAGAGGATGGGCGTAAGTTTATTAAACTGGTGACCATGAGCAATGAGCAGTTCGATAGGTTTAATCCTGATGCCCTGGATCTTGGAGATGTCAGCTTACCGTCCACCAAGGTAGAATCGCTTGCCGCTATATTTGACCTATCCGGATTCACCACTTTTTCCAGTCAAGTAGATCCGCATCTGGCAGTTCCCGAATATCTCAGCCGCTTCCTCGACTGGCTATTCAGTGAAATTAAAAAGGGGCTGCTTAAAGAGAGTAGTGAAGAGAAAAAAGTATTATGGGCCAGCTTACCGTTTCTGGCAAAGTTCCTGGGAGACGGGGTTTTATTTCTCTGGGACACCAAAAACATGGGTGGAGCCGAGATTTGTAATGTTGTTACCTCACTTTGGGAAATCTGTGCTACCTATAAAGCAGAATTCTATCCCATAATTAAAAGGCTGGTAGCCCATCCGCCGAAGGTTTTAAGATGTGGTATATCACGAGGTACCGTGGTCTCTGTGGGAAATGGTGATGATTATGTTGGTCCCTGCATAAATATTGCAGCAAGATTACAGAAACTCAGTGCACTCACATTCTGCTTTTCCCGGCGAGGTTTTGATGTTGAGAAATACATGCCTGCCGAAACAGCTGTGAAATATGTACTAAAGTGTGTGGCGCTGCGTGGGATCGGTGAGGATGAATTAGTCTGGGTACGTAAGGAAGAATTTGATGTACTTTCAGACCTGGAGAAGGGACTGTTCAAAAATCCTTAACGTACCGAAAGCTAGTCATGAACAATAATTTGCGGACAGCACACAGATGAAGGAAATTGGCATATCTGGTGCCTGATGGTTTTTGAATGTTGCATAGTCAGACGTAGCCAAATATTTAATAGGTGCACGTTGTCCTGAGTTTTCATCCCGAGCAGCTAACCGCTAATGGCAATTTAAAAGGGAGCAAAAATGAAAATTGTCTTTCTGGGCACGAATGGATGGTACAGTACCCCAACAGGCAACACTCCCTGTGTACTTAGTAGACTCAGAAGAGTATTACATAATCTTTGATGCCGGCGATGGCATGTATAAACTGGATAGTTATATTACCTCGGACAAACCCATTTATCTTTTTTTAAGTCATTTCCATTTAGAGCATATTTTTGGATTTCATATTCTCAGTAAGTTTCGATTTAAGCAAGGGATAAATGTTTACGGGCAAAAAGGTACCAGGAGCATATTAAATCAGTTCATTCAGCATCCATTCACCGTTCCGCTGAGCGATTTGGCAACTATAATAAAGATCAACGAACTCTCGGGAAGGTTCCAACAAACTTCCCTTCGCTGTCACCTGTAAGTTCCTGCTACACTCCGACCCTTGTCTCGGTTACAGGATAAATTTAGAGGGGAAAACTATCGCATATTGTACCGATACTGGCATTTGCGATAATAGCTTAGAGCTATCCAAGGATGCCGATATTTTAATTCATGAATGCGCATCAAAACCGGGACAATACTATGATAAATGGCCGCATACAAATCCCCAGGAAGCAGCTGAACTAGCCATCAGGGCAAATGTGAAGCAGCTCGTATTGTTTCATTTCGATGCCGAGCTCTATAAATCAATTGAAGAGCGAAAAGAGGCCGAAGCAGCGGCAAGAAAAATATTCGAAAATACCATTGCGGCTACCGATGGAACATCTATTACTCTGTAGATATTTTATACCGTTCCCTTTGAAATGGCTGTAGGCAGGGAGAATGAGGAAGCTGAAAAATGAGGAGAAAAACAGCCGCTGATGTTCGACTCCTTTCGAGGGCTCCACGGTTTAGTCTTCAGTTTCCCTTTCTTTTCTGTTAGAGTAACGAGTCTTCATTATTAATGCCAGCATGCTGAGAGCGAAGGCAGTATATATCCCGATTCCTATCCAGACCAACATTGAGGTCGATTCCGAAATCTCGGGGAACAGCAATGCTAAGGGATTAGTGGTATCAGTGACGGTAAAATTACCGACCGGGCTGGGTTCGCTGATCATGGGTTTAAGAGCATTTACCCGCCAATAGTAGGTACCCTTTTCGAGCTTATCCTGATATTGATAGGCAGGGGTAGGTACAGTAACTTTTTCTATCACCTGAGTTAAGGCGGGGTCCCGTGCCAGTATAAATTCGTAACTTGTAGTCATAAACATCGGCGACCAGGAAAATGATGGCGAAGGCCCGCATGAGGTACATTGATTGGGAGGCTGAAGCAAGGTAGGACCAAGATGTCTGGCTGTTACTGGAAAACCTGCCATGACGGTGAAATACATCGTAGCTGACCAGGGGCTGCGAATGCTTTCTCCGGTATAAGATGAACTTACCCGCACCCGCCAGTAATACTTGTGGCTTGCTTCAAGCAGTCCCGGGAATAAAATCCACCCAGGAGCAACGGAGTTTGAGGGCACAATATTCGCCTTATCGAGAACCTGTAAAATAAATTTTTCGTCTTTGGAGATTTGCAATTCATACCCTGTGGTGTAGCTTAACTGTCGCCAGAGGAAATTAACTTCGTTTGCCCTTCCGGTCACAGGATCAGCAGGAATGACATCATTGCTGGCGGGAGCAGTTGTCCAGGGGCCATGTTTGGCCAGGGTATCGGTGAAAATCCAGAGACAGCCCTTTTTGGCAGCCCAGTCGAAGGTTTGATTGTCTATAGCCCATAGATCGTTGTCAGCATTCGACGATGCTTTTAATGACGTAGGTTCCCTGGTGAAAACGGGTGGAGAAGAAATTCCTACGGCTAAGGGATCCCATTCCGGCACTGGCGGTATGGGTTCGCGTGGATAGAGGGCGCGATCAACACCAGGCTTTGTGTTCGGTAGTATTGGAGTATTATAACTTCCGTAGAGAGCGCCTTTTTTTTGCTCAACTCCATAGAAGTCATTATCGGGCGGCTGAAGGTCGTCCCAGGCGGAACTACTTCCAATCACCCAACGATAAATTTTCCCGCCTTTAACAGCGGCATAAATTATTTTGTTGGCGTCGAATTGCTCATCGGCGATAATATGTACGTCTCCCTGTACCGGAGTGCGTACAATTTGCTCGGGTGAGGGTGAGAATTTGACGGGTACCTGTGAAAAATCAGCCCAGGATACTTCACCTATAAATGCAGATCCAACGAGCACCCAATCTTCGAGATTGTTTTTGCCATTGGGATTTTTCAAAGGAGTGGTAATAGTATGGCCGCTCGAAAGCCCGGTGTTTATCTTAGCACCCCATTTCCATGTGGCCATATCATAGCTCCCTCTGACTACATAGGTATCGCTGAGAATAAACAGAGAGGTGTCGCTGGAGAGGCTGAGATCAGTTATGGGAAAGTTGGGGTAAGGCACCTGCCAGTTTTGACCTTCATCTAGTGAGTACCATATATTGGCGGTAGTTCGGTCGGCAATGACGATCGCCCTGCTCCTGGCCTGATCCGGAAGTGCAGCTTGTAGAGCAATTTCGGTAACCCTGGGGTTAATGCGGACGATCAGGTCATTGTTTGCAGCCAGCCCACACCAGATTCTCTCCCAGCGCTGTCCCAGTGGATCGCGGATGCTGCGCCAGATGCTATCGAAATTGTTGGGTTGTGGTGGAAGAGGTGGGGAGTTTATTGACGCCAGATACAGTACACCGTAGTCGAGAGAGTTTTCCGGTGCTTCGATGACAGCGACATCGGAGAGACGGGTTATCTCAGTATCGATGAGACTGAGCTGGTTCCAGCTGACTCCATTATCCCTGCTTATAGAAAAAGCTGATTCATCATTACGTTGAAAACCTGTGAGCAATCCATTTGGCCAACTGCCTACCGCCCAGGAAGTCCCTCCGTTTATAAGATTAGCAGAGCTGGTCCCGCAGTATACTCTGACGCCATCCGCGCTCCACATAAGGAAAGCATTGGCGAATCCATATGCAAATGCCGAATTTCCGCCTCCAGTAGGCGATTTTATGACATCGGAAATAGTCCAGGCCGGAGGAGGACTTACGGTAAAGGGATCCGAACAAAGCCAGATGTCTACCTTTCCCCGTGTAAGATTGGTGGTAGTTTCGCCAGCAATCAGTTTACCTATTGCAAAGGTTCCATAATAAGCGATGCTGGAGATTCGCCTGGATGGGGACGCGGGTAAAGAACTGTTATACATTAATTGAAATACATTAACATCATCGACTCGATAAACACCGCTAAAGTATGTACCTGCAACGGGCATTGTCAGCGCGTCGAAGCTGACAAAACTACGCCGTAAGGTGCCCGGGTCTGAACCAAAAAAGTCTGCCGGCAACTCCAGGTCTGCAGTGATAATTTGATTGTGATCTGGGGACTTGCCATCGGATGTGGTTATTTTTACAGGGTAACCGGGACCGATTTTCCATTGGGTACGATTGCTGATCACATCGTGAGTGCCAGTAGTGAGGAATAAACCACCTGCAGGTGCGGGAGACGAAGAAGCGAATACTGCTATGATAGTATAGTCTATCGTATATGATGGTGAAAATTTAAGGGCTACAACATCGCCGGACACCCACCCGGTTGAAGGTAGAATTGTCTGATTTACCCATGCGCTGGGTCCAGGAGCTTTGAAAGTAAAAACCTTTCCATTACCTCCAAGGGGGGAAGTACCTTCCCTGGTACCAATTGCAATATAGCGTTTATCGATGTCATAAAGAGGTGAAATTGCCAGGCAGCTGATAAAATCATTTGGTCCAAGGCCCGCTAAGTTTGCATTTTCCCAGTTTTGTCCTCCGTCTGCCGAGATAAACACATTTTTGGGACCGCTTGGAAGGGAGGATGGTGGTGGTGGAGGTGGCGGGACACCCGAGCCATCGGTAATCACGACGACAAAATTACTGTCGTCTGGGGCTACTGCTATGTCCCAGATTGGGAATTTAGCTCCAGCGATAAATAGAGGCGAGTCTTTGACCGGATCCTTCAGTAAGTTATCCCAGGTGACCCCGCTGTTGTTCGATTTGTACAATTTATACATACTATTTACTAGCGGTGCATTGACGGAGGGGACATCTACAGCAAACATTACAGTGTCATTTGGTCCGAAAGCGATGCGATTGATTTCAGAATTTGTGTCCGTAACTACTCCTTATGACGTTGCCCTCAGGACTGGGGGTATCAACGACGGACCACTTCAATATCGAAGGGGGAAATGAGGCGAAGGCAGGTTTATAATCAGAAAACGGGAATGTAAAAAACAAAAATAACACCACCAGTATCAAGCTGATAATGTTAAAAATCGCTGCTTTTTGGATGCTAATTCTCACTTTACTACCAACTTAGTTCCAGCCCTTAAACCCTCCTTTTAGCTTAGTCTCAGGTTCCTTTACGATTGAACACATTATGACACCTAGCTGTAGTATTGTCAACGGATGTAACATCTATATATTGTGTTTTGGAGTTTTAGGAATAAACAAATATGCATTGTCATTGGTTATCCCGGACATGCAATATAAACGAATTAAGATAGCAGGAGGATTATAGTTGAACAGTTGAGCTGTAGGAATCGGGGAATTGCTGAGCGACTGGATATTACCGGCGGCTTATAATTTGATCAGTCCCAATTTGATAGCGGTTACCACCGCCTGGGTTCGGGCATTTGCATCAAGTTTACGAAGTATTGAGGTAATGTGATTCTTGATTGTTTGTTCGCTGATATTGAGCATTGAGGCAATTTGTTTGTTGAGATTGCCGTGTGCCATATGAGTAAGAATCTCAGTTTCCCGTGGTGTAAGCGGTGACACATAAGCCTCAGCCCCTTTTCCCCAGGAAAAGTCTTGAAATTGCTTTAATACTTTATCGGCTACAGTTGGGTGGGAAACGAAATTGTCATTTATGGGATGCTCTCCCCTGGCTGCCCTGAGAATCGAGGAAACTAACTCATCAGCCGATACGTTCCTGCTCAGGTAACCGGAGGCTCTGGATTTAATTGCCTGAAAAAGTTCATCGTCATCAAGTTTTGGAGTCAGCAGTATTATTGCTATGCTGGGGAAAAGTTGTTTCACTGTTTTGGCAAGGTTCTGTTTCTCGGTAGGTGATAAATTAATGTCCATCAGCAATACATCAGGAGAAACAGTATTTAAAATTGTCATCAGTTCTTGCTCTGAGCCGGCCTGATTGACAATGTCTATGCTGGTGTTTTGTTTCAAAATGGTACTCACGCCCTGACGAAACAGAGCTTGCTGGTCAGCGATTATTAACCTGATAGTCTGCGGAGTTTCAACCATAGTATTGTTAGAAAGCATATTATACGAACGAGATGAAGTTGTCAAGGAATAATCGAGTAAGTGTTTTGGTGGCATGTTTCAAAGAACTACATTCACCTGGGACTAATGTACTTCATTTTTATGACCAAAGGGTCATCTAAAATTGGCCATTTACCATTGAACTTGCCTCGGCTTTGGGATATCGTAGAAACATAGCAC
This sequence comes from uncultured Chloroflexia bacterium, assembly GCA_963784375.1. Lineage (GTDB taxonomy): Bacteria > Chloroflexota > Dehalococcoidia > GIF9 > UBA5629 > JBBIPA01. Next base: position 55,173 of record CAWAQY010000001.1, on the reverse strand, counting down.
TCAGAACAAGGAAAATTTGAAATGGTAGAGCAGAACAAAGTAGTAATTGAAACTGAAATGGCTGCGTTGATTGACAGCATTGAGACCAACGTGGAACCAAAATCGGAACCGGCCGAGAATAGTTCTGATATTCGCAGCCTCAATATGCTCAACCAAACACCAGCACCGGAAGCACTCTTGCTGGTGCCAGAAGAAGTTGCCAGGAAGTATACAGTTATTCCGCTATCGCTTGAAGCAAATACATTGAAAATTGCCATGGCCGATCCCAGTGATATCCTGGCCATTTCAGCGATAGCCGCGCTGACCAGAAAGAGGATCGAACCTGTTCCGGCTACCGAAAAGAATGTCCATGACGCCATAGATTTTAACTATAAAGCATTCGGCGATATCGCCAAACAATTTGGCATTATCACGGCGATTCCTGAGGCAGCGGAACAGGAAAAGGTTACTACCGAAGTGGCGGATGATTCCCCTGTGGCCAGGGCGCTGAATCTGCTCGTAAATGAGGCAGTGAAATCACGGGCATCGGATATCCACATTGAACCAGAAATTGAAAACCTTCGTGTCCGCTATCGTATCGATGGCATTCTGCACAACATTACTGCGCTGCCGATCGGAGTTCACGGGCACCTTATATCCCGGATAAAAATATTGTCCGGTATGAATATAGCTGACCATTTGCGTCCCCAGGACGGTCAGTTCTCGGTTAAAAGCAAGGGCAGAGATATTGATATCCGTGTTGCCACTATTAATACTGTTCATGGTGAAATGGCGGTACTTCGACTCCTGGACAAGAGTATGGCAGCATTATCGCTCTCTCAACTTGGTTTCTTCCCTGAAAGCCGTAAGAAATTTGAGAATATGCTCATGGTTCCTCATGGCATGGTGCTGATCAGCGGTCCCACGGGCGCAGGTAAAACCACCACACTTTACGCCGCAATAAATTCGCTCGACAGGGTCGGCCGCAACATTATAACCACTGAAGATCCGGTGGAGTACCGTTTCCCTGGTATTAACCAGATTCAGGTAAATCAACGTGCAGGTTTGACCTTTGCCAGCGCACTACGTTCTATTTTACGCCTTGATCCGGACGTTATCCTGGTAGGCGAGATCAGGGACAATGAGACAGCCCAAATTGCAGTACAATCAGCTCTTACAGGGCATCTTGTATTGTCCTCAGTGCACGCCAATGATACCGTCGGCGTTCTCTTCAGGCTTCTCGATCTTGGGATAGAGCCATTCCTGTTATCATCAGCAGTGATTGGGATTGTAGCACAGCGGATGGTCAGGCGGGTGTGCCCTCATTGTATCCAGACGAAAACTGCTCCCGTAGTGGAACAACTTGCCTATCTGAAAGAAATGTCGGAGGAACGCCATGAATTCTCCTATGGAGCAGGATGTAAGGCATGTGCCTATACCGGTTACCTGGGTAGAGCCGGAGTTTTTGAACTACTTCCGATCACTGACAATATCAGGAAACTGCTGGTGAGCGGTGCTGGAACCACTGAAATAAAGGAAAGCGCCCTCAAGGACGGGATGGTAACTCTTGCCAAAGATGGCATGATAAAAACCAGAGATGGACTTACCACCCCCTTTGAGGTATTGCGCAATGTCTATACTCTGGATTGAGATTATTGAAGGGTGAATACTATGGAATATGCATATGTAGGTTATACCAATGATAAGCGAACCATAAAAGGGAAAATATCAGCCGTAAGCGAACTGGCAGCGATCGACAGTTTGTCAAAGTTCGGGTATCGGATTGTCAGCATGAAGGCGGTTATCCCCTTTTTGCCAAATTTTAACAGTTTATTAAAGCAGAATATAAAAACGTCTGAAATGATACTTTTCTCCCGCCAGCTGGCGCTGCTCCTGGAATCAGGCCTGGGCATTATTCAGAGCCTGGAATTGCTTCAATCTCAAACAGGGGACAGACAGCTGAAGCAGGTGCTGGGGAAGGTAGTTGCAGATATCCGTGGAGGTGACCCTCTTTCATTATCACTTTCAAGGCATCCCCATATTTTCCCTCGAATTTACCAGAAGATGCTCGCAGTCGGCGAGCAAACCGGTAACCTCGAGCAGATATTGAGAAACCTGGCTGGCTATATTGAGAAGCAATCCGCCGCTATGAGCAAGCTCAAAGCAGCCTTGACTTACCCTGCTATTGTGACGGTACTGGCGATTGGCATCATGATCTTGATGGTTACCGTGGTACTTCCCCCAATACTGGGTATGTTTACAATGTTGAAAGGTGAAGTACCGATAACAACCAAAGTGCTTTTGTTCATAGTTGATACGTTCAAGAACTACGGATTACACATGCTCGTCGTAGCTCTGGCGGCAGGGATTGTCGGATTTATGTACAGCAAAACGCCGACTGGACGCTACTATCTTGATATGCTCATGCTGAAACTACCGGTAATGGGAAGAATCAACATAATCAGCGAGCTTGCCCGCTGCTGCCGTACTATGTCTTTGCTTTTTAAGGCAGGATTACCCTTACCTGATATCATGACCATGGCGTCACAGGCAAGTGGAAATAGTGTTCTGGCTAAAGGATTGACTGATGTGGAGAAGGATATGATGAGAGGAGAAGGTCTCTCCGAACCGATGCGGAAGCAATGGGTCTTCCTGCCTCTGATGGTGGAAATGACCAAGGTCGGAGAGGCAACCGGCACCCTGGATGCTACGCTCATTACTGTAGCGGAAAACTATGAAATTGAGGCGGAAAGCCGGATACAGACCATGCTCGCCATGATTGAACCTGCTATGACTATTGCCATCGGAATAGGCGTTGGCTTTCTGGCATTGTCCATCTTTATGCCGCTTTATTCCAGCCTCAGCTTGATTAAGGTGAAATGAAAAGGTAAAGAAATGATATCGAATTTTTGGTCGAAATGTGGTAAGAGCCTCGAGCAAATCGTTCACGGTGAGCGCGGATTGGCGCTGACTGAGGCTCTGGTCACCATGGCAATCACAGGGATAGTAATTACCGCCTATCTCTTCAGTATGTCAACTACCTCTAAAGCGGTGATTGTGAGTCAACAATTGGTTACTGCCGAAAATCTGGCGAAGAGCCAGATGGAATACATGCGGAGTCAACCTTATGATGAAGCAAATAATCCGCCCCAATATGTCGGTCTACCTGCGGGCGATATACCGGATGGCTACACTATTATCATTACAACTGCGAGGTTGGACCCGAAAGGTGATGGTCTGACCAATGATGACGGACTGCAGATATTCACTGTGGTCGTAAATTATGATGGCACCGAGGCGTTTAAGTTAGAGGACTACAGGATGAAAAGGTGATCAGGATGAAAGTATTACGAAACGAGAAAGGATTCACTTTGCTGGAACTGCTGATTGCAATGGCAATTGTGGGAGTAATCGGTAGTGCTATGACCATGACCACAGCAACTATAGTGAAGATTACCCCGCAGAGCAACGACCATATAATTGTTCTAAACCAGGCACAGAATGCCGGCTACTGGATTACGCGTGATGTCCAGACGGCACAAACTGTTGATCCAAATCCAGCAGCCGGTTTCTTAGAACTGACATCGTCCGTATTCAGTGGGGGTGCTTATGTTGACGCTACTATATTGTATCGCCTGGATGCTATGCCCAATATGCCGGGCACCATAAAACGATTGATGCGCGTCAGCAACGACGTGACTATGATGGTTGCAGAGTATATCTACTATGACCCCGTGGGCAATCCTGATGCCACTACCAAAATCCTTCCTCCCGATCCTTTACACCCCGACAAGGTGTCCTTCAGGATAACTGCCAAATCAGGTGGTGTAATTTCAGAACCAATGAACTACGAGGCAACGCAGAGACTGCCACTTATACAGTAAAGAGAAGGTGAAGAGATGAAAGTCTTTAGTTTTCTGAAGAAAATGTTAAAGAGCGAAGAGGGCTTCGCCCTGCCGGCAGCGTTAGCGCTGCTATTAGTTGGCGGCCTTCTTATAGTGCCTTCGAGCATGCTCACTCAGACCAGCCTTAGCGCCAACCGTATAACTGATGATAGGGACAAAAGTATTTATGCGGCTGATGCGGGTATCGAGTATGCCCTGTGGCAAATCGATAATAAAATCAAAGATCCCGGTACCAGCAGCCTCCAGCTACCTCAACTGGGCCAGCAAATATCATTACCCTTCTCAGAAGTACTCAACGGGAAGAACCTGACCGTAACCATTTACAATCAGGACGGTAAAACGTTCAGAGTGAATTCCATTTCTTCAGACGGCGTTGGACTTGATCTTGCCGTTATCTCGGATGTTGACCTGACATTCACCGGTGGTACATCTTCGTCAGTATTCGACTATGCGCTTGCCAGTTTGAATGGCAATATTACCTTGAGTGGTAACTCCGACGTTGAATCAGACGAAGTCCAGGAAGGTGATATTTATGCAAATGGGAATGTTGCCCTTAGCGGCAATGCCAAGGTGAACGGCGACGGAAGTGCAACCGGCACAGTAACTACCCTGAATAACTCTAAAATCATGGGAGATAAGATACCCGGCGCTCCACCTTTAACCATCCCTACAGTTGACACTGCCAGCTATGAAAATGAAACGCTGGCCTCTTCTTGTGTACCGGTTACACATCCATCAGGGTGGACGATCAGTGGAAATGGAAACTATCAATACGACAGTCCGGTTCACGTGGTAGGGGATTTGAGTATTACGAGGAATGGAACGGTGACTTTTACTGATAAAGTATGCGTTGATGGCAATCTGAGCGTAGGATCAAATACAACTATGGTATTCCAGGGGCCGGTTAAAGTCACGGGAACGTTTTCTATTTCCAGCAATACCAGCATAACATTTGGCAGCACGATACACGTTACGGGTAATTTCACAACCTCGGGTAATGCGGTAATGCATCTCGGCGGCACCGTTTATATCAAAGGGGCTATGTCCTTGAGTGGGAATAGCAATGGGTTTACCGGAGGACACACGGTGATTGCGGAAGGCAACATTTCTATGAGTGGAAATTCCCAGTTACCCGCCGAACAAATTCCTTTTATCATGTCCACCAATGGCACTGTAACACTTAGCGGGAATGCCTGGACGTCAGCAATAATGTTTGCTCCTAACGGAAGTGTTACTCTCACTGGCAATTCCAGACTATACGGTTCAGCCGTGGGAACAAGTATAACTGGCGGTGGCAATTGTAAAATTACTTATCCCACAGACCTCAGGAATCGAGATGACCTACCCGGAACTGTGACCAGTCCTCTCGTACCCAGCAGTATGACCATCCGTGCTTACTCCATTCAATAATATATCGCTGTCACTATTTGAAGGTAAAGGGGTATAATGTACCAGGACAACGCAGAAATAAACGAAAATATGATACAGGACGAGCCCAAGGTAAAAAGCTCTAAGGCTATAAGTTTACCCCGGATCAGCCCGGTAATCAGGCTGATCCTGTTCACCGGTATTTTCCTCATTATCGGTATTCCGCTTTACCTGATCTACTCGCAGCAGCAGGCAAGGCAGTTGGAATTAAACCAGCAGCTTAGTATTTTGCAAAAAGCAATGGGAGGCACGGAATCTCCGGATATTTTGAGGAAAACCGCCGAACTTGAATTGGTGAAGACCCGTAAAGAGCTGGAAACAGTACGAGGTATTTTCCCCAATTCAGATCGGAGCCCGGAGATAATTGATAATCTGGTAAAATTGGCCAAGGCAAATGGCGCTGAGATAACCAAAACACAGGTGGTAACTTCAGAAGGCTCCATCAAAGTTGGTGCCGATACCATGGTATTTCCAGTGACGACATTGGATATCAACCTGAGGGGACAGGTGCCGAAGTTTCAGAATTTTCTTCTGGCCCTGATCAATTCCTACCCTACATCTCAGATTAAAAAAGTCTATTTCAGTGTCTCCGGAAAAGAAGACCAGGAAGATACCGCTAATGTCGTTTTAACTGTTTTCAGCAGTGATATTCATGACTCGATCGTCAGTCAGATATCCGTCGCCGGCAAGAAACCACTGGCAACCTTCACTGACAAGAAGGATAAAGTAACAGATTTATTTAAAACTAAATCTCCTCAAATGCGTTTTGATTGGAAAGTAACGGCAACGGACCCGAAATGGGCTTCTTTGTGCTTTGCACTGTATCGCAAAGGCGAAACAGGCAGATATGTTGCGCTGATCTCCCGACCCGCAGAAAAATCAGAGGGCACAGAGTATATATATAGTGGCGAGGGTGATTTTTATATAAAAGTTATGACGGCAAATGTGAGTACCTGGGAAATTAAGATTTACGAGTAAAAGAATGATAACGCTCCATATCCAGGATGAATATATACGCGTGATGGTTACTGACGGGAGACAGGTGCTCCAGGTTGCCAAGTGTTCCCTGGAGAAGGGCCTTGTTGAATCAGGATTGATTGTGGAAAAATCCATCGTCAGCCAGCTTATCAAAGAACTTTTAGCTGCAAATGCTATTTCCGAAAAACAGGTGATAACGGGGATAAGCGGTGTACATACGATGTACCGAACGGTAACCCTTCCGCGTTTGGCCAAAAACATGGTCGGTGAGGCGGCGCGGCACGAATTGGAAAGAGCCATGCCGGTACCTCTCAATGAGTCTCCATACCTCCTGGCAGGCAGTCGATATTTCCGATACGGAAACGATGCTCTGCATGGTTGGATTGCCCAAAAACACAGTTGACGCCATGATGGAGACTTTGAAGGAGGCCGGGCTCCAACCCGTCGGCGTCGACATAATACCGCTGGCGGTTGCCCGTCTTACCGATAGTGCTGAAGCAATCGTGGTTAATGTTCAACCTTTTGGCGCCAGCATTTTGATCATGGCTAACGGGATTCCTGAGATACTCCATTCCATTACATTCCCTTCAGGAGAAATTGAGCTAAAAGATAAAATCAAGTTGGTTAAGGAGGAGTTGGAACGTACCGTAACCTACTTTAACCAGAGCCATAAGCAAAATCCAATAACAAGGGACACCAATACGTTCGTTAGTGGTGAAATGAGAGATGAATTGGTGGCCTCACTTAATTACCAGATAAAGCCGCTTCCTCACTGGCTGTCATCAAAGGTGGGTTACGACATTAATGAATATACGGTTAATGCCGGTCTGGCTCTTAAAGGAGTTAAGGACAGCAGGATCCCGGTTCGGATCAATATTGACGCCAGGCCCGCGCAATATTTACCAAAGTCACGGCCTTTGATTGCGATCCTGTCATGGGCAGTCCTGGGATTGGCTATCGTTATCCTGGTACCGTTGGCACTATTGACACAGAGCGCAACTGCCGAAACCGGAATGCTGGCGGCTAAAGTGAGCAGCAGTGAGGTCCTGATCAAGAGCTGGCAACCCGTTAATGCCTACCTCAAATTTATCGATTCTCAGATAGATACTGTAAAGTCGGCGCAGGGTGCATATAATGGTTCCTTAGAGGTTTTTACCAAGCAGCAAGCTTCGGTAAACGGCAATTTAGCCAAAATTACCAGCGTATTACCGGGTACTATGAATATCACTTCAGTAAGCTACAGTGACACCATTTTTATTCATGGAAATGCCCCGGATAAAAACACTATACTAAATTATACCAAAGCACTGAGAGACACAAGCAGGTTTGTTAATGTCACTGTTTCCAAAATGGAAGAGATTAACTACAGCCAGTGGTCCTTTATTCTGTTGTTAGAATAGTAGCGTGAGAAATCTTAATGGAGATTAAACAGCTATTTGAGCGTGCCAGGGAATTAAGAACCTCCGACATACATCTGATAGTGAATTGCCCCCCGATGCTGCGAATTGATGGAAACTTGCAGCCAATGCCGGATGCCCCCATTTTGAATTCAGATGATTTGACATCTTTATTTAACGAGGCGACCAGACCCGAGCAAAGGGTGCTGTTTGAAAAGGAATTAGAACTTGATTTTGCGTATACCATGTCCGGCGGGTGGCGCGTACGTTGTAATGCTTACAAACAACAAGGAGTTACCTCGATGGCAATCCGTCTGCTGCCTCCCTCTATACCAAATATAGATGATTTGGGATTGCCTCAAATTTGCAAAGAGCTCATAACCCGGCCCAGAGGCCTTATTGTCGTCACCGGGCCAACCGGATCCGGCAAGAGTACTTCGCTCGCTTCCATGATTCAGTATTTGAATAATAATGAACGACGACACATAGTTACCATTGAAGATCCGGTTGAGTACATGCATCCCAATATTAAGTGCGCGATATCGCAGCGCGAACTTGTTGTCGATACTGACTCGTTTGCCACTGCTTTGAAGCATGTTCTCAGACAGGATCCCGACGTCATCCTGGTAGGAGAAATGAGGGACCTGGAAACGGCCTCTGCTGTCCTTACGGTTGCCGAGACAGGACACCTGGTGTTATCGACAGGTCATGCACCGAGCGCAGCCCAGTCAGTGGAGAGAATCGTTGATCTTTTTCCTCCCCACGAGAGACCGATGGCTCAAACCAGGCTTGCCTCGGTACTTTTAGGCGTGCTGTGTCAGACATTAGTTCCCAAGGTCAAAGGCGGCAGGATTGCGGCTATAGAAATCATGCTGGCTAATCCAGCAGTGAAGAATTTAATCCGTGAAGGGAAAATACATCTGATTCCTAATACCATCAGGACCCATGGCCAGGCCGGCATGCAGATGCTCGATGATGCGCTGGTAAAACTATACCAGAAAGGCACCATCAGCTGGGAGAATGTCCTGGCATTCTGCCAGGATAAAGCCGAAGTTGAAAAAGCGACTTCCGGCAGATTGCCGCCAAGATAATCCAGGGTTTCCTTTAGCGTAATATCAATTTTTCCTCACCTTGTATCCGATATTATTGTTTAGTTAGCCGTATAAATCGTTTCTCTCCCAATAGGGGAGAGACAAAAGTGAGCTAATTTTCCTGTCCTCTCTCTCCCTGAGGGCATCCCTTTGCGGGAGAGATTTCTCCTTTCTCATCTCGCCCCATTGGGGAGAGACGTAAGTGAGGGGGAGACGTTTCTGTCAGGAATGATTCAGTTGACTGAGGTGCAGCGCACTATTTGGATAAGGAATAATACCAAAAATAAAGCGGGCTACCCAACTCGGTAGCCCGCTTGCTTGAAGGGTTGGAGTGCCTCAGCTCACGCTGAAGCAACTCCCCATTAGGCGTTAGGGATATGCGGTCTGAGTGACAAGCCCGTCTGCACCCATGGTATAGGTACCATGGAGTTTGGCTGAACCGCCCACCAGGTACGGGTCAAGATCTCCCGGGAAAGCTGCCGGTACGGCACCACTGTTGGCCGCCTGGAAAGCCGTTACAGCAGTCTGGACATTATGGAGCTCAGTGGACGCAGCCTGAGCCTGCCCAGTCCCGATGAAGCTACCAAGGTTGAGCGTGACCACTCCAGCAAGAATCCCCAGGATTCCTACCACGACCAGCAACTCGATGAGGGTGAACCCTTTCTCACCAGCACCTTTGCTGAACAACTTCCGGGTTGTTTTGATAAGTGTCTTCATTTTCCTTTTCTCCTTCTCCTTTATTTATTTTGCTTTTTTATTTCGCAAACCTATTGTAGCATCGGCGCACGTACAGTAAATGACCTGTTGGTACTGTTAAGCAAGGGTAATAAAGTCCTGTATACGTGTGAGCCACTGTTTATTAAGCATTTAATGATTTATAATAACTGCCAGTTAAAATAAAACCTGTAGTATCAAATGATATTAACTTTACTATTGTTTTTCTTTCTGGGAATTGCTGTGGGGAGTTTCTTAAATGTTGTCGCTGACCGGGTCTCCGCGGGCAAGTCTTTACTATCGCCGCCATCTTATTGCCCATCCTGTCAGAGAAGAATAGCCCGCAGGGATTTGATACCGATCTTCAGTTATCTGTGGCTGAAGGGGCGATGCCGCTGTTGCGGAACTCAAATTCCTGTGCGCTCTTTTGTTGTAGAGGTTATCACAGGGCTTTTATTTATGTTCTTATACTGGCATTTTAACGTAAGCTATGAATTGCTGATTGTACTCATCTATACCGGATTTTTTATTGTTCTATTTATCACAGATCTGGAACAAGGCATTTTGCCCAATAAGATAGTGTATGCAGGTACCATTGCAGCTATCTTTCTGGCCATACTGGGCACCCTACTCGGATTTGAACCAGATTATGCTGGTGGGACTCTTTTCAGAATTTCCAAGTTATGGGTGGTCAATGCTGCTATCGGGGGAGCCGTTGGATTCGCTCTCTTATTCCTGGTAGCACTTATTTCACGGGGAGGCATGGGGGGTGGTGACATAAAGCTGGCGGGCTTTCTAGGTTTGACCACCGGATTTCCTCTGATTTTAGTCGCAATCTTTTTTGCTGTGGTCATTGGGGGTCTGTTATCTGCAATTTTACTGCTGCTAAAAGTCCGGGGAAGGAAGCAAAGCATCCCGTTTGGCCCATTCCTTGTTTTTGCTGCTCTATTAACTTTGGTTTGGGGCAGCGATTTTATTATATGGTACGCGAGCGCAAGTAAATTGCCACTAAATTAGTGTCCTGAGTTGCAAAAATACGCATATATCTTCTCGGTAATATATCGGAAAATGAACTCCAAATTTAAAGGAGGTTGGTATGAAGCAGTTGACCAAAAATATCTATATCGAGACAGGATGGTCGGGGGCTAACGTTGGGTGTATTGTGACATCTGGAGGATTGGTAATGATAGATACTCCTCATAATCCTTCAGATGCGATAAAATGGAAAAAAGAAGTTGAGAGTAAAGGCACAGTAAAATATTTAATAAATACCGAGTCTCACGAAGACCATTATTTCTGTGATTTCTTCTTTAAAGTTCCTGTCATTGCTCATGAGAAAGCAAGAGAGTGCATTCTAAAAAGCAACGTAAAACAGATGGTGGAAGTAGTTGCTTTCAAGGATCCAGCCGGAGTCCCTCTGGTGAAGGATTATAAACTCAATGTCCCTTCAATTACTTTCTCTCAAAACCTTACCTTTTATTTAGGGGATCACACTTTTCATTTAATTCATTTCGGAGGTCACAGCCCGGGCCTCATTTCAATAGTAATCCCCGAAGAAAGAGTAGTCTTCACCGGCGACAATGTTCATAATAAAATTCAGGCTTTTACGCACGAGGCTGATCCCTATGCCTGGCTAGAGGCTATTGATAAAATTGCTAATATGGATGTGGACTATATTGTTCCCGGGCATGGTGAAGCTGGTGGCAAAAGTATTTTGAAAGCGGAGAAAGAGTTTCTTCTGGATTCAATCAGACAAGATAAAGAACGCACTAAAGCAAGGATGGACAAAAGAAGAAACGATTGCCAGAGTATCATTTGAGCGGGATCCGATGGACTTGGGGATGGGTGACTACGGGAAGGTTTTGCTGGATATGAGTGTAGCCCAGATGTATGATTTTCTGTCAAAGAAGAACGCTCATTAGAAGTTAGTTGCACAAATACGCTATATCCTCTTCCCTTGTGGGAAAGGATTAAGGTGACGGGCCAGCTTTTACCATATTTCTCCCCTCACTTACATCTCCCCAAAGGGGAGAGAGAGTTCCTTTTGTCCCTCTCCCTTCAGGGGAGAGGATTAAGGTGAGGGTTTATTGAAGCTGTTTGTTGGGGACAGCATTATATCGTATAAGATATATTCTGCAAAGCAATTTTTGTTTGACTTATATCATACGATTAGGCATAATATTTTGGTACCAAATCAGGCACCTATTCCAGGCATTTTCCAGGGCAAAAAGCAGTTTAACTTTAATTGGTTTCGTTTTCACCACTATCAATAATTGCAGTTAACGGCCGAGCTATAATTTTTCAAAGGAGATAAGAGATGGCAGGAATTACTTTTTATGGTGCTTACGTGCCGTATTATCGTTTAAGCAAAGCTGAAATTGCGCGTGCCTGGGACGCGCCGCCAGCACCGGGTGAAAAGGCAGTGGCAAACTATGATGAGGATAGTTTAACCATGGCGATAGAGGCGGCAAGAGATTGCACTAAAGGTATCGATATTGAGACTATTGATGGTTTGTTTTTTGCTTCGACAACTTCTCCCCATAGAGAAAAACAGACTGCAGCTACCATAGCGATGGTTCTTGGCTTAAAGAGAGAGACGGTTACCATGGATTTCGGCGGATCATTGAGAAGTGGGACAAATGCCCTAAGATCAGCGGCAGATGCAGTAAATAGTGGCTGGGCAAATAATATCCTGGTAGTTGCTTCGGAAGTTCGTCTCGGTTATCCTACCGGCCAGGCTGAAATGAATTATGGAGATGCAGCCGCAGCTGTCATAGTAGGTAATAAAGAAGTTATTGCGGAAATTGAAGGAACTTATTCCATTTATGAGGAATTGCAGGATTTCTGGAGAACAGATAAGGACTTGTTTGTTCGTTCTGCAGAGGATAGATTCATAGTAGATGAGGGCTATAACCGTGTGGTTCCTATGGCAGTTACAGGCGCCTTCAAGAAATTCAACCTGGCGCCAAAGGACTTTACTACATGTGTTTTATATATTCCGAGTCAACGTCAATTGGGAGGGGTAGTTAAGAAAGCTGGGATTTGACCCCAAAACGCAATCAAAGGATAGTCTTTTCTCTACGGTGGGAGATGCAGGTTCAGCAATGTCCCTGTTATCTCTAGTCGAAGCTCTGGAGGATGCTAAAGCAGGTCAGCAGAATACTGTTATCTTGCTATGGAAATGGATGTGACGTATTTAATATTAAAATTACAGATAGTGTGGAGAAAATAAAGGGAAGCAGGAGAGGGGTAAAAGGATATGTGGCATCTAAGAAGATGCTCTCTAATTACAATAGGTATTTGAGATGGCGCGAGTTAATTACAGTACAACCTCCACCTCGCCCGCCTTTGGAACTGCGGCAACCGGGGCCATCGGCACACTGGAAAGAGAATGAGAAGGAATTACAGATGCGCGGTACCAGGTGTAAAAATTGTGGCACACCGCAATATCCTCCCCAACGCGTGTGTATTACCTGCCGTGCCAAGGATAATTTTGAATACTATTCATTCCTGGATAAAAAAGGAAAGATATTTTCTTTTTGTCATGATTATATCAATGCTACTATCGATCCTCCGGTGACGGTAACAGTTCTCGATTTTGAAGGTGGCGGCAGGATGGCAATCGACATGACCGACCGCGATCCTGCTGAAACTAAAGTTGGAATGCCTATAGAATTGACATTCAGGAAACTCTATTATGTAGGTGGCATCAACAATTACTGGTGGAAATGCCGCCCGGTGAGATAAAAATCGAGAATAATAATAACCAAAGGACGGTGAAAACATGGAAGGTATTAAAAATAGAGCTGCAATTATTGGGATGGGATGTATTAAATTCGGGGAAAACTGGACTAAAACGATTGAGGATATGATGATCGATGCCGTATATGAGGCTTATGAAGATGCCGGCGTAGGGCCTGAAGATATTCAGGCGGGCTGGTGGGGAACTGTGTGGGCTGGTGAAACGGCACAAATTGCTGCATGTCCTCTGAAGCTAGGCTATATACCATTTACACACGTGGAGAATGCCTGTGCTACCGGTTCTGAAGCATTGAGAGGTGCTTGTTATGCAGTAGCTGCTGGTATAGTAGATATCGCTATTGCCGTAGGTGCTGAAAAGTTGAAGGATACCGGTTTTTCCGGACTACCCCAGATACGACCTACTGCTACCTGGAGTTATAGGGTGCCCAGCGAAACCGCGCCTTCTGAGTTTGCTATGATGGCAACCGGCTATTTTTCAAAGTGGGGATTGAGTATCGAGGAAGGCAAGAAATTATTAGCACAGATATCAATGAAAAATCATCACAATGGAACAATATCACCTAAAGCCCATTTTCAGCGTGAAATTACCCTCGATATGGCTATGAATGCTCCCATGATAGCCTATCCCTTAGGGCTGTTTGATTGTTGTGGGGTAAGTGATGGGGCAGCGGCGGCAATCGTAACACGTGCCGACATTGCCAAGAAATTCAGACCTGATCCTATTTATATTAAAGCTATGACTATTTGCCAGGGACCGCGGGAGGGATACCTGAGCCAGATTTATGATTTTGCCCATGTGGAAGAAACAAGGCGAGCAGGCATAGCTGCCTATAAGGAAGCGGGTATCGTAAAGCCTCGAGAAGAAATTAACTGTGCTGAAGTACACGATTGTTTCACGATCACAGAATTGACAATTTATGAGGATCTGCAATTTACCGCTCCCGGGCATGCTAAGGACGACATTGAAGCAGGTACCTTTGCATTGCAGGGTAAACTTCCGGTAAACACAGATGGCGGTTTAAAATGTTTTGGGCACCCCATAGGCGCTACCGGGTTGCGCATGATGTATGAAATTTACAAACAACTTCAAGGAAAAGCCGGGCCTCGTCAGATTAAAAATCCTCATCTGGGTTTGACCCACAATCAGGGGGGAGCTCCCGGGCGCGGCTACAGTCAGCGTTGTGATTGCGGGTAACGAACTATGATAAAATAAAACTGCTTATCTTGTTTTGAATTCGAACAGATTTTTAATTTGCGTAAAGAGGAGAAATACCAGTGAGTAGAATTATTGAGGAAACAAAAAAATCAAATAGAACGGTCCTCACCGAGATCGAGTCCAAACAGTTGCTCAAGGAGATAGGGATAAATACGACTGAAATTAAACTGGCCGCTTCTGAAGGTGAAGCAGTCGCAATTAGTCAGAAATTAGGATTTCCCGTTGTTTTAAAAATTGCCTCACCTGATATTTCTCATAAGAGCGACGCCGGTGGGGTTAAGGTCGGTCTGAAAACTAAAGAAGACGTGAGTAGAGCTTATAAAGAAATCATGACATCAGTAAAACAGAAGTTTCCTGATGCCAAAATTGAGGGTGTTTCTGTACAGAATATGGCAAGGCCTGGGACTGAAGTTATCATCGGGATGACCAAAGATCCTCAATTTGGACCAGTACTTATGTTTGGTTTGGGTGGTGTTTGGGTTGAGGTTTTAAAAGATGTTTCTTTCAGGATTGTTCCTTTAGCCCGCAGGGATGCTCAAGAGATGATAAAAGAGATCAAAGGCTACAAATTACTTGAAGGATATCGAGGATCTGAACCGGCAAATATTACCATGCTGGAGGATATATTGCTGAAGCTTTCGGATTATATGGAGAAGACTCCGGAAATAAAAGAAATGGACATTAATCCTATCTTCGCTTATAAGGATGGAGCAATAGCAGTTGATGCCCGGGTAGTGCTTGAGGATAAAGCTTAGAGATAAAAGGCAATCGGCAAGAGCTATTATTTAAGTAAGTTAAGGTTTCAGAAAAAGTTTTTCTATTTCGGAAGGGTTAAGTTCCCGTGTTTCACCTTCTTTCAAGTTTCCTAAAGTGAGTTTGCCGATTCTAATCCTCTTAAGCGAAATAACATTAATCCCAAGTTTAGCAAACATGCGCCTTATTTGGCGGTTTCTACCTTCATGCATTGTTATACTATAGTTGTAATTATTACAATTCGTACATTCTTTTATAACTGCGGGGTAGGTAATTCCGTCATCCAATGCAATTCCCTTTTCGATGAGTAGTTTATCCTCGAATTTCAGCTTGATTCCGGTGCATATCAAATATTCTTTCTCATGCTCAAATTTTGGATGGGTAAGTCGATAGGTAAGGTCACCATCGTTTGTGAGTAGTAATAACCCGGTACTCTCTTTGTCAAGACGTCCAACCGGATAAAGTTTGTTGATCATGATACTTCGGTGGAAGCAAGTCAATAACTGTTTTGCGGCCAGTATCATCGCTCGTCGTCGAAAGAACACCCGCCGGCTTATTGAGCATTAGAACGATTTTGTTAAACGGTTTGAAGTTGACTGGTTGCCCGTCAACCTGTATAATGTCGCTTCCGATATTGAGTAGGTGCAAGAAATTCTCTGCTATTTCCCCATTGACCGTGACTCTGCCCTCTCGAATAGTATTGGCTAATTGCCGTCTGGACCCTAGTCCGGCTTTTATTAATACTTTAAGCAGAGTTTCTTGTTCCATAGTGGAGTAATGATTATATCAATAACCCGATATAGAGAATAGGAATTGCACATAATATCCATCTTTTCTTCATAATTCCTTCACACTGTAGTTCTAAAATACTCTATACAGCTTACAACAAGGTTATCGATGGCTTCGCTTTTATGTTTTTAATATAGGATTATGCGACTAAAGTCGCATATTGTAGACGAATGTTTATAGTAAAATGGGTTTCAAAGCAGATTACTAGCTGAATTGGTTCAGATTTAAAATTCTTGGTTTGAGAGTAAAAGTTAATTAAAGTAAGAGGTAGTCATGGTATTAGGTAACATTAATAAAATTGAAGAAATATTCCCTGTGAATGAAGAAGAAATCTTGGCTGAGAGCTTAAAAGCAGAGGAAAAGAAGCCTCAAAAAGGCAATGTGGCACTCGTAAGTGAAGTGGAAGTAGCCGCAGACTCGATAAGTTTATATTTGTCTGAATGCAAACAAACGCCGCTGCTTACGGCAGCCCAGGAAAAAACTCTGGGTAGTCAGATAGAGTCAGATAAATATCTTTCCTCTCTTGAGGGAGACTGGGTCTCACTCCATAATCATGAACCTTCGGGAACTGATGTGGTATGGCTAATATTAGCACAGTTTACCGAGAAAAAAGTACTTTTTTCCAGTCTTTGTCAATATTTAAACCTACCGGCAGGTAAGAATATTGATGAACTCATTGTGCGACCTGATTTCCGTCATGCTATCGATGACCAAATAGATGCGGTGTTAAGCGGCGCACTTGCCCGGGAATTAGAACTGAGCGAAGAAGAGATTGTTAAAGGAATAATCTCAATATCTTTAACCAGTCGTCTTATTCCGTGGCATTTGCTTGATGGTGCAGGTAAGGTTGCCTCTGCAGCTGAGTTTGAAAAGAAGACGCATACCCCCGCTTTTAATAATACTGTAAAAAAGGCTAATGCTGGAATAAATCGCCATTTTGAGCAAGTAAAGCAGACGGCCAGCCAGGCTGCAGATCATTTGGTCCAGGCTAATTTGCGGCTTGTGGTCAGTGTGGCGCGGAAATACGCTGCCAGGGGACTCTCGTTACAAGATCTGATCCAGGAAGGAAATATAGGTCTTGATGCGCGCAGTGTACAAGTTTGATCACAGGAAAGGATATAAATTTAGTACCTATGCAACGTGGTGGATCAGGCAGGCTATAACCCGGGCTATTGCCGAGCAATCCCGAACTGTCCGTTTACCGGTACATATGGTGGAGGCGACAAGAGCGTTGTCAAAGGCCCGTCAACGACTATGGCGTGAACATGGCCGGGAACCTACCAAGGGAGAATTGATCTTAGAAATGGGTGTATCCCCCGGTAAATTTGACATGCTCTTAAAGGTTACCTCAGGAGATATGATTTCACTGGAAACTCCGATTGGCGAAGAGGGAAGTATTCTTGGTGATTTTATCGAAGATAAGAGCAGCCCCAAACCCGAAGAGCAAGCTATGGGTATTCTGTTAGGGGAACAGCTAAAAAAGGCTATGGAATCTCTTACACCGAGAGAGCGACGTGTTATTGAAACGAGGTTTGGGCTTGATGATGGTCGGAGCAAAACCCTTGAAGATGTTGGTATAGAGTTTGGTCTTACTAAAGAGCGTATACGGCAAATAGAAAAGGAAGCTCTGGCGAAATTACGTCATCGCAGCCGCAGCCGCGGTTTGTCAGATTATCTTTCTTAGTCGTATAGTCAGCCATAAAACCCGTTTTATTTTACCGCGTTCAGCATATTTGTCAGTTCTGCCTGACTTTGGAATGCCCCGATTTTCCTGGCTTTCAAGATACCTTCACCATTGACGAAGTAGGTAATTGGCAGCGCATTGGGGAGGCAATATTTCTGGGCCACCTGCGCGTCAGTATCCAATAAAACCGGAAATGTAATATTCTTACTTGTCACGAAGTTCTTAACTATTGCAGGACTTTCCTGGACATCGATTGCCAACACTGCCACGCCCTTATTCGCTCGTTCAACATGTATTGCCTGAAAGAATGGCGTTTCAAACTGACATGGCCCACACCAGGTAGCCCAGAAGTTTATCACCAGTATCTGGCCTTTTAATCCACTTAGCGTAATATTTTTATCCTCAGTATTTTGCAGTGTAAAGTCCGGGGCGGGTTTACCTAGCTCCGGGCACGATTGGCTGCCACAACCGATTAAAGATAAAACTACCACGACGATTGCCACTATCATCATTAAGATTCTTCGCTTCATTTTGATTGGTACTCCTTCATTAGCTTCTGATTTAAGATCTTAGATTCAGGCGAATTGGCTGAGCCAGGATAAATTGCCTGTCAACATTAATGTTCCTATAACGATAAGTAACACACCACTTAATATAGAGATTATCCAGAGATGCCGGTTTAAACTTTTCCACAGAGGCATTATTTTACCCCATGCGAGCCCAATGAGGATAAATGGAATGCCGAGCCCTAATGAATAGACTACCAGAAGCAATGCACCCTCTCCAACTGTCTGGGAGCTCCAGGCCAGGGTCAGAACTGCTCCAAGTATTGGGCCAACACAGGGTGTCCATCCGAAAGCAAAAATGGCGCCGATTACGATTGAACGAAGGTAACTGGGATTTCGCTTCGTATTTAAGTTGAGACGTTTTTCATAGTTAAGCCATGGGAATTTATATGCTGCAATCAAGAATATACCAAAAGCCACAATCAATCCGCCGCCAATTCTGTTGCACTAACACTGGATTGGCGTTAATAGATCTACCTATTAGTCCAACCGACGCTCCCAGTATGATGAATATCAGTGAAAATCCCAATATAAAGCTCAAGCTGTGAAGCAGTGTTGGCAGTGTGTTGGTCCTCGTCTTGGTATCGAGTGCGGTATTACCTGCTAATGTAGCAATATAAGCGGGCACTAACGGTAAAACGCAAGGCGATAGAAAGGACCCGAGACCTGCCAAAAATACTCCCAGTACAGTTAGATTTTCAGCCATAAATCTCCTATGGAGTGAGAGCGGAGTCCAACATTTTTTTGAATTCGTTTCTTAGGTTTGAACCCTACTATTTGCTCAAAGGGCTTTCCATCTTTGAAAAGGATGATGGTAGGGATGCTCATTACTCCATACTGAGAGGCAACCAACGGCGATTCATCTACATTAACTTTGGCAAAATCTGCCTTGTCGCTGTATTCTTTCGCCAGTTCTTCTACTATTGGCGCTACGGCCCGGCAAGGCCCACACCAGGGAGCCCAAAAATCAACCATCACTGGTTTTTTTGAATCCAGGACACTCTTTTGAAAATTGTTCTGATCTGCAGATATTATAGTTTTCGGCCATTTTTAGCCTCCTTTATTTAATTCCGGATTTTTGGCAGTTATCTGAATAGAGCCATTTTTACCAATCACGTTATTTTCTAAAACTGTAGCAGGCTCGATACAGACATTGCTGCCTATAATACTATTTTTGATAATTGTGTGTTCGCCGACATGTACATTCGACCACAATTGGAATTTTGTATGTTAACTTTACGTTCAAGAATGATATTCGATATCCTGGCCACAATAGCGTCGTTGCCAATAGTGCATTCTGGGTCGATGAGACGAACCATTCCCTTCAGTTGAACATGTTGACCTATGGTACATTCCGAGTCAATGACTTTCTTCTTTGCCAGGCACCACGTAGAAGGTCGAAATTCAATTTTAAATAGTTCTCAGGAGTGCCTATATCTATCCAGTAGGTATTTGTAGAATATCCATAGACTGGTTTGTTATCCGAAATAAGCTGGGGAAAGACGTCATGTTCAAACATGAATTTTCTATCCCTAGGAATACGCTCCAAAATTTCGGGTTCCAGAATGTATGTGCCGGCATTTATCAGGTTGCTGGGGGCTTCCTCCCGTTTTGGTTTTTCTATGAAACGGTGAATTCGTTGATCGCAATCAATCTCAACAACACCAAAACGGGTAGGGTCTTCTACCGGTGTTAAGGCTATGGTAACTTTTGCCTTCTTTTTCTTATGGAATCTAAGCATATTAGTAAAATTGAGATCGGCAAAAATATCTCCGTTGATGACGAAGAAAGGTTTATTTTTATTAATATAATGAGCAGCATTTTTCACAGCACCGGCAGTACCAAGTGGGATTTGTTCTAAACTATAGATAAGTTTCTGGGCTGTGGCAGCCTTGTTTTTAAAATATTCCTTCATGGAATCCGGTTTATATCCCATAGCCAATATAATCTCTTTAATGTTGTGATTGTTTAGATGCTCTATAAGATACTCAATATAAGGTCTATTTAACACCGGTACCATTGCTTTTACCGTAGTATATGTGAGGGGTCGCAACCTGGTACCTTCACCGCCAATGAGTATCACCGCTTGTGTCGGTTCTGTGATTTTCATTTCTGGGTCAGTAGGGTATTTTACGACATTTCGGATGGCTGGGCAATTTATGATGTCAGGATTTCATTTGATATTGAATATTATTTTTGCATTGTTGGTGGTTTGTTGACCGATAGCGGACTGATTTATATCTTTTAGCAGTGCTACTGCTGCCAAACTACGAACAATATCTGAGGGTTGAGAGCGATATCTATTATCTCTGCCATACACTACGGGACAGTCGGTCTCCAGTAGCAGCTGCTCAAGAGGAGTGTCTTTGATGACCCGTCTATGTTCGTCGTGATATTCGGCAGCGGGTGTGCAAGAGATAAAATATCCAGCACCGAGTATATTTTGGAGAATAGGTTCAGGGCCGGTAAACCAGTGAAAGACCGCTCTTTTGACCCCTGAACTGCTTACAACTTCAAAACAATCTTTCCAGGAATAGCGGCTGTGAATCGATACTGGTTTATCGTATTTTACTGCCAGTGCCAGGAGACGGGTGAATATTTCTATTTGCGTGCTTTTTGATACTTTTTTTATGACTCTTTTATCGTAGTCTAATCCAATCTCACCTATAGCTGCAATACTTGGGATGTTTTCCTCGATTAACTTAATCGTCTCTTCTATTTGCGAAGAGTTTAATTCCCCGATCTCCCAGGGATGTAATCCAAAGGCTGGAAAAACAAAACCGGCGTACTGCTGGCAAATTGCCATGGTTTTCAGATTTGACGATATATTTGAGCCAACAGCAATAATTGCTTCCAATCCGGACTCCTTTGCCCTGTTTATGGCCAGGTCCAGGCCTTCCAGTTCATCTAGATGAGCATGGGTATCAATGATTTTCATCTCTCGTTTTCCATTTAAATTTGAAGTCGGAGATTGTAATGGAATTTATCATTCCCTCCTCGGTTATTATACCTGCTATTAACTCGGATGGGACTAACTCAAATCCCGGTTCTATGTGAGATGCTCTATCCCTCGGGTTACTTACATCGAATTTAGCAGTCTCGCACACTGAGTAAAATTTAATATCTTTCTTTGCGGCTATCTCGGCCAGTAGATAACTGGGTATGCCGTTTATCAATGACCCGTCAGCCCATACCGTATCAGCACCTATGAAAGCTGTCATTTACCCGATTCATATACCGCCGTGTTTTGTCCTGGGGGATGATTATTGAAGGTACATTGAATTTCCTGAGCTCCTTAAAACTAATTCCCCCATAGTCCACACCGCCAAATCTCGAATCAACAATGATAACATCGAGCTTCGTAACTCTTTTCGAGGGCAATTCTCAACACATCACAGACGGTAGAGCTATAACTGCACGTTATCACCGTATCTCCGCAGTTGATCAATGCCGCGGCGTTTTTTGCAGCTACCCCAGATGCCGCTTTACTGTATTCGATCAGTTTCTGTAGGGTAGCCGACGCGTTATTCTTGAAATCTTTTATAAGGTTTTGCTTTTTATTACATTTGGAGATTTCATTGACAAAATAGGAGACGTAATTTGTTATCGAAACCATGCCCGGTCTGGCTGCAGCAATTGTTGCAGCTATAATTTCTAATTCTTTTAAAAAGTCTCCAACTGTATCAGCCTGGCTTTCTATTATTGCCAGGTTCAAGATGTTCAGGGCTTTCACGGATAACCAGTGAGCTCCGTGAATACGATCCTCTTTCAATTGCTTTATTCTTGTAATTAGCTCTGGTGTCATACCTTAATTAATTGTTAACCTTTGAATCTGAGTGCAAAGTTCTGTAAATTATACAGAATTTAAGAGTGGGAACAGACTCATTGTATATTATTTTTTACTTGTATGCCTTTTTATAGTTGTGGTATTCTCTAGGTTCATGCCGATTACAAGGGTTGTTTCCAATTATATCAGGCAATAACGAAATGAGACTGACTTCGAAATGTTACCAATGTTTATATGACCTTATTACACAGGCTGCTGAATTGGCAACTGATAATAATCAGGTAAGGACAAAGGCTGTTCTTCAGGGGAGAAAAGTTCTGGATGATAATTTTAGCCCTGAAGAGGTATCCATTGTAGTTGCAACCAAGATTCATGACGTGATAAAGAAGGCAACTAGGAACTCCGATCCATACTATTTAATGAAGCAGCAGGAAATAGCATTGGCTAAGGAATTATACGATGAGGTAGCATCAAAATTTGGGAAGACGTTCAAAGGCCTCCTCAAGCTGGCGGTCTTAGGCAACAACCTGGATTTCTTCCGACCCTTTGAAATTATCAGGGAGGATATGAGAAAAGAAGTCTCTTTTGCTATTGATGATTCGGAATACTTTGAAACCCGATTAAAGAAGGCTCGTAAAGTACTTTATCTTGCCGATAATGCCGGGGAAGTTTATTTTGATCTGCCTCTCATTAAGTGGATGCAGAAGTCTACCGAAGTTATTTACGTGGTCAAAGGCTCTCCTGTCCAGAATGATATAACTATAGAAGACGTGAGACAGGCTCATCTGGAAGGGGAATTTGGCATGATTATCGATACCGGTACAGCCACCCCCGGCATAATTCTGAATGAAGCTTCAACTCGGTTTAAGCGTGAATTTAAATCAGCAGATCTCATTATCGCCAAAGGTATGGGATACTATGAATCATTATCTGAACTGCCGTCAAGAGAGAAAATTCTTTATTGTTTTAAAGCGAAGTGTCAACCGGTGGCCGATTCAGTAAATGTCCCTTTGAATGCATTTGTGGCTATGTTATGTTAATTACCGTGAGCCAGATTGCCCTGAAGTAGAGTACTCTTTAATCCATATCTACCAACCGGGATTGTTCACTATGTTCCTTTGCTAATAATCTGAAATAAAGATGTTTATATTTGGCTTCGCTACAATAACCTGGTGCTTTATCCAGGCTAATTTTTTCATTAATAATAGTGTGTCGAAAAAGAAATTGCTGATACCGAAAAGGTTTTTGACTCTATCTTGCAAAGCTGATAAGCTTTGAAAACGTTTAAGGAGGTTCTCCGTGCCTGAAGAAGTACATAAAGTAACTATGGAAAAGATAGTCTCGTTATGCAAAAGACGAGGATTTATTTTCCCCAGCAGTGAAATATATGGCGGCTTAGAAAGTTGCTGGGATTATGGCCCTATTGGTGTGGAATTAAAAAGAAATGTAAAAGAAGCCTGGTGGAAGTCTATTGTCCATCGAAGAGATGATGTTGTAGGACTTGATTCCAGTATTATGATGCATCCAAAAGCCTGGGTGGCCAGCGGTCATGTCGCAGGTTTCTCAGACCCTCTGGTTGATTGCAAAAATTGTCGTATGAGATGGCGAGCTACAGATTTAAGCGGCGATAAATGTCCCAGTTGTGGAGGCGAGTTAACGGAACAGAGGATGTTCAACCTCATGTTTAAGACTTTTATGGGACCCGTCGAAGATGAGGCCAGTGTAATTTATCTACGTCCTGAGACGGCGCAGGGAATATTTGTAAATTTTGACAACGTAATATCTACTACCAGGAAAAAGCTGCCGCTTGGAATTGCCCAGGCAGGAAAGTCATTTCGGAATGAAATAACCACAGGTAATTTTATTTTCCGGACAAGAGAATTCGAACAAATGGAATTAGAGTTTTTCGTCAAACCAGGTACTGACGATACATGGTTCAATTATTGGGTTGAGGAACGTTTTAATTGGTTTGTTAAGCTGGGCATTAAGAAAGAAAATCTGCGAATTCGTGAGCATAGAAAAGATGAACTGGCCCATTATGCCAAGTGTTGTTCGGATATAGAATATTTATTTCCTATGGGCTGGTCGGAAATCGAAGGCATTGCTAATCGGGGCGATTTTGATTTGCTTCAACATGCCAAGCATAGCGGCAAAAGCCTGGTCTATTTTGATGAGGAGACTAATGAACGCTATACTCCTTATGTCATTGAACCCTCAAGTGGCGTAGACCGCACAGTACTGACCATTTTAGTAGACGGTTATGAGGAAGAAATAGTTCGTGGAGAAACAAGGACGGTATTACATATCAATCCTGAAATAGCGCCGATTAAGGTTGCACTGCTACCGCTGAGCAGAAATGAAAAGCTGTTGCCTTTGGCCAGAGAGGTCTTCGCTGAACTTCAACAAAGTTTTATAACGCAATTTGATGATTCTCAGAGTATCGGCCGCCGTTATCGACGCCAGGATGAAATAGGTACACCTTATTGTGTGACTGTTGATTTTGATTCCCTGGAAGATCACCAGGTTACAATACGAGACAGAGACAGCATGACCCAGGTCAGGTTACCTATAAAAGAACTGGTCAGTACCTTGCAGATGAAATTTGCCCGATAGCTCTATCATTTACGTTTTGATAAAGCCAGGTAACCAGGGTTGTCAAAGACATGATTTTTCGTCGGTTGTCCGGTAGTGCTTTCTAATCTTTCCTCACAAATTAGATAAGGCAATTTACAAAGAATTAAAAGAAGTTTATTATGTGATGAGAGGTAGAGAGCGCCTGTGATGAAAAAACTGTCCCCTGTCGGTAGTTTCCCCCAGATAAAGTCTGGTATCAGAGCTAAAATTCTTATTTCTTTTCTAGCTGTATCTCTTGTTGCAGTGGGTGTCATAAGTATTTTTGCTCTGCGCAACATGAGCATAGTGGGAGATACTGCCAGACAAAACAGCATAAGCCTCGGCCAGAGTGCAGTGACTGAGAGTATAGCTGCCCTGGAGGATTCAGGCAGGAGGGTAGTGCAATTAAAGGCGACTGTTGTCGCCAAAGAAGTACAAATTTTTATTGAACAACACCCGGATTTAACAGACGCTCAACTCGCTGAAAATGAGCAATTGCGCAAAATAGCTGTCCAACCCGTGGGACAAACCGGCAGCACGATGGTATATGATAGAGCAGGTATTATTTATTTCCACGAAGATATTAATCTTATTGGTTCCAAAATAGATAAGCTATCACAGGGGATAGCTGACTTAAGGTCTATTCTAGAGAGCAGCTTGATTGGCGAGACTGCTGGCTACTACGATATCGAAGACAACGCGGGTAATATACGGTCCAAATATCTTTTTAGCGTTCCGGTGGAAGGGACTTCCCTTATTGTAGCAGGCACTACTTATATCGATGAATTCTCACGGCCAGCAGCAGAAACGGAAAGCCGGATTACAACTGCCGTTCTGGCTACAACGCGTTATATCGAAAGGCAGATGGACCTGGCACAGTGGACGTTTATCATTATTATTGTATGTATGATTGCCATAATCGCTACGCTCTCTTCTTTTATCGCCAGAACAATTACTGATCCTATAGTAGCATTAACCAAGGGTGCCGGAATAATAGCAAAAGGTGATCTAAATCATAAAATTGCGGTAAAAACTGGTGATGAGATAGAACACCTTGCGGCACAATTTAACTATATGACCAGCACATTAAAAGAATCGTATTCTGATCTGGAACAAAAAATTGCCGAAAGAACAAAGCAGGAACATCAACGGGCTGAGCAGTTGCGCACTATAAATGAGATCAGCCGTAAGATAAGCTCAATTATAAATCTTGATGAGCTGTTGCCTTTTGTAGCTAATCTGCTTCGGGAAACATTTTCCTACCACAATGTCAATATCTTTTTATTTGAGCCGAATTCCGGGAAACTTATTTTAAAGGCAATTTGCCTCAGCGGTTACAAGGGAGTAATTCCCCTGGAGGTACCATTAGAAATGGGGGAGGAAGGTTTGGTAGCCTGGGTTGCGCAGACTGGCGAACCCCTCCTGGTAAATGACGTGAGTAATGAGCCAAAATTTCGTTTTATCGAAGAGTTAAGTGGTACAAATTCTGAGCTGGCGGTGGCAATAAAAGTTAAGGACAAAATATTAGGCGTCCTTGATATTGAGAGCAATGAAATCGATGCATTTAGTGAGGCTGATTTATTTACCGCTCAGACGCTGGCTGATCAATTGGCGGTAGCCATTGAGAATGCCCGTCTCTATCAAGAGACCAGTCACATGGCAGTCATGGAAGAACGAAACCGTATGGCAAGAGAGATACACGATACTCTTAGCCCAGGGTTTTACCGGCATCATATTACAACTTGAAGCGGCAGAGCAGGCCATGGATGGAAACATCTCAGAAACGCTTCAGCATATAAATAGGGCAAGAAGTCTTGCGCGAGGAAGCTTGAATGAAGCCCGCCGTTCAGTGTGGAATCTTCGTCCTCAGGCTTTGGAACGAGTATCCCTGGTTGAAGCGCTCAGGCAAGAAGTAGGCAGGTTAGCTCAGAGCAGTAATATCATAGCGCGATTTGAAGTGTCTGAAAATAAACGTGAATTGCCGCTTGAGATTGAAACCGCTGTTCTCCGTATTGGCCAGGAATCCCTTGCTAATATTAAAAAACACGCTCAGGCGACTGAAGTGAAAGTAGAATTGGGTTTTGATAAATCAAATGTAATACTGACAATCAGAGATAATGGGGTTGGTTTTGTTTCTGACTCCAACAACAAAGGTACTCAAGAACATCGGGGCTTTGGATTGATCAGTATGCAGGACCGTACCAAAAGTCTTGGGGGTACGTTTGAGGTGCAGAGTGAGGAAGGGCAAGGTACTGTGATAAAGATTGTTATTCCTGTAATGTAGGAGGGGAAATGGGCGAACCAATAAAGATTTTGATTGCTGACGATCATCCCGTAGTCAGGGAAGGGTTGATCACCATGATAAAACGCGAGCCGGATTTTATGGTGGTTGGTGAAGCTACAAATGGAGTTGAAGCAGTTAATAAAGCTAAAGAGCTGAAACCGGATATAGTCCTCATGGATTTACGTATGCCCGAGTTAGATGGAGTTGAGGCAATCCGCCAGATTTCATCGATTGAGCCCGATATAAAATATATAATTTTAACAACGTACAGCGATGATGAATATATCTTTCGAGGCATTGAAGTCGGAGCCAGGGCATATTTACTTAAAGATGCGCCGCGAGATGATTTGTTTAAAGCCATACGTGCTGTTTATCGTGGGGAATCCCTTATTCAGCCCGTTATAGCATCCAAGGTACTGGACCGCTTTGCCGAACTTTCTCGCCAGGCACAGGCTACCGCCCGATGTCCTTTCCGAACGAGAGTTAGAAGTATTGAAATTGATGGCCAAAGGAGATGCGAACAAAGAGATTGCTTCCCAGCTCAATATTACCGATAGCACGGTCAAAACCCATATAAGCAATATTTTTCAGAAACTAAATGCCAAAGACCGCACGGAGGCAGTTATACAATCTATTAAGAGAGGCATTATTAAAATATAGGACGAAAGTATGATAAGAAATATCACCAAAATGGATGATGAACAGTCTTCCATTTGGGTGATATAAAACCAACCGATTTCCCGATGAACATTCATGCGTTAACCTGTAAACTTAAGGCAAAGCTTATTATCAACTGAAGAACTTTTTGCAAAGGCATAGGTATACAATACCATATGTTGATGCTTGAATATAAAAGGGAGTGAAATGGAAAAAATTAGAGTACTGATCGCAGATGACAATGAGGTAGTGAGGGAAGGTTTGGAGGCTGTTCTGTCTCCTCATGATGATATTGAAATCATAGGGAAAGCAGTTGATGGTTTGGATGCAGTAGCTAAGGCAATTGAAACCAACCCTGATATTATTCTTATGGATGCACAAATGCCGCGGGCGGATGGTGCTGTGGCCACAAAGCAAATCAAAGAGAAGCTGCCTGACGTTAAAGTCCTGTTTTTAACGGTCTATGGTGATTATGCCGGGGATGCTCTTACGGCAGGTGCAAGCTGGTATCTGACCAAGGATTGTCGACGTCAAGACTTGCTGGATGCCATCAGAACTCTGGCTCAAAGCAAGCGGGCAAAGGCAAATAGAACTGCGTGAGCTGCAGGTACTTTTAGGTCTTCCGTGAAGGCAAGGCAAGAGCAAGCTATTAGGTTATGAAGTAGAGAGTTGTCGATTTACAGGCAAGCGAACAGCTTAAATGGCCAGAGTACGAAGAAGCACAACACAATTAGTAGAATTATAAATTTTTCTATCTTTTAGTTAGGCAAACATTTTTATGCGTTTGTCACCCAGTAATTTTTCAATTTCTTTACGATTGGGCAAATCATCAAGTATAACGCCTTTGCTCACACAAAGCAGTTCGACACCAATAGGATTACCATTGCTGTCATAATCAATTCGCCGTTCGTTATCCAAATCTTTGCCGTATGCGTATTCTGTACTTGAAAATCTTATATAAATAGCATCGGCATCTTTATCGTATTCAAAACTCACTTTATTATGTCCTTTCTAATCTGCTGCTGTAATTACTTTGATCGGGTTTGACGATTTTTCTACCACAACCTTTATTCTTCTGCCACTCGGAGTTTTTGCAACATAGATTGGATTTCCTTTTTTATCTGTATAATCGAGCGTATGATTGTTAAGACAATATTCAACCTCATCTTTGGATATGCGACGAAATTTCATTTGTATCTTTGCATGACGAGAATATATTACCAATCATTCCTACCGCTTCTTAAACTACAAATAGATAAATTTTATAACATTTTGCCACGGATTATAACAGATTATAACGCCTTGTCAACGTTTCCGACCACTTATCGCCATTGTTTACCTTATTTAGCCTATTAGCTACGTGTATCAAGGGGAACCTCGTGATAAATAATTTCTTCTTTATGTAAAAATATCCCTTGTTTCTTCCATTATTTGGGTTTATCCTTTGACTTCGTGACATCCCAAAAGCCCCACATTAAACCACAATGCGCCAACTCAAAGGGACTTCAAAAAAACTCCGATGTGTTGTTAAACAGCAGTGTGAAAAACACCAATGTTTATTTTATGGTTTCGGGGGGCAGTTCATCAGCAGGAATAATCTCGTCTTCCACAAGTTCCTGTTGAGGCATTCCATCGGTAAAGTGCGGGGTTGGCGGAACAACATTTGCGTTAGGACTGTACATTTTCTTTTCGGTAACTGTATTTAGAAGGCTGTAAACTATGTGTTTGCCTCCTGCATGTTTTCCTGCATGATTAAGCGGGAGGTTGCAGCTGAGCACTTCCCATTCATGATATATGTCCCGTGTCCACATTACCAAAAGTCCCTGGTTCCCTGAAGATTCTTTTCCTTCGGCAGCTCCTGGCAGTTCAATGGTATCTCTTTCCAGTTCTTTCCAGCTTCCTGTTACTGTCTTCAATAGTTTTTTTGCCGAATAGGGACAGGGCTGTCCTTCTGCCTCTGTCTGAGTAAATTCGGCATCGAACACAGGTTGTGGCGGGGGTTGCTGTGGTGGTGGCTCCTGGGAGACGGTATCATCCTATCAATCGGGACCGGGCCACCCCGGGGTAGTTCCCGTTGTCCGGACGGGCTTTTAATTTCCGTTTCATATTTTTCCAGAAGTTCTCCGAATTTTTCCATCAACTGTTCTTTGGTTGATGAAGGTAATTGCTTCGGCTGAGCGCCTCCCTTATTATCACCAATCATAACAACCGTAGTATGTTGTTGAGGTATTGGCCTTGGTGGCGGCGGGGGCGGCATATAGGGTGGAGGATAACCCATCATGGGCGGGCCAAACGGTTGAGGCTGAGGTTGAGGATGCATCAGAGGCTGTTGTCGGCGAAGCAAGAAGTATATGCCGGCAATTGCTAAAATAAAAATAATGATTGTCACCGGTATAAGCACATACGGCAGGCTGTAGTCGGGTTCCCAGAAAACGGTGACTGTCTTCGGCTTGTCCATGGTCTCGTTGCCGCTGGGATTTGATGCTTTATACTTACCCTGGAAGAATCCTACTAATCCGGGCATGCCGACTTTGTCATTTACCACCAACCATCTCGCCTGGCTATTGGCTTTGTACCAGCCGCTGCCTTCTACTTCGCCATATAATGATTCCACAGTCAATTTGTAGAAAGTGTCATATTTTGCGGTAAGAGTTGATGCTCCGTCGACAGTGAAGTTGAGCTGTTCAGTGGGCACTTGGTTACCATTGGGGAGTATCCAATAGGCAAAACGGTAGAGAGTCCCTGCACTTCCCTCAACCTCTGTCTTCGTGGTGGCATTGATTACAGAATCTTTTCTAAACCAACCGGAACCCTGTGGAGTAACACTCATTACAGGGTCGTTTTTAACAGTTATCATATACTCGGTATAGTAAGTAAAATCGGCGTTAGGCTGTTGTTCGGATACAGTTATGGTTTCATCTTTGGCCTTGTATCTGACATTATTATCGGTCGAGCTTGCCACTATCGGATCAACCGAAATCGCATGGGTGGTTGCCAGGTCGAAAGTGAGTGTAACCGATTCACCACCCCTTAATGTACTGGTTGTTTTGGTGTCAACAAATACCTTGGTGCTGGCGCCTGTCAATCCTGTAGAGATAGTTACTATAGTCTGGTAAGCGCCCTTTTCAATATAGATGCTGAATGTTCTTTGTGCACTTCTTGGGGGTGATGAGCTGTCAGTTACATTGACTATAAATGTGCTGGTTCCGGCGGTTCCCTTGCTTATAGTGCCACTGATCACACCGCTCGTTGCCTGCAGCGTTAAACCTAAAGGTAGAGTGCCGCTGGCCAGGTTCCAGTTAAATGGTGATGTCCCTCCCGTGACACTTAATGTAACCGTATAGCTGGATCCTTCCTTGCTCTGGGGCATGTCGGTCGTGGCAATCGTAAACGGCGGTGGGGAGATGGTTATGAAGAAACTCTGTTGAGGAGAAGTGCCGGAAGAATCAGTAACCTGGACGAAGAAAGGGAATGTTCCTGCGGCAGTAGGTGTACCCGAAATAGTCCCATTACTAGGAGTGAGTGTAATCCCGGGCGGCAGCGCGCCACTGGTAACCGCCCAGGTTGGTGTGCCGGAAAGTGGAACGGCAGTGAGTATTGCTAAATAGGCGGTACCTACCTGCCCTGTGGGCAGTGCTGACCCGATGATTGTGGGTAATGCCAGGACCGGGGTAACAACGAAAGATAAACTGAGGACGATCACCAAAATGGGCACTAGCAAACGCAATAAAAAGAAGGCTGGGAACCGGGGGTGAGACTTCTTTTGAAATCTTGTAATAAATTTCATTACTCTATATTAGAACTATTATAGCTGCCTGGTCAATGATTGTCGATAGGTTATGAGAAAAAGTATAAATCAATCTTTCAGATTTGACAATAACTTTTTATTGAAATTATTCTAATAGCCGGCGAATTTATCTCTGCGGGCAGTTTTAATAATTAGCAGTACTATCACGATTACCAGAACGGCTCCTGCGATCATAATTGCTAATGCCCAGACCGGTACAGGCAATCCCTGCTCTGGTACCCGAGTTGCTGTTTCGGATCGGACACTGAAACTGAATACAGCACTCCATTCACTGGGGAACGGCTTTTCCGCCCTGACTCTCCAGAAATACATTCCGGGCTTGAGCTTATCCTGGAATTGGTAGGCCGTGGTCGGTGTGCTGGCGGCCATCAAAGGGGCACTCATGTCTGCCTTGTCCGAAAGCTCCAATCTATAAGAAGCCGTTTCTTTGAAAGGCGCCCATGAGAAACACAGTGGGGCATCCGGCAAACAACCGCAGGCATTATCGGGTGCTAATAGTTGTAGTCCGTAATATGGATTGGTGACAGGCAGCCCCTGGGTCACCCTGAAACTCTCCCGCCACGACCAGGGGCTTTCGATGTTGTCGCCGGTGACCACACTTTTTACCTTGATTCTCCAGTAATAGGTATGATTTGCGTTTAAAGCAGGTATTCTCCAGACAGTACCCGAGGCATCGACTATTCTGCCTCCGCCGGCGGGGATTATTAAGGCCGGCGCATCCAGATCAGGAGGTGTATAGAATGGACCTCCCCAGACACTGCCGATATCAGCAACCAGCGCGGTGAAGTCTATGTCGTTAGATAGCTGAAATTGATATCCCTTTGAAAGGCATTGAGGTTTCCATTTTACATTGATTTGCCCGGCTCTCCCGGATACAGGGTCAAAGCCAACCGGATTAAGGCTAACAGGATCAGCCGGCACAGGTCCGTTCCAGGATAAGCAGTCGATGTAACACCAGACTCCCCCAACGGGTGGCGCGTTTGGTCTCTGGTCAATAGCATAAACGGTTATGTTGTCGCCCGATTCTAATCCGCCGCAGATCCTGAACCTGGTGGTCGGTTGTGTTCCAAATGAAATAGTCGGATCAAGGTTGGCAAGGGCAGAAGACCATCGGATATATGGAGTCGCCGATGAAAACAGACTGGCTGGAGTAGGGAAATAAAACCCGTATTTTCTTGATATGGACAAGCCCGGTAACGGAGCTGGGGAAACTCGGGCCACCCCACCATGTCTCCCAATCAGCAGTTATTCCGGTATAGATTCCCCAGGCATACATTCCTCCGGAGTTAATAGCCAGGATATAACCGTCGGTTTTATAGCCTGAACTGGCGACGACCATGGTATTGTCCCGTGTAGGTAGTATTTTGGGGATGACAATAAAAGTTGCACCGTCATCTGTAGAATAAGCCACGTCGAAATTACCGCTGCCTGAACCTCCCACGATAATGTTC
This sequence comes from uncultured Chloroflexia bacterium, assembly GCA_963784375.1. GTDB lineage: Bacteria > Chloroflexota > Dehalococcoidia > GIF9 > UBA5629 > JBBIPA01. The sequence continues at coordinate 22,311 of CAWAQY010000001.1, read as the reverse complement.
CCCTTGTCGTTATCAGGAGTTATTCCGGTATAAGCAGTGGCAATGCTATAGCCCGAATCCAGTCCCGTGCTTATCGTTTTTAAAGAAGACCACCCGGAAGAATTGAAGGTAAATTTTTGAACTTGCCCGCCTGAGCTCAATATAAACAAAGTATTGCTATCTTCGACTGCCATATCCTGGACATTGAATCTCGGGTTGATATTTCCCCACCAATCGCCGCGATCAGCAGACCACCAGAGAGATTTTGTCCCAGTAGCTGCCCAGAAAATGTAGTGGCCGTCAGTTCTATTCCCAGCCAACCTTAAGATTGCCGTATCGGTTTGCCCTGAACCACATGGTTCGTGGGTAGTAGGTTTACATAAAACACGTTCCCAGGTAAAGCCTATGGGTGAACTCTGGCTGCGCCAGACACTATCGAATCCCGAGCAGTTGGTAGCGTTGTTGGTTGAAGCCAGAAACACAGTAGAGCAGTCGGGAGAAGGCGCAATGTCGGTGAACGAATTTATTCGAGTATCGATGAGAGAAAGCTGGTTCCAGGTTTGCCCGTTGTTCCGGCTTATTGAAAAGGCTGATTCATCCAGGCTTTTCCCGGTTAAATAAGGTAAAGGCCAATTCGCTCCCGGAATAAGGGTAACCGTACTTGCTGTACCCACATAGGCAGTTAAACCATCCGGAGACCAGGCAACCTGGGCATTACCGTAGCCGGAACCAGTGCAGTTATCGCTTCCGCTGGCGCCTGTAGGTGGTTTCACCGAAGGGTACCAGCAGGTGCCGGGGCAGGTCGTTGGTGCATCGGTGAACCAGGTCATCACCGTGGCCGCGCACGGGTTTCCCAGAACTTCACCGGCCAGTAATTTGCCGGAACTGTAGGTTCCAAAATAAGCAATGCTGGCTATTCTTTTGCTGCTGGTAGCAGGCATAAGCCAGTTGCTATTGTTATCGTCAAAGCGATAGATGCCTGCAGTGTTCAATGGGGCATCGATGCTGACATAATATCGACGGAAGCTGGGAGCCTGTCCCGAGAAATTGCTGGGTAGTTCCAGGTCTGCAGATATAATCTGGCTGGCCTTTGCCGAAGTACCCGTGCCCGATGTAGTGATCTCGGGCGGTGTGCCGTAGATTGCGGTCCAATTTGTAAAACCGGGGTTAGAAACCATATCGTGGATGCCGGTAGTTAAATAAGTCCCTCCTGCATTGGAGTAGACTACTACAATAGCGGCATCGAGGGCGAAGTTAGGGGAGAATTTGAGCGCCATTATATCTCCCGTTAAGCCCTGATTTGTCCAGCCGCCATATCCTGGATATTTAAACGAATAAACATTTCCGCCGCCCGTACCATTTCGAGTACCAATTGCCACCAGGTAGGTGTTATTACTTTTAGTCACATCTACGGCGCTGATATTGCCGGTGCCGGTCAGGTTAGTATTTTGCCAGTTGTTGCCCCCATCGGTCGATATCCATACATTCCGGGGAAGATTGCTTGCAGGACCGTTGGTAACCGCAGCCAGGAAATTCACATTGTCTGGACCTATGGCAATCGTCCAGACACGGAAGTTTGCTTTTTCTGCTGGAGACATTTCCTGGTACATGTGCTCGCCGATATCGTCACTCCATGATTTTCCGCTGTCGCACGATTTATATAAAGCTTTGCCGCCAGTTGTAGTGCTGGCATCGGGAATATCTACACAATAGAAAGTCTTGCCGTCTGAGCCTGCTATTATGCGGTTTACTTCCGAAGGGCTCACAACCTCGTTTTTAGCAGCAACTGATCCAGGAGTATCAATGCGGGTCCATTTAAGAAGCCCCGAATCATCAGCAAGGGCTGGCTTATCATATGCTATAAATGAACATATCGATAGTGCAATAAGTGCGACGATGAGTGAATGACAAAAGATTCTGAATTTCATGGGTTCCTTTTTCATGTTTAATTCTTTTCTGAACAACAAAAAATCCCTTCTCCAGGTGGAGCAAGGGATTTTTTCAATTTGTGAAATTGCTACCCCCTTCCTCCGCGGAGGTATGATGTGATGCAGGGCAGGTGTTCTGACTTTCACAGCAGGCGGTACTGTTCCGGATTTTCACCGGTTTGCGTTCCAATTAAGCCCTCAGTTACCCTCGGGCGCCCTAATATTTTATTCAAAATGGTTATATAGATGATTCCTCGCTCCTTTGTCATTGAGTAATTACTTTGAAAATGTGCCAAATATCTCGGGGTGTATAAGTTTAGCCAGCTCATCAAGTCCGTCAACTATTCTGGGTCCTGGACGCTCTATCAGGTTAGAGTCGCTTAATCTTGAAAACACGATTATTGACCATGGCATCTACGGTTCTCAACCTATCCTCACCTTTAACAGCGTTGTATATCAGATCCCCGGTTGTTGCCATTCCCGATACGATAATAACCTGGGGATTTTTAGCGATAATCGATTCCAGTGAAGCTATCCTGGACTCCTTGAAATCCCTGGAAAAAATATTGTTTCCGCCAGCCAGGCTGAACATGTCGTCGATGTAGGTATCGGAACCCATTGTCCAGATAGGTTGATGCCACACAACATAGAGGACTCTGGGACGTTTATCTGCTGGCAAGGTTTCCGTTTTTGCCGACACTGCTTTGATCCTGTTAGTTAATGTAGCAACCAGCTTTGCCGCTGCGGTGCTCTTCCCATTTATTTGCCCCAATCTTGAAACATCCTGCAACACAGTATCGACAGATTTCGCCTTGGTAACAAAAACAGTTAAACCGAGCTTTTCCAATGCCGGTAACACTGTTTTTTCATGAATAGATTCGGCTACTATCAGGTCCGGCTGAAGGGAGATTAATTTTTCAGCATTGGGAGTATCGTAGCTTGCCACACGGGGTTTTGATTTAGCTGCCTCAGGATAATCGCAATAGTCGGTAACGCCTACAATTCTGCTATCCAGCCCCAGGGCGAAGAGTATTTCAGTATTGCTCGGCGCCAGAGAAATGATTCGCTGGGGTAGTTTGTTGATTGTTATCTTCCTGCCCAGGTCATCCGTGACCGTCACCGGGAATGTAGTCACTTCCTCCGGCTCGGGTTTAGCCTGAGGGGGTGTTTTTTCCTGGGGGGATGGAGTCGGAACAGGAGGGGCAACTTCTTTTGGTGGAGGTTGAACTCCACTGCCGCAGGCAAAACCATAGATTACCAATAACAGGGTAACGACTATCCAGAGAAATCGAATTTTACTTTTCATAGCTTTCTCCCTCATTCAATAGAAAATCCCCCGCCACAGAAGCGGGGGATTTCGATTTCTTAATAAATACAAAACCCCACCCCCTTGCTCCGCGGAGGTAGACAAAACAAACAGGGCTGGCGTCCTGACTTTAACAGTAGGCGGGACTGTGCCGGAATTACGCCGACTTGCGCTCCAATTAAGTTCTCGGTTGCCCGAATGCACCCTTACTACACTATTTAATTGCCCGAAGTATAATCATTTTGTTTTTGATTGTCAATTGAGCAAATCAGTTTCCTGAACTTTAGAAGAGGGTGATAATAAAGGTAATAGTAATAACAGTGATATCACGGCACTGGCTACAGTCAGGACAAATGCCCAGACAAACATGCCCGGAACTGTCAATTGTCCAGCCTGCCAGTGGGGGTGCGAAAATTGAACCCAACCCCAGATAAAGCGTCCACAAGCCGATGATTCTGCCTGAAAATACTTTAGGGAAGTAATCTCCGGCGACAGCGGCGTAAACCGGCCATAAAGCCCCGTAGCCGAATCCGAAAACAGCGGACGACAGGATTAATGTTAAGAAAGTCGCTGCTGTAAATCATTCCCAGCCCTCCAGCAGCAATAAGCAGATCGCAAATGATCATGATTTTAATCCTGCCTATCTTATCGGAGAGATGACTTAGTATGAGCTTGCCAATAATACCGCATGGCAGCCACTACAATCAAGAACCATTTTGCCGTTTGATAAGGTATTGCCAGAGACTGTACACCATGGGTAGTGATAAAGGTAAAGGGGATTAAAATTGAAAATCCGATAAGCAGGTAAGATAAGCCGATGAGCCAGAATGTTCTATTCTGGAGAAGCTTGCCGTACGTTGTCAATATAGGCTCCTTTACCTGACTATTGGCTTCCTGTTGGTCAATCCCTGACTTATCCGAGGGGTAATTTCTAACCAGGAAAAAATTAAGAAGTGTAGCGAATAATGCCATTGCCGCCAGACTGATCCAACCCGTTTGCCAGCTTGAAGCCTGGACTATATATGGTATTATCCAGCCCCACACCAGAAGTCCCAGTGAACTTCCCAGATCGGTAAATGCCAGGGCCATGCCTTTTCGTTTAGTCAGTGCTAACCAACCGAAGTCAATCCCGAACCATGAGCTGACCGCGATCGCCAACGGCGCCGGGCCCGAGGCCGCGGGCCGGCAACGGGGCGCCGGCAAGCGCCGAAGCCGACGGCGGCGACGGAGCCCCGGGGGGTCAGGGATGAACTCGGCCGAGAAGGAGCGCTACCTCACCGAGTACGAGCTGCTGAAGAAGAAGGGCAAGCCCTTCTTCCCCTACGCGATCCTCAAGGACTCGGCGATGGCGCTGATCGTCGTCGGCGTGATCATCGTCATGTCGCTGCTGCTCGGCGCCGAGCAGGGCCCGAAGGCGGACCCGACAACGACGACCTACGTCCCGCGCCCGGAGTGGTACTTCTTCTTCCTCTTCGAGCTGCTGCGGGTCATCAAGCCGCCCGCCCTACGTCCCCCTGGCAACGGTCGGCATCCCGACGATCGCCATGGTCCTGCTCCTCCTGCTGCCGTTCTACGACCGCGGGCCCGGAGCGCCGCCGAGCGCCGCCCGATCGCGACGATCGCCGGGGTCGCGACGATCATCGCGATGGCCTACCTGACCTTCCTCGGAGCGACCGCCGGCTCGCCGACCGAGATCGACATGAAGACGAGCCCCCAGCTCACCCCCGGCAAGGAGGTAGCCGCCCAATCGGGCTGCCTCGCGTGCCACAAGCTGGGCGAGAACGGCAACGACGGCCCGGGGCGGGACTGACGAAGATCGGAGAGCGGCTGCCGCGCGAGGCGATCATCCGCTCGCTGAAGGTCGGGCCGGACATCATGCCCAGCTACCAGAACCTGCCCCCTCAGAAGCTCAACGATCTCGCGGACTTCCTCGCCTCGCTGAACTGAGCGCGTAGCCTGAGGTCGATGGACGCCGAGCGCGATCACGCCGTTGCCCGCGGCCGAGCCCGATGCGGAGCCCGGGCACGTGGCGCCGGACCGCGGGTCCGACGAGTTCGCCGAGCAGGTGCGCGGCATGTTCGACCGCATCGCCGGCCGCTACGACCTGCTGAACTCGGCGATGACCGCGGGGCTTCACCACCAGTGGCGCGAGCGCGCCGCCGAGCTGGCCGGGCTCGGGCCCGGAGACAGCGCCCTCGACGTAGCCTGCGGCACCGGCGATCTCGCCTTGAGCTGGCCGACGAAGCTCAGCCGCCGGCGGCGGCGCTGATCGGCTAAGTTCTTCGAGGAGATGCTCGGCATCGCACGCCGCAAGGCGGCCGACCGCGCCGCCGGGACCGTGGCGTTCAGTCGGCCGACGCGCTCGAGCTTCCCTACAAAGACGAGAGCTTCGACGCCCTGACGATCGGCTTCGGCCTCCGCAACCTCGCCGACCTCGACAAGGGCCTGCGGAGATCGCCCGCGTGCTGAGCCGGGGGGCCGGCTCGTCATCCTCGAGATAACGACGCCGACCCGGCCGCCGCTGGCGAGCTTCTACCCGCTCTGGTTCGACCAGATCGTGCCGATGCTCGGCGCGGTTGCGGCCGACGACGACGCCTACAGCTACCTGCCGGAGTCGGTGAGAGGCCTTCCCACGCCCCACCGCTCGCGGAGAAGATGGATCTCGCCGGCTTCGGCGAGATATCCGCTGCGCCGTCCTCGCGGGGGCATCATCGCCATCCACAGCGCCACCAAGGGCCCAAGTCGTGACCCGCCCGTCCGCGGTCCCGCCGCCGGTCACCGCCGTGACCGACTCGCCGCGGCATGGCTGCCGGCGCGGATGACCGAGGTCGAGCGCCGGCTCGGCGAGACGGTCGACGGTTGGGGGCCGGAGCTCGGCGCCGACACCGGCGAGACGCTGACGGCCGGCGGCAAGCGGATGCGGCCGCTGCTCGTCCTCCTCTGTGCCGGACGCGGCGCCGGGCAGGAGGCGATCCGCGCCGCGACCGCGATCGAGCTCGTCCACATGGCGACGCTCGTCCACGACGACGTCCTCGACGATGCCCCGCTCCGCCGCGGGCTGCCGACGGTCGTCGCCAACTCCGGCCGCCAACGGGCGGTCGCCGTCGGCGACCTCCTGTTCTCGCGGGCGTTCGCGCGAACTTTCAACCAACGGCCAAGGCGGCCCCGCAGGCAGTGCCGAGGAGCCGCCGCCTGATGCGAGGCTTATCGCCCTGCTCAGCGGCAGCTGCGTCGCCCTCGCGCAAGGCGAGCTCGCCCAGCGCCACGACGCCTTCGACATGTCGGTCAGCGAGCAGCGCTACGAGGAGCGCTGCCGGCTGAAGACCGCGCAGCTCTTCGAGTGCGCGTGCCAAGCTTCGGCCGGGTCGCCTCGGGCCTGCCGGGCGAGGAGGCGCTGGCCGAGTTCGGCGAGCGGATCGGGCTCGCGTTCCAGATGCTCGACGACGTCCTCGACGTCACCGGCCCCGAGGAGCGGACCGGAAAGGCGCAGGGGCACCGACCTGCTCGACGGGACCGTCAACCTGCGCTGATCCTCGCCGCCCGCGAGGACCCCGAGATCGCCTCGGTCGATCTCCACGGCCTCGACCAGACCGGCGCCGAGGCGCTCTGCGACCGCGTCGCCGCAACCGGTGTGCTCGACGCGGTCCGCGCCCGCGCCCGCGCCGCCGTCGAGCGGGCGAAGGCGGTCCTCGAAGGCCGGCTGCCGCAGGACGAGCGCGAGCTGCTCGGCCTCGTCGCCGACGGCGTGGTCAGACGCTCTGCTGATAGAGATGCCGCGATGAGGCCCGCCAGCTCCCTCCGTCGCCCGTTCTCGCGGCGGCGGCTGATCCAGGCCTCGGGGGTCGCGCTGGCCGGCGGCTCGGCGGCCGCCCTCTCCGCCTGCGGGGACGACTCGGGCGCCACCGACGAGGCGAACGACGCCAGGGTGCTCAATTCGCTGCTCGCGTTCGAGTTCGCGGCGGTCTCGGCCTACAAGCAGCTCGCGCCGCTGCTCGAGGGCAAGGATCTGGCGCTCGCCCGGCAGTTCGGCAAGCAGGACCAGGCCCACGCGACCGCGATCAGCGGAGCCGTCGCCGACATCGGCGGCCGGCCGGTGAAGCCGAAGACCGACGCGCTGTGCGCAGCTCGGCTCGACACGGTGAAGACCCAGCCCGCCGCGCTCGCCTTCCCTGGCCCAGCTCGAGCAGTGGGGCATCTACACCTACCTGGAGGCGATACCCAAGATCCCCGACCACGACCTCCGCACCCTCGCCGCCGAGATCGCCACCAACGACGCCCAGCACAGCTCGGTGCTGATCGGCGTCGAGACCGGCGGCGACCCCGCCAAGCAGTCGCCGCAGGCGATCATCACGGGACAGAAGCCGACGGTGAAGTTCTGATGGCCGCCGCGACCCGCCGGGACGCGCTCCGCCACGGTCTCCTTGCCGGCGCCGCCCTCTTCGGCCGCGGCGGTCCCCGGGCTGGCGAGGCCGGCCGGGCCTTCGCCCAGGAATCCGACACCTCGGCCGGCGACGCCGACATCATCGAGGGAGCCGTCAACCTCGAGCAGACAGCGGTGCTGGTCTACGACACGGCGGCCGGCCGGGGGCTGTTCGAGACCTCGACCGCGAAGCTGTTCGCCGGCCAGGAGCAGCAGCACGCCGACGTCGTGATCAAGATGCTGCGCGGCCTCGGCCGCGCGGTCCCGGCGCCCCCGCGACCCGAGGACGTGCCCGGGCTGTCGGAGGTGACGAGCGAGGACGCGTTCCTCGCTTACGCGGTCAGGCTCGAGAACCTCGCGATCGCCACCTACGCGGACGCGATCCAGAATCTTCAGGACCCGGCGCTGATGAAGCCGATGGCGCAGATCATGGCCAACGAGGGCCAGCACCAGGTCGTGTTCCGCGAGACCCTGGGCACCGATCCGGTGCCGAGCGCCACCCCGACCGGCCTCGAGAAGAGCTTCAGAAGACTTCGAAGACCTAGAAGTCTTCCAGCAGGACTGCGCCGTGGACGAGCGCGGCGGCCTCGGCCTCGCGCTTCATGTTCTTTCGCGTCGGCCCGGAGGTCGACGGCGACGGCGCGGGCGCCCTCGTCGAGGAGACGGTCGTAGCGGTCGATCTGCGCCTGGGCGTAGACGCCGCCGCCGCGCCACTCGCACTCGGGGCGGCGACTCCGCCCACGTGTCCGCGTCGCGCTCCCACCATTCGACGGGCTGGACAGAGGTCCGAGCGGCACTCGGGGCAGATGTGCATCCCCTCGCTGCGGCGCTCGGCCTGCTTCTTGGTGTCTCTCCTTACTTCCATTTCCTGGACCTGTTATCGGAACGTGCGGGCGTGGCTTGAGCGCGGGGTTGATCGCGTTAAGTCCGGCAATAGACTGACCCCCATGGTGCTCAGCGACCGCACAATCAAGGCCGAAATAGAGGCCGGAAGACTGGTCCTCGACCCCTACGACGAGGCGCTTCCAGCCGGCGAGCATGGACGTGCGCGGGGACAACGCTTTCCGCGTCTTCCACAACTGGCGCCACCCCTACATCGACGTGCGCAAGCCGATGGAGGACCTGACCGAGATGGTCAAGATCGGGGCGATCAGCCGTTCATCCTTCACCCGGGCGAGTTCGTGCTCGGCCAGACGCTCGAGCGGGTCACCCTTCCCGACGACCTGGTCGCGCGACTCGAGGGCAAAAGCTCCTCGGCCGACTGGGCCTGTTGATCCACTCGACCGCCGGCTTCGTCGACAGTGGCTTCACGGGCAACATCACGCTCGAACTCTCCAACGTCGCGAACCTGCCGATCACGATCTACAACGGGATGCCGATCGGGCAGATCTCTCTTCATGCGCCTCGACCGGCCGGTCGAGAGGCCGTATGGCGGCGACGGCTGGGCAGCAAGTACCAGGGCCAGGCCGAGCCGACCGGAGCAGCTACCACCTCAACTTCGCGGCTCCACAACGTCGCCGCCAAGTCGCAATAAACCGGCAGAGCCTGATCCCGCGCTCCCGTCCTACCATCGCCGTCATGCCCAACGTAGGACCCTGAAATCGCGATCGTGCTGGTGATCGTGCTGATCATCTTCGGCCCCAAGCGCCTGCCCGAGCTCGGGCGTTCGCTCGGCCGCGGATCCGCGAGTTCAAGGGCGCGGTGACCGGCGAGCACGACGACGACGATGACGCGACAGCTCGGCAAGACGCAGCCGCAGAGTCGGCAGGCGCCGTCGGACCGCGAAGCCGCCGAAGCGAGCGAGAGCCCGCCGGGGCGAGGTCGTCGCCCGAGCCCAAGCTGTAGCGCGGCATGCGCTCCGATCGGGCCAGTCGATATCCGAAGACCGGCTGACGCCTCGTCGAGCACCTCGACGAGCTGCGCACGCGGCTGCATCGTCTGCGCGGTCGTCTTCGCGTCGCGTCGGCGCTCTGCTTCTGGCAGAACCACCTGATCCTCGACATCGCCAACGCACCGCTGCCCGGACGATCAGGAGCCGCTCACCTTCGGTGTCGCCGAGCCGTTCATGACGACGCTTACCGTGTCGGCCTACGCGGCGATCTGATCATCTCGATGCCGGTGCTGATCTACGAGCTCTACGCGTTCGTGCTGCCGGCGTTCACCCGACGAGAAGACAGGTCGCCCTTCCGCTGATGCTGCATGATCCCCGCTGCTGTTCATCGCCGGCGTCGTGTTCGGCTACTACGTCGTCGTCCCGGCGGCCGTGAAGTTCCTGCTCAACTTCAACGACGACCAGTTCAACGTCCAGATCCGGGCGCGCGACTACTACAGCTTCTTCGCGCTGACGCTGATCGCGATGGGGGCGGTGTTCCAGATCCGGTCGCGATCCTCACCGCGACGCGGCTCGGCATCGCGACGCCGAGGCAGCTGCCCAGAACCGTCGCTACGCGTACCTGGTATCGCGGTCGTCGCGATGCTGCTGCCGGGACCGACCCGGTCTCGATGCTGATCGAGATGGTGCCGCTTCTGCTGCTCTTCGAGTTCAGCCTCGTCCTGGCGCGGATCTCGGCCCCGCCAACCAGCCGAAGAACGTCGACGCCCGCCCCGGGGGGGCGCCGGGGTAGCCTCCCGCTAGCCTTCCCGACTCATGCTCTTCGATCTCCAGAGCCCCCGGCGGCGCAACTTCATCCGCGTCGTCTACGCGATGCTCGCCGTGCTGATGGGCGGCGGCCTGCTGCTGTTCGGAATCGGCGGCGTGGGGCGGGCGGAATCCTCGACGCGGTCGGGCTCACCAACTCGAGCGGCGGCAGCGGCTCGGCCAACTTCGACCGCCAGATCAAGGCCGGCCGAGGCGAAGGCCGGCGGCCAACCCCCAGGACCCGACCGCGGTGCTGCGCGCTCGTCCGCGTCCACGTCCCGCGGGCACCGCGAGCAGGACGTCGACCCCAGCACCGGGCAGCGAATCCACCAATGCCTCGACCCAGGAGTTCCAGAAGGCGGCCGACGCCTGGGACCGCGTACCTGAAGCTGAACCCGGGCAAGTCGACTTCGGCGCCGCGACCTGATCGCGAAGGCGTACATCACTCGCCGAGACCTCGACCACGGCCCCGAGGCGCTGACCAACATCCAGCACGCGGCCAAGGCGCAGCGGATCGTCGCCGACCCGCAGCCGAGCCAGGGCTCGCTGTCGCAGCGTCGCGATCAACGAGTACTTCGCCGGCGATACACCGCGCCGGCGACGCGGCCACCAAGAAGGCGACCGCGCCACTCAGCCGGCGCCAGGCCTGGCGCTGAAGCAGAGCTGGCCCAGTTCAAGACGAGTGCGGCCAAGTTCCAGCAGCAGATCGCCGCCGCCGAGAAGCAGGCCAAGCAGTCGCAGGGCGCAGGCAGCCTCGGGCACCCCCGGCGCGAACCCGTTCGAGAACCCGCTCGGCCGAGTGCGGGCCATCGCGGCGCTCGGCGCCCCCTGAAGCGCCTCACCAAACTTTCGCCTCCGCGCGACCCCGTGCGCGCACCAGGGCCGCTAGCTCAACTGGTAGAGCAGGAGCCTCTAAGCTCAAGGTTGAAGGTTCGAGTCCTTCGCGGCCCATCGATACCAGGGCCGGTGACGGGCGATGGCGAAGCCGACGCAATGGATCCCCCTTCTGCGTGAATTGCGGAGGTTGGCCTCCGGCGGCGGCGTGGTCGCTGATCGCGCGCGACCCCGTGACCGAGGTCCGCTGCGCCTTCGTGGCAGAACGCTCGATTCTGACCAGGACAAGTGGTCGGCTGGCGAGTCGAGCTGCGGCAGACGGTCATCGTACGTCCGTGGGGCTACTTCTGCGTACATGACCGTGACCACCGTTGCTCTGGCCCCGGACTTCGCCCCGACCAGCGCCGGAACGCAGCCCTTCGAGCGATCATCTAGCCATCGCCGCCGGGCTCGGCGATGCTCGTCGCGCTGATGGCCTCGGTTGCGGAGAAGTCGTCCGGCAGAAGACGGTCCAGGGCGGCGGGGGCGGGATCTCCGACGGCCGTTCTGCTTCGCCGTGGCGGGCCGAGAACGACCAGGCCCAGCAAGAGGACCGCGGGAGCGCGACGGTGGCGATGCGCAGATCGATCAGCGACCGCCACCCAATTGGTAGCTCAGATACCAGGCGACGTGGCGGACCGCGCTGATCCCTGTCCTTGCCGGAGTCAGAAGCCTCTTCATCTGTTGCACGATTCTATTTCGTTGCGAACGGAACGGGTCACATTCATCGCTACTGGCGGTCCGCGTCGAGGACCTAGACTGGACGCATGTCTACCTGGCGACGGCAAGCCGCACGGTCACCAAGACCGCCGAGCGGATCACGGTCGGGATCGCGGTCGCGGCGGTGGCGGCGGCCGGGAGCCGTGATTGCCGGTGAGGTCGGCGCGCCTGGCCGCGCCGGCGCGCGAGAGCCAGCACGTCCCGACCCCCGAAACGATCGGCGAGGCGGCCGGAATCGCGGCGCTCGACACCGTCGGCGTCGCCGGGCCGCCTACGACGAGGCGCCCCGGCGCGAGACCGTCCTCTTCAACATCCTCACCGGCTTCCTCGGCGCCTTCGCGCTGATCCGGCTCGGCACCTGGGGATCCCGCGGCGGTTGGTGGCCGACCAACGACGTCGTCCTCGGCGACACCCACGTCCACCACTTCGTGCCCGGAATCCTGCTCGCGTTCGCGTCCGGCGGCGCGGCGCTCGTCACCGAGAACGAGCGCCTCGAGGAGATGCTCGCCTTCGGCTTCGGCGCCGGCGCCGGGCTGACCTTCGACGAGGCGGCGCTGCTGCTCGACCTCAAGGACGTCTACTGGAGCACGCAGGGGCTGCTCAGCGTGCAGATCAGCCTCGCCGCGAGCGGGATGCTCGCCGCGACGATCCTCGCGATGCGGATGCTCCGCCGCGGCGAGCGCAAGGCCGAGGCCGCGGAGCTGATCCCCGAGGCTCCGCACGGACACGGGCACGTGGTGCCGCTGCGGCCCGCCGACGCGGCGTAGGGCCGGCTTCGCCGTCACTCGCGGCCGCAGGCGCCGCAAAGATCAGTCTGACTGGTGGTCGCTACGCCGCCTTCAGCGTCGGCTCCTCGCCGATCCAGACGACCTGTTCCCGCGCCGGGCCGACCCCGACGAGGCGGACCGACGCGCCGGCTGTGGTCGGCGATCGCATCGAGGTAGTCGCGAGCCTCGCGCGGCAGGTCGGCTCTCGTTGCGACAGTCGCCGAGATCGCCCTCGAACCCGGGCAGCTCCTCGTACTAGGGCTCGACGGCGTGGAGGATCGACTGGTCGGAGGGGAACTCCTTGAACACCGCACCTCCGGGTGGCGATAGCGCTTGCAGACCCGCAGCGGGTCGAGCCTGGGAGAACGTCGAGCTTGGTCAGCGCGATCGCCGCTCATCCGTGTCGAGCCGCACCGCGTAGCGGAGCGCCACCAGGTCGAGCCAGCCGCAGCGGCGCGGCCGGCCCGTGGTGGTCGCCCCGTACTCGACGCCCGCTCGCGGATCAGCTCGCCGATCTCGTCATCGAGCTCGGTCGGAAACGGCCCGGACCCGACGCGGGTCGCGTACGCCTTCGCGATCACCCCAGACCTCGTCGATGTCGGCGGGGCCGACCCCGGCCCCGACGCAGGCCGCGCCGGCGACCGGATCGAGGAGGTGACGAACGGATAGGTGCCGTGGTCGAGGTCGAGCAGCGTCCCCTGCGCGCCCTCGAAAGGATCACCGTCCCGCCGGAGTCGAGCACTCCCAGCAGAGGTGGGGCCGTGTCGGCGATGTGGGGCTCGAGGCGGTGCCGTAGGTCAGGTACTCCTCGGTCATCGTGTGGAGGTCGAGCTCGGGGTCCTTGGCGAACGGCCGCAGCAGCTGCGCCTCGGCGTTCCATCGCGGCCATGATCTTCTTGCGGAGGATCTTCTCGTCGAGCAGGTCCTGGACCCGGATCCCGAGCCGCGCGGCCTTGTCGGCGTAGCAGGGGCCGATCCCGCGCCGCGTCGTGCCGATCAACTGGCTGCCGAGCTTTCGCCTCGCCCGCCGTGTCGGACATCCACGTGGTAGGGCATGATCAGGTGGGCGTTCGCCGAGACCCTGAGGGCGCTGACATCGACCGCCTGGGCCGGAGCATGCGGATCTCCTCGAGCAGGACGCGTCGGGTCGATCACGACGCCGTTGCCGATCACGCACCTCGCCGGGCTGGAGGATGCCCGAGGGGATGAGGTGGAGGGACGTCCCGTCGCGCGACTGACGGTGTGGCCGGCGTTGGTCCCGCCGTAGAAGCGGACGACGTCGTGCAGCGGCTCGGCCAGCGGGTCGATGATCTTGCCTTTTCCCTCGTCGCCCCACTGGACGCCGACGATTACGGTGCCGGGCACGGCGAGCCGTTGATGAGGCTCCGCGAGGCTTTGTGAGGAAACCATTGCCGTCAGGACGCGAGCCGAACCCGCCGGTCGTCGCCGAACAGCGGCAGCGTAGCCACGAGATCTCGACCAGCCGCGACACCGTCCGCGCGCCGATCTGCTCCTCGAGATCGGCCTGGTCGAGGTTGGTGGGCCGCACGAGGATCGAGCGCTTCGCCTCGTAGCGCTCGTTGACCAGCGCGTAGAGCTGCTCGAGCACCCAGTCGGATCGCTTCTCGGCCCCGAGATCGTCGATGTGCAGCAGGTCGACAGAGGTGAGCCGCTCGAACAGCTCGAGGTAGGAGTCCTCGCCCCGGGACTCGCATCGTAGGTGCGCCGCACCCTGGCGAGCAGCTTCGGCAGTGAGTAGATCGCGACCGTGCGCCCGGCCTCGAGCGCGGTCTTCGAAACCAGCATCGCGAGTGTCGTCTTGCCGGTGCCGACGTCGCCCATCAGCCAGATCCCGCGACCCTCGGCGAGCTTTCGGTCACCTCGTCGCAATAGGCCCGCACCGCGCGGACGACCATCGCGTCGATCGAGGTGACCGGCGGGCGCTCGAACGAGGCGCCCCGGTACTTGGCCGGGATCACCGATGAGACACCGCGCGAGCGAACCTTCGCCAGCTCGCGCTCGCGGCAGTCGCAGGGGCGCGCGACGTCGTCGGGCCCGAGGATCCAACCCGAGCCGTCGCAGATCGCGAGCGCGCAGCTCGGCCCGACCGCTTCGCGGCCGCGAGGCCAGCCTAGAAATCCTCGGCGATGCCGAAGCCGCGTCGTCGCCGGCGCCGTTCGAGCCCTGCTCATCCTCGATCAGTCCGGGCGCCTCGCCGGCGGCCTGCTCGACCGGCTGCTCCCCCTGCGCCATGTCGGCGAACTTCGGGTAGTGGGGCAGGAAGACGAGCGTGCTGCTCGCCGACCGGGCCGTTGGCGGTGTTTGGCGATGATGATGTCGGCCTCGCCGCGGCGCTCCGAGTCCTCCTTGTAGCGATCCTCGCGCCAGATGAACATGACCAGATCCGACGTCCTGCTCGATCTGCCCCGACTCGCGCAGGTCGGAGAGCATCGGCTTGCCGCCGGGGCGCTGCTCGGGAGCGCGCGAGAGCTGCGATACGCCGATCACCGGGATCATCAGCTCCTGGGAGAGGATCTTCAGGCCGCGGCTCATCTGCCCGACCTGCTCGACCCGGTTCTGCCGCGGGTCCTCGGCGCGCATCAGCTGCAGGTAGTCGACGATCACCAGCGCCAGCCCGCCGCGCGACTGCTCCTGGGCGTGCAAGCGGCGCGCCTTGGCGCGCAGCTCGAGCATTCCCGAGATCGGCCGAATCGTCGATCCACAGCGGCGCCTTGTCGAGCTGTTGCAGGCCCGCACCACCCCCGGCCAGTCGCGCTTCGCGACCAGGCCCTTGCGAAGCTTGTCGCCGTTGATCCGCGCCTGCGAGGCGATGAAGCGCTGCGCGAGCTCGGCCTCCGACATCTCGAGCGAGAACAGGGCGACCGGCTTTCCCTCCTTGACGGCGACGTTCTCGGCGATGTTGCAGACCAGCGTCGCTTTCCCCATCGAGGGCCGCGCTGCGATCACGATCAGGTTGCCCTCCTGGAAGCCGCCCGTGACCTCGATCGAGGTCGCGGAAGCCCGACGCGGTGCCGATCACCCCGCCGTCGCCCTTCGAGAGCTTCTCGAGCTTCGAGACTCGTCGCCGAGCACCTCGCCGATCGTCGCGGAAGTCCGACGACTGCTCCTCGTGGGCGACCTTGAAGAGCAGCGACTCGGCCCGCTCGGCGAGGTTGCGCGGCTCGTCCTCGCGATCGGTGACCGACTGCTGGATCGTCTGCGCGGCGGCGATCAGCCGTCCGCAGCAGCGCGTTCTGCTTGACGATCTCGCCGTAGTGGCGGGCGTTGCCGGGTGCCGGCGCGGTCGCGGCGAGGGTCGAGACCAGGTCGCGGCCGCCGACCTCCTCGAGCTCGCCGGCCTGGGCGAGGCGCCTCGGAGACGGTCAGCGCGTCGACCGGCTCGCTCGCCTCGTGGAGGCGGATGATCGCGCCGTAGATCGTCCGGTGCTGGTCGCGGTAGAAGTCCTCGGCGCGCAGGTGGACCTCGAGGATCACCGGGTCGATCGCCGACTCCGAGACCATCATCGCGCCGAGCACCGACTCCTCGGCCTCGAGGTTCTGGGGCGGGACTGGGCAGGTGTCTGCGCGGTCGCCATCCGGGCTCCCGGATCGGGGTGGGGGACGTGCCGTTGTCTGCCATCGCCCCGTTGTTAGAGGCTCCGGCGGACGCTTTCTAGGCCCTCCGATGCTGCCCCGCTAGCAAGCAAAACACGGCGGCGCCCGTCGCGCCGGCGAGGCGTTCCCCGCAAACACGGGGCGAAGTTAATCCGCTTGTTATCCGCCGGGCGCTTGCGCCTCGGCGACGATCGTCTTCACCTTGGCGATCTCGCTGCCGCCGACCTCGACCTCGACCATGTAGGTCCCGGTCGCCCGGATCGGCTCTTCGAGACGGATCTTCTTGCGGTCCACCTTGAGACCGCGGGCGGCCTGGATCGCCTCGGCGATCTCGGCCGCGGTGACCGAGCCGAACAGCTTGCCGTCCTCGCCGGCCCGGTGGCTGATCGTCAGCACGGTTTTCGCCAGCAGCGCAGCGGTCTCACCGGCGCGCTCGGCCGCCTGGCGCTCGGCGGTCGTCGGCGCGCTCGTGGCGGCGCTGGGCCTCCTCGAGCGAGCCGCGGTCGCCGGCTGGGCGAGCTTGCGGGGGACCAGGTAGTTGCGCAGGTAGCCGGGGGAGACGTCGACCGGCTCGCCGGCCTGGCCGAGGTCCTCGACGTCCGCGAGCAGGATCGCCTGGGCCATCGCAGCGCTCGCCGACGTAGGGCAGCAGCGCCAGCTCGCGCGCGCGCTTGACCGCCAGCGCGAGCTGCTGCTGGTGGCGGCGCGAGAGCCCGGTGACGCGCCGCGAGCGCATCTTGCCGCGGTCGGAGATGAAGCGCCGCAGCGTGGACAGGTCCTTGTAGTCGATCTGCTCGACGTTGATGCGGGTGTACTTGCGCGGCCGGACGCGGTCGCTGGGACCGCGCCGGCGGCGGCTCGCGCCTCGGCTGCCTCGTCTGCTTCCGTGCGCGCGCATTGCGCGGCGCTAGCCGAAATCGCCGGCACGGCGCCACGCCGTGCCGGCACCCAGCAGGCCCGGATGTGCTAGCGAGCGCCTGAGGGACGCTAGAAGGGGATGTCGTCGCCCGCCGCGGACCGCCGCCCGGCCCCCGCCTGCTCGAAGTCGGAGGTGTCGGCCGGCACGTCGGAGCTCGGCCTGAAGCCGTTGCCGCCGCCGCCGGCCGGGTTGTCGCTCGCGCGAGCCCAGGAACTGGACGGTGTCGGCGATGATCTCGACCGCCTGGCGCTTGTGGCCGTCCTGGGTCTCCCACTCGCGCCACTCGAGGCGCCCGTCGATCGCGACCGGGCGGCCCTTGGAGAGGTAGCGTGGCGCAGTTCTCGCCCTGCGCGCCCCAGACGGTGACGTCGAAGTAGTTGGGCTTGTCGACCCACTCGCCGCTGGCGCTGTCCTTGCGGCGGCGTGTTGCACGCGACGCGCAGCTTGCAGACCGAGGTGCCGCTCGGGAGCGAGCGCAGCTCGGGGTCGCGCGGTCAGGTTGCCGGTGAGCACGACGCGGTTGATGTTGGTGGCCGCCACTTGAGAAGCTCCTTTCATGTTGAGGTCCAATTCTAAGTCGCCGCGCGGCGGTTTCTCGCCCCCTGCGAGGAAGAAGAGCCCAGGTGCGGGCGAGCCGGGCGCTCTTCGGTTTCTTCGGCTGGAACGGCGTCCCGGAGCCGCGGCGACGGGCTGGCCCGTCGCGGGGGGCGCCGCGGTCGGGGCGGTGGGGTCGACCTTGAAGACCCGGAAGCGCAGCACGCCGTCGGTGATCTTCAGCGTGTGGTCGAGGTCGTCGAGCAGGGGCTTTCGGCGACGAAGCGGTAGAAGCGATAGTCGGCCTCGTTTCGCTGCTCGATCTCGTACGCCATCTTGCGCACGCCCCAGTCGTCGGCGTGCCTGAGCTCGCCGCCCGACTCGATCCGCTTGCGCGCCCCGTCCGCGATCTCCGCGCGACGCTCGTCCGGGGCCTCCGGATCGAGCATCAGGACAAGTTCGTATTCGCGTGCAAAACGGCGGCCCCACGGCGTTAGCGGTCGGCCTCGGCGAGCCTGATCGACCGCCGGGGGGCGAAGTCGGGCGCCGCGAGGCCGGATCGCGTGATGCCAGCGCGAGATCAGATGGGCCAACGTCGGGCGTCTAGGCGCCGGGGTCGCGGCGATCTGCGATTGTCGCGCTCGCGCCTTCGCTCATCGCGAGCCCCGAACCGACGCCGCCGCCGCCGCCGACGTCGGCCTCGGCGTCGCCTCGGCGCCGTCACCTCCGCCGGTCGGGCGAGCCGGCACGGCCCCGATCCCGCACGGCGGCAAGAGGGCTGGAGCCGAAGCCCCGAAAGCGTCCAAGGCGCACGACCAGGAGACTCCGGTATCCTCAACCGGTCTCCGGGAGCTCCGGCGGAGCAGCCCCGGGTCCGATAACGGCCGAGCTCCGGACCGTCCCCACCCGCGCCCTCTCCGACGCCGCCCTCGCCCCCGGTATCCTCGCCTCCGCCCGCCCCTCCGGCTCCGCCACCTGGCACCTGCGGCTGACCCGGCGGGCGAGTTCGGCCGCTCCAGGCGAGCCGCATCGCGCCCCCCCTGCTTGGCCCTGATGTCGACGAGCTGCTCGTCGACCCAGTCGCCGGGGTCGCGGCGAGGCGATGATCTGCCTTGCAGGCGGCTCGGCGCGCAGGCGGCGCTCCTCGGCGTCCATGGTCAGCGCGCGGTGGATCGCGTCCGCCTGCTCCTGGATGTCGAACGGGTTGACGGTCAGGGTGCAGTCGCCGATCTCCTCGTGGGCGCCGGTGTTCTCGGACAGCATGCACCACCCCGTCGCGGGTGTTGACCGCCGGCGCCTCCTTGGCGACCAGGTTCATCCCGTCGAAGATCGAGTTGACGATCAGCAGGTCGAAGTGCTTGTAGCGCGCCACCGCCTCGTTGAAGTTCTCGTAGATCCGCAGGTCGATCGGCATCCAGTCGGTGGTCCCGTGGCGGTGGTTGACGACCGCGACCAGCGCCTCGATTCGCTCGAGGTACTCGGCGTACTCGGGGCACGTCCTGGCGCGAGGGCTGCAGGTGGGCGACGAAGGTGACCTTCTCGCGGAACTCGGGGTGCTGCTCGAGGAAGACGTCGAAGGCGGTGAACCCGCGCAGCACGTTCTTCGAGAGGTCGGCGCGGTCGACGCGGAGGATCAGGTGGTCGCGGCGGCGCTTCAGCAGCTCCTGCTCGTAGCCGATGACCTGCTCGGACTCGGCGGCGCGGTAGAGCCGCGTCGGTGTCGATCGAGAGCGGGTAGGCGCGCACCCAGGTCTCGCGGCCGTCGTGCACGACGGCGCCGCGCTCGTAGTCGACCTCGAGCTCCATCAGCTCGCGGCAGCAGTGCAGGAAGTTGCGGCAGTAGGCGGTGGTGTGGAAGCCGATGATGTCGTTGGCGAGCATGCTGCGGAAGATCTCCTCGCGCCAGCGCCCGGGCAGGATCCGCCAGGAGTCGGGCTGCGACCAGGGGATGTGGACGAAGTGGTGCAGGAAGGCGTCGGGCCGCGCCTCGCGGATCAGGCCCGGCGCGGTGTAGAGGTGGTAGTCGTGGAGCATCACCAGCGGGTCGTCCTGGTCGGCGATCGCGCGCAGCACCGCGCGGCGATGTCGGCGTTGACGACCTTGTAGCCGTGCTCCCAGGCGTCGACCTCCGCGCGGCGGATGTCCGGCGCGTTGGAGAGGTCCCAGAGGTAGTGCTGGATGAACCAGAGGATCGGGTTGGCGATCACGTTGTAGAAGCGGTCGTAGGCGGTGGGTCGCTCTCGACCAGCAGACGTCGTAGTTGATGCCGTCGAGCTCGATCTCGATCGGCTCGCCGCCGGCCTCCTCGGCGACGGCGACGTCCTCGTCGGTCATCGCCGAGGCGACCCAGAGCGCGTTGCGGTGCGCGACCAGCCCGGTGAGCGCGGTGACCAGGCCGCCGCCGCCGCGGCTCACGGTGCGCTCGCCGGTCTCGTCGCGGCTCGAACTCCGCCGGGCCCCGGTTGGAGACGATCGTCAGCGGTCGGCTGGGCATCGGCGTCACGCCTAGCCGCGCGACGGGTGCCGAGGCCCGTGCAGCTGCTGTCAACGCCAGCTCGCCGAACATGCGCAGCCAGTCGCGCAGCAGGCGCGGCGTGAGGAAGTGCTCGCGGGCGCGCTCCTTGCCGGCCCGGGCGAGCCTCTGGCCGAGCTCGGGGTCGGAGAGGATCTCGATGCTGCGCTGCGCGGCCTGCCTCGGGCGAGGAGACGAGGAAGCCGCTCTCGCCGTCCTCGATCTGCAGCGGGATGCCGCCGACGTCGCCGCCGATCGTCGGCCGTCCCTTCCACAGCGCCTCGGTCACCGTCAGCCCGAAGCCCTCGCGGATCGACTTCTGGATCGCGACGTCGGACTGCGACTGGAAGGCGTTGACCTCGATCGCCCCGACGTTGTTGAGGTTGTTGAGGATCTTGATGTCGGGGTCGGCGTCGGCGTACTCGAAGGTGTGGTGGAAGAACTCCCAGCCCTCGGGGTCGTCGGTCGCCATCGAGCCGACCAGCGCGAGCTGGACGCTCGGGGCCTTCTCCTTGACCATCCGGTAGGCGTCGATCACGCCCATCGGGTCCTTCCAGGGATCGAAGCGCGAGACCTGGCAGATCAGCGGCCGGTCGACGTCGATGCCGAACTGGTCGCAGACGAAGGAGGCGTCGTCGGGCGACAGCGCCATGTTCTTCGGCGAGAGCGGGTCGATCGCCGGCGGCACGATGTTGCACGCCGCCGTGCGTCGAGCCCGCCGGGAACGTACTGCTCCATGTGCCAGACGGTGCGTCGTACTCGGAGATCAGCGGCAGCAGCCGCGCGATCGGCTCCGGGTTCGGCTCCGAGAGGTCGATGTGGCAGCGCCAGATCCAGGCCTTGGCGTGGTCCGCGGCGACGCGTCGCACGCCGGCCGGCTGAGGGTCGTGGACGATGATCACGTCCCACTCGCCCTCGATGCTCCGGGCGTTGATCTCGTTGTAGCGTCGTACAGCTCCCACTGCTCGGGTGAGCGTGGCCGGGTCGCCCTGCAGCGAGTTGTGGAGGAGCTTGGTGGCGTTGAAGAACTCCTCGCGGCCCATGATCACCTGCCAGTGGGAGTCGAGCCCGACGTCCCGCATCAGCGGGACCAGCGTGTAGAGGATCTCCGAGACCCCGCCGCCGAAGGCGGTGGCGCTGATGTGCAGGACCCGCTTGCCCTCGCAGCCGCCGGCGAGCTCGCGGATCTCCTCGACCAGTCCGCGAGCCGGCCAGATGGGTGTAGTCGGCCAGGGACTTCTGCCCAGCGCTACCTCTTGAAGCATCGCGAGGAAATCTACCGCCACGGTCGCTGCGTTCGGAGGCCCGCTGCTCGATCGAGCTCGAGGATCGCCGGATGGAGCTCCCGGTTGGCGGCCGTCACGCACGACATCTGGAACTCGGCGCCCGAGCCGAGCAGCCGCCGGTCGTCGAGCGGCTGCCCGTAGGCGTCGCTGACGATCGGCGCCGGCCTCGTCGAGGCAGAGCGCCGCCGCGGCGAGGTCGTAGGGCGAGTTGTTGAGCACCGCGCCGCCGCCGACCCGCTCGAACTCGGCCCGCACCCTCGACCTCGGCGACCATCCGCGGGCCGGGCTCGACGTAGGCGTCGAGCTGGCCGGTGGCGACCCGGGTCATGTCGTAGGTGGCCGAGCCGAGGTCGAAGGTCGCGCCGCCGACCGACGAGGCGTCGATCAGCTCGGCGAGCACCTCGACCGTCGGCCGCGCCGGGCGACCGCGCAAGCCGTAGGTCCAGAA
Source organism: uncultured Chloroflexia bacterium (assembly GCA_963784375.1). GTDB lineage: Bacteria > Chloroflexota > Dehalococcoidia > GIF9 > UBA5629 > JBBIPA01. The sequence continues at coordinate 366 of CAWAQY010000001.1, read as the reverse complement.
CATGCGGCCGATCTCGGTCGTCGCGGAGAGCGCGGCGCGGGCTCGAGCCCCTCGCCGCGCTCGGCGACGAAGCGGCTCCCGGACGGGATCTCGACGATGCAGCCGACCTCGACATCCCCCATGGTCGGCTCGCCGTCGAGCCGCGCGGCGGCGACCGAGACGCAGCAGGACTCCAGGCCGGCGAGCGCGGGGCGGGTGCCGTCGATCGGGTCGACGACCAGCACCCACTCGGCGTCCGAGCCGGACGGGCTGACCATGCCGCGGTCCTCGGAGTAGAAGGCGACCCCGGGGCGCGCTCGGCGAGGAAGCCCTCCATGCGCGACTCCGCTCGCTCGTCGATCGCGAAGGTGACGTCGCCGCCCTGGC